>JAEXOR010000025.1 GCA_023439185.1 Bacillota bacterium | reverse complement strand
GCTTGGTAAATTTGGAACCCGAATGTGGTTACTTTATACGTTAGCTTGCCATAATAAACCCAAAAAGAACACTAGTTTGTAGCTTAACTTTTTTAAAAATCTGTCTTGACAATGGGGTCCACCTTATTCTTTCCGGTTGCGAAAGAGGAAAATGGTATTTAGCTGGCAGTGAAGCTATCGAATATGAAATATCTCTTACGCCTGATTTAGAAAAAAGAGAGAAGGTACTTGCTTTTACTGGCCTGACCCATGATAAAATAAAAATAGACGCTGGAATTAAAAAACGTGCCAATAGTCTTGTTGGCATGGGTTTTAAACCGTTAGACGCACTGCATCTTGCCTGCGCTGAAAGTGTATTTGCCGAAGTGCTGCTTACTACTGATGATAAATTTCTAAATAAAGCTAAAAACAATAGAAGTAGAATAAGTGTCAGAGTTGAAAATCCCGTAATTTGGCTTATGGAGGTGATTCATAATGCAAACTCAGAAAATGAGTCCTAGTCAAATCCGCAGTGCCGGTCTGGCCGCCCTGATAAAGGCGCTGGGTCCTACGGGTATGGCTAGATTTATCCAACAATTTGAATCGGGTACTGGTGATTATACCCGGGATAGAGGCCAGTGGCTTGATCAAATGAGCCTGGGTGAAATTCTTTCCGGTATTCATAAAACGAGCAAGACAGATTCCTGAATTCGACAGTTCAAGAGACCCTAATTATAATCCCCGTCTTAAATCTGCAAACACCTCAGAAGCAGGACGGAAACGGTTAGCCTTTGCTTCGTCCAATCCATTCTGCATAATTGCGTCAAATGCGGCGGCGTCCATTCATCCAGCGCCGTCGGAGCGGTAGGAAGCGACAGGGAAAATGGAATGCTTTTGTGAGCGAGTACATTCGCCGTTTTGACAGCCATAATCATTCCGCCTTTCTTTTTTTATATTGTATACTATTGTATAACGATTAGTAATACATTATCTAAAACAGGCCGTAGCCCTTGAAAATTAAGGGTTACGGCCTTTATGGCTGCAAAATGCAATCTATACTTGGCAATTTTAATAGCAAAAATGCCAAGTATAGATTGCATTTTTCTTAAACTGAATGTGCTGAAGGTATCGCCACCGGCTTTTTTTGTCTGGCTCATAATGATAGAAGGATATTTTCTCACCTTTGTTGAAGTAAAAAAAAACAGGAATAATGTGGGTGAAGCCATGCCTTTAATTAAACGGGTGGCTAAGCAGATCCAAAAGTATGACCTGATTGGCGAAGGCGAAACGGTGGTTGCCGCTGTTTCCGGCGGGCCGGACTCGGTGGCGTTGCTGCATGTGCTTTACCGGCTGCGGGAGCAATTCGGCTTTAAGCTGGTGGCGGCGCACTTGAATCACGGGTTCAGGGGTGCTGAAGCCGAAGCCGACGCTGTGTTTGTGGAAGAATTCGCCCGCCGGTTGAACCTGGCGTCATATATTGAAACCCGGAACGTACCCGAGTACGGCGCCCGGATGGGACTTTCCGCCCAAGTGGCCGCCCGCGAAATAAGGTATAGTTTTTTAAGCGAGGTGGCCCTAAGAACCGGCGCCGCCAAAGTAGCTTTGGGCCACCACGCCGACGACCAGGCCGAAACGATACTGCTTCACCTGTTGCGGGGCGCCGGGCCGGGCGGTCTGGCCGGCATGCAGCCCATTCGGGACAAATTCTATATCCGGCCCCTGCTAAATGTCAAACGGCGGGATATTGAAGCCTACTGCAGCCGGCACAACCTTGCCGTCAGGCAGGACTCCAGCAACCTGAAATGCAAGTACCTGCGCAACCGGATCAGGCTGGAACTGATTCCGACTCTGGAAAAAAATTATAACCCGAATTTAACCGACGCTTTGAACAGGCTGGGTAGGATATGCCGTGAGGAAGACGAATATTTGGAAAAACAGTCCGACGCGGTCTTTTACCGGGTCATAAGCGGTTCAAATGGTCACAGTGTTACCCTGGACCGGGATAAACTGCTGGACCAGCCCGCCGCCCTGCTGCGCCGGGTAATCCGCCGGGCCTGGTTTGAAATATGTGGCAGCAACGATGAACTCGGATTTGGTCATATTGAACAGATTATGGAAATAATAAAGGGTGGAGGGGGTTACCAACAAGTTGATCTGCCAAAAGGTGTAACCTGCAAAAAAAATTACGGCCTGTTGGAATTTACCCTGGACGGAGAGGAAAAGGAAGTGCCGTTTTATCAGCATCACCTTAAGGTGCCCGGGATCACTGCCGTGCCGGAAGCCGGCCTGTCCATCGGAGCGCGTATCCTGCCGGCGGCCGAAGCCGGCGACCCCGCGTCCCTGGGTCCCGATGAGGTGCTGCTGGATTATGATTGCCTCTCCATGCCCCTGGTGGCGCGCCGCCGGATGGAAGGCGACCGGTTCACGCCGCTGGGTCTTGAAGGCAGTATGAAACTGAAGAAATTTTTTATTGACCACAAGGTGCCCCGTCATTTAAGGAACCATTTGCCGCTGGTGGTTTCCGGGTCCGATATCGTCTGGGTAACCGGCATGCGGCCCGGACACCGGTCGAAAGTTACCGAAGATACTATCAACTGCCTGCATTTATTCATTTACGATTACTGGGAAAGTTTTTGTGATAAGCTAATACGAAGATCCAATCCCGACGAAAATCCGTATTGCTAGAGAACCGAGAGGAGTTGGCTTTGTTTGAACAAAGTTGTCAAGAACCTGAGCATTTATCTGCTCATTGTTCTGATTACCATAGCCCTGATTAAATACACCTCCCCCAGTACCAATGAGCCGGAAGAATGGAAGTTTGTGCAGTTTTACGCGGCCCTGAGCCAGGATAGGATCCGGGACGTGACCATTCAGCCCAACGAGTTTACCAATCTCATTAGCGGTAAAGACGCCAGTGGAACCGAGTTCCAGCTCCGCAGCACCATTACGAGCACCGAACTGCTGGAAAGACAGCTTCTGGAAAAGAACGTGTCTTACAAGGTGGAAGACCCGCCCCGGCCGGGCTGGTGGGTGGGTTTGTTAACCACCCTGGTGCCGATTATGCTTTTCGTACTGCTGTTTTTCTTCCTCATGCAGCAGACCCAGGGCGGGGGAAACCGGGTGATGTCCTTTGGCAAAAGCCGGGCCAGGCTGCACACCGACGATAAAAAGAAGGTTACTTTCGCGGATGTGGCCGGGGCCGACGAGGTCAAGGAAGAACTGGAGGAAATCGTCGAGTTTCTCAAGAGCCCCAAAAAGTTTAACGAATTGGGCGCGCGGATTCCCAAAGGGGTATTGTTATTCGGCCCCCCCGGTACCGGTAAAACCCTGCTGGCCAGGGCCGTGGCCGGTGAGGCGGGAGTGCCTTTCTTTAGCATCAGCGGCTCCGATTTCGTGGAGATGTTCGTGGGGGTGGGCGCTTCCCGGGTGCGGGATTTGTTTGAACAGGCCAAAAAGAACGCGCCCTGCATCGTGTTCGTGGACGAGATAGACGCCGTGGGCCGCCAGCGCGGCGCTGGACTTGGCGGCGGTCACGACGAGCGTGAGCAGACCCTGAACCAGTTGCTGGTGGAAATGGACGGTTTCGAGGCCAATGAGGGGATTATCATTATCGCCGCCACCAACCGCCCCGATATTCTTGATCCGGCGCTCTTAAGGCCGGGCCGGTTCGACCGGGAAGTGGTGGTGGACATTCCGGATGTGCTGGGCCGTAAGGAAATACTGAAGGTACACTCCCGGGGCAAGCCCCTGGCGGAAAGTGTCGACATGGATGTGCTGGCCCGCCGGACCCCCGGATTTACCGGCGCCGACCTGGCCAACCTGATTAATGAGGCGGCGCTTCTGGCCGCCCGGCGGAATATCAAGGAGATTGGCCAGGCGGAGCTGGAGGATTCCGTGGAGCGGGTTATCGCCGGCCCGGAAAAGAAATCCCGGGTCATCAGCGAGCAGGAAAAGAAGCTGGTCTCTTATCACGAGGCCGGCCATGCGGTGGTGGGGTATTTGCTGCCCAATACCGACCCGGTGCATAAGGTGTCCATAATTCCCCGGGGCCGGGCCGGGGGATATACATTACTTTTGCCCAAGGAAGACCGCCGTTTCGCCACCCGTTCCCAACTGCTGGATCAGGTGACCATGCTGCTGGGCGGCCGGGTGGCCGAAGCCCTGGTTCTTAAAGAAATCAGCACCGGCGCCCAGAACGACCTGGAACGCTCCACTGAACTGGTGCGCAAGATGATCATGGAGTTCGGCATGAGCGACGAAATCGGTCCCATGACTCTGGGCCGCAAGCAGGAACAGGTCTTTTTGGGCCGCGACATTTCCCGGGACCGCAACTACGGCGAGGAAGTGGCCTCAATAATTGACCGGGAAGTTAAACACATCGTGGAAAAGAGTTACAACCGGGCCCGGGAACTGCTGAACAAGAACATGGAAGTGTTGCATAAGCTGGCGGGCCAGCTTATGGAAAAAGAAACCATCGAGGCCGGCGAATTGGGCCTCCTGATGAGTGAGGCGGGCATCGAAGCAAATAAAGCTTAAGGGGGACGCGGTTTTTGGACAGGACATACGTGATGGTCAAGCCCGACGGGGTGCAGAGAAATTTGGTGGGAGAGATTATCTCCCGGTTTGAAAAAAAAGGGATTAAGATTGCCGCCCTGAAAATGATGCGCATATCCCGGGAACTGGCCGAAAAACATTATGGAGAGCATCAGGGCAAACCATTCTTCGGACCGCTGGTGGACTTTATTACTTCGGGACCGGTGGTGGCCATGGTGCTGGAAGGCAAAGACGTGGTGAGCACGGTGCGGGATATGATGGGCGCCACCGACCCGCTAAAAGCGGCGCCGGGAACAATTAGGGGCACTTTTGGCATGGACGTGGGCCGCAATGTAGTGCACGGTTCCGATTCCAACGAAAGCGCGGCCAGGGAAATAGCCCTGTTCTTCGCACCCGGTGAAATTAACGAATACAGCAAGGCGGCGGATACCTGGTTATACGAGTAAACCGGCGTATTTGCGCAAATTCAGGCTTTTAATTAAATATCTTCTTCAGCAGGAAAAAAAACACACCATGTTGAAGTAAAGTTAAGTTGAGGAGGGTTCAGCCATGTCCCTGACCGTTAATTTAAAAACCGGTTTGCGCGGCGCGGCGGTAATCAAGGTGGATGACAGCAATACCGCTATGGCTTACGGCAGCGGTTCCGTAAGCGTGTTTGCCACGCCGGCCCTGATCGGTTTAATGGAGAAGGCGGCTTTAAGCTCGGTGGACCCCCTGTTGCCGGAAGGCTATACCACGGTGGGCATAAAAGTGGATGTGGAGCATATCGCTGCCACGCCGGTGGGCGGCTCCGTTGAGGCCCGGTCGGAACTTAAGGAAATTGACGGACGGCGACTGGTGTTCACGGTGGAGGCATTCGACGACCGCGAGCAGGTGGGCAAAGGCACCCACGAGCGGTTTCTGGTGCAGACGGAGAAATTTTTGCAGCGGGTGGCGGAAAAATCTAAGCCCGCCTAAATTTTCTGAAACGTGCAGGAAAAAAACACAATTAGAGGAGAATATATATTTAAACGAAGCACGAATACTAAGAAGTAAGTAAAGGGGGTCTGAAGGCAGGGGATAACCGGGGGCGTTTTTAAATTATTAATCTTTACCAGATCGAGAGGAGAGGATATTGTAAAATGGCTTACGACGCAACTAAAATGAAGGACTTTGAAATAGCCGAACAGGCTGAAAAGAACATGCCGCTGCCCTATGAATGGGCGGAGAAGCTGGGCCTGCAAAAAGATGAAATCATTCCCATGGGCCGGATCTGCAAGCTGGACTTCATGAAGATTATTGATCGTCTCAAGGACAAGCCGGACGGTAAATATATCAACGTTACCGCTATTACCCCCACCCCCCTGGGTGAAGGTAAAACCACCACCACCATGGGTCTGGCCGAAGGTTTGGGTAAACGCGGCATGAACGCTGGCGCGGCTATCCGCCAACCTTCCGGCGGCCCGACAATGAATATCAAGGGCACCGCTGCTGGCGGCGGCAACGCGCTGGCCATTCCCATGACCGAGTTCTCCCTGGGTCTCACCGGTGACCTGAACGACATTATGAACGCTCACAACCTGGGCATGGTCGCCCTCACCGCCCGGATGCAGCACGAGCGCAACTACGATGACGCCGAGCTGGCCAAGCGTAACCTGCGCCGCCTGGATATCGACCCCACCAACGTCCAGTTTAACTGGATTATCGACTTTTGCGCCCAGGCCCTGCGCAATATTATCATCGGTATCGGCGGCAAAATGGACGGTTATATGATGCAGTCCAGGTTCGCTATTGCCGTGAGTTCGGAAATCATGGCCATCTTGGCCGTTGCCACCGACCTGAAGGATATGCGGGAGCGTATCGGTAAGATTATTGTGGCTTACGACAAGAAGGGCAATCCGGTAACCACTGGGGACCTGGAAGTGGCCGGCGCCATGACCGCTTTCATGCGTAATGCCATCAACCCCACCCTGATGAGCACCGCCGAATACCAGCCCGTGCTGGTGCACGCCGGTCCCTTCGCCAACATCGCTATCGGCCAGTCCTCCATCATCGCCGACCGCATTGCCCTCAAGATGTTCGATTACAACATCACTGAGAGCGGATTCGCCGCCGATATCGGGTTTGAAAAGTTCTGGAACGTTAAGTGCCGCTTCAGCGGACTGACCCCGAACGTATCCGTGCTGACTTCCACCATCCGGGCTCTCAAGATGCATGGCGGTGGTCCGGCCGTTGTGGCCGGTCGTCCCCTGCCCGAAGAATATGTCAAGGAAAACATCGGGCTGGTTGAAAAAGGCTGCGAGAACATGGTGCACCACATCAACACCGTTAAAAAAGCCGGTATCAACCCGGTGGTCTGCATCAACGCTTTCCATACCGACACCAAAGATGAAATCGCCGCGGTTCGCCGGGCCGCCGAGGCTGCCGGAGCCCGCTGCGCCCTGTCCGAGCACTGGGCCAAGGGCGGCGACGGCGCGCTGGAACTGGCCGACGCCGTTATCGACGCCTGCAACGACAAAGTTAACTTCAACTTCCTGTATCCGCTGGAACTGCCCCTGCGGCAGCGGGTTGAAAAGATCGCCAAGGAAGTTTACGGCGCTGACGGCGTAAGCTGGACACCGGAAGCCGAAGCCAAGGCCAAGATGTTTGAAGAGAACCCCGCGTACAAGGACTTCGCCACCATGATGGTGAAAACCCACCTGAGCCTGTCGTCCGACCCCGCCAAGAAGGGCGTGCCCAAGGGATGGACGCTGCCGGTGCGTGACGTACTCATCTTCGCCGGCGCCAAGTTCCTGTGCCCGATGACCGGTACCATCAGCCTGATGCCCGGTACCAGTTCCGACCCCGCCTACCGCCGGATCGACGTCGATACAGATACCGGCAAAGTTCTGGGTCTGTTCTAAAATCAAAAATAATTTAGCGTGTAGCAAAGGGGCTCCCACGGGAGCCCCTTTTGTCAACTTTGATTGAAAACTATCGAAACTCTGGCAGGAAAAACAATGTTTGCAATAGAACTACAATACATATATAGTTAAACTGTGCTTAGTGAAAACTTAAAGTGAATGTTCGAAAAGGAGCGCGATAGACCATCAGGAAAGGGGACACACCTTTTCGAATATCCTCTTAAATATAACTGAAACGGAGTGTATACCTTATGTCCAGGCCGCCTAAGTGCCGCCGCGTAGAATTCATGCCCGAAAAGACATTTTTTAAACCGGCCGGTGTACCGGCCAGCGAATTGGAAGTAGTGCAAATGACGGTTGAAGAATTGGAAGCGATCAGGCTGAAAGATTCACTGGGGTTGGAACAGGAGGCCTGCGCTGAAAAAATGGGGGTATCCCGCCCCACTTACCACCGCATACTGTCGGCGGCCCGTTCCAAAGTGGCCGAAGCCCTGGTGGAAGGCAAAGCCATCCGGGTGGAGGGCGGAAATTACGAGGTGGTCATGCGCCGCTTCAAATGTTTTGACTGCGGTAACGATTGGGAATTGCCATGCGGCGTCGGGCCGCGGGGCTCCGAGATGAGCTGTCCCCAATGTCAGGGCAGCGAGGTGTTCCGGCTCAGCGAAGAAGGACGGCCGATGGGCTGTCGTTGGCAAAAGAGGCAGCAGGAAAATTAAATGGAAACCTTGAAGTAAGGGAGTAAAACTCCCTTATTTTTTTCGGATCGTTACCTTAAAACTCCAAGTGTGCCGGGGTAAGCCAAGGGAAAGCTTTTGTCATGGGAAGGGAAGGATTGTTTTGTACCGGGTGGATAAAATTCTAAAAGATCCCTGGTATCAACAATGCCTGGCCAATAATGCCGCCCTGGAGAAGGAAAGGCGGTTCTGCAGGCACGATCTGCGGCATATGCTGGACGTGGCCCGGATAACATATATGCTGGTGTTGGAAAATTCAAGCGGTGGGGAAGCGGCTGCGACCCGGGAAGGCGTGCCTAAAAAGGATACTGTCAAGGAAGTGGTTTACGCCGCGGGATTATTGCACGATATGGCCCGGTGGAAGGAATATGAGACCGGAGAGGACCATGCCCTCACCGGCTCGTTGATGGCCGGGCCGGTGTTGGATCGGGCCGGTTATAACGCCGCCGAAAAGGAGATCATCGTCACTGCCATCCGGGAGCACCGCTCCGGCGGGCGGGAAGCCAGCCTGCTGGGCCAATATCTTTGTACGGCCGACGACCTCTCCCGTCCGTGCAGCAGGTGCGCAGCCCGGGCCGAATGTCATAAAATCCACCGCATGGCCGTCGCCAGTCATCTGCTTTATTAAAGGCGGTAGTCAGGAGTCAGGATAAAAAATAAAACATAAATGAATGAGATTACTCGAGGAGGGAAAAGGGGTTGCGTTTCAACATCCATAGCCTGTCGGCGGCCGAACCGGCCGGCGTGCGGGCGGAACTGATCAAAACAGGCGCCGACAGCGCCGGCGCCGCCCTGATGGAAGCCAAGGCGCTGTATCGTTTGATTAAAATATATGACCTTTCACCCAGGCAGGCCAACATACTCAAACAGGAAATGCTGAGCAAGGGCGGGGACGCCGCTGTGGCCCGGGGGACCGTGGATGCTTCGGTGGAGAAAACCGACGTCCTGATGATGGGCACGGAAAGGCAGTACCGGGCGGTAATCAGAAAGCTGCGTATGCAGCCCTTTGGCCTGGCCCGGCTGGCCGGTCAGTTGGAGGAAATTCTGCACAACCTGCGGGGCCGCAAGCCGCGGACTCTGGAATGCCGGGGTAGGAGTATCACCCTGGGTGAGAGAACCCTGGTGATGGGGATTTTAAATATTACTCCCGATTCTTTTTCCGACGGGGGCAAGTACAGCGATGTCGAAACCGCCCTGGCCCATGCCCGGCAAATGGAGGCTGAAGGGGCCGATATTATCGACGTGGGCGGAGAGTCCACCCGTCCCGGGCACGTCCCGGTGGGGGTTGAAGAAGAATTGGACCGGGTGCTGCCGGTATTGCGGGCGCTGGTGCGGGAAGTAAAAGTGCCCGTCAGCATTGACACCACCAAGGCCGAAGTGGCCCGCCGGGCCCTGGAGGAGGGCGCCCATATTGTCAATGATCAATGGTCACTTAGGGCGGATTCGGCGCTGGCCCTGCTATGTGCCGAATCCGGCGCTCCCCTGGTGATGATGCATAACCAGCATGGTACGGCGTACCAGGATATAATGGGCGACATGGTGCGTTTTTTTGAGGAAAGCATTGACATGGCGGTGTCTGCTGGCGTGCCCCGGGAAAATATCATCATCGATCCCGGTATCGGGTTCGGTAAAACGGTGGAGCAGAACATTGAAGTGATGCGCCGGATGCGGGAATTGGACTGCCTGGGATTGCCCGTTCTGCTGGGCACCTCCCGCAAGTCCTTAATCGGCAAAACTTTGGATCTGCCTGCCGACCAGCGGGTTGAGGGAACGGCCGCCACGGTGGTCTTGGGCATCGTCAACGGAGCGGACATCGTCCGGGTCCACGATGTGAAGGAAATGGTCAGGGTGGTCAAAATGACCGACGCCATGGTGCGCGGCTGACCGCCCGCTCGAGGGGGTGCTCTTATTTGGATAAGATTGTCATGTGCGGAATGGCCTTTTACGGCTATCACGGAGTTTTGCCCCAGGAACGGGATCTGGGACAGGTTTTCAAGGTGGATGTTGAGCTGTACCTGGACCTGCGCCCCGCCGGGGAGAGTGACGACCCGGAATTGACGGTGAGTTATGCCGACGTATACGAGGTGGTGCGCAGGGTGGTAACCGGCCGGCCGCACAATCTGATCGAAGCGGTGGCCGAAACAATCGCCGCCCGGCTGCTGGACGGGTTCCCCATGCGGGAAGTGCTGGTGCGGGTGAAAAAACCGGCCGCCCCGGTATCCGGCCATTTCAAATACATGGGCGTGGAGATCAGGCGGTCTGCCGGGCCGGCGGGGGACGGACCATGATCAGGTGTTATATCGGCCTGGGATCAAACCAGGGGGACAGCGGGGCCATCATCGGGGAAGCCCTGGCACAGCTGGGCGCAGCGGAGGGAATCAAGGTCGCCGGGGTGGCGCCCCTGTACCGTACCGCGCCCCAGGGGTACCTGGAGCAGGATGATTTTATCAACACCGTGGCGGAGATCAGCACCACCCTTTCCCCTTTGGCTCTTTTATCTGAACTGCAGCGGATAGAAAATCACCTGGGCCGGTTGCGTACTGTGCGCTGGGGGCCGCGTACCCTTGATTTAGACCTGCTGCTTTACGGCGATGAGACAATAAACCTGCCCGATCTGCAGGTGCCGCACCCGAGGATGTGCCGGCGGGCCTTTGTAATGGCGCCCCTGGCGGATTTGAACAGTAAACTGCAGTTAGCGGGTGAGCCGGTGTCTGTGACGGCAAAACGCCTGGCCGGTGAACAGCGGATCGAGCAAATACCCCAAACCTGTTGATTTTTTGGAAGGTGAGGCATCGATGCAAGCAAAGGATATTATGGAGCCAATCAGCATAGCTCTGAATCCCGGCAGTACCATGCGGGATGCCCTGCTGGCTTACCGCAGCACCAGGTTGACAGGTATTCCCGTGATTAACGAAGACGGGATTTTAATCGGCATGTTTACCCGCCACAATATGTACGACTGCCTGCTGCAGGGGGTAAGCCTTGACACCAGCATAGAAAAATACTATTTACGGGACATCACTTTTTTCCGGGAAGACAAAGCCTTTGACAATCTTACCGAGTTGATCCGGTGGCTGCGCAATTCCCGGATCGGACAGACTCCGGTGATAGATCTTGAGGGTAGGCCCAGCGGAACCATTACCCAGGCTTACGCCGTGATGCACTTACTGGACCAGATTGAAGTGCTGTACGAGGAACTGTCCAATATTTTTCAGCAGGCGCCCTGCGGGATTGTATCTACCGACGAATACGGCATAGTGAATTTAGTCAGCGTATATCTAAGCCGCTTTTTGCCCGGTGTGCGGGTTGGTGAGCAAATTCGGGATTTGCTGCCTTACCTGCCCTTTGATGAAATTATCAACGGAGTGTGGACGGGTCCGCATAAAGTGAACTATTCCTCAACAACGTTAATCGTCAACGGGCTGCCGGTTATTCATGACGGCAAGACCAAGGGAGCAATTTTAATTTTACAGGATGCCGCGGAAATTGAGGCGGCCAAGCATTACACCAAATATGAAGAGAATACCCAAAGGGTTGCCCTGGTTAATCAGCTCAAAGACGATAATGAACTGTTCAAACTAAACGGCACCAAGTATACGATTGAATGCATGATCGGTGAAAGCGAAAAAATGCAGGAGATTAAAAAACAAGCCATGCAGGCTGCCGCCAACTCTTCCACGGTCCTGATTTACGGTGAAAGCGGTACCGGCAAAGAACTTTTGGCCCAGGCCATTCACAATGCCAGCGACCGTTTTAAACGTCCCTTCATCAAGGTCAATTGCGTTGCGATACCCACCGAACTGGCCGAAGCGGAATTGTTCGGTTACGAAGGGGGAGCTTTTACCGGCGCTCTCAGACACGGCAAACCCGGAAAATTTGAGCTTGCCGATGGAGGAACAATTTTTTTGGATGAAATTGGCGACATGCCATTACCTGTGCAGAGCAAGTTATTACGGGTGATCCAGGAGAAAGAAATTGAGCGGGTAGGGGGTATCCGGACGAAAAAAATCGATGTCCGCATCCTGGCCGCGACAAATAAAAATTTATTCCAGTTGCAAAAAGAAGGGCGGTTCAGGGAGGATCTTTATTACCGGTTAAAGGTTTTAACCATCACTATACCGCCCCTGCGGGAGCATACCGGTGATATTCCGTTTTTATTGGAGTATTTTTTAAACAAGTGCAACAAGGAATCCGGAAAACGAATTAAAGGCGTCACGGATGAAGTAATGAATTTTTTTAACACTTACCACTGGCCGGGAAATATCAGGGAAATGGAGAATTTGATCGAACGGGCGGTTATTTACTGCCACCGCGATTTGATTCAGATAGATGATCTGGGTATTGATTCCTGGGAGCAGGGCACAAAGTATGACCAGGGAACCGGGCTTGCCCTGTCGGAGGCGGCCAAAGAAGCAGAAAAAGAAACCATTTTAAAAGCCCTTAAGATAACGGGCGGAAACAAATCCAAGGCGGCAAAGCTGCTGGGTATCAGCAGGGCCACGTTGTACGAGAAACTTAGGAATATCAAGTGACGTGCTAAATAAAAGACAGAAAGGTATTAGACCCGGATTGGCCTCTTTGTCGGCCCGCTCACCCGCAACGCCGGTGCGGATTGCCCCGTGACGAACCCCGTAATTCCTTATATAGCAGGGATTGCGGGGTTTTTTGCCGTCACCTTGTAGTGTTGAATAATCTGATATCTGGAATCAGAGAAAAAAATATGTTGTAATTTTCAAAAAACTATAGTAAAATCCACTTAATTTAAAATGGAATGGTGTCTCATATTACGGGACAATATTAAAAAGCAGCATTTAATAGGCATGCAGGTTAAACCGGAGGAGGTAGTACATGAAGCTGGTTGTCGGAATATCTGGTGCAAGTGGCGCGATATATGGCGTTAGACTTCTGGAAATGCTGCGGCAATGCCAGGTGGAGACGCACCTGGTGATTAGTAAAAGCGCTCAAAAAACAGTTAGTCTGGAAACAGACTTTACATTATCCCAGGTGGAATCATTGGCAGACTTTGTTTATGATGACGCAGACGTGGGGGCGTCGATAGCAAGTGGTTCATTTAAGCACAATGGGATGATTATAGCGCCTTGTTCAATAAAAAGCCTGTCCGGGATAGCGCATTCATATAACGATAATCTGTTGGTGCGGGCTGCCGACGTGACGCTGAAAGAACAAAGAAAGCTAGTGCTGATGGTCCGGGAAACCCCTTTACACCTTGGCCATCTTAAGCTGATGATTGCATTGTCCGAAGCCGGGGGTGTCATTTTGCCGCCCATGCCGGCTTTTTACCATCGACCTACTAAAATTGACGATATTATCAATCATACAGTTGGTAAGATATTGGACCAGTATGATATTGAACATCAGATGTTTCAGCGCTGGGAAAGTGCGCCAAAAAAAAGCCGTTAGGCTAAAGTTCCGTCACAAAATATTTCAAGGAGGTGCGTGTCGAGTTGGCAAACTATTCAAAATAATCTAACACAATTATCCATTTAAGTTGTCTCAGGAACTGAACAGATTTCGGCTGTGAAAACTTTTGGAAGGAGGAATAGTAGTGTCCAAGGATTTAACCGGTTATATATCGTTATTGGAAGAAAAGTATCCTGAAGAAATAGCTTATGTTTCCAGGCGGGTGAGGCCGGCTCATTTTGAAGTAACGGCTTTGCTGGAAAATTTAACTGGACAAGGCAAATTCCCTTTGGTGTTATTTAAAGACCCTGAAAGCGTCAATGGCGGCCCATCCGGTATTAAACTGGTCAGTAATGTTTTTGGCCGCCGGGAAAGATGTGCTTTGGCCCTGGATATGAGACCGGACGAAAGCAAAATGCCGTTGAGCCTTGAATATGCGCGCCGGGAAAATGTTGCCATCCCCCCGGTGCGCGTAGACGGCGCGGCCCCGGTTCAAGAGTTGGTGTTATCCGGTCAACAGGTTGATGTGGGGGTTTTGCCCATCGTCCGCCATTATGAAATGGACCTGGGGCCGGTAATTACCATGGCCTGTTGTATGCGCGATCCCGATACCGGGGTTTATGATATCAGCTTTATTAAAACTTTTTATAAGGGCAGGCCGGATTATATGGGGATTTCCATTCATTCCCCCCACCTGGAGCGGATTATGAACCGCTACCTGGAGATGAACAAACCTGCTCCAATAATCAACATTATCGGGCACCACCCGGCGTTTTTCCTGGGTGCATTGGCGTTAACCAGTTTCGAGCGGGATGATTACGAATCCGTGGGCGGTTTTTTGGGTGAACCTTTACGTTTGGCGCCTTCGGTAACGTGGGGTGAAGATTTTCTTGTGCCGGCGGACGCCGAGATAATCATTGAAGGCGAGGTGCTGCCCGGTGTTAAAGAGGTCGTGGACCCCTTTGGCGAGGTTACCCGCCATTATCAGGCCCAGTGTATCCGTCAGGCCATGCAGGTAAAGGCAATTACGCGCCGTAACAACGCCATCATGCAGGATATATTTTCCGGCCACGAAGGCCATTGGAACCTGGGGGCGATTCCCAAGGAAGGCAGCGTTTATAATACTCTGCAATCCAAGGTTGGGGGCGTAGCTGCCGTTCACATGCCTCATTCCGGTATTGGCCGGTTGTTGTGCTACATCGCAATTAAAAAGACTAAAGAGGGACAGGGTAAACAGGCCGGGTTGGTGGCTTTGAACGAGTCAAGCACCAATCAGGTTATTGTGGTAGTGGACGATGATATAGATGTTTTTAATGAAAAGGAAGTCATCTGGGCGCTGGCAACCATGGTCAATCCCGAGCGGGACGTTACTTATATACGAAATCTGTATACGGTATTTACTACGGCCATGGGCCACAACAAGTTGGTTATTGACGCCACCAGGCCTTTGGACCGGCCATTCCCCACCATGCTTAAAGTGCCGGAACAGGCGCTCAAGACCGTAATACCGGAACAATGGCTTGATTGAATTAGGAGGTGTGTAATAATGGATAGAATTTTTTGGGTGGAGTGTCCGGAATGTCACGGCCGGTATTATTGCGATTATGAACTGCGCCATGCCGGTTTGGAGCTGATCTGCCCGTATTGTCAACGCGCTTTCAAGGTGGAAGAAAGCCCCTATATTGATGACCGGGCAGGCTAAAATAAATTGACTTTAGGAGGGGGTTTGACTAATGAAAAAAAGACTGATTTTAATAATATCGGCGCTCTTATGTATCCTGTTGGCCACGGCAGGATGCGGGAGCAATCAGCAATCCAATCAGGAGAATACTGCCGGTGGAGACAATAATCAAAAGACATCGCAAGTATTATCACTGGGAACCCATCCCATGGGAAGTCTCGTTAATTCCCTGGGTACGGGT
Source organism: Bacillota bacterium (assembly GCA_023439185.1). Lineage (GTDB taxonomy): Bacteria > Bacillota > Desulfotomaculia > Desulfotomaculales > Desulfallaceae > BRH-c8a. The sequence continues at coordinate 54,274 of JAEXOR010000025.1, read as the reverse complement.
ATTGCCACTGTTATAAGCAAACATGCTTCGGGATTGGAAGTCAAAGCCATCGCCACCTCCGGTCCTTCCGAGTGGTTCCCGATGATCGGTTCACAGGAAATGGACCTGGGCGTTTTAAACTCCTGGGATGCCTTGATGGGACTGGAAGGAAAACATTCTTATGAAAAAACTTCCGGCGGCCAGGGTTTTCCCATCAGGTTAATAACCAGCGGGCATAAATCATTAATCGGCATTATGGTTGAAGACGGTTCTTCCATCAAGAACGGCCAGGACTTGAAAGGGCAACGATATGTGGCTGAATTTACCGGCAGTGAAGGTATCACGGCTCAATCCGAAGCTACCTTGGCTAATTTTGGCTTAACCGTTGATGATGTCATCCCGGTAGCAGTACCGAGTATTACTTCCGGTGTACAGGCAGTCAACGACGGCCGGGCCAAAGGGGTGTCCGTCTCTTTAGGCACCAGCGCCGTTACGGAATTTGACGCTCAAAAAGGAGCTCGCTTTTTGTCGTTTGATTCGTCTCCGGAGGCGGTAGCCCGCATGCAGGAAAAATATCCGGGCACGCTGGTTCAGGTGGAGCCTTCTCCGGACAATGTGGGAATCAAAGAGCCGACTTATTTATACTGTTATGATTTTTATCTGGTTTCCCGTGAAGACCTTGCAGACGAATTGGCTTATCAAGTTGTAAAAATGCTTTGGGAGAACAATGAGGAGCTTATAGCCATTAATTACCCTCTTAATGATTGGACCACGGAAAATTTTTTAGTTGGTGATTTTACAATACCTTTCCATCCGGGGGCGATAAAATTTTATCAGGAAATGAATGTGTGGACTCCGGAAATGGAACAGAGGCAGCAAGAGCTGCTTTCCAAGGTATCTTAATCCTAAACGGAGTGTTATGTCGGACTGCTAAGGGGGGTTGAGGATGGAAGGTGAGAAGGCAGTACGATTTAGAACATTACAAGGGCCTTCTTTGTTATTCAGGCGGGCTATAGGAGTAGCAGTGCCCATTTTGGGGGTTATCTTTATTGTTGATTTACCGGGTTTTCTGCTTCGGATATCACTATTCCCCCAACAATTTTTAGGCTTGTTTTTGGCTTTTATCATGACCTACCTTTTTTTGTCCATTCCGGCGACCGGTAAAAGCACCAGGGTAAATGTGCCCTGGTATGACTGGCTGCTTATAATTGGCTGTCTTTCCAGCGGTATTTACGTTACCCTGTTTTATCCTGAAATTCTTTTAACCATTGGTGTTATAACACCGCTTAGAATTGTATTGGGGGTAGTCATTATTGTGGCCACCCTTGAGGCCACCCGCCGTGTTGCGGGCTGGCCTCTGGTAATCATAGTGCTGGTTTTTATTTTGTACGGCCGGTTTGGCTATCTTATGCCCGGTGTTTTTGAAGCCAAGGAGGTTAGCTGGCCGCGGTTGGTTAACCAACTGTATTTGGGTTCCGACTTCTTGTTTGGTATCGCCTTGCAGATAGCCGGCATGGTGGTCTTCGCCTTTGTTTTATTCGGTCAGTTCTTATTTGGTACCGGCGGGGCAAATTTTTTATTGGATGTTGCCCAATCCTTAATGGGCCGGTATCGCGGCGGCCCGGCCAAAATAACCATTGCCACCAGTGCTCTGTTTGGAACGCTGTCCGGCAGCGCCGTGGGTAACGTAGCCGCAGTAGGGGTAGTGACCATCCCTTTAATGAAACAAACCGGTTATAAAGCTCATTTTGCCGGGGCGGTGGAAGCGGTTTCTTCCACAGGCGGCTGCATTTTGCCGCCAATAATGGGCGCTGCGGCATTTATTATGGCTTCGTTCCTGGGGGTGCCTTATTACCAGGTGGCCCTGGTGGCGATAGTGCCGGCGCTGCTATATTTCATGGGCGAGTTTTTGCAGGTTGACTTACGGGCGGCCAAAGAAGGAATCAAAGGGCTGCCCAGGGAGCAGTTGCCTGTTTTAAAGCAAACGCTAATATCCGGCTGGATCTACATTATCCCTGTATTGGTGCTGGTGTATAGCCTGTTTGCCTTGTTTTTGCGTCCGGAAGTGGCGGCGCTGTATTCACTGGGGTCTCTGATACTGGTTGCTTTATGCCGGCGTGAAACCCGGGCCGGTTTAAAAAATACCCTGAGCCTGCTTGAAAAAACCACCCAAGGGATGATGGAGGTGGCCGTGATTTGCGCCGCCGCGGGGATTGTGATTGGTGTGGTCACTTATACCGGTTTGGGCTTGTCTCTCTCACGTGCGCTTGTTACTTTCGGCGGAGGAAATTTGTTATTGCTGGCGATTTTCACGGCCATTGCCAGCACTATTCTGGGTATGGGCATGCCGGTTACGGCAACGTATATTTTCCTTTCGGTGCTGGCCGCTCCCGCTATGGTTGAACTTGGAGTACCGCCGATTTTAGCGCATTTGTTTGTTTTTTATTACGGTACGTATTCTTTTTTGACTCCGCCCGTATGTATGGCCACCTATGCCGCAGCCTCAATAGCCGGAGCCCCGTTGATGAAAACCGCCTGGCAGGGTCTCAAACTGGCGGCGGCGGGGTATATAATTCCATTCATATTCATTTTTAACCCGGCGCTGGTATTTATGGGTGAACCGTTACAGATAGCCTGGGCTCTTTTTGACGCCATACTGGCGGTAATAATTTTAGCCGTCGGGGTGGAGGGCTATTTCCGGAGACCTTTAAACATGGCTGAACGATTACTATGTGTTGTAGCGGCATTATCAATAGTAATCCCGATTGGCTGGATGAGCCGCGTTATCGGGCTTATTATTGTGTGCCTATTGTTGTTGTATAACTATTATTTTGCGGTCAAACCCAAAACGGCAACGAAATCTTTGGAAAACATCAGCTCATAATCAATTGTAATCTCTGGACAAAAACCTGAAGATATGCTATTTGTAATCATAAAAAGCTATGGCGCTTTGTGAAAACAGGTGGGAATAGTGCAAAAAAAAGAGCCGGTTAATTCTTTATTAAGAGGTTTGCAAATTATGGAGCTGGTTGCCCAAAACAAGGAAATTGGCGTCAGGGAAATCAGCAGGCAACTGGATATCCCCCGCAGCACTGTCTCCAGGTTGGCCGGTAATCTGGTTAAGAGCGGTTACCTGTTCCAGGATTCCCGAACCAGGGATTTTAGATTATCTTATAAGCTTTTTAGAATGGGTAAAAAGGCCATTGATAATTTAAATGTCAGGGATCTCGCTTTGCCGGTAATGGGTGAAATCGCCAGACAAACTAATGAAACGGTGAACCTTTATATCCCATATGAAGATGAGCTGTTGCTTATTGAAAAAATTGATTCCACTCATGCATTAAAAATATATACCAGGGTAGGCGACCGTTTGCCGGTTTACTGCACGTCTGTGGGCAAGGCGCTAATGGCCTGGTTGGACGAAAGCGAAAGAAAAGACCTTTTATTAAGAACGGAGTTAAAGCCCTTTACCCCCAAAACAATTTATCAACCGGAGAAGCTGGAAGAAAAGGTTGCTGGTATCAGGGCGAAAGGTTATGCCATTTCCGACGAAGAGTATAATGTGGGTGTTCTTTCTGTCGGCGCGCCTATTTTTGGTCTGGAAGGTAAAGCAATTGCCGGTATCAGTATAGTTACGCCGGCGACCAGGGAAAACTTAACAGTGGATGAGCTGGGCGAAATCGTTAAGCAAGGGGTAAAAAAAATAAGCCTGGCTTGCGGCTTTCCCCAGGAGTGGCTAAGCAAAGTATCTTTAGTATAAGTGTGAAGGGTAATTTGGATCATGAATACAAATGAAACAAAGACCCTTGCAATCCGGTAGGAAGCGCTGCAAAACAACTTTTTAAAGTAGAAAATTTAAGTACAGATTTAACCGAAAACATGATGAACCCTGTGATTCCTTATATAGTAGGGATTACGGGGTTTTGCCCGTTATATAGCAGCCATTGCCTGTTAACAGGAAGGCGAAGCCTAACACAAAATTGCTTCCTTCATTTTCCTTGCCAAAAGTTAAATATTGTATTAGAATGTTCATAAATATATTACCATCATGAGTAATAATACTCCGACTGGTAATAAGTTGACGGAATTTGAGGTGCAAAATGAAACTGACTGCGGGTGGAAACAGACATGAGAGAAAGAAGGAAGAGACCAGGCAAAAAATAATCGATACGGCCATGAAACTTTTTTACCAGCAGGGCTTTGATGCCACAACCCTGGAGCAAATTGCGGAGGAAGCGGACATTGCCCGGAAAACGCTCTATAACCATTTTCCCGTCAAAGAAGATATTATCGTCGAGCATTTGAACCGGTTTGTGTGGAAAAGGGCGCCGGAAATAGACCGTTTAATTCAGGAACACACCGACGCCCGTTCACAAATGGTGGCTGTGCTGAACAGGCTGATAGAATGGACCGAACAGTTAATGACCAAGGAAATATTTAGGATATATATCTCTTACCTGACGCAAAATGTGTTGACGGCTTCCCATGATGAAATACACAAAAGCGGCGCGCAAAACTTCATGGGTAAGATCATCAAACTGGGCCAGGAATCAGGAGAGATCAGGCGGGATCTGCCGATGGAAGTTCTGGCTTCCCAGGCGGACAATATCCGCATATCGGCGGGGCTGAGGTTTCTAATGGACCCGGAGAAATTTGCGGCGCAAGGGTTTATAACTCAAAGTGTTGAGCTGTTTCTAAACGGGGCTCTGGCGGCGCCGGATAAAGAAATTCAAAAAAATGCCGGGGGATGATGCCCATGGAAAAGAGTGGCGCGGCGTTCTTTTTTAGTTGGCCTGAAGCTTTTGAGGCCGGGGTGGATGCAGTGCCGGCCGTATTCCTGCGCGCATCCGGGAGGAATTGGCCGCCCGGTTAAAAAGCGCCGGTTTATATGAAAAACCCCTGGCCGTTCGTTCTTCGGCCACCGCCGAGGATGCCGCCGAGGCGTCCTTTGCCGGGGTCCACGAATCCTTTTTAAATCCGGGGCCTGGACAACATCCTGACCGCCGTTAAAGGGTGTTACGCCTCCCTATGGACCCCCCCGGGCGGTAGCTTATCGGCGCAAAAAAGGCATCAGTGACAATACGGTTATTCCAGCCGTGGTGATCATGGAAATGGTGGAGGCCGAATCAGCTGGCGTCGGCTTTACCTGCGACCCACGGAGCGCTTTCAGCCCCCGACCTGATTATTGATGAGGCCCCTCAGTTTGCAGAGTCAACCAACCTGAGCAAGGATAACGCCCTTGCCGGCAGGGGCGTGGCCGCGGGAAGGGCTTCCGGAGCGGCAAGATTAATCCATCACCCCAACGAGGGGGGAAAACTTCTGGCCGGAGATGTCTTGGTGGCTCCGTCCACCGACCCCGCCTGGACGCCCTTGTTTTTAAAGGCTTCCGCCATTGTTATGGAGTTAGGAGGGGTTTTGTCCCACGGTTCCATCGTGGCCCGGGAATACGGCATTCCTGCGGTGGTGAACATCCCGGGAGTAATGAAAGTAATAGATGATAACCGGTTAGTGACCGTGGATGGTGACGAAGGAAAGGTATATTTGTAAATTCTAGCTCTCAGGGCTCTATTCCATTGATCACAACAGCTGCTCTTTCTAATAGTTCAAACTTCGGTTATCTGGAATGAAATGCTGAAGGGTTGTTTATTGGCGGACATGGTGGCAGTTTTGGGCAGTCTTGATATTGTCATGGGCGATGTGGACTGTTGAACCATCACGAGGGAGGGTGATGTTATGGAAGATTTATTTGTGGGGCTCACCGGCCGGCTTAGAGAATTTCTTCATGTAATTGAGTTTCTGCCTTCCGAGCTTGCCGAATCAATTGTCTTATTGGTCAAAATATTGGCCATCCTGGTATTTGTCCTGATTAACGGCTTGTTTCTGCCGCTCTATGTTGAACGCAGAGTGGCCGCCTACATGCAGGCCCGTATCGGTCCCAACCGGGTAGGTCCCAAGGGACTGCTGCAGCCGGTGGCCGACATGCTTAAAATGCTGGGCAAAGAAATCGTGATTCCCAAAAAAGCGGACATCAAAGTATTTCTTCTGGCGCCCGTACTAATTTTCGTACCTACACTGATGGTTTTCGCGGTGATTCCCTTCGGCAGAGACATGGCGGCCATTGACATGAACATCGGCCTGTTTTACTTTTTAGCCGTGGCCTCCCTTTCCACACTGTTTATCTGGATGGGCGGCTGGGCATCAAACAGCAAATACTCACTAATCGGCGCCATGCGTGTGGTGGCCCAAATGGTCAGCTACGAACTGCCGCTGGTATTATCCTTGCTGGGCGTGGTAATGATCGTAGGCAGTCTGAAACTGTCCGACATAGTTGCCGCCCAGGAACACATCTGGTTTATATTTACCCAGCCCGTAGCCTTTCTCATCTTCTTCACCGCCGGAGTCGCCGAAACCAACCGCACTCCATTTTGCGTAGTTGAAGGGGAATCGGAAATTATCGCCGGCCCCTACACCGAATACGGCGGCATGGGTTTTGGCATGTACGGCCTGTCCGAATTCGCCAACATCATGCTGATGTGCGCCCTGGCTACAACCATGTTCCTGGGCGGCTGGCAGGCGCCCTTCGGCCTGACGTTTATACCGTCCTGGATCTGGTTTCTCCTCAAGATGTACGCTTTAATATTTATTGTCATCCAATTCCGTTGGACATTCCCCCGCATCAGGATAGATCAGCTCATGGGCTTCAGCTGGAAGGTGCTGCTTCCCCTGGCCCTGGCCAATATTTTTGTCACCGGTATCGGTATGTTCGTTTACCGGGCCATTGGGTGGTAAGAAAAAAATATTTGAAAAATCGTTATCCAGTGTAATTAAAAGTCGCTTTTCCTTTTTACATATGGTAATTAGTTGCCGGTCAGAGCAACCTTCAATCTCTTCTGAATAAACCGAATAGGTATCATGTCCCGCATTCTTAAGGATATTAATCACATCAACAGGCATATTTTCATCAATTTTAATTTTCATAGTGAGTCCACCTAAATTACTATGTGTCGTTCCTTGGCTATTAGCGCAGCATAAGCTAATGCAGCATCAATATCGGCCGGGTTCAATGAAGGATAACTTTTCAGTATCTCTTCACGATTCATTCCATCGGCCAAATTATCGAGAATAACGGAAACGGGAATTCTGGTTCCAGCAATACAAGCCTTACCATGACAGACTTCCGGGTCGATAGGTAATACGTTTTAGAATGCTCATTTTAACATCTAACCTTACTCGTTAAAATTACTCTTAGAAAGTATATCAATTTTTAGTTACTCCCGACAACTATTATGTCTGTATATTCGTATTACTTCTATTTGGTAATCTTAAACAAAATGCGCCTCTTGATTACTATCAAAAAGGCGCTGACTCTCGCAGGCGGTATGAAGCCAGAACGCAAAGGCTTGGCGTGGCGGGATGCTCTTTGCTGGCCCAGCTTAAAAGATCCTGGAAATCTTCATTGGAAAAAGTACCTAAACGGGCCCTTACTCCGTCTATGAATTCCTTATAGCTTAATACTGACATGCATCTTTTTCCTCTTTTTCTTCCTGATGGTTCTCAAATCATTTCGATGAAACCAGTGATTAGATCAATGACTTCCGCAATCAGTTCCGGGGGCGCTTTTTCCTTAAAGATGGCTTTACGGCTTGCCAAGTCCAGCATACGGGCTTGGTCGCACATTACAACGCCGTTAGTTTTTGTGCTGTTGTCGAGTCGCACATGAAACGGGTGGTCACGGTCTGTGTGCGTGATAGGACAGACCATTGTGAGGCTGCTGACCCGGTTAAACAGATCGTTGCTTACTACCAAGGCCGGACGGCGCCCTTTTTGCTCATGTCCCGACTGAGGGTTAAAATCTAAATAAATAATATCGCCCTGTTCGAAAACTGTTACCATGCTTCATGCCTCTCAGGCTTGCCCCAGTCAAACTCTTTGGTCTCTATGCGGTCAATTTTTTCAATTGGCTTGTTGTAAAAGGCTGTCAGTCGCTCTTCCAGAGTTCTGTGCTTTGCGGCGGTCATTTTGCGGATCGTTATAGCGTCGTCTGTTTGTATCAGCTCCACCCGGTCATTTTCACGGATGCCCAGGTCATCCAACAAAGCCTTGGGGATACGTATGCCCTGGCTGTTACCCCATTTTTGAATTGTTGCATACATATTGTGTCAACTCCTTTTAATGTTAGTATATACATGGTATATACTAACGTCAAGAAGGATATGAGACGTTGAAGATAGCTCAAAATATTTTTACGCACTTTTAACAAAATGCCCTTTGAACATTGCCCAAAATGGAACATTCTGTTGTTTATATTTGTATTATTTGAACTGTGACTTACCGCTATCTAACCTAATAAATTTCCATTGACAATTGGATATATTAGACTTAGACTATGCGTTAATAAAATATTAAATTGTTTTCTAGGGTTCCGCGATTAAATAATCGGTCTGGTCCGAGAGAAGACGCACGGATATCGTGTTCACGGAGGGACAAAAGCCCGGGAGGATATTTAATTCATATCCCCGGGGTTTTTTATTTTTTTCTATGGAAAGGAGTATCAATATGGCTTGGATATATTTATTCATTGCCGCATTATTTGAGGTTATCTGGGCAATTTCCTTAAAACAAAGCAATGGCTTTACTTTGATAAAACCATCCATTTTAGCCATTTCCGGAATGATAATAAGTTTCTATCTTTTAGCATACGCTGCTAAAACTTTACCAATTGGAACCGCTTATGCGGTTTGGACAGGAATAGGTGCAGTTGGTGTGGCTATCTTGGGAATAATATTTCTGGGTGAGCCCATAAGTCCCTGTCGAATTATATTTTTAATATTGATAATAGCTGGAATAGTTGGCTTAAAATTCATTGGCTACTAAAAGCATATCTGTTGCGCATTTTAATATTTATCGTCATCCAATTCCGTTGAACATTCACCTGCATCAGGATAGAACCGGAGAACCGCAGTTCTATCGCTTTATCAATCCGAAAAGCAAAGATTTTCCGTTTATAATCGCCAGCCCAAAGGGACTAAAGCTAAATGATCTGGACAGTCCTTCTCTGGCAACCTGAATGATGAGTTCCGTATCTTCTTCCGTTTCCAAAGCTGCAGAACAATGACTTCTGCAATTTTTTAATATCTGGGTTTGCTTAACTGCTCATAATAATATTCGACTACGCCAATTTCTTTCATACGGTCATTTATATATCTCCAGCGTTCTCTTAAGCGACCGGAAAACTGCTTTTCACAAGGATATACAGGGCATTGAAAACAAAAATCAACCTTTTTCTCTTTATGACAAGTGTTAGCGGAACAGGTCGTTATCGGGCACTGCACATTTTGACCTCTGCATCCGCTGCATGAACTATTTGAAAAAGAAGTTAAGATTTCTGCGAACTGCGAGTAACCGCTAAAAATAGGGTTACCTTCTGTTTTCATTTTTGCTACCGGTTTATAATTACCAAGTAGTTGCATAAGCCGTAAGCTTAATTGTTTTATTTCACCATGTTCGTAATCGGCACACCTGACACAATCTAAACCACAGGGAGCAAGATGTTTCAATACATCATTGTATTCCATTATTAAACACCTCTTTAGTTAAGTGAATTTCTTTGAATATTCTTTTTGTAGACCGGTTATTCCTGTTTAAAGTTGGCGGATAAGAACATTACAGAGAGAATGCGCCATTGGGCTACTGGCCGAAAGAGACGCATTTTTGTTGCAACGCTGTTGGTTTTCTGCCTGAATTTACTAAAAAAATGGTATAATGTTAATGGAAAGGAGAATGCGTTTGGAACAATACAGTCGGGTTATCGTGCTGTGGCAGTCATATAAAATACTGTCCGCCGCCGATCTTGATAAATACCTTGACAGTTTCCGTGTCCTGTTCGCCTTCCATTCCGGAAAGATAGAGAACGAGGATATTACATACCACGATACCAGGGAAATCTTTGAAAACGGCAGGGTGGTAGGTTATACAGGAAGTCCCCGTGCCCTGTTTGAACAGCAAAATCAGAAGCTGTGCTATGAATTTTTAAAAGAAAAAATCCTGAAAAAGGACCCTCTTGATATAGAGTTGGTTAAGGAGATGCACAGGGTTCTTACCGGCGGAACATATGATGAGCACAGGTATATTGAAAATGAGGAGCGGCCGGGTGAATTTAAAAAACACGATTATGTAACCGGAGTCTACAATGTCGGTTCCGCCGCGGAAGATGTGAAAAACGACCTGGCGGAGCTGATTGCCGAGGTAAACGCGTATGAGGGTGGGGATGTTTTGAAAGCCGCCGCCTATTTACACGCGAGATTTGAGTATATCCATCCCTTCGCGGACGGTAACGGACGTGTCGGCAGGACGCTTATGAATTACTATCTCATGACACACGACCACCCACCCCTTATTGTCTATGACGAGGATAAGGGGTTGTATTACCGGTGCCTGCAAAAGTATGACGAAGCCGAGGAATTAAGCCACCTGTATGAGTTTTTCAAGTATGAAACGGAAAAAACATGGGCAAAGGCTCTGACGCCCGCCGGCGGAATGAAGCCGGAACGCAAAGGTCTGGCGGATTTTACTTAGAGCATATGGCCAACGGAATAATAAAAGTGAAAGTCATCCCGAAGGGGATGGCTTTTTTGGTCAGGTTTTTCACCTTCCTGGCCCGGCGGGCCTGTTGTTCTGCATAAAACAGTTCAGTCAGTGATTTTCTTAATATCCTTTTATTGTGAAATGAAATATTTTAGTGGTTGACAATATCGTCTAATTACCATACTATGTAATAAAATTAGTGATATAATTTATATAATAAATACAAAAGGAGTATCAATTGATTATGACCAAAGAAAACCCTGGGACCAGGTCTTATTCCAGCCCCCTGCGCGACCGCCAGAAGGAGACCACCCGGAACCTCATTATGGAGGCTATTGCCTCCCTTGTGGCGGAAGGCCACATCCATACCTTCAGCATGCAGGATGTCGCCGACCGCGCCGGCATATCTTATGCGTCGGTATACCGCCATTGCAAAACTCGCGAAGCGCTGCTGGAAGAGTTGTACGAATGGGCGAGCGAGCTGGCCCACTCCCAGATGCCGCCCGCTCCCCGCACCATTGATGAAATTCCTGCCTGGATTGAAAAGTCAATACCGGTATTTGAGCAATACGCCGAAATAAATCAGGCCGTTGTAACAACTTTGGCGGCGCTGAACATTAACCCGGGAAGCAGGCGGCGACGGGACAGTATCATTGATGGACTGGTGTCCGAATGTGCCCCCCATTTGCCCCCTGAGACCGCCAGGCAGGCCGCCGCAGTAATCCGCTATTTAGCCAGCAACCAGGGCTGGGCGGCCCTGCGCCAGCGGTTCGGGCTGAGTACCGCGGATACCGCGGCCGCGCTTAACTGGGCCCTGCATGTATTAATCCGTGAGCTCAAACAGTGCGCGGAAGCTGATAGCAAGGACCGGTAAAAAGGGGGCCAAAATATGAATGAGCGTAAATCCGCTCAACAGGATGAATGCGTGTATGTTCTTCCCCTGCGCGCTTTAGAAGCAGTACTTGCCGACCTGGCCGGAACCAAAGCCGCCAACCTGTCCCGCTTGCTGGCAGCGGGGTTTCCGGTGCCCGATGGGATTGTCGTCACCACCACTGCCTTTACAACCCACATGGGCGCCGCCATTGCCGACCTTGAGCAGGCTGATGAAGCAATAGCCAAAAAACCGCTGCCGCTGCCAGTTGAGGACGCTCTCCGTAACGCCCTGGCTGCTTTCGGAGATCACCCCCTGGCCGTGCGTTCATCCGGGGTAGTGGAAGACCTGGCCGGGGCTTCTTTCGCCGGCCAGTATGAAACCATCTTGGGCGTGCGCGGCTATGACGCTGCCGTCGGCGCTGTCCGCAAATGCTGGGCCTCCCTGTATAGTACGCATGTAAATTCATACCGGATGGCCCGGGAACTGCCCGCGGAGCGGATGGCGGTGCTGATCCAGCCCCTGATCGCGGCCGACGCAGCCGGGGTGGCCTTTACCGCCAATCCGGTCACCGGCGACCACTGCGAGACGGCTGTCAGCGCTGTCCGCGGCTTGGGCGAGCGGCTGGTTTCAGGCCAAGCCACGCCTGACGAATGGGTGGTCCGTGATGGTCGGGCTGTTTGTCTGAACGGACCCGAAGGCGCCCTTGGCGAGCAGGAGGTACTGGCGGTGGCGGAGTTGGCCCGCCGGGTAGAACAGTATTTCGGCGCCCCGCAGGATATTGAGTGGGCATTAAGCAACGGCAGGTTGTATCTGCTGCAGGCCCGGCCGATTACTGCGCTGCCGGCTGTCGAGGCGCCCGAGCCCGAACCCGAGCCTGTACCTGTTGAACCCCCGTCCGGATTTTGGACGCGGGGGGATTCACATTACCCGCGCCCGCTTTACCCTTTTACCCGCTCGATCCTGCTGCCCGCGGCCAACCAGGGGTTTCGGCGCATGTGCGCGGAGTTCGGATTGCTAGTGGAAACGGTGGAAGAACGTGAAATTGGGGGCTGGGTTTACTTGCGGGCGGTTCCCCCGGGGGGAAAGGATCGCCTGCCGCCGCCCGAATGGTTGATGCGCTTGTTTATCCGTTTGCTGCCGTCGTTGCGGAAGCGTATTTTAAGCTGTACGGAGGCTGTCCGTACCGATAAAGCAGGCCAATGGATCGAACGGTGGCATGCTGAGTTGAAGGATGATCTTGTGAAACGGCTCACGGATCTGCGGGACATCAACTTGGAGGCGCTGTCCAATGACAGCCTGGACCGGTACGCCGGAGAAGCTAATCTCCTGTTACAGCATTGCCAGCAAATACACATGATGCTTAATCAGTCGTTAAGCTTGCCGCTGGCCGAGTTTGTCTTTACCTGCCGTGATCTTTTGGGCTGGGACGAGGAGAAAATATTCAACCTGTTGATTGGCCTTTCCGAAACGTCCAGCGCCCCAGCCCACGCTCTGGAAAGGATTACTAAACAAGTGCGAGAAAACCAGCGGCTTAAGAACCTATTGCATCGGATCGACCGGGATACATTAGAGCAGATGGCCGCGGTTGACGCAGGTTTTGCCGCGGCGTTTGCCGGGTACCGGCGGGAGTTTGGCTGCCGGACAGTGGGCTACGAGGCGGCCGAGCCCACTCTTGCGGAAAAGCAGGAGTTAATTCTGGCCATGATTAAAAACCAGATTCAACGCAGGTATAATCCGGAAGCGGACGCCCAGCTGCTGGCGGAAAAACGTGCCGGTCTGCGGGACGAAGCCCGCCGGATTTTATCCGGGCGTTCCGCGGCGGATGAGGAACGCTTTGAGCAAGTGCTGGCCAGGGCCGGGAGGGCTTACCCGATGCGTGAGGAGCACGGGTTCTACGACACCGGCATGCCGCTGGCGCTCCTGCGGTATGCGGTGCTGGAGATCGGTTGTCGACTTGTTGAACGGAAACAAATAGTTGAGCAGAGGGACGTTTTTTTCCTGGAGCTGGATGAAGCCCGCGCGTCCCTGACAACAGGCACTGCCCGGCACGAACTGGTTAGACGCCGGAAGGGGGAAAGAGCCTGGGTATCGGCCCACCCGGGGCCTGCCAGTTACGGTACGCCTCCGCCGGCAGCAACCTCTTTTGCCGCCCTGCCCGATCAGGCTCGTTTTGTTCACGAGGCGTTGATGTGGTTCTCCGAGCGCGTCTTCGCCGCGGCGGCCAGCCGAACCAGGCAGATGGAAACCCGGGCACTGAAAGGGATCGCTGCTTCGGCGGGCCGCTATACGGGACCGGTTCGGGTAATCATAGACGAATCCGAGTTCCACCGGGTTCAGGCGGGGGATGTGTTGGTTTGCCCGATAACTTCGCCGGCCTGGTCCGTGCTGTTTTCCAGTGTGGGGGCGCTGGTGACGGATTCAGGCGGGTTCCTGTCGCACTCGGCAATCATTGCGCGCGAATACCGGGTTCCGGCGGTGGTTGCCACCGGTAACGCCACCCGGCTTTTGCGTGACGGTCAGGTAGTGACGGTTGACGGCAGCAACGGCACAATTAATATTATCATGGGCGATGTGGACTGTTGAGCAATGCGACCTTGATGCAGCTTTTTCCTTGATATATAATCATAATAGCTAATTTAGCTATTATAGCTATTGTGCGAGGTGTATTCATGAAAGTCAACTCAACGGAACTGCAGAACAATTTCGGGAAATACCTGATCCTTGCAGCGCGGGAGCACATCATAATCACGAGAAACGGTACGGAAATAGCAAAACTATCAGCCATTAAAGATGCGCGGATTGCCGTTCGGTGCCCGGTATGGTGATGGAAAAGGCGGAGGTATACGGTTACGGCGGCAGAAAGGCATCCTATGAAGAGTTTCTGGAGCTGACCAAGGATACCGAGGAAAGATACGAATACATTGATGGTGAAATATATCTGCTGGTCTCACCTAAAACCGTGCACCAGGTAGCTTTGACCGAACTTTTTGGTATTTTTTACAACTGGTTTCAGGGTCAAGACTGCGTTCCCCTGGTTGCCCCTTATGATATTACACTCAAAAGAAATCCGGAAAGTATTAATATTGTCCAGCCTGATATCATGGTCATTTGCGACCTTGAGGAAAACCTGGATGAAAACAACTATTACGAGGGAGTCCCGGCACTTGTGGCGGAGATTTTATCAGAGGGCACGCGGAGCAAGGATTTGATCAAAAAGCTTGACCTCTACATGTCATGCGGTGTCGGGGAGTATTGGATTGTTAACCCGATAAGCAAGGAAGTAACCGTTTATATGTTTGCAGACAAGAACATCAGTAGTAATATTACATACAGAAAACCCGAAATCGTGCAATCCTATATTTTTCAAGGATTATCCGCTGAGCTTGACAGAATCTTTAAATGATCAAACTCTATTAATGAACAGTCTTTAATAAAGTTGTAAGATTTGCGCAAGAAAATTTTAAAACAAATTCACTAAAATACCCCTTAATTAGGTTTTTAATAATGATTTAAAATAAACCGGTAAGGGGTGTTACCATGTTTTTTAAACAGTTTAAAGATCCGGAAGGATGCATTTCCTATATTTTTGCCTGCCGGCGTACCGGCGACGCTGCTGTGGTGGACCCGAACCATGACCCGGATATTTACCTGGCTACCCTAACTGAAAATAAACTGCAGCTGCGCTATATTATTGACACCCATTGTCACGCCGACCATGACAGCCTGTCCGGCATCCTGAAGGAGCGCACCGGCGCCCGGGTGGTCATGCATGAAAATTACCAGGTTCAAAGGCAAGCCGGTAAGGATTTCTCCAAACACCATGGTGTGGCCGGGCACCTGCGGCACAACGCCGGCCTGCAAGTTGACCACGCCCTGAAAGAAGGAGAAAAACTCATGGTGGGCCACATTGAGGCAACAGTGCTTTATACCCCCGGCCACACTTCCGACTCAATTTGCCTGCACCTAAGCAAGCAAAGGATCATTCTGACCGGAGACACCCTGATGATCGGGCAGTGCGGCCGTACCGATCTTCCCGGGGGCGACCCCGGTCAGCTATTTCACAGCATTTTTGATGTTTTTGCCAAATTGGACGCTCATACCCTGGTCTGCCCCGCCCACGACTACAAAGGCAACGTCAACACCACCATTGGCTATGAAAAAGTAAACAATCTCTTTTTTAAGACCCGTACGGAAGATGAGTTTATAGCCTTTGCTGAAAAAGCCTTTGGCGAACTCAGCCCCGGCGACACCGTCCAGTGCTCCATCGACCCCGTTGCCGACGCCGGCCCTGCTCCGTCAGCGGCAGCCGGCGCCAACCCCCTGATGAGCCAGATGTGCACCTCCATGGAGTACTACTTCCGGACCGTGCCGACCCATTGGAACCTCGTTAGCAGCCGGGAGTTGCAAAAATCCTTAAATGGGCCGGACGCACCCCTGGTCCTGGATGTGAGCACTCCGCAGGAGTTTGCGGAAGGGCACATACCGGGTGCGCTTAATATTGAGGTAACCCAGTTGCCCCAGAGGGTGGACGAACTGACCCAATACCTGGAAAAGCCGGTGGTGACCGTCTGCAGAAGCGCGGTGCGCTCCGCCTATGCGGCCCTGTTCTTGCGCGGCTACGGTTTTTCCCGCGTCAAAACCTTGGAGAACGGTATGTACGCCTGGCGAAAGGAAGCATTGCCCATAGTGACCGGCTAATAAAACCCTTTTAAAGGCTGAAGTTAAAACGCCCGCAGCTGCCACCGGCTGCGGGCGCTTTAACTTCAGCCTTGAGCCTGTGGTGAGGCAAACATGGGCTGATTGATTCTAAACGAATAAATTTAAATATTAGAGAAAACATAGATAAAGAGGAGGCATTATTTATGTTAAGCGTATTTAAAGCATTAAACGTTAATAAACCACAATTACGGGAATTTGACCCTTTGACAATTCAGAGAATGAAAGAAGGAGCCTACCTTGTGAAAATGATTTCGGAGGTTCAGATTGCCGCCCGAAAATGTGAATTTTATGCCGGTAACGCAATTGACCAGGAAATAAAAAATATTTTTAATGATGAAGTCAAAATCTTACGTCAAACTGCTCACACCTTACAACAATATTATGAATCTATATCTGCGGAGTGAAATAAATGAAATTAAGTGATATGGACATGCTCCAAGATTATGAAAAAGATGCGAGGATGGCTACAATAGCTTATGCCCTCGTAGCAACAGAGATTGTTGACCAGAATTTGAGGCAGCTAATGTCTCAAGGCGCTGCTGCGGCCGCCAAATCTCAACAAAAATTTGCAGATTTAATTATAAAAAGAGGAGATAGACCATAATAGTTAACCGTGTCCCAAGAAGCTTTTTTTACGACTAAAGCACATAGCCAACAGAATAATAGAAAATAAAAGCCATCCCGAAAGGGGTGGCTTTTTGGGTGTTGTGGATCAGACCGCTTAGATTTTTTGCACATTTATTGGATATGCTATCTCAAAGTAAAAGTATACAGCTTTTTTAAAGTATCTTTTGGTAAACGGAGGATTAAATACCATGATCATACGTGACACGGTAGCGTTAGGTGCGACTGCGGGTATATTAGGAACTGTCCCTCAATTAATATTTGACTTTATTGCAGTTCAGTTGGGTTGGTCCGGATATTATGCGTTTCAAATATCCGGTAGCATATACCTGCTTGAGCGGTTTACAGACAGTTTTGGCGGATTAATTTTAGGTGGATTGGTATGGGAATCCATGGCAATATTGCTGGGCATTTTAATTGTGATGACTATAAGAATTACAGGTATGGACTTTTGGTGGTTAAAAGGACTGGCAGTTTCCAACATCATTATGTTTATCATAATCTATGGGTTCCTTTACACCTTGGGTGCGGCAAAAATAGTTCCCTTCGATATTCAAACCAACCTTACCATGTTTATTGGAAATATGATATTTGGATTGACGGCGTCTTATTTGATTATTCGCTTGGGGGATATGAAATTGGAAGGAAATATCTCATAACTTTAAATTTAGAGGTGAAACAATCATGGTAAAAGTCAAAGACAAGGTAACAACAGGGGTCATAGCTGGCATACTTTCCAATATTGTGATCACAATTTTTGACTATTTTTTTTACATACTAGATATCGTTAAATACCTTCATATTCATATTGCTGCATCTGTTTATTTTCCGGTAGCAAATGTTCACACTGCACCTGCATTAATTATTGGTACAATTACGGACTATTCTCTAGCTGCCTTTTTGGGAGTAATCGTAGTATATACTTTATTTTACACAGGTATCGATTACTTTTATGTTAAAGGAGCAGGTATTGCTGTAATATTTTATATGGTGGTATATGGTGCAGCTTTACGATTAAATATTGCTAGGATTGATCCAACTGATCCTGGTACAAACTTGGTTCACTCAGCTATTCATATAATATTAGGAATTCTTGCCGCCTGGATTATTGTTAAACACGGCCACTTTCTCAAAAAAAACCATAGAGAAAGAAATAATGCATGAAATTAATAGCGGGCCATCGGGCGGTGAGAAACAGGGATCCAGATCTCGCTTTTAAAATCCGGCGCGGTGATGTCCGGATGCTCGTTCCATAAGATTTCCGGTCCTTCCGCCTGTTCGTAGTTTGAGGACGGAAACCATTCGGAATAGATGCGTCCCCAGATGCTTTGCAGCGTATCGGGAAATGGCCCTGCCGATTCGAATACAGCCCAGGTCAGGGCGGGAACCTCAAGCTGCGCCAGGTCATCCGGACACGCATTGGTTGTGGCCACCCCGATATAATGATCAAGCTCCCCTTTTTCTTCCATGCGTCCTTCGGAAAAATTAGTGGAGGCCTGAATTATCCCCGAAGGCTCAACATTGGAAAGCTGCTTAAGCTTACTGATCAGCTCATTGTTTAAAGATTTCCACATTGAGGCAATCTCCGGGTTTACCCCGTGGAAAACGATGGGCACTCTTTTCATGATCCCCGCTATTTTAAACGCCTCTTTTTCTACAATCCGGTAATTCAATGCGCTTCCCCCTTTAATGGTTAACTGAAAGGTCATGCTTGAATAGGCTTTCAGCGGCTGCCCGCTGTTTCTGGCTTCCGACGGTGTTGCACCATGTAAAATCTGAAAAGCCCTGGCAAAGGAATCCGCTGAACCGTACCCGTATTTAACCGCCACATCAATGATTCTTGCGCTGTGGTTAGTGAGCTCAAATGCGGCCAGGCTGAGTCGCCGGCGGCGGATATATTCGGACAGTGTAACGCCGGCCAGAAATGAGAACATCCTTTTAAAATGATACTCGGAGCAGCAAGCCAATCTGGCTGCTTCTTTGTAGTCAATATCGCCGGTAAGATGCTCTTCAATATACGTTAACGCTCTGTTCATACTTTCAAGCAAATTCATTTGGGGGCCCCCTTCCATCAATAGAATAACAGAAAACTAATACATCCATCCGATAATTCAGGCCCAATTATGAAGGGTTGTACCAAGCCATTCATGCTCCTTTGCCAGAATTATTTTAACAGCGTTGCAATTAATTGACATGACTATTTATATTGTTTACAATTGGGTAATACAAAAAAAGGGCTGTTAACCAATGGAGGAATAAATGGATGAGTCAATTGATTATTGACAGGGAAAGGTGCCAAAAAGATGGTATCTGTATTGCGGAATGCCCATTGGGGATTATCGCCCTGGGGGATGTTGACGGATTCCCTGCTTATATACCCGGCGCCCGGGAATTTTGTATCGCTTGCGGCCATTGCGTGGCGGTTTGTCCCCATGGCGCTCTGTCTTTAACCGGAATGCCGTCCGGGGAATGCCGGCCGGTGCAAAAGGAGCTATTGCCGACTCCGGAACAGGCGCGGCATTTTATGCTCTCCCGGCGTTCCATCAGGGTGTACCGGGATACGCCGGTGGACCGGGCCACCTTGCAGGAAATAATTAATGTGGCCAGTTATGCTCCTTCCGGTCACAACAGCCAGCCGGTGCACTGGATTGTATTGCAGGAACGGGAAAAAGTGCAACAATTATCCGCCATGGTGGTGGACTGGATGCGTTATATGCTCAAGGAGATGCCCGACATGGCCAGGATAATGAATATGGATCGGGTTGTGAAGGCTTGGGAAAAGGGTGAGGATAAAGTAACCCGCCGCGCTCCGCATATTGTTTTGGCTCACGGCCGGGGTGACAATACGATGGCCCAATCGGCCTGCACCATAGCTTTAACTTACCTGGAACTTGCCGCCTATGGTTTTGGGCTGGGTGCTTGCTGGGCCGGTTATTTCTCGGCTGCCGCCGGCTTTTACCCGCCCATGCAGCAGCAATTGGAACTGCCTGCGGGACATAAAATATTCGGAGCCATGATGCTCGGCTATCCCAAGCTGAAATATCATCGAATTCCGCTTCGTATAAGTCCCAGGATCAGTTGGCAATAGGGTTTGGTCTGGATACTTTTTTAAGAAGGTGCGGTATTGCGAAAAGTTTTGTTTTTGGGTCTGGCAGGAATAATTTTTTTGCTCTCTGCCTGCAGCGGCGACCCTGCCGGTATGCCGCCCCGGAACGAAGAACCTCCGGCGCCCAAGCCGGCCATTGAGACCATTACCATAGTTGCCGTGGGCGACTTTCTGATGCATATGCCGGTGGTACAGTCGGTGCGCAATCCCGATACCGGACGGTATGATTTTGGTACCATTTTCGAGCCGGTGCGGGAACTGATCAGCGAGGCCGACTACAGCATCGCCAACCTGGAAACCCGACTGGCGGGCGAAGCGTCCGGTTATTCCGGTTACCCTGTATTCAACTGTCCCGCCGATCTGGCCGGCGAAATGCGCCAGGTTGGGTTGGATATGTTTTTGACCGCCAACAACCACAGCATGGACCGCGGCGTGGAAGGGGTCATCAACACCAACCGCAACCTGGCGGAGGCCGGCCTGGATTACATCGGTACCCACGCCGCCGCGGAAGAAAAGAACAGCCCCTTTGTGAAAGAAATCCGGGGCGTCCGGCTTGGGATCATGAATTACACGGAACACACCAACGGCCTGCCCGTGCCTGAAGACAAACCTTACCTGGTGAATATTTATGATCCGGCCCAAGTCCGGGAAGAAATCGCCTTGTTAAAGGATGCCGGCGTAAATATAATCATCGCCTGCCTCCATTTCGGCACCGAGTATGGCCGGGAACCAGACGAGGGACAACTGGAAAAGGTCAATTTTCTTTTTGACGCCGGGGTTGACGTGGTCCTCGGCAACCATGTGCACGTGGTGCAGCCGGTCTTGATTAAGACGGTGGTATCAAACGGAGTGGAAAAGGAAAAAATAGCCGCTTTTTCCCTGGGCAACTTTATCTCCAACCAGCGCTGGCGCTACTCCGACAGTGGATTGCTGGTCCGCCTGTCTATAACCAAGGATATGGACAGCGGTGCAACAAGCCTTACCGGCTATGACCTGATCCCGGTATGGGTGGACACATACCTTGAAAACGGACGCAATAAGTACCGGGTTTTACCGGTCGACCAGTATGTGGAAGCCTACGAAAACGGGACCGACCCCCTGCTGACCGAAGCGGATTATAAGCGGCTCAAACAGGTGGCCGAAGAATTGGACGATAGTTTTTTGATTAGATGACCATACCCGGAATATTAATACTGATAAAGAATAAGAAGCCACTGACCATGCTCTTGTATAGTGTCTGTGGCTTCTTGTTGCCCTATTTATAAGAGAATGTAAAATTGTTAATGCCGTTAATATTTAATTGACATAACTATTTAATACTGCTTACAATTATTTTTAGTACTGGAAAGGTTCTAATAAAGAAAAACTATCAACACTTGACGAATTGTTTGGATGCCGGTTAAAAGACGGCAGTTGGAAGTTTATTTTTATTTCACACTAAAGAGGCCTGATCATGCTAAGATTGTACCGCTTTTTAAGACCCTTTGCCGCCATGGTGGCAGGCGTGTTGATACTGGTGTTGTTGCAAACCCTGGGTGATTTGTATCTGCCGACTTTAATGGCGGATATTATCAACCAGGGGGTTCTGCTCGGTGATGCCGGCAGAATTATAGAAATCGGCCAGGTGATGCTGCTGGTGGCCGGAGGAGTGGTGATCTGTGCGGTTTTGGCCAGCTTGCTGGCCTCCAGGACTGCGGCCGGTTTGGGCACCGTTCTGCGCAGCAAGGTATTTGGCAGAGTAGAGAGTTACTCGCTAAATGAATTTGATCAGATGGGCACCGCCACCCTAATTACCAGGACCACCAACGATATTAACCAGATTCAAATGGTTACCGTGGTGATTATGCGGATGATGATTAGCGCGCCGATGATGGCTGTGGGCGGTATTATCATGGCTTTGCGGCAGGACCGGCAACTGGTCTGGGTGTTGGCCGTAGCCCTGCCGGTGCTGGCCGTTATTATCGGCCTGATTGTTTTTCGGGTAATGCCGCTTTTTAAGCTAATCCAGCTCAAAATTGATCAAATCAATCTTGTTTTACGGGAAAAACTCACCGGTATCCGTGTAATCCGCGCCTTTGACACCGTGGAATATGAACGGCGGCGGTTTCATGAAGCCAATGTTGATCTCACCGATACCTATATTAAGGTGAACCGGATTATGGCCTTTATGATGCCGGTCATCATGCTGGTCATGAACACCACTTCAGTGGCTGTTTTGTGGTTCGGAGGCATTTTTATCAGTACCGGCGATATGAATCTGGGGGCACTGGCGGCATTTACGCAATACACCATGCAGATTATGATGTCCATGCTAATGATGGCCTTTTTGTTTGTCATGGTCCCCCGTGCTCAGGCCGCCGCGATAAGGATTAATGAAGTCCTTGAGCTGAAACCTGAAATAACGGACCCGGAAGAAACCAGGGCTGTTTCCGGCGGCAGCGGCCTGGTGGAGTTCAGGCAGGTCACTTTTACTTATCGCGGGGCGGAAATGCCCGCTTTACGGGAGATATCCTTTACCGCCCGGCCCGGTGAGGTAACGGCGATAATTGGCAGTACCGGCGCGGGCAAATCCACTTTGATTAATTTAATCCCCCGGTTTTATGACGTCGACAGCGGCAGTGTGCTGATTGACGGCATTGACGTCCGGGAGATGGCCCAGTCGGACCTCCGGGCCAAGATCGGTTTGGTGCCGCAAAAGGCAGTGCTGTTTTCGGGGACCATTACGGAGAATATAAAGTTCGGCAATTACCGGGCCACCGAGGAAGAAATCAGACATGCCGCCGACGTATCCCGGGCAGCCGAATTTATAGCCCATATCGACGGAGGGTTTGAGCACCGGATTACCCAGGGCGGAACGAATGTGTCCGGAGGCCAGAAACAGCGCCTGGCCATTGCCCGGGCGCTGGTCAAAAAACCGGCGGTATATATTTTTGATGACAGTTTTTCGGCCCTTGATTTTAAAACCGACGCCCTTTTGCGGGCTGCTCTGAGAAAAGAGACGGCTGAATCAACGGTGCTCATTGTCGCCCAGCGGGTGGGTACCGTAATGGACGCCGACAAGATCATCGTGCTGGATGAAGGAAGGATTGCCGGCCTGGGCACGCACAAGGAACTGCTTAAAACCTGCGCCATATATCGTGAAATTGTATCTTCGCAGCTGCCGGAGGAGGATATCGCATGAGCGGGCAAAACAGGCATCAGGGACCTCCGGGCGACAAGCATCGAATGGCGTGGAGCCGGCCTGTTGAAAAGGCCAGAGACTTTAAAGGGACCCTGAAAAGGCTCACCGGATATTTGAAACCGCACAGAATTAACTTGATCATTGTCCTGATCATGGCCGTGGTCGGCACTTCCTTTGCCATCGCGGCGCCCAAGATAACCGGGCTGGCCATTAATAACCTGCAGGACAGCTATATGGCTGGGAGGATGCTGCAGGATATATCCGAACAGTATCCCTTGCTTAATACGGTGCGGGATGCCGACCAGAAAGCGGAACTGGTGCTGAAAATTATTGAGCAGGGTCAGCCGGATTTAAAAATGACCCCGGAGCAGATAGACGGGGCGGTGGCGGCAATTCGAAGAACGAACGGGGAGTACGATTTTCACTACCTCGAAATTATTGTCCTAATTCTGATGGGCATGTATATGCTCAGTTCGGGCTGCAGCCTTGTTTCGGGCCTGGTGATGTCCGGGGTGGCGCAAAAAACCGTCCGCGAGCTGCGCCGGGAAGTGGATCAAAAATTAACCGCGCTGCCGCTGAAATACTATGATAATCATCCCCACGGCGATATTTTAAGCCGGGTTACCAATGATATCGACACCATCGCCACCACCCTGCAGCAAAGCCTGACCCAGGTGATTACAGCGGTGGTCTCAATCCTGGGCTACATCGTGATGATGCTGACCATCAGCCCCGCCCTGACGCTGATCGTCCTGGCCACCCTGCCCTTATACATCGGGGCCACCGCCCTGATTGCCAGGAAATCTCAAGGGTATTTCAGGGTGCAGCAGAAAGAGCTGGGTGAGCTCAGCGGTCACGTGGAGGAGATGTACACGGGGCATATGATTGTGAAGGCCTTCGGGCGCGAAAAGGATGCCGTGGAGAAATTTGAAGCCATCAATAACCGGCTGTACGGCGCGGGCTGGAAAGCCCAGTTTGTATCAGGCATCCTGTTTCCGCTGATGCATTTCATCAGCAACCTGGGCTATGTGGGCATCAGTATTGCCGGCAGCATCTGGATTACCAGAAACATCCTGGGTCTGGGGGATATCCTGGCCTTTATTCAATACTCCAGGTCGTTCAACATGCCCATTACCCACACCGCCAATATCGCCAACATCATTCAATCCACCCTGGCCTGCGCGGAGCGTGTCTTCGAAATCCTGGACGAGGCGGAGGAAGTTCCGGACCGGCGTGACGCGCAAGTGATCAAGTACCCCCGGGGTCGGGTCAGCTTTGCCCATGTTGATTTCCGTTATCGGGAGGACACGCCCCTGATTAAAGATTTTAACCTGGAAGTAAAACCCGGGCAGACCGTAGCCATCGTCGGACCCACCGGGGCGGGCAAAACCACCCTGGTAAATTTGCTGCTGCGCTTTTACGAAATCAACGCGGGCCGGATCAGTATTGACGGCGTGGACATCAAGGACATCAAACGCAGCGCGCTGCGCAAAATGTTCGGAATGGTGTTGCAGGACACCTGGCTGTTCAAAGGAACCATCAAGGACAATATCGCCTACGGCAGGCAGGGGGCAACCAGGCGGGAAGTTGCACAGGCGGCCCTGGCGGCCCATGCCGACCACTTTATCAGAACCCTGCCCGAAGGATACAATACTGTTTTAAATGAAGAAGCCACCAATATTTCCCAGGGCCAGAAGCAGCTTTTGACGATCGCCAGGGCCATACTGGCCGACCCCGCCGTGTTGATCCTGGACGAAGCCACCAGCAGCGTGGATACAAGAACGGAAGTGCTGATTCAAAGGGCGATGGCCAACCTGATGCGGGACAGAACGAGTTTTGTCATTGCTCACAGGTTGTCCACCATCCGCGACGCGGAACTGATCCTGGTCATGAACGAGGGCCGGATTGTTGAAACGGGGAACCATCAGGAATTAATGGCTAAAGGGGGATTTTACGCCGAACTGTATAACAGCCAGTTTGCCGTGCCTGTTCCGGTAATGTAACAATCAGAATTACCTGATGTATGAAAGGAGACAACACAATGGATAAACCACTGCAAGGGATCAAGGTCATCGACATGGGTACTTTTATCGCCGTACCTGCCTGCGCCCGTTATTTTGCCGAATTCGGCGCGGAAGTCATTAAGATTGAACCCAGGGGAGGTGATAATGTCCGTTTCAATGGAGTGCCGGAAGGACGCCTGGGAAGCCCGTATGAGAATACGACCTTTGACCTGGAAAACGCCCATAAGCGCGGCCTGATCTTAAACCTGAAGACGCCGGAAGGTATGGAAATCCTCCTGAAACTGCTTAAGGATACCGATATCTTTTTGACCAACTGGCGTCCCCAGGCCCTGGAGAAACTTGGACTGGACTATGAGAGTCTGAAGGACAAGTTCCCGAAGCTGGTTTACGGCTCTTTCACCGGTTACGGCGAAACAGGTCCGGACAAAGATCTGCCCGGATACGATTTCACCGCTTTCTGGGCGCGGGGCGGTCTTCTGGGAACCCTTTACCAGAAAGACTCCGAGCCGTTCAATCTGATTCCCGGTGTTGGCGACCATGTTTCCGGTATGTTTCTTTGCGCCGGCATTATGACCGCTCTTTATAACGCCCAAAAAACCGGGCGTGGTGATAAGGTTTCCACGAACCTCATGCACTGCTCCATCTTCATCCAGGCCATCGCCATTCAGGCGGCGCAGTATAAAGACCTGGGAGCCAAATATCCCATCAGCCGTAAAATTGCCGAGAATCCTTTCAACAATACCTATAAAACAAAGGACGGGCGCTTCATCCAATTGAGCATGCCTCCTTTTGATATCTTCTACCCCAGGTTCATGCCATTAATCGGGCGCGCCGACCTTGTGGGCAACCCGCGCTATACCATAGACAGCATCACCAAGAATAGGCTCCACGGCGAGTTTATTGCCATCCTTGATGAAGCGATAGCTGTCAAAACCTCTGCCGAATGGAGCGAAATATTTGTCAAGGCCGATATTCCTCATTCCGTTGCCCAAGTATGGGAAGAAGTTCTGGAAGACCCACAAGCGTGGGCCGTTGGCGTTTTCGAGAACGTGGATTATCCTACCGGTAAACGGGCCATGGTCCGTCCGCCGGTCAAGCTGGAAAGCGTTGCACCGCTGCCTTACGGCAAAGCTCCGCTTTTGGGCGAACACAGCGAGCAGATCTTAAGGGAATTGGGTTACAGTGAGGAACAATTGAAAGAAATGCATGCCAAAGGCGTTTTTAATACCTGGGAAGATGTCAAGGAGGATTGCGGCGGCTGATAAGAGCTGATAAGTGCGAAATATGTAGAATAATGTGTTAAAAATATTAGAAATATTGTTGATGGAATTTTGAATAATGGTACAATGTTATTTTAGAAATAGATATTTTTTTCACATTATGGAGGAGATTAAATGCAGACATCAAGTGTAGTATCCGTCAAAAGTGTAACTGCCGATCCGTCGGCCCTGGGTTTGCTTGGCTTGGCCATGGTAACGCTGGTTGCTTCTTCCCAAAAACTGGGTTGGACCGAGGGGACGGCATTTGTTTTGCCGTGGGCTATTTTTCTGGGCGCCTTTGCACAACTTTTAGCCAGTATTATTGATTTCAAAAAAGACAATATATTTGGCGCCACGGCTTTTGGCGCCTATGCTTTTTTCTGGCTCGGAGTTTCAATGTCCTGGATGATTAAACTCGAAATATTCGGGGAAGCCGCGGCAAAGACTGCGGACGCCCATCAACTTGGTTTTGCTTTTGTGGGCTATTTAATCTTCACCCTTTTCATGACCCTTGGTGCACTGGAAACCAATAAAGTTTTATTTGTTATATTCTGTTTAATTGATTTATTGTTTATCGGCCTGGCGTTAAGCTCATTCGGCATTGCGGAGCATTTTACGCACCGGCTGGCTGCCTGGTCCGAGTTTTTTATTGCCCTGGCGTCCTTTTACGGATCTGCGGCGGTGGTTTTGAATAATCATTTAGGCCGGGTATTTCTTCCCGTGGGTAAACCCTTTGGAATTTTAAAAAAATAAGCTTATTTGGCACATCTATATGTCCTACGATATAATTGATTATATGAAGTTTTCAAAGCCACCCCAGGGAGACGAGATTTTCGCTGTGGTACTGCTGGGCGGAAAAGAAAAAGTTCAGGAAATACTGGATTAAAGATAGTAGCCGGGACGGGGACGTTATCCTGCCCCGGTTTTATGTTCCCCCGGCCCAGCGTTTTTCGATTTTAGCTGAAAGGCGCGTTTTATGTTGTGCCGGGATAAAGGGCGGAACTTTAAAGGATGCTGCTGAAACATAACCTGGAATTGTTGAGATGGTTTATTCCTGCTGCTTTGTTTATAATAATATGTAGCAGGGGGGAGTGCTGCTTTGTGTAAAAATATATATATTGCGGATGACGAGCAAAACATCAGAGAGGTGATCAAATCCTTTCTGGAAAGTGAAGGGCATTGCGTCACCACTTTTGAGAACGGCGATCAGCTCTTTAATGCTTTTAAAGAGAAACCGTGCGACCTGGCTATCCTGGATGTTGTGATGCCGGGCAGCAGCGGTTTTGTCATTTGTTCAAAATTGCGTAAAATAAGCGCGGTGCCCATTATCATGCTCACGGCCCGTGACAGTGATATAGATTATGCCACCGGTATTCATCTCGGCAGCGATGATTATTTTACCAAGCCTTTTTCCGCCTTGTCTCTGGTCATGCGGGTCAAGGCGATTTTCCGCCGGATAGAGCTTGATAAGGCAGACTGGGAGAATGTTCCGGCGCGGGTGCTTGTCTATGCGGACACACAGGTCGACCTGAATAACAAGACCGCCATGCTCGGCGCTGCTCCCTTGGAACTCACGCCCAACGAATTCGGCCTCTTAAGCTACCTGATCGAAAACAAGGACAGGGCCATATCGCGGGACGAACTGCTCGGCAAGATATGGGGCTATAATAGTGAGGTGGAGACCCGGGCGGCGGACGATACCGTGCGCAGGCTGCGCAAGAAACTGTTGGGCAGCCGCACGGTTATAGAAACGGTATGGGGGTTTGGCTTTCGTCTCAAGGAGCGTGAAGCCGGTGAGTAATATTAGCGGCCGTAAGATTAGTATTCGCACCAGGATCCTGGTTCTGGTGCTGGCGCTTATCGCCGCTGTTTTTTTAATGGTGCTGGGTACTTTTAACCTGCTGGTTGCCGAATACATCAAAAACAGTGTAAACGAACAACTCAAAAATGCCAGGCAACTGGTTTATGATGGCGTCATTCCGCCCGGAGAACCGACGGGTGGGCAGCCTCCGCCGGGACCGGGAGCCGGGGCTGTGCCCGGCATGCACAGGTTGCCAGGGCTTTCGGTGGACAAAGCCGAGACGATGGTAATATCAGACAATTATGAACTTATTTTCCCCAATTCCAGCATGGTATGGTTCCGCAATATTGAACAAATACAAGCATTGGCAGTCCAACTCAAGAATAACCGGGTAGACCTGCAAAGCAGCGAAATAACGCAAATTGAGTCCTCAGGCCGGGAGTACTATTTTGTATCGGTGCGGATGCCGCCGACCGGCTCCGGCGGAGATGCCTACCTGGTGTATTATATAGACATGACGGCCATCATGTCCTTTGCCGCCCGTATTAATATTGTACTGCTGGCGGTTATGGGTGTGGCGGGGATGCTGGCCGTTGCCATTGCCGTCCTTTTGTCGGGTTTAATCGCCAAACCAATCAGAGAGCTTACCCGGTTTGCTATGCGCATCGGGAAAGGGGATTTCACAAGGAACTCCTTCAATTATCAAGATATTGAGCTGGCCGGGCTGGCTGAAAGCATGAACAAGGCGGCGACCCAGCTTGAAGCCTACGACAAAGAGCAAAAACAATTCTTTCAAAATGTTTCGCACGAGTTAAGAACTCCGCTGCAAGCCATCAAGTGCAATGCCGAAGGCATTGAGCATAAGATATTGGATCCCGAAAAATCAAGCCGGGTGATTATCAGCGAAACCGACCGGTTGAAAGAAATGGTGGAGGACTTGCTTTACCTCTCTCGAATTGACAATATTACGGCGGACGGTAAGCTTGAGGAATATGATTTGCGCGAGGTGCTTTCCAACTGTGCGGAACGTCTTAAAAGCCTGGCCGCCGGGCGGAATATCCGGTTCGAATTTAAGTTTGCTGAACAGCCGGTAAATATGCTTTGCGATGAAAAGCATATGTTCCGGGCCTTTTCCAACCTCATTTCAAACGCGATCAGGTATGCCCAAACAACGATTATACTGACCTGTCACCAGGCAGGCGGCGGGATTACCGTTGCGGTTGGTGATGACGGTGAAGGCATAGCGGAGGAAGATCTGCCGTATATCTTTGATCGTTATTACAAAGGTAACGGCGGTAAGTATGGCATCGAATCCATAGGGACAATTTATGAACCGTGGGTATTGGTGGAGGCAGACAGCAGATTAAGCTGTCTGCCTTTGCCGTATTTCGGCCACTTTCTCGGCTTCTTCAGCGAATGCACCGACGACGCCGATATCACGATAGTGAATTATGATTTCTTGTTCCGCCGTTCTTGAGTATCTTTCGGCTCTTTCGCCTACCTCAATCTTCTCGATAAAAACGTTCAGCAGTTCAGCGCTGAGTTCAGTTATCTCAGTGTACCGCCTTGCCTTATCAATAAATCGGGTGACATTTAAGATGGAAGCTTGCAGTTCTTCGATGCGCTCCGCAGTCTTAGGGATTCTCTCCTTAAGGCTTTTTTGTTCTGTATTGTAATCCTCTGAGAGCATTCGAAACTGCTCGTTGGTTACCTTGCCAAGCACATTGTCTTCATATAATCGCTTGAACAATTTGCTCAGTTCGGTGTCCCTCCGGCGCATTAATTCCTGTTCCCTCTGCAGCCGCTCAATCTCACGTCGGGTTTCGGCGTTGTTTTTCCGGTTGATGTACTGGATGAATAGTGCCTCCTGCTGCCGTGCGAAGTGAGTCACCCTGAGCAGGTCATCCAGTACGATTGCCGCTAAATGGACTTCCCGAAGGTAGTGAGAACTGCATTTCTCTTTGCCGCGTTTGCGGTATGTGGAGCACATGAAGTTGTTTTTCACGGCGGCAATGGTGTGCGCCCGATGCAGGGTCATCTTCTCTCCGCAATCGAGGCAGCGTACCAAGCCAGAGAACATATCCTGTTCCTCCATGTTTGTCCTGCGCCTTTTGTGTTCACGGATGTCCTGCACGATGTCCCATATTTCCTTCGTTATCAGCGGTTCATGGGTATTCTCAAACCTCAGATGCTCTGACTCGGGACGCTCGATCCGTTTCTTGTTTTTGTAGGACAGCGTTGTGTATTGCAGATTGATGGTATGTCCGAGATAAACCTCATTTTCCAAAATATCGACGATACTTGCGCTGCTCCACGCATACGGTCTTGTAATATCCACGTTGGTCAGGATTTTGCCGGTCTTGATGTAATAATAGTAACCGGGCGAGAAGACCTGCTCTTTATTGAGCAGCTTGGCAATCTGAGTCGGGCCTTTTCCCTCAACACAGAGGTTGAATATCCTTTGTACAATCGGCGCCACATCCTCATCGGGGACGATTTTGCTCTTGGGGTTAGCCTCATCCTTCTTGTAGCCATAGGGCGCCCTTGTGGCAACTCGCTCGCCCCGTTCCGCCTTAGATTTAACAACGGCACGGATTTTCCGGCTGGTATCTTTGGCATAGAAATCATTGAACAGGTTTACAAACGGGGTGAAATCGTTGTCGCCGTATAAGCTGTCCACGTTGTTATTGACGGCGATGAAGCGTACTCCGTAGCTTGGAAATATCATCTCGGTGTACTGCCCAACCAGCAGGTAATCCCTGCCGAGGCGGGACATATCCTTGACGATAATCGTTGCCACCTGATCGCTTTCCACCAGCCTCATCAGCTCTTTCCATGACGGTCGGTTGAAGTTTGTGCCGCTGTAACCATCGTCAGAAAGGAAGAGAATATTCTCAAAGCCGTTGTCGGCGGCGTATTTCTCCAGCATCAGTCTTTGATTCTGAATGCTGTTGGACTCGCCGTCGCGCTCGTCCTCTTGGCTCAGTCTGCCGTAGAGTATTGTGTACTTTTGGTTTGCCTGTGTCATAATAACCTCCTTTTCGTTTGGCAAACCGATACGGAATGCTGGGACTGCGGATTTCTCCGCAATCCCAAGCATACCGAAGAGTTTGCCGGAAGTCTACTAAATTTCGTAAGAAAATCGCTCATATTTCAAGCTCCTTGTCGATAAGGGTGAGGAATTTGTCTGTGGGTGTTTTTGCTGCCGTTTTCGGGAAAACCGAGCTTACCCGAAACTTTTTCCCGGCTATGTCCATGTGCCGTTCAAGGCAGAAGCTGTCGGTATTCTCCTTTAACTCCGTGTCCTCGAACAGCGGAACCGGTTTGCCGTTTAGCGTTTTGTCCTTGATTCCCGCCGTTTCATAGCTGCCCCAAATATCGGTTTCGATGTAATGACGGGACTCCTTTTTAGTTTTCCTGCGCCATATGCGATGCTTCCGAATGCCGTTCTTTTTAAACATTACCTCGATTTTTCGCCTGCTCGGATGTCCTTCGGGGAGCAGATAGATATAATCTGAAAAGACATATGCTGTGAAGCATTCCTGTTGTGGTTTCATAAATTAATGCCTCCTTCCGTGGCTGTTGCTTTAATAATCTTCATCATCGTCATCAACGGTCTGCTCTAAATAACGAATTTCCATGTTGTGCTTAACGGCTTCACTTAAAGGAACATAGCCTCTGCTGCTGTTGACCAGATGCACGGCTTTGCCCCGGAGCTTCTGCATATCGAGGTAGGGAACCTCCATCGCCGACGCCAGAAACAGATTCACCTGCGCCATTTCAACTGCGATTTTATATGACAGCTTTGACAGATGTTCCTCCAGATTCCGTATTTCGCTATGCTGTATTTTTGAATACACCTCGGCGATTTCTCCGCCGAACTGCCTCAGAATGTCACGGCTTACATACTCCCGAATGGCTGCGTTTATGAACTCAGAGCGGTTATCAAAGCCGAAGCGCTTGTGGTTCTCGTCAGCCAAACGGAGCGTTTCCGCCGGCAGCGACACTGTGATTTTCTCAATCTCTTTGCTCATATCAGCCCTCGTTTCTATATTCGTTCGGATGCTGATAGGCATAGATGCCGTCGAAGCGGATGTTGCCGATGGTGTTCTTTACGTCCTTCACGCACTTCTTTCTGAGCGCTTCCATCCCATCACCTTTGAATCTAAGCTGGGAAGCAAAGAGATGAGCCGCCATCGACTGCTCCACGCACATCCGAAAAAGCTGACGGCATACCCGTGCTTCGATCTTGCCAAGCTGATTTTCAAGGAACGCCAGCGTGGTCTTATTGATGTATTCCTGACTCGATTCCGTTTGCAGAAAGCCGAGATAGAACTCCACAGCCTTGCAGACAAACTCGCTCCTGCTTGAGATCTCGTGCAACGGATAGGCTGCGTCAACCTGCTTTACCATGTCGGGATACATCCAGATTGGTACTTTTTCTTTATTGTTCTCTTTCATAATAACCTCCATTTCTTTCTAAATTCCGTATTGGACTTCCGCAATAGTGCCGAACAACGGCGTTTCCTCGGCTTACGGACGTTACATACGTCGCCTGATTCATTTTCAGGTGCACCTTTGACCCCTTGGCGAAAGTCCTTGAAACGACCCGCGTTGCGGGGCGTTGTAAGAGGTGCGGGGGCGGCCTGCAGCCCCGCGCTTTAACCTGCATGGAAATCGGCCCGTGATTCACCTACATTCGGGAGCTTTTATGCTGCTGTCGATTACTGTTTCTGGCTGCTGTCAGGATTCTTCGCTGCCGCAATCCTTAACCAGAGAAGTGAGCCACGGTGGTTCATCTCATCGCTGGTATGACGCCGGTGACCGCGAAAGTGAGCCACGCCGGATCACTATTTCCCGATGGCGGCGGCGACTTCTGCAAAGTGAGCCAACTTGGTATACTTTTTAGCCAAGGATAATCAGCGATACCAGAAAGTTTGCCAACTTGGTTACATTTCGGGAAGGATGCAAGGATGCAAAGTGTATAAAGACATTGCACCCTTACAACCTTGAATCGGAAAGCCGCCAGTTCCAACGGTTTCCGACCTTCTCAGTGTCGACGCCGACATTCTTCTTTGCAATGTTGACCGTGCGCTCGGATATTCCAAGCGCCGCCGCTCTTTTAAATACTTCTTCCGCCGGAACAGGTTTTACAAGCATCTTCCTGAGCTCGTCCTCCATAAGAGAGGTTTTGGTTTGCACCGATCCTGTGCCGGAGAGAACGTCATCCACAGAGATGTCGCAATAGCCAATCCATTGAAAGCCGTTTTCGGCATCCAGCGAGAAAGCGATGGACTTACCCCTTGGCGCAAGGCTGCTTTTATCATGAGCGACGACACGGACAACGGGATCGCTTTTCAGTCTGCCAACCAGAAGCACACTTCTTGCCGCCGCACGGAAGTCGATTGAGCCGAGTCCGCGATACGAAGACTTTAATCCCTGCGCCTTATTCATATGACCGATGAGTATAATGGCGCAGCCTGTCCGGTCAGCCATAGCGCACAGCCGTTTGAATATCGGGCGCACTTCATTGGCTCGGTGCATATCCACGTTGTCGCCGAGGTACGCCTGCAGCGGGTCAAGCACAATCAGCCTTGCGCCGGTTTCCTGCACCGCCTGCTCCAGACGTTCATCGCAGAGAGAAAGCTCTCTGTCGGATTCATCGATGACCAGCACACGGGAACAGTCGGCGCCGGACGCTTCGAGCCTCGGCTTGATGGTATCCGCAAGACCATCCTCAGCGGACTGGTAGATGACGCTGATGGGTTCCGCCGCCAAGGTTTCCTCTGGTAAGAGGTTACCCGTAGTCAGCAGCGCAATCATCGCCAGAACAAAAGATGTCTTGCCTTCGCCTGGGTCGCCCTGTATAATCGTGACCTTGCCGTAGGGGATGAACGGGTACCACAGCCAGCGCACCTGCTCCGTCGCAATGTCGCTCATGCGGATGAGCCTGTTTTTCTTTTTCTGCATTTCTTTTTTCACCTCCGTCCTGAAATGTTTTTTCTGCGCCGCACTATCCGTACAAGTTCCTGCCCTGCGGTCTTGCGTGACCAACACGGCGTTTTCATCTCATCGGCACGCTCGCTTGCTTTTAACAAGGTCTTGGCATACTTCCCCTGAGAGTCTCCACTCCGGCTGCGGCTATTCAATTTTCTAGAAGCGTGTATTCGCTCGCGTTACCGATTGACTAACGTGTCCATATCGGATACAATCAAGATAGCAGAAAAGAAAATTCAGCACAATAGTTAGGAGCGATGTCAGGTACATCGTGAAAATCCATCGGATACAAGGGGTGAGAAGAACATGGCGGCAGAGACCAGACCCATCAGCGATAAGGAGAATAAGATACAGGAGTTCACGGTGCATTTTTGGAATGACCGTATTATCTTCGACGATAAGAACCTGCCCATCGGACAGATTTCAACGGACATATTGAACCTCGCCGATGACAAGCTTCTTTCTCTGCGGCGCAAGGCATCGAAGACTCTTGATTTTATGTCCAAGCATTTCTTTAACCCGCGCATAAAAAAAGACCTCGCTCTTGTCACCACTGTGCAGGACAAGTTGAACGAGTATCAGGACGCTGTATTAACCTTTCCGCTGTACGAGCATTTGAATATTGACAGCAAGCTCACGCACAACACGCTGACCATTGCGTTTAAGGATTTCCCCGATGAATTTCAACGGCTGATTATACCGACGACAAGAGAGTATAAGATTTATGCCGGCTTTATTAACGGAATCTGCAGGATTCCCGATGAGATTATCGCCTTTCGCTTTTATATAACGAAAATGCTGGACCACTACTTTGAGAACCTGAAAAAGCGCAACGCCGAGCATTACGCTTTCGGCGTATATAAATTCTTCTCCGACAAGGAGGCGCAGAGGGTACTGGCTTCGCTTCTGCCGCCGATTCCGGAATATATGTTTATGCAAACACACGAAGCCATGATTGAATACAACACCATGCCGAGTCCGGATGACGAGAAAAAATATATCATTGCCGAGAGGCTTGTTTTTACATCCATCGCTTCATTTCTTCATACGGATTTCTTCAGGGGACTGATGAACGGAAACGCCTCGCGCCGCTGCCACAACTGCAAACGCTTTTTCCTTTTGAGCAGCGGGTACGACACCTGCTACTGCAACAACATCGCGCCGGGCGAAACGGAAAAGACCTGCCGCAAGGTCGGGGCGCATAAAAAAGAAGTGCAAGCCCTATCGGGAGCGACACCGGCGCAGAAGGAATACCGGAAGGTATATAACCGGCTGAAGGTCAGAAAGAACAGAGGCAAGCTGACTGCTGACGAATGGAACGCCGCCGTCGCCATTGCGCTGGAGTACAAGGACAAGGCTGAAAGAGGAGAAATCTCTGACATAGAATTAAAAGCTCTCTACGACAAGATGTGACCATAACACTGCTCGCAGCGTACTATATTCCCCGAAGCTGAACACTCACAGATGAAGAGGATAGCTTCAAAACACTGCGATGCCGAACAGAAAAAGGAGCATACCCATTCCGTCAGGATGAGCATGCTCCCTTTTAATATCTACGGCTTATCTTTATGGATGTATGGTTCTCCGTTTGGCTTGAATGCAGGCGGGGTGCTGTCTTTCGTCACCGGCGGCTGAAGCAGGACATATATCTCGTCGCCTGTAATCTCCGGCTCTGTGTATGTTTGTGGTGATGCGCTGTTTGGCACAGTATCATCACCGCCCATAATCCCGATTTTCACGCCCGACTCGTACATGTCCTCGGCGACTGTTCCACCGCCCATTATACCCACAATCTTATTAATGTCGCCCTTTCCGTCGACCATTGTTCCGACGCTGCCGCCGCCCTCATCCACTATCCAGCCGAATCCCGGTATCCAGATATGAGGCTTGCCGTCTATGACAGTTCTGTCGCCCAACTTCGGTTCGGTGGAGGCTGACGCAGATTTCGATGCAGCTTGAGGTTTTTGGGCTGCTGTCGGCATCGGATCTGCCTTTTCTGTTTTTTCTTCTGTCGTTACCTCAGTTACCTTTGGCTCACTTACTGCGATGGGCTCCGCAGTGTCCTCCGGTTCACTCTCCGCGATAACCTTTGTTTCAGGCTCAGGAACATCTTCAGAGATAAAAATATGCGGCGTTTCCTCTGACCGAGCCTCAATTTCGCCGAACGCGGCGTTTTTTATAGGCTCGGCGGGTAATTCCTCCATCTCGACGCTTACTTGCCACAGGTTGGCACACAGCGTGACACAAGCGATAATGCCTATTCCTGAGACAATTTGCTTTTTCACATTGATCAACTCCCTTCACCAACACACATATCACAAGCCACTCCCAGAAGCTACTAAAATCAGCGCAAATAAGATAATTTTAATATTTTTGCGTTAAAATAGATGTATTGAAGTGGTAGATGTGATATAATCACCTAAAGTAAATCAGGCAGAGAGATTTATATCGAGGTGAATACCATGGCGGTAAGCTACAATAAGCTTTGGAAGCTTCTTATTGACAGGAAAATGAAAAAGAAAGACTTGCAGTCTGCGGCAGACATCAGTTCCAGCCTTGTTACAAAACTTGGTCGCGACGAACCTGTGACGACGACAGTGCTCATGCGAATATGCAACGCGCTGCAATGCGATATCGGCGACATCATGGAAATCATCCCCGACCAACCGAAGGAGGCGCAAAAATGAGCGAGCCAAATAATGAGATTCTAAAAATAACGCCTGCCGTATCGGAAGCACAGGTTTATGAGAGCATACGCGCAGCGCTTGCCGATGCCCGGACTCGGGCGTTTAACGCTATCAATTCAGCGATGGTTTTAGCCTACTGGGAAATCGGGCGTGAAATCTCCGAGGCTGTCGGCAACCGTGCCGAGTACGGCAAACAGCTTTTGCTATATTTGTCCGAAAAATTAACCAAAGAATCCGGCAAAGGCTTCACAGTCGCCAACTTGCGAAATATGCGTCAATTTTATCAGATGTTTCCGAATCGCTACGCACTGCGTAGCGAATTGACTTGGACGCATTATCGTATGCTGATGCGTGTTGAAGAACCAAAACCGCCGCGATTTTTATTTAAACGAAAGCATCGAGTCCGGCTGGACGTCGCGTCAGCTGGAGCGTCAGATAAACTCTTTCTATTATGAACGTCTGCTTGGTACGCAAAAAAGCGACCGTAAAAGCGTAAAAAATGAAATTCAAAAATTAGAGCCGAAAACGACAGCGGACTATATCCTCAAAGATCCGTATATCCTTGAGTTTCTTGACCTTGCAGAAAACAAGAGCTACCATGAGAGCGAGCTTGAACAGGCCTTGATAGACAAGCTGCAGGAGTTTCTGCTTGAACTGGGCAAGGGCTTCTCGTTTGTCGCCCGTCAGAAGCGGGTAACCACCGAGGGCGGCGAACACTATTACATCGACCTCGTATTTTACAACTTCATCTTAAAATGTTTTATTGTCATCGACCTTAAGGCCGGTAAGCTGACTTATCAAGACGTCGGGCAGATTGACTTCTATGTGCGCCTGTTTGACGAAAAAGTAAAGCAGCCGGACGATAATCCGACCATCGGCATCGTCCTCTGCGCTGCTAAGGACGAGAGCATTGTAAAATATTCCGTGCTTGCCGATAACGAAAATCTTTTCGCCTCAAAATACCGGCTCTATCTACCGACCGAAGAAGAACTAAGAGCGGAACTGGAGCGCGAACGGGAGCTTATCGAGCGCAAGCTGGCGGAGGATGAAGGGAATCTGTAATAATCAAAATTGCGATCAAAAAATGAAGGAATCCATAATTGCGTTGATTGCTAACAGGAAGGAATCAAGCTGATGAAAAAGCGTAAAACACTTAAGCGTGAGCGCGTTAACCGTGAACTCACGAGCATATTTAAATATCCGCTGACTATCGTGGAGGCGCCCATGGGCTACGGCAAGACCACTGCAGTGCGTGAATTCCTTGCTTTTAAAGGCGTGCCTGTCATATGGACTTCCTTTTTATCAGAAGACGACACGGCGTCGTGGTTTTGGGAAAGGCTTGCGGCTGAAATCGGTAAATTTGACGAGGCGGCGGCGAGCAGGCTCAAAAGTCTCGGCGTTCCTGCCGACACGCCGCAGACAACAATGGCTGTTTCCATCATCAATGAGATGGGTTACAAGCCCAATACCACGCTCGTCATCGACGATTTCCACCTTGCGAGAAGCATGCGGGTGACTGCGCTTTTCAGACGCTTTGTAATGGAAATGCCGGATGATTTTCACATTGTCATCTTGACCCGTGATACGACAAATCTTGACATCACCGAGCTTTCCGCAAAAGGGCTGTGCAATATTGTGCCTCAAAATATGCTGCGGTTTACCGACAGTGAGATTCGGGACTATTGCGCCCTGATGGGCTTCACGGCCGGCGAGGGCGAGATAAGGAAAATCGGAGATTACACAGGCGGTTGGATTTCATTGATTTATCTTATCATGCTCGGTATGGAACGGGGCATCCCCGTGGACCGAAACGGCACTGTCAATGAGCTGGTGGAGAAGGTGCTCTATAACGCGTACGACGAGCGCATCCAAAGATTTTTGCTGGGTCTTTCCGTGATGGACAGCTTCACGGCGGAACAGGTCATGTTTGTGACGCAAGAAGAAAAATCGGAGGAAAACCTAAAAAAGCTGCGCCGCGAAAACGCATTTATTGCCTTCGACGAGGCGGCGGGGGTCTATAAAATCCACAATGTGCTGCTGGATTTCCTGCGGGGTAAGCAGAAGGATGAAGAAGAATGTGCCGCGCTCTATCGGCGGCTTGGCGAATGGCATCTTGCGCGAAGGGAATATAGAACCGCATACGGTTATCTCTGCCGCGCGGGTGAGACGGAGCGCATCCTTGCGCTGCTGGACAACGTGGATGCCATCACCAGCGATTCCGCCACTTTTGACGGCGCTTTAGACCTGTTCGCCGCATTGCCCCGCGAGACGCTTCTTAGATATCCTCTTGCCTATTTGCAGTATATCGCCATCATTCTGACAAATGGCGATCCTAAAGCTTTTCAGGACGGCGTGACGCGCTTGAACGAGCTGCGGGAGGCTTGCGGGCGGGCGGAAGGCCCCATCCCGCACGGCAGAGACCGCGTTCTCGCGGAACTTTATCTCACCCGGATTTTTGCCGTGTTCAACGATGCCAGGGAAATAGCTGCTTGCATAAAGGAGGCGCGGCACCTGCTTGACGGTGATGTTTCCTTCTTGCAAAAGCGGGAGGCCGAATTCACCCTAGGTTCTCCCCATTTACTTTATACCTGTTACAGGGAGCCGGGCAGCCTCAAAGAGCTGACGGAACTCATGGCATCGGTTTTCCCGGTTTTCGCCGAGCTGGCCGACGGCTGCGGCACCGGCTGCGGCTATGTGGTTCGGGCCGAATACGCGCTGGAAACCGGCGACCGGCAGGCGGCGGAGCTAAACGCCTTCAAAGCCATTTACAAAGCGCAGACCAAGGAACAGGTTGGTCTTATGATCTGCGCTTATCATGTTTTAATCAGGCTGTATCTCTATCAGGGGAGGACCGATGAAGCATTGGAGTATCTGCGGCAGCTCAGGCAGGATGTGACGCGGGCTAATAACCCCTATTACAACACCGGGCTCGAGATCGTGGAAGGATACGTTTACGGCTGCCTCACCCGGCTCGACGGCATCCCCCTGTGGCTGCAAGCCGGAGATATGTCCCCCGCGCACTTTTTTTACGAGGGCCTGGGCTTCAACTATATCGTCTACGGCAAGGCGCTTCTGCTCGCAAGGAATTACATCAAGCTCGAAACGCTTACCGATGACTTTGCTCGACGTTTCGCCGTCTTCCACAACCAGCTCGGCTTTCTGCACAACCAGATTTTAAGGGCGGCGGCGAAATATCCGCTTTATGGCATGGAGCAAGGCTGCGCCGCCCTCCGCGAAGCCTTCGGCATGGCGCGGGAGGACCGCATCATCCTGCCCTTCGCCGAGTATGCGCCCGCCGTCATAGACATGGTCAGGAACATAGCAAACGCCGATTCGCGGGACGCATACATAAAGGAAGTGCTTGCAGCCTGCGGGCAGTACATGGAAAGCCTGAAGCGCTCCACGCAGGGCGCAGTTTCCCTGTCGGCGAGGGAACTTGAAATCCTCACACTGGCCGCGGAAGGCCTCAAAAGGGACGAGATCGCCGGAAAACTTCATGTTACCGCAGGCACCGTGCAGAGCCATCTGCATAATGTCTACCTGAAGCTGGAGGTCAGCGGCAGGACAGCAGCCATAAAAAAGGCGCAAAAACTTAGACTTTTATGATTTTTTATAAAAAATATACCGTTCGGTAGATACCGGAACCAAAAATCACCCCCTATACTTCTCAGTATGGGGGATTTTTTATGCCCACGGATGGGAATTATGCCGCGGTGCCATGTATGGCAAGGAGCGGCGAATGCCCGAAATATTATACAAATCCGAAAGGAGGGTTTCATTCGATGAGTAAAATACTCAAGGTCACGCCCAATGATGATTATACCCTGCTGGTGGAATTCGAGCACGGCAACAAGATCATCTTCAATATGCGCGATATCATAAAGACCATGCCTTTCAGCAGTCTGGAAGATTTAAGCCGCTTCAAAGACATCACTCTGGAGGAAAAGGCCATACGTTGGCCCGAGCCGATACCGAACGAGAAAAGTATTATACCCCTGCGTGTGACGGTGGACAACATGCTGTTCGCAATAAGGGGTTAAGAAGGAGGAAACGATATGAAAGCAAAACGATTTTTGAGCATGATACTCTGTATCTTATTAATGCTGACGCTGCTGCCCATGACGACCCAGGCTGCCAGCCCGACAGACATCCTGCGTAAACTTCCGGAAAGCACGCCAGGAGGATTGACCATCACCTGGTACAGCGCAATAAGGTCTTCCACTCCTGCAATCCCGCACCATAGTACTTCCAGCAGGTTTGCTGCGCATTTAGATATTGCCGGTTTTAAAGATTACGTAGATTATCAAGTTATGATCGACAATTTAATTAAAGCGAAAACCCAAGAAGCTTATAATAATTTTGACCGCTCCGTTTGCCTGGGGTCCAAAATTATGTCTGCCGGTTCATGGGATGCGGATCAATGGGTATCGGCAGATAATTCGCCCCA
Organism: Bacillota bacterium; assembly: GCA_023439185.1. GTDB lineage: Bacteria > Bacillota > Desulfotomaculia > Desulfotomaculales > Desulfallaceae > BRH-c8a. Next base: position 12,992 of record JAEXOR010000025.1, on the reverse strand, counting down.
GACGTCCGCCGTTCGTGACTGTTATGTCTGGGGGGAAGTCAGCGGCTATATAAAAATGCCAAGAACAGGTGTTATTATGATCAACCCCAGTAAAAAATACAATTTTGATTACGTTCTGAGTATTTTCGGAATGGACATAGGAAATTGGGGCACGAGCCTTTCTATGAAAGGTATACCTGTTGCTAGATTAGCAGATCGCGACGGTAATACCATTCACGAAAAAGATGAGTTTATACCCTTCGCATTTCGTGTCGGCAAGATGCAAACGGATTACAACAATCCAAATGAAGCGTTTTCACTTGAAATCTATACCGCAGATCCGTCTGTTAGCGGGCAAGGATTATTTACTTTCGACGAATATGCAAACTTGGATGTAAGAAAAATTGGAACACTTATTCCTAATGAGTGTATTTATTCCAAACTGTCCCTGAAGGATATGCAGAGGTTTTTTGTGTTTAATCCCGACGACTATACGCTTACCCTGGATCCGATACATAGAACCTTCCCCGTCCAGGACTACGAATACGGAATTATTTCCGGCGAGGTTAACGATTACAGTGTTGAGACCGCCGCCGGTTTTCAGCCCCTGCAGCTGGGGGTAAACTCTGTAACGCCGGACAGCGGGACATTAGTGATCCGTCATAAACAGTTGAAAACCTGGTATATTTCCGTAGGTACTGCCAATTTAGATAAACCAAGGAATATAAAGATCACCCGGCGGACTCCAACTACATGCACGCTGTCATGGAAAGCCCCGCTGCAAAAAGTTCCGGATGACTATAAGATTAGATATGATATATATCGCAGAGAGACCGGCTATAACCCCAAACTTGTCTTTTCCTTAGGAATGGCAATATCAAATAAATCCGCCCTAGTAGGTTCTACAACCGATCTGACATTTACCGATAATGGGCTGAGGTATGACTGTGAGTACGAATACTTTGTAAAGGCTGCGTATCCCACCGGCTTTTCCCCTCCGTCCGATATTGTTAATACGGATTCAGTGGCTATGGAAGAATTGCCATCCGCGCCAACGGATTTAAAAGCCGTTCCGGTGAATCAAACAACCTCCACAGTCGATTTAAAACTTAGCTGGTCGTCACAACCCAGGAAAGCTTATAGAGGGAAAGGCAATAGCCTTTACGTTCCAATTAAGGAATATATCATCCACCGTAAGGTTACCAATCCAACTAAATTTAGTATATATTTTGTTAATCCGCAGGAAATCGCCCGGACTACTGATACGAGTTATATCGACCGCGGCTTAGACCTTTACGACCAATGTGAGTATTATGTACAGAGCGTTGAGAGCACTGGTAATCGATCTTATTTCAGTTCCCCCCTTAAGGTATCGATCCAAGTTTTAATTGCTAGCGCACCGAAAATCGCACCGAACGCACTGACGATCAATAACGGCGATACGGCAGGGCTTGTGGTACAATACGACGACAGTTATACGGGAGAAAGGCCCGGAACGTGGTCGGTTGCCGACAATACCATCGTCTCGGTGGAAGAAAGCAACACCGAGCCCATAACTATTAACCCGAAACATACCATACCCGGCATGATCGGAGCGAAAGTGACCGGCAAAAAACCCGGCGCCACCACGGTTACATTCACCAATACCGCTACCGGCATAAGCCGGGATTGCAATGTTACAGTCATTCCTGCTTTTAAAATCACTCCGGATCCATTGACAGTGTATGCTGGCGAAACAGGCAGCCTGGCTGTTACTTTTGACGCCGGCTACAAAGGCTCAAGGTACGGAAGCTGGTCGGTTGACGACAATACCGTCGCATCCATAGACCAGAACGGCGTTGTGACGGGCAAAAAAGCCGGAACAGCCATTGTAACCTATGCTGGCGGACTGGCACCCGCCACCTCCGCAGACGGGAATGGCAGCGTGATGAACATTGAAACAGCTAGCCGAGAGAAGTCGGCATACGATATCGTCAAGACCGCATCTGTAGTGGTGAAGCCGGGAACATTCACGGTAACCTTCGACCCGAACGGAGGCGGCCCGAAGCCGGAAAGCGTCACTGTCAGGCACGATAGCACAGTGGCCAGACCGGCGGACCCTTCTATAAGTGGTAAACTATTTCAAGGCTGGTATACTGCCCCGCTGGGAGGCTTAATACAGTTTGTAAACGGTAACTTTTTGGCAAACGATAAAATGGTGAAGAAATGGGATTTCAGCAACGATAAAGTGACGGAGGACATGACGCTCTACGCATGGTGGGGTCTAAATCCAGCGCCATCGGCTGGTTCATCCATACACATACCGCTACCTAGCTGGCCGTATATTACCGGGCCGGATACCATCGACCTTACGGAAGGCTACGCCAGCAACGATCAGCCGTATACTTTCGGCGGCTACCCGGCGCCGACTTACGGCATCAGCCCGACGGAAGCCAATACAGCCAAGGCCACCTTGACCGGGAATACGCTGACCATTCCGGCAGACCTCATCGCAGCGGATTCGCCCTATTTCGTCACGCTCACCGCAACCAATTCGGCCGGCACAACGGCCAAAACAGTCACCGTGAATGTGAGCCCGGCGGAGACTTTGCCGACAATAACCGGGCCGGATGCCATCTTGCTTCCACCCCCGTACACAAGTGATGATTATCCGTACACAGTGACTGGCTCCCCAACCGCGTACGGAATAACCAACATTTCGTCAAGTCCCGGATTCTTCAGTTTCGATGGGGTGAACCTGTCGATCGCTTCAGGCTTGGATTGCATCGATTCGCCGTTCACCCTGACGCTGACGGCAACGAACTCCGCCGGCACGGCGACAAAGGATGTCACTGTGTATGTGATCATGATGGAACCGACGTCGTTCGGCGTTGATGAGGGTGATACGAGTATCGAGGCGCTTACTGTAACCGGTGCGGGATCATCATATACCTTATCGCTTCAGAACGCGCCGGATTGGGTTTCGCTCTTAGGCAGTAGTATTACCGTTTCGCCGCCGGCGGGGACCTTAACAGGCGTTTCAGCCGAAGATTTCACGGCGGACATTGTGATTACGGTTTCGGGCGGGGAAACCTATACAACACCGATATATATCACAGTAAATCCATGAGCGGCAAGGAGATGAAAAAAGATGAAAGCGAAGATTAAAATAAAAACCATTGCAATGGTTTTATTGGCGGCAATGATTGTCACGCTGACACCTTTAGAAGCACAAGCGGCGGTTCCCGTAATAGGTATTCCCGTTTCAACCGGGGGATTCGGCCATAGCCTTGCGGTAATGAGCGACGGCACGCTTTGGGGTTGGGGATATAACTATCAGTATCAGCTTGGCAACGGTACCCGCGACAACCTTACCACACCTGTTAAAATCATGGATGATGCGGTATCCGTGGCAGCCGGGTCGATGCACAGCCTGGCGGTAAAATCCGACGGGAGCCTTTTCGGATGGGGCAGCAACACATATGGGCAGCTCGGCGTCTGTCAGGATGGTCAAAAGTACTATATGGCAGGCTCCGGCAAAGAATATTACAGCGATACCCCAGTCAGGATCATGGACGGTGCGGCTTCGGTCGCGGCAAACGGTGTAAATTCCTATGTCATCAAGAATGACAGGACGCTTTGGGCCTTCGGGGGCAATGGAGAAAGCGGTGAGTATCTTATCGGCGACGGTACGGCGTCACAGCCCGCGCCCGTCAAAGTTATGGACAATGTTGTACTTGTTTTGGCGGGAGGTTCAAACGTACTGGCGTTAAAAGCGGACGGAAGCCTCTTCATGTGGGGAGACAACGCTTCCGGTGAAATTGGCGACGGAACGACAATGGCACACACTACGCCTGTAAAAGTTATGGACGACGTAATAACAGCCGCGCAAGGCACTTTTCATACGCTGGCGGTGAAAAAAGACGGTTCGCTCTGGGCATGGGGGAGCAACTACGGCGGAGGATTGGGCGACGGTACGAATAAAAACAGCACTGTGCCTGTAAAGATCATGGAGGATGTAGTGTCGGCTGCCGCAGGCACCTGTCACAGCCTTGCCGTGAAAAAGGACGGCAGTCTTTGGTCATGGGGACAGGGCGTAAGAGGTTTCGGAGGAAACAAAGGATATAATTACACGCCCGAAAAAATATTGGGGGATGTCGTTTATGTTTCCTCAAAGCAGCACACCAATTACGCTGTCAAAGCCGACGGCAGTTTATGGGCATGGGGTGACGGAATAAACCTGGGCAACCTCTATTCATCACCCTTCCCGAGGGAAGCCATGAATAAGGTCAAAGCGCCCTCCTTTGCGGTGAAGCCCGCCGCGGCCAAGGTATTAATGAATGGGAGAGCAATGACTTTTGAAGCTTATACCATCAATGACAGCAACTACTTTAAACTGAGAGATATCGCCATGGCAATAAACGGTACCGAAAAACAGTTTGAAGTTAGCTGGGACGGGGCAAACAACAGTATCAGCCTCATGACCGATAAGGCGTACACGCCCGCCGGCGGAGAACTTTCAGTATCAGAATCATCAATCCTAAATATGGCGGTGATAACCGGCTCAAAAATATATCTGGACGGTCGGGAGATTCAGCTTGCCGCGTTCAACATAGGCGGATACAACTACGCCGTCGCCCGCCATGGCGATTGAGAAATCTACATACGTCGGCTCATACGAAGATTTTATAAATGCTGTCGAGGACGAGGGGTTTAATATTATCAACGTTACAGGAGATTTTTCTCTGGAGGGTGACGTGGCTATCGACCGGTCGGTGATTATCACCTCCGGTTCAGTCTGTACCATCGACGCGGATACCCATTCCTTCATAATCAAAAGCGGCGGCAGTGTGTCGTTGAACGGCGGCCTTTCGCTAACGGGCACTTCAACGACGGTTCAAGTGTCAGAGGACGGAGTCCTTAGCCTTCCTGTGTCCTATTCCGGCACAATTTCGACCACCGGTGCCGGTGGAAAAGCCCTCTATGTCCTGGATGGAGCGAGAGCGGTCAATATCGCCGGCGGCACGATTTCGGCCGGCTCTAGCGCAAAAAGCGCGCTGTGTTTGGGAAACACCAATTCCGTCACAGTGAGCGGCGGCACGATATCCGGCTCAGGCAATGCTTACGGCATATACATGGAAAATGCCTATGGCATGATCAACATCAATATCAACGAAAGTGGGCCCGACATCGACGATGTTTATTATTACTGGGATCCGTCCGACGCGCCTGAGCGTGCAGGCGACTATCCTTTACTGACAAGTCTTCCCGCGATCATATCCATGGGCATCGGAGAGGTGATGACATTAGATGTGGGGGATTTTACCGGTGAAGAAGTGGAATTTTCATCGTATTACCTTGGCGACTACCCCCCGGAGCTCAATGTAGTCAGTGACTTGAGAAATAAAACTTTGACCCTGTCACCCGAAAAGAGCGGCGATTATAACCTGATCATCAGATTAGGGAGAGTCAAACTCACCCTTCCCGTTAGGGTCACATCCGGATTCGCGGGCGGCGACGGCACGTCGGGCGATCCGTACCGGATAGAGACTGCGGAGCAGCTCAACAGAGTGCGCAACTTTTTAGGCCCAGCATACAAAGATACATATTTTCAACTGACTGTGCCCATAGACCTTTCATCATATACAAACTGGGTGCCAATCGGTGATTTTGGGAACCCGTTTTGCGGCCATTTTTACGGTACTACATATGACTCTGAAACCGAAACGTATATTTATCTAACGATTTCAAATCTTTCCATAAACCGGCCTGACGCGAGCTATGTCGGCCTGTTCGGCAATTTTGCGGGCGCCGACATTAGAGGGGTGGCAATCAGGAATGCGAATGTCACCGGTTCTGATTCTGGCACAGGCGCGCTCGTCGGGCAATCGGTCAGTAGGGACTCTCAACCAACCCTAATTGAGTACTGCTCCGCAACCGGAACGGTTACGGCCGTTGGCGGCTTCGCCGTAGGCGGGCTGGTGGGAATAGCAAACGATACCGATGTAAGGCAATCGTATTCAACAGCCAGCGTGACCGGCACATTGTCGTCGTATGCAGGCGGACTTGTGGGCTATTTGTATAGAGGCTCGATTGAAAACAGCTATGCCACCGGGCCGGTAACCTCTACGGGGACAGACGGGTATGCCGGCGGGCTGGTGGGATGGAACACGGATTCCGAGATACATTACTGTTATGCCGCGGGGAAAGTCACAGGCGAGGGGGAGACCGGCGGGCTTATCGGACTAAGCAGTACCTCTAATATTATTCAGTCCTATTTCAACGTCGCTAACGCCGGCAGTAGCGACAACGGCTCAAAGGGTATTGGTGTAAAGGTAATCAATTTGGTTTATCAAAGCAATTGTTTCGAAGACTGGGACTTTGATATCTACCTTAGCGAAATCTGGAGGATTGACCCGGGCGCGTCTTATCCATATCTTCGGTTAAATGAGCAAACGCCGCATCCCGCACCGCCCGCGGTGTCCTCGGCGAGAATTGTCGGCGACTCTGGGGATTCCCGATATAATGCCGCCACGAAAACGCTGACAATGACCTATGGCGACAACGAGGCATCTTTTTCGGCTGAGGATGTAACCCCGGCGGACGGGCTGGTCATGTGGAGCAGCAACGATACGGCCGTCACAGACGTATATGTGAATAGTGACGGAATCGCTATAGTTGGACCTGTAGACGCTGGTACGGCGACAATTAGTCTGAAATCTGCAAACGGCAATACGTTAGACAGCATTACGGTCATTGTAGAACCCGTACCTCTCCTAGTTAACGGCGGCTTTGAAGTCGATGACAAGGAGTATGACGGAAGCATAAACGCAGATATTACTGCTACTTCCTCATTGTCGCTTGACACATCAAACTGCGTTAGCGGTGATGCGGCCAATCTGACTGCAAACTTCGTCGCCACATTCTCCGATCCGGACGCGGGTCAGGACAAGACCGTCAGTCTCAGCAATTCGTACCTGACGGGATCCGCCGCAGGGAATTATGTTCTTAACTTCTCCACTATACCTGAGGTCACAGGGATCATCACGCCGAAGGAACTGACAATCGGCGGGGGCTTCACCGCACAGAGCAAGGCATATGACGGAACGACCGATGCGGCCATCGCCTCGAATAATCTGACTCTTATCGGCAGGGTTGGGAACGACGACGTGACGCTCGTCCCCGTTCTCGCCTTCGACACACCCGACATCGCCACCGGCAAGACGGTATCCCTGACGGCAGGCAGCTCTCTTACGGGTGCGAAAGCCGGAAACTATACCCTTTCCATTACCGGCGCGCCCATTTACACTTCGGGTGTGATCACGGACAAACAGGCGACCCTCGGCGGCAGCTTTACCGTGAACAATAAAGAATACTCCGGCGACAAAGCTGCGACCATCGCCACGAACAATCTGACGCTTGTCGGTGTCAATTCTGGCGACGACGTCTTCATCGCGTCCGTTACGGCCGAATTTGACAGCGCCGCTGCGGGCGGCGGCAAGACGGCAAGAATTACAGGCGTCACATTAACGGGTACAAATGCCGGGAACTACTCTGTTTCGTTCGCCGGCGCGCCGACGGCGACGGCGAATATCACGGCAAAACCTCTGCCCATTACGGGCAGCTTTACCGTCGAAGACAGGCAGTATGACGGGACGGTAAACGCCGTAATCGATACAAGCGCCCTTATGCTGAACGGAATTATCGGGAGCGATATTGTCAGCCTGAATGCGAGCGCGGCCTTTGACGACGCCAATGTGGGTACAGGCAAGACCGTAACCCTGGCCGGCTCGACACTGACGGGCGCCGATGCGGCAAACTACATCCTTGACTTTACCGGAGCACCTACAACAACGGCGGAGATTACGAAAGTAACGGGGCTGCAAAAGCCCGCGGCGCCGACGCTTCAAAGCAAGACGAGCACCAGCGTAACCCTGACGCCAAACGCGGAGCAGGAGTTCTCGAAAGACAATGGAACAACCTGGCAGACGAGCAATGTCTTTACGGGACTGACGCCTTCCACGGAATACAGCTTTATTACCCGTACTAAAGACGACGCAAACCACGAAGCCTCGCCCGCCAGCGATGCGCTGACGGTGAAGACAGACGCCCCGCCGTCCCCCGGCGGCCCTTCGGGCGGCAGCGGTTCTTCGAGCAGCAGAAGTACATCCTCCACCGGTAGTCTCGAAATTCCGTCCTCGTTCGTTTCAGACCCGAATTCCGGTAAAACGCTGACCCTCGGAAACGACTTCGCCAGCGTCACGATTCCGGCGGATATGCTCGATGACATTCCGGGCATCGCCGGTAAAAGGGTGGAAATCATTATCGGCCAGGGCGATAAGTCCAAGCTGCCCGACAGTGCAAAAGCTGCCATAGGCGATAGGCCTTTGATCCGGCTCTCCTTGACATTGGATGGCAAGCAGACCGATTGGAGCAATCCTGCCGCACCCGTAACGGTCAGCATACCCTACACCCCGACAGCGGAGGAACTGGCTAATCCCGAAAGCATTGTAGTCTGGTACATCGACGGCAGCGGCAATGTCGTCACAATCCCCAATGGACGCTATGACGCCGCGACGGGCACGGTGAGCTTTTTCACCACCCATTTCAGCGATTATGCCGTGACCTATGTGCATAAGACCTTCAACGACCTTGGCAGCGCGGAATGGGCACGAAAGGCCATTGAGACAATGGCCGCCAAAGGCATAACCAGCGGAACCGGCGACGGAACCACCTTCTCACCCGGCTTGAACATCACCAGAGCCGACTTCATGGTGCTGCTTATAAAAACCCTGGGGCTTACCGCTGAGTTTACCGAGAACTTCGACGACGTCAAGCCGGGCGTATATTACTATAACGCCATCGGCATAGCCAAGAAGCTGGGCATCGCGGCAGGGTGCGGAAACAACCTGTTCAAGCCCACGGAGAGCATATCCAGACAGGATATGATGGTGCTGGCCGCCCGTGCTCTGGAGAAATATCAGGGACTGGAAGCGGCAGAAACCAACGCTGTACTGGAAAGGTTCACCGACAGAAAGGAAGTAGCCGGGTATGCGGCATTAAGCCTCGCCACATTAATTGAAGCGGGTATAACCGAGGGCTCAGGCGGCAGGCTGACTCCCCGCGCTTATACGACATGGGCTGAGGTAGCGGCCTTCCTGTACAAAATCTACAACAAATATCCGAAGGCTCCGACCTATACGGATTCCGAGTTTTCAAGGCTGGCAGGACAGAACAGGGTCGATACCGCTCTATCCGTTGCAAAAGCAGCTTACCCGGATAAGATAACAAACGCTGTTTTAGCCACAGCCGACTACTATCCGGACGCCTTGGCCGGAAGCGTACTGGCGTACAAACTCGATGCCCCCATCCTCCTGGTCGGCAGCTCGGAAGCGGATCAGCAAAAGGTGCTGGATTATCTCAAATCCAGCATGGAGCCGGATGGAACAGTCTATATCCTTGGCGGTACCGCTGCTGTCAGCAGCGGCATGGAAAATATGGTACAGAGCAACGGCTTCAAGCATATCACCAGGATAGCTGGGGAAACCCGCTATGACACCGCTGCCAAAATCACGGAACAGTTGAACGCCAAGACCAGAACCCCCGTCGTGCTGGTCAGCGGTGAAAATTACCCTGATGCCCTATCATCAGCAGCGTTGCGGCACAGAACCAGTACCCCATCCTCCTGGTTGAAAAAGACGGGATTGGTGATGCTGTGAGCAAGATACTTGCCGCCATCAAACCGGAGAAGGTATATATCATCGGCCTTGAGGGAGCAATCAGCAAGGCCGTGGATGACCAAGCAGCCACGCTTACCGGGTTAGCGGCGGCGGATATCGTAAGGATTGGCGGCACCGACCGCTACGCCACCTCGCTGGCTGTCGCGGAATACTTTAACTTAGGCAGCCAAAATATATGCGTAGCCACCGGCAATTACTTCCCGGACGCCTTGGCAGGAAGCGTTTACGCAGCTAAATACAAGGCGCCGATTATCCTGACGGACAGTACGCTCCCCTCGCAGACAGCCGATTATGTCGTGTCCAGAAAACCTTCCGGAATAATCATCTTCGGCGGAGAAGCTGCAGTCGGCAGCGGTATCGAACAGCAAATTCAGCAGTTGCTGAGGTAAGGAAGATACTCCTGCAAAGAAAAAACTCTCATCAGTGATGAGAGTTTTTTCTAAAAAGTTGAAGAGAGAGGCGTCATCCCTTGCGGGACAACGCCTCTCTACTGCTTTCCGTATCGGTTTGGGGTATGGTTCAATAAGTTTCCCTATTAAACCGTGCCTTTTTTGCGCGCCCCTTTTTTTGCGGCAATTTTGCGTTAGTTTTAACATTTTTCTGCGGTGATTTACAGCCGTTCAGCAGGCTAAAATTAAAAAGGGGACCGGCAAGGCACCTAAAAAAGAAAGTGGGGTGACGACAATGAGGGGTTTGGTGTACCGCCATGAATTAAAACATATGATTACCATGGCCGACGCGCTGGTGATTAGAAGCAGGCTGTCCCGCGTGCTGCATGCCGACAAAAACGCCGGGCCGGACGGCAGGTATCATATCCGCAGTTTGTATTTCGATACCCCGGAGGACAAGGCTCTAACTGAGAAAATGGAAGGGCTGCCGATCAAGGAAAAATTCCGCATTCGCTTTTACAATCACGACCACCGGTTCATCCGGCTGGAGAAAAAAATTAAGCATAACAGCAAAACCGCCAAGCTGGGCGCCGGTTTAACCATTGGCGAAGTGCGGGATATCCTGGCCGGCGAAATTGCTTTTCTGAAAGCATCAGACCGGCCGCTGCTGCGGGAGTTTTACCTGTGGCTGAGGACGGAAAGGCTAACGCCCAAAGCGATAGTGGATTATATGCGGGAGGCTTACCATTATCCCGCCGGCAATGTGCGGGTGACTATGGATAGCGATGTCAGGACGTCTATCAGTTCCACCGACCTGTTTGACGCCGACCTGCCCGGCGCTGCTGCCCTGGATCCCGGTATTTGCATCCTGGAGGTTAAGTATGACGGTTTTTTGCCCGAGTTTGTCCAGGATATCGTGCAGCTTAACAAATGCACCTCCACGGCGTTTTCCAAGTATGCGGCCTGCCGGCTTTATAACACGGCTGTTCGCGGCATTATGTAAGAGACAGAAAGGGAGTGGGTTAGTATGGAATTTACTCTTAACGACATTTTTAACTCCAAGTTTTTAGAAAAAGTCTCCGGATTTTCTTTCACCGACGCGGCTCTGGCCATAACAGCCGCTTTCCTGGTGGGCATGTTTATTTACCTGGTGTACAAAAAAACCTTCGGCGGAGTCATGTATTCGCGGGTATTCAATATTTCGCTGGTGCTGTTGACCATGCTGACCACGCTGGTTATTTTGGCCGTCACTTCCAACGTGATTATCGCCCTCGGTATGGTGGGTGCGTTGTCCATCGTCCGCTTCCGTACCCCCATCAAAGACCCCATGGACCTGGTTTTCCTTTTTTGGTCCATAGTCACCGGCATAGTCATCGGCGCCGGTCTAATTCCCCTGGCCGTGCTGGGTTCGGTAATTATCGGACTCATTTTGGTTGCCTTTGTCAGCCGGAATGCGATGGAAACACCTTACATTGTAATCATCAACTGTGCGGATGAGAACGCCGAAAGCAAAGCGCTGGAATTGATGAAAAAGATGTTTTCCAAATATCGCGTCAAATCCAAGACTGTTACTACTGAAAAAGGCATTGAACTGGTTTACGAAATACGCCTGAAAAACGGGGAGACCAGATTTATAAACGAATTGTCGGCTATACCGGGCATTAGTAACTCCGCCCTGGTAAGCTTTAACGGGGAATACGCATCCTAAAAGGGGCGGATTGCTATGATTAATTACAAGCTTATATCACTGGCCTTGGCGCTGGCGGTTTTTACAGGTCTTTTCGTTTGGGCCTATACCTGGTTTGGCAGCGGCGTGGTTGCCGTATATGGCGATGAGTATGTGGCCAGGTATTTTCAAAGGGACAAGGTCATGGAAGTAAACATTGAAATCGACCCGGTCAACTGGGACCAAATGATGGCGAATCCTGTGGCGGAAGAATTTCATACCGCCACGGTTGCTGTCAACGGTGATGTTTATCAATCGGTGCGCATAAGAACCAAGGGCAATTCCAGTCTTGGGTCGGTTGCCGGCAGCGACAGCGACCGGTATAGTTTTAAACTGAACTTCAACGATATAGTGCAGAACCAGACCATGGCGGGACTGACCCAGCTAAACCTGAATAATTGCTTTTCCGACCCTTCTTATATGCGGGAATATTTGTCCTACCAGATTTTCGAGGCGATGGGGGTGTCCGTTCCGGCTTACGCCTATGCCGCCGTGTATGTAAACGGTGAGTATTACGGGCTTTATCTGGCGGTGGAGAGTATCCTGGAGCCCTATCTGGAAAGGAATTTCGGTGACATTACCGGTGATTTGTATAAATCTGTCGGTAATACCCTCGGGTACAACGGCGACAATCCGGAGGATTATACCGGTCTGGAAGTGAAAAGTACCATGAAAAATGCCGATTGGTCAAAGCTGATCAAAATGCTTGAAGTGTTGAATAACGATGGCGACATTGAAAAATACCTTGATGTCGACGCGGCGCTCAAATATATTGCTGTCAGCACGGCCTTGGTCAACTTCGACAGTTACCAGGGCAGCTTTGGCCACAACTACTACCTGTACGAGCAAAACGGCATATTTACCATCCTGCCATGGGATCTGAACATGTCCTTTGGCGGGTTTGGTTCGGGCGGTGATACTTCCAGGCTGTATATTGACGAGCCAACCCAGGGGGCGCTGGCCGACAGGCCCCTGATTGCCAGGCTCCTGGCGGACGAAGAGTACCGGCAAACTTATCATGGTTATCTGGAGCAGGTGGTTACCCGGTACCTGAGCGGCGACTACCTGGAAAAGGAAACCGCCCGGCTCTTCGAACTGATTGGGGAATACGTCCGGACCGATCCTACGGCCTTTTACACCTATGAGCAGTTTGAGCGGGGCGTCTTCGGCGCCGCCGGC
>JAEXOR010000003.1 GCA_023439185.1 Bacillota bacterium | reverse complement strand
CTACTGGTTAGGTATTACCTGATAGGATTTCCCTACTGTATGATATTAGCTTACTAATGAAAACAGAGTCACCTCCATCTTCAAGAGGAAACATCACGCATTTGCGCGCTGTTTCACAGCTCGCACCCCTAAATTATTTCATCAGCATAAACTTAAATCCAGTTGTCTAAACTCCAACCATTCGCCATTCTTTCTGCAAGCAAGGTATCGTTCCAAGAACCCCAAGGAGATAGTTTTTTCTCTTCTTCAGATAATTCATCCACTGAATGCCTCTGTAAAGTTTCACTATCTACAATGTGCCAACAAATAAACGCTGTCCCTATTTTGTGCATGCTCCTGTAGTATCGCGGCACCATGACCTCATCTTTTATCTTGAAATTTCCTATCAGTTTAATACATTTTTTCTTTAAGGCATATTTCAACGGAAACTGAATAAAGTACAACTCTTTTTCTTCAACTAGGCTATTTATATCTACATTCTCTTGCATTGAATATATCCCAGGCAAGATTCTAATTATCTCAACCTCTGTTGCCGGTGCTTCTTTAACACATTGAGCCAATTGCATAATTCCCAGCCCATATAACACAATGGTTTAAGGAACTGATAAAAACGGTTTACCCAAAACAAAAAATCTCAAATATCTCTTAAATGCTGCCAAAATAGAAAGGTTTCACCTGTTTACTTGTAGAAATGTTTTTTGTACCCCTACAAAAAACCTTACAAGGTGGTGAAACCCTATAATGTATATTCTTGAAGGAGTACTTTTTCCCTTTGAAGTTTTCACAGAAAGTTTTAATGAGCACGATAAAGTTTATCAGGTTATTAAGCAAATCAATTGCAGTGAGGTAGATAAACTTAATTCCTGCTACGATGGTCCGGGGCGCAAGGGGTACGACCGGCAGGCTATGTTTCGCGCTCTGATACTAAAGAAACTGATGGGTCTTACCACCACCAAGTCACTGGTTAATTGCCTAGCTTATTCTCCTTTGCTGGCCCACTGGTGCGGGTTTGATATTATGAAAAGGACGCCATCTGAAAGTGTGTTTTCCCGGTTTGAAAAGGATCTTACCGACCCCGAGTCGCAAAAAGCGCTTGATGAACTCTGTACCGGCCTGACCGTTCAGGTATTATCCGTAACCGGTTCAGATGGTGAAATTGTGTTGGACAGCACGGATATCACGGCCAGGGAACATCCTCGCAAGAATAATGATTCCGGCGCCGGATTTGGTCACCGTACTGCTTCCAGCGGGGAAACTGAACTTTTCTATGGCTATAAGCTGCACTTGTCGGCTGTTAATACCAAATATGGGCCGATACCGTTATCCGCCCGACTTGCCCCGGCTAATTTCAGTGATTACGATTTTGCTCAAGTTCTGATGAAGGAGTCTTATTACCTGCATAACAAAGCGCTGGGTTTTGCGCCCCGGTATTACCTGATGGACGCCGGTTATGATGCCGAGTACCTATACATGCAGGCGTTGAAGTTGCATGGCCAGGCAATCATTAAATTGAATCGCCGTGGCAAAAAGGGCGGTTATAAAGAACACACCGATGACGGTACGCCTTTATGCCCGGGTAATAACCCGATGGTTTATTGCGGTACTGAGAAGAAAAGCCTGACGAATAAGTTCCGCTGTCCCAAGGCCTGCGGTCAACAGGTGGAATGCAACGGCGAATGCGGGTGCAATAGTTCCTACGGTTATGTCAAAAGGGTATCCATTAAGGAGAACCCACGCCTGTTTTGCAGTCCGCATCGCGGCAGCAGCACCTGGAAGAAACTCTATAGCAGGCGTACTTCTATTGAAAGGTTGTTCTCGGTGTTAAAGGGCCACCTTTCTATGGACCGGCTGACCAAACGTGGCATAGACAAGGCTTTTACTGATGTTATAGTTTGCCTGATTACGTTTTTGGCTGCCACTTTGGTACAGATTAAAAACGATCTATTGGAATCAGCCGCTTAAACACTATTGTTCAGCAAGATTGTTATCTATTTTCCAGCAAAGCTGCGGTGGACTTTTGCGCTTTTTTAGAGTGAGCTTCAGAGTTAAAGTTGTTTTACGCTTTCAAATAGGCTGATTTGTATTTTGGTCTGTGGTTTTTAGGGATTGCGTTTTTGTGTCTGATTCTAAAATGCTAATTTTGCAATTGGCTCCTATACTATTAATCTTATTAATCAAAGTGCCTCCATTTTTCCCCAATCCATGAATTTCAATTAATGCTTGCTCAACTGCTCTTGCATCTGAACGGCTAAGATTTTTCATTAACGGTTCAATTTCTATTCCTTTACTTGCTAAATGTTCTGCTTGCCTTCTTGCTATATTATTTGTTATCCCAACATACTGAGTTACCCCATCCGCGTTTTTAGACAAGTACACAAGATTGTCTCCAGCCTTCCCCGTACCCTCAGGTGGAAGAATATATATCTCAGATTAAGGCTGAGAATCCGTATTCACTTTTTTAAAACTATCGCATAATTTTATGCTATGCTGTAACAATCATTACTGTTCTTCTGCGGCATGATCCCAAACCACAAAAGGGCGATACTCCGTCTTATTCTTCATCATGCCGTATACAATGTTTAATAAGCGGCGCATAATACAGACCAATGCCTGTGGTTTCGTCTTGCCTTCGCTGATTTTACGTTGATAATAGGCATAAAATATAGGCTGATTCGGCTTTCCTGTCTTCGGAACTGTAACCATGGAAACTGCCAGAAAATAAAACAATCCGTGCAGCTCACGGTTACCTTGTTTTGAGCTTTGCTCCTTGCCTTTACCGCCAGAACTGAACTTTATTGGGGCAATTCCTGCATAACGGGCTAGTTTATCAGCATTTGCAAAACGGTGTATGTCGCCGATTTCGGCAATCAGTTTACTTGCTGTAGCAATGCTGACACCCGGTATCGTCGTCAGTTTGTAGTCAAAATATTGTAGCATACTTTCAATTTCAGAATCGATCAGAGCTATTTCTTCCTTCTGCTGCTCAAGACAGCGTACAAGGCTTTGCGTGATAAAATCCCTTGATTCCTGATATTCCCGTATCGTGTCACCGTCATTATGGACACATTCAAATATCAATTCGATCTTACTTTTCCGTGTATTGGACGCAATCGCTTTGAATTCTTCAAACAGTTCATCAACGGCTTTATTCCGCAGATAGACGGGCGACGAATAGTTTTTCCAAAAATACAGAGCTGTCTTCCGGTCAATATCGCAGAAAAATTTATGATAGCTTGGATAAGCAACTGAAACCTGCTCATGCAAACCATTTTTTAGCCGGATACCGTCTTTAACAAGGGTGTCCCGGCGGTTGACAAGCTGGGACAGCGTCCAATGGTTGTCCTCCGGCTTTGCGTCAGGCAGGGTATGAAGCTGGTTAATCAGCACCGTTGCCACACAATAGGCGTCATGCTCGTCATTTTTCTTCATCATGGGCGCACTTTTGCGCTGGTCGTAAGCCAGGGATGGATTTACATCTTTCACCGCATAGCCTTTTTCAATGAGCCATACCGCAAGGCTCCTGCCGTAACCATAGGCGTTTTCCAGGCCGTAAACAGGGGATAGTCCCAATGCTATGGCTTTCTTATTTACCCGTTTTGCCAGCTTATTAAACTCGCTGGGCTTGTTTTCAATTACGATAACATCCAGTTTCTCATTCCAGCAATTCACCAAAACAGCGGTATGGGTGTCCTTATGCAAGTCCATACCGACATAGAGGTAATTTTCTCTTCTCTGCATATCATCCCTTCTTTTGTCCTGCCATCCACATAAAGCCCGAATACCGGCAACCTCAGATGATAGCCTTCGTTCTCAGAACGGGCAAGGGCGCGACAGCCTATCTACCGCAAGACTCACAGTTTCAAACAGGTTATTTGCTTTGGTGTGTGATATTAACTCTGTCTGAAACGGATTGCAAGTCATTTCTGCGGTATATTTTATGGTGAAGTGGAAAGTATCACAATACAGAAAAAGGAAAACGAGAGGGATTTTCCAGGATATTTCTTACCCCCTTAAACCCCCCTCTGGCGCAAATTTTACCACAGAACAGATTTCCTGTAAATCCATGGTTCACCATGAACCATGGGGTATAAACCGATTTATATGTTCGTTACCGGCAGTCTACAGAAGCTGTGCGTTTCATATATGCTCTCGTTATCCGGCGTTCAAATGCTTAACGCCGTGAGCCACCGTGTGCTGCTGTGTCGCGTTTTAACTGCCGCCATAGGGTAGTTTTACCTTCCTCGAAAGTGAGGACGAATTTGACGGCTTTGTGCAGGAAATCATCAGATGAATTATCCGGCAGCAAATTGCCCTTAATCATCCCTTTTACAGGGTGAACCATGGGGTCGAATGACCATGCAGGTTAAAGCGCCGGGGTCGCAGAGCGCCCCCGGTACAGCTCACCACAGCCCCGCAATGCGGGCTGTGGGATTTCAAAATCGGGGTCGGATTTGCGATAAAGGGGTTGCGATAGGGGTTGGACTTCACCAATTTCCGCTTTTGTCAAAGGTTTGCATAGGGGTCAACCATGACCCCCTATTGCTTATCCCCTTACTGCCCGCCGTGCATATATTACCTATAGAGGATAGTGTTTACAATTCCGACATATTTCTTTTATTTCTGTATTCGTCTTATTAAGCATTTTTTTGATTACCTTTAACTCATCTTCTTTCATTATTTTTTCATTTTCATAATTAATATCAATACACAAGCCTTCTTCGATTATCCTGTTTAAAAGAGGGCAATAATATTTCTCACTCATTTTATCGCCTCCTTCAACACCTGCTGTACAATAGCATCAAAGTTACCTTTTCCGTATGTTGTAATTATTTCACCTGTATTTTTAACTACTACAACAGCCTCGTTTGATACATATGCGAAACTATTTCCTCCGCGTTGAGATAGAACAGCAACAGGGTTCTTAACTGTATTTTGGATTACCTCTGTTGTAACTCCCCTTGTAATAGCCTGATTAACGGCATGTCCAGAAAAACCAGTTATCTTTACTCCAGGATTCTCTACGACAGTACCAAACTTTCCATAAGATTTGCCTAAATTAGCTACTGCGTTACCCGCGCCCTCACATATTTTTTTACCTGCAGAAAATTTAACTAAACGTGCTCCAACAGTTTTTACGCCCCCGCCTATCAAAGGGCACTCCCAGGCATCCTTAGCCAATGGAGCTAATTGCTTATAAACAATGGTGTTTTGAGCATCATTCCATGTGTTGCCAAGTCCATCTTTTGTTACATTCCAGCTTTGGGCGTAAGTATTAGAATCAGCTGCCATGCTAATACTTGCTTTAAAAGATCCCCAAGCTTCCCCAACTGTCATATGCCCTGACGGGTCTATATACAATACCGGGTTATTACTGCAATACACATACAGGTTCTGCGACAGCGGGTCGGTCAGTTCGCCCGGGTAGGTGTCCGGAGTAAGGAACCTTCCCGTGGACGGATCGTAATACCGCGCCCGCAAGAATATCAGGCCGCTTGGGTCGTACGGTTCGTCGGTGAAGCGGAACATGTTGTCCACAGTTTCGTTAACGGTAAGCGGGTTGCCGAATGGGTCGTAGGTGTAGCGGTTTATGGGAGTTCCGTAAACGTCGCTTACCACTGAAACGCTGCCTATACCGTCGGCGTGGAAAAACAGCATGCCTCCAGGACCGGTACGGCTATATAATCCATTAGCGTACAGGTAGTTATTGGCGTTCCCTTGACTGTCTATTTCTGCCAATAGAAGCGGAAGTCCTGCATTGATGTCGTAAATGTAATTGTAACTTCCATATACTGCCCCGCTGACTGTCTGGGTCAGGCGGTTGCCGTCGCCGTCGTAGGTGTAGCTGTATGTGTTGGTACCGTCTGCATAGTGTATCAGCCGGTTTTCGTAGTCGTAATCGTAGTATACCGATTCACCCACGGATAAGAGGTTCCCGTTGGCGTCGTAGCCGTAGGGTGTTGTATTCACCTGGAGCAACCGGTTGGCACTGTCGTAAGTGTAGCTCACGCCACCGGCACTGAGGCGGTTGCCCACGGGGTCGTAGGTGTAGGTAACTGAACCGGTGTCCGGGTATTGCACTTCAGTCAGTTGATTGAGATTATCGTAGGTATAGCCGGTTACCTTTCCGTTTTCGTCGGTGACGCTGGTTCTATTGCCCAGGTTGTCCAGGGTGTATTCCACCCCGGTCAAGGTTGCACCGCCTTTGATGTGCTGCAGTGAGGTAAGCCTGCCGTTATCGTCGTATGCATAGCTTACCGTAACGCCGTTGGGCAGTTGTTCACTGATGATGTTACCCAGTTCATTATAGGTGAAGGTGGCGGCATATACGGCGTCGGATACTGAGGCAAGCTGGTTAAGTTCATTGTAAGCGTAGGTTATGTTTAATCCGTCGGGGTAAATAATGCCCGCGATGTTGCCGGCCAGGTCGTAATCATAACCGATGGAGTATACGGCCCTGGTCACCGAGGTGAGCCGGTCCAGGTTGTTGTAGCTGTAAAGGGTGGTCCCTTCGGGATCGGTCATCTCTGTCCGGTTGCCGTTGGCGTCGTAGTTGAAGCTGATCCGGTTGGAACCGGGGTAGGTGATTTCCGCCAGGCGGTTGCTGCTGTCGTAGCCGTAGCTGATGGTGTTGCCGTCGGGTTTGGTGCTGCCAATCCGGTTGCCCGCCGGGTCGTAAGCGTATCCCGTGGTTTGATCCAGGGGGTTGGTTATGGCCGTCAGGCGGTTCATGTTGTCATAGGTGTAAATGGTTGTGTTATCATTGGCGTCGGTGACCCCGGTGAGGTTGCCGTTTTCGTCATAGGTGTAATCCGTGGTGTTATCCAAATCGTCGGTGACCGACGCCAGCCTGTCCAGGGCGTCGTAGGCATAGGTTGTGCCGACTCCGTTGGCGTTGGTGCTGATAACCACATTGCCGGCGCTGTCGTATTGCAGGGTGCTTTCATGGCCCAATGGGTCGGTGGTTCTAACCAGCCGGTTGGCGTTGTCGTAGTTGTTGGTCCAGGTGGCGCCTTTGGGGTTGGTGATGGTTAATCTGTTGCCCGTCAGGTCATAGGTGTAGCCGGTGGTATGCTCCAGCGGGTTGATTACCGCCAGCAGCCGTGACGCCTGGTCGTAGGTATAGGCGGTGGTATTGCCCCGCTGGTCCGTGACGCTTATCTGGTTGCCCAGCGGGTCGTATTCCATGGTTATAGCGCCGCCCGCCGGGTCGGTGATCTCGATCAAGCGGTTCAATGCATCATACTCGTAATTAGTGGTATTGCCCTTGTTATCTGTCCTGGCGATTACGTTGCCGTTGCCGTCCAGGGTCAGAGTTTCGGCGCTGCCGTCGGGGTAGGTGGTGGATACCGGCCTCTCCAGGAAGTCGTATTGGTAACCGGTGGTATGGTTATTGGCGTCGGTGATCGAGCTGAGGTTGCCGTTGGCATCATATTGATATGTTGTCACATTGTTCTGCGGGTCGGTTTGGGTGATTAGTTTGTTGTTTTCGTCATAGGCAAAGGCGGTGGCGCTGCCCTTCGGATCGGTGGTGCTAATTAGATTGTTATTGGCGTCGTAAGTGTTGGTGGTAACGTTGCCCAACGGATCGGTTACCGTGAGCAAATTGCCGGCCTGGTCGTAGGTATAGGTCCAGCGGTATGATTCAGGATTCGCGCCTGGTTGGTTGCCCCTGGGATCTGTCTCGGTGAGCTTGCGGCCGATCAGGTCATAGGTGTGTGTTGTGATATTGCCCAAGGGGTCGATCACCGCCGTACGGTTGCCGTACTGATCATAGGTCACAGAAGTGGTATTGTTATTAGGGTCGGTAATGCTGCTCACCTGGCCGTACTCGTCGTAAGCAAATGAAGTTGTGGCGGTTTCGCCGGATACCGCTTTGCTGACGGCAAGCAGGTTGCTGTTTCCGTCATAGGTATAGCCGGTGATATACCCGGCGGCGTCGGTGACCTGCACCGGATTGTTCAGGCTGTCGTAGACGTAGGTTGTGGTATAGCCTAAAGGGGCCGGGTCTGTCTTGGTCAGCAAGTTGCCCATGTTGTCGTAGGTGTAGGTGGTGGTATGGCCGTTTTTGTCGGTCTCGCTGCTCCGGTTATAGTTAGCGTCGTATGTGTACGAAGAAGTTATGTTTTGGGGATAGTCGATACGGGTGATCCTGTATTTATCGTCGTAATAAAAAACAACCGCGTTGCCCCGGGGGTCGGTGATGGTGTTTTTCTTATTGGTAGTATTGTAAGCATACGCGGTTTTGTTGCCTTTTCCGTCTTCCTGTTCAATGACCCGCGCACTGGTGTCGTAGGTGTTCTTGACCAGGGTATGGTTATTGGGATCTATTATTGAAGCAAGGCCGTAATCTCCGTAAGTGTAAGTGGTAATCCCGCCGTTGAGATCTTGGGAAGTGGCTAGATTGCCGTTAGCGTCATAGGTGAAGGCGACGCTTCTTCCGGCGGGGTCGGTGATCTGGCTCAGCCGGTTGTTCTGATCATAGGCAAACTGCAGCGTGCGCCCTGGTTCCGTTACGGTTGTGAGCAGGGAGTCGCTGTACTGCAGGTTAACGGTATTGTTGTTTTTGTCGGCGGTTTGGACTAATTTGCCTTGGAAGTCGTAAATATATTTGCTTTGATCTTTAAATGTCAAGGTGTAAGTTCCGTCGTGATTATGGGTCAGGGTTTCAAAGCTGCCGGGTTGACGGGTGTATACACCGTTGCTATAGGTAAACAGGGTCATATGGCCGTCGGGGTGGAGCACGGATACCGAATTATCTTCGTTGACGGTTAAATGTGTGTTGTAATTATGCTGCCAGCCCTTACCCAGCGGACCGGCGTAGGCGTCAAGGGAGTTGTAATAACGGGTGAATTCCAGGGGGATGCCCCGGGCGGGTATGCTCAGGTCGGTGTATTCATAGGTGTAGTTGCCTGTGGCTACGTTTACGGGATCGCCAAAGAAGAAGCAGAACCAGGAACGGCCCAGGGTGATTAATTGGTCATAGTCGTTGACCAGTGTTACTGTTAAGAAAATATTGCTGTTTAAATAATCTATAGACGACAAATAATCAGAAATTTTAATGTAATAAACCCCTGGGGATACCTTGTAACCAAATTTACCTAAAGAATATACGTTTCCGCCTTGTAATTTGTTCAGGGAAGCATTATAAAGAGTGTAATATGCAACCCCGCTGTTGTTGGTTATATTGCTGACTATGCTGCAGGTATGATCGATGTTGATCTTAAACCAGTCTTCGTCATTTCTTGCTTCTATTGCAATCCCGCTTAACTGCTGTCCGGCAGTTATCTCAAGGGCATGCTCGGAGGTGTCGTTATTCTCCCATTGATCCTCTTCACGCAAATTGACTGTCAGAGTAATGCAGCTGTTTAAATAATCTATAGACGACAAATGATCAGAAATTTTAATGTAATAAACTCCTGGGGATACCTTGTAACCAGATTTACCTGAAGAATATACGGTTCCGCCTTGTAATTTGTTCAGGGAAGCATTATAAAGAGTGTAATATGCAACCCCGCTGTTGTTGGTTATATTGCTGACTATGCTGCAGGTATGGTCTACATTGATCTTGAACCATTTCTGGTCTCCCTGATAGTCTATACTTGTCGTAATCAGTTGCCCTGGGAAAATTTCCAGGGCAGTTTCCGGTGTATTATTTGAATCACTGCTTATTGAAAAGGAATCTAAACCGTCAGTCTTGGATTCGGTGGTGAGGTAATCTCCCACCTCTGTGGTATGTTCCTGTGTGAGGTTGGCAGGAGCGGCAAAATCAATTTCCTCGTCACGGATTAAAAACCGGCCATCTAATGAAAATGTTTTGGAGTTGACGGTAAGGAATAATTCACTTATTCCATCGTTAAAAACAATGCTGTCTTCTTGCACCCATTCGGTGCCGTCAGTGGAGAAAACCAGGGGTTCGGTGACGGTCAAATGTGCTTCACAGGATAAATTGCGGGGTTCGTCAGCGGGGTTTGTTAGGATGAGCGCGTATGCATAGCTATTTTCATTTTCGTTATCCATTTCAATAATATTGACTTTTAAACCGGGATTTTTTTCGGGGAGCACTGAGTCAACCGACCGCAGTTCAATTTCGATGGGTATGGGATGTCTTCCCTGATCAGTGTCCTGTGCTACCTTTAATAAAATATCCAGTTTGCCCGATTCTTGCTGCCAAAGTTGCGTTGCAGCTTCGGCGGTAGTATCATTAGCAGCTTGGGCTGGTGACGCAAATATAAAAAATAAGGCAAATATTATTGTTAGGCCCAGAAGGTAAAACCGTATTCTACCGCTTTCAAAACTGTTATGCATTACCCAAACCTCCCCAGTCTACAATTTTCGACCTTGTTTTCAAATTTATGTTAATATTAAGTCACATTATTATAGCATCAGCATTATTGCCAAGAAATGTGAAAATAGTCCTATTTTTAATCTGAATCAATGCTCCGTATGTCGTTCAGCAAGGTAACAAAAACGCCTTTAAAAAGTTATAGCGGCCCCCGACTGCCGATCGGGAGCCGCTTCCTTTTTTGCCCCTTTATTTTTATACCGGGCATATTTTTCCAGCTCGGTCCATAAACATTTCTATATAACGATCTGTACCCAAACTGGAGGAACACACTTATGAACAGCGTAGTCCGGGTCAGGCCGGACATACACGATCGAGGCTGGAATGAAGTGCTGCCGGTGCTGCCGCCCAACCTGGAAAAAATGATTGCCGGCCTGCCCGGCCACATACTGGCCCGGTTGGAGGAAATCAGGCTGCGGCGGGACAGGCCCCTGGCAGCGGGGGCGGGGGGACAGGATTATTTCCTGCGTCCGGACGGGCAGCCCGATTTAATACCGGACAACGCTTACCTGACCAGCGGGGAAGACCTGGAAAGAGTGATTCACAACATCAGCGGTTCATCGTTTTACGCCCTGGAGGAAGAGCTGAGAAACGGGTATATTACCCTGCCGGGCGGGCACAGGATAGGCCTGACGGGCAGGGCGGTGCTGGAAGACGGGCGGGTTAAAACCCTTAAATACCTGTCCGGGCTGAACATCCGCATCAGCCGGGAAATTAAAGGGGCCGCCGCTGCGCTGCTGCCGCGCCTGCTGGACCAGGCGGCAAACAATATCCATCACACCGTGATCTTTTCGCCGCCCTGCTGCGGCAAAACCACCCTGCTGCGGGACCTGGTGCGGTTGGCCAGCAACGGCGTGCCGCAGCTTAATTACCCGGGCCGTACGGTGGGCCTGGTGGACGAGCGTTCCGAGATAGCCGGCTGTTACCGGGGCGTGCCGCAAATGGACGTGGGCGTGCGTACCGACGTGCTGGACGGGTGTCCCAAGGCCCAGGGCATGATAATGCTGCTGCGGTCCATGTCCCCGGACATCATCGTTACCGACGAAATCGGCAAGATGGAGGATATCTCCGCCCTGGAGGAAGTTTTCAACGCCGGCGTGCGCATTATCGTCACCATCCACGCTTCATCCCTGCGTGAACTGAACAACCGCCCCGCGCTGAAATATCTGCTGCAGTTAAATATCATCCAGCGGTTTGTGCAACTGGGTCGCTCCCGGGGGGTGGGGACGGTGGAGAAAATTCTTGCTGGGAATGATGTAATACCCCGGAGGTGAACAACCATGTTCAAATTAATGGGGGCTTTAATGCTGGTATCGGCCTGTGGTTACGCCGGCTGGCACGTATCCGGAAACTACGCCCGTCGCCCGGTGGAACTCAGACAATTCATCGCCGCGCTGCAGATGCTGGAGACGGAAGTCACTTACGCCGCCACCCCGCTACCGGATGCGCTGGCCGGCATCGCCGAAAGGGTGGACCCCGGGGTTTCGCTTTTTTTCGACCATGCGGCAAAGGAATTGAAAACCGCCCGCGGCACTTCGGCCAGGGAGGCGTGGAGCACGGCACTGCAAAGTTACCGTGCCGTCAGTACCCTGGACCGGGGCGATCTGTCGATTTTAAACAGCCTGGGCCACAACCTGGGCCTTTCCGACCGGGAAAACCAGGTCAAACACCTGCGCCTGACCCTGGAGCAGCTTAAAATGGCCCAGGCCCGGGCCGAGGAAACGGCGGCCAAGAACGTCAAGCTGTGGAACTACGTGGGTCTCCTGGGCGGACTGATTATCGTACTGGCACTCTACTGAATTCTGACTCCTGACTACTGAATTTAAAGGAGGCGTAACAATGGGCCAAAACATTGATCTAATCTTTAAAATCGCCGGCATCGGTATCCTGGTGGCTGTGGCCAGCATGGTCCTGAAGAACTCCGGCAAGGAGGACTACGGCCTGGCGGTCACCATAACCGGTATCGCCGTGGTGCTGGTAATGGTCATCCAGATGCTGGGCACTCTTTTCGACGAGGTAAAATCGGTTTTCAAACTTTTTTAGGTGGGTGGCGGCATGGATATTATGCAAATTGCCGGTATCGCCCTGACCGGCGCGGTGCTGGCAATGGTCCTGAAATCTTATAAACCGCCCCTGGCCATGCTGCTGAGCATATTCGTCGGCGTCGTCATATTCCTGCTGGTGCTGACCAAAATAGGGGCGGTGGTAGATGTTTTGCGCCAGTTGGCGGGACAGGCCAACATCAGCTCGGTTTACCTGGGCACACTGTTGAAAATTATCGGTATCGCCTACATAGCAGACTTCATCGCCCAGATCTGCCGTGACGCCGACCAGGGAGCCATCGCCGTCAAAGTGGAACTGGCCGCCAAGGTGCTGGTGCTGGTGCTGGCGGTGCCCATCGTGGTAGCCGTACTGCAGGCGCTGCTGCGGCTGGTGCCGTGACAAAGGGGGGATTATCCTGTCTGCGGCTCGGAAAATAACGAGGGTCCTCCTGGTATTATTCATTTTTTTAATCTCAACTCCGGTCCCGGCTATGGCGGCTGAACAGGAATCCGCCGCCGGGTGGGACAACCGGGTCAACGACCTTGATATGGCGGAAATGCAGCGCCTGGTAAACCGGATGGATATGGAGATCAAGGAAGCGCTGCCGGACAGCGACATTAAATCGCTGGTGGCCGGAATAGCCAAGGGTGATATTTCAATGCAGCCCGGGGAAATCTTCAACAATGCTTTGCAATATATTTTCCGGGAAGTGGTGGCCAATTCCGCTCTGCTGGCCAAACTGGTGGTGCTGGCTATTATTTGCGCGTTGCTGCATAACCTGACCGGCGCTTTTGAGAAGGGTACCACCGGGCAGCTTACCCACATGGTGGCTTTCATGGTGCTGGTGACCATAGCGGTTGGTTCCTTCGGACTGGCCGTTCAACTGGGTCGGGAAGTGGTGGACAAAATGGTGGTGTTCATGCAGGCGCTGATGCCCCTGTTGCTGACCTTGCTGGTGGCGGTGGGCGGCATCACTTCGGCGGCCATATTTCATCCCCTGGTTTTTATCAGCATTACGGCCTTCGGGACCATTATTAAGAATATAGTACTGCCCCTGATTTTCTTTGCCGCCGTTTTGGAAATCGTCAGCAATCTGTCCAGCGAGTTTCAGGTTTCCAGGTTCGCGGGGCTGCTTAAAGGGGTGGCCATGGGTCTAATGGGCTTTATGAGCACCATTTTCCTGGGGATAATGGCTATCCAGGGGGTGGCGGGCGCGGTGGGCGACAGCCTGACTTACCGCACCGCCAAATTTGCCACCGGTACTTTCATCCCCGTAGTGGGCGGAGTGTTCAGCGACGCCCTGGGGGCGATTATCGGCTCGTCGCTGCTGATTAAAAACGCTGTGGGCATCGCCGGGGTCCTGATTATAGCCCTGATAGTGGTGGTCCCGCTGGTTAAGATCATCACCATGGCCTTTATCTACAAGCTGGCCGGCGCCATTATCCAGCCCGTGGGCGAGGACAACATCAGTGACTGTTTAAACGCCCTGGGCAACAACCTGATTACCATTTTTGCCGCCGTCGCCACAGTGGGGCTGCTGTTCTTTTTCACCATTGCCATTGTGGTGGGCATGGGCAACATCACTGTGATGCTGCACTAAAGACAGCGGGGGGCTGCCATGGACATACTGCGTCAATTAATTCAAACCATTGTGGTAATCGTCATCCTGGCGGTGTTTCTGGAAATGTTGCTGCCCCTGGGAGACATGCGCCGTTATGTAAAGATGGTGATGGGTCTGTTAATCATCGTGGCTGTGCTGCAGACCGTCAACGGAGTGCTGGGCGGCGACCTGCTCCGGGATATACCCGGTGTAACCGGAACCTTTGAAGCTTACAATCCGGTACCGCTGGACGATATTATGGCGGCGGGACAATCCATATCGGAGGCCAACCGCCTGGAAGCGGCGCAGCAGTACAGCCGGGGCATTGAGCGGCAGGTAATGTCCCTGGCGGCGCTAAACAACGACCTGCATGCGGTGGACGCCAGCGTAACGCTGCGGGAGGACACCAGTGAGATCGACAGCATTACGGTATTCTGTTCCGGAGGAGAAACTAAGCCACCCACATCAACCGGCGCGGGCAAAAGTGAATTCGGCGGGCAGGACATCCAGCCGGTAATCATCGGCGCCCCGGATGAAAAAACACGCGACAGCGCCGACGCAAAACCGTCTGCGGCTGAAATGCGGGCCGCCTCCGATCTAACCGGTGTGATGGCCAATTTCTACAACCTGCGCCCGGAGCAGGTGAAAATTAAGTTTCAATAACCATTACGAGGTGATGCTCATGAACCGGGGGGACTTGTTAAATCCCGGGAACAAAAAGTTCTGGCTCCTGATGGGCGCGGTGCTGTTGGGTATTACACTAATGCTGTTGGGTGGCTCGGGATCCGGCGATACGATGGCGGAAACAGGCAGGAACCACGCAGACACTCAGTTATCCGGCCGGGAAAGCACGGTTTATTCAACAGCCAGCTCAATAATGACCGCGGAAGAAAGGGAAATAGCCGCCGGATTGCAGCGGATGCTTGAACAAATCGCCGGCGCCGGACGGGTTGAGGTTGCTGTTCAGCTGGCCACTTCCACATACAACGATTTCGCCACCAATAACGATAGCGGCATTAAAAAAACCGTTGAAGAGGACCAGAACGGCGGCACAAGAGAAATAACGGAAAACACCGGTACCAGCACCGTGGTAATCACCGGCGAAGGGCAGGGTCTGGAAAAACCGGTGATCAGCCGGGAAGTGGCCCCGGAAGTGGCCGGGGTGCTGGTGGTGGCCGAGGGAGCCGGGGAGCCCGCGGTAAAAGCGGGCCTGTTCCGGGCTGTGCAGGTGTCACTGGGCATTCAGCCACACAAAATTGCGGTGATGAATATGAAAAGAGGTGATTCATTTGATCAAGGTCATTAAAATCAAGCGCACCGACATCGCTCTAGCCCTGTTGGCGTTGGCCGGGATTGCGTTTTGCGTCCTGGGGTTTAGCGGCCTGACTGAAAAACTGTCCAATTGGCGTGACAAACCGGCCGCTTCCGTCACCTCAGACAGAGAGGCCGCCCTGGAGAGCAGCAAACCTCTGGGAGGCGGCACACCGGTTGATTACACGCTGCAAGACGATCCCGTCCCAGTTGAAAACCCATCCTCCGGACAACGCAGCAGTTCGGAATATTTTATGGAATACCGCATGGAAAGGGAACGGGCCCGGGGCATGGAGATGGAAACCATGCGCGAAGTGCTGGCTTCCCCGGACGCGGACGAAGAAATTCGCAAAACGGCTCATGAAAGGCTCCTCAGTCTCAGCAGCAGCATTTCCAAGGAAATGGAACTGGAAAGCCTGATCCGGGCCAAAGGTTACAGTGACGCCGCTGTTTTCCTGGACGGCCGGACGGTAACCGTGGTGGTCCAGGAAGGCGACGGTCCGGCCACCGCGGAGGACCAGGCCGGTATCGTTGAAATGGTCTCTAAAAACACCGGCGTGGACGGAGAAAACATTATCCTGATCACAAGGCCCGTTTCTTAAATTAATAAGGCATACCGCCACCAATTTAAATTTTCTCAAATACCGCAGTTAATTGCGGTATTTTTCCTGGTTTGGTATAATGTATTAAACTTCGAAAAGGAGGTTATAGTGTGGAACAACAGGATATTAACGTACGAGAAGAAAAAAACAGCCTCGGCTCCATACGCGTAGCGGATGAAGTGGTGCGCATCATCGCCGGGCTTGCCGCCACCGAAGTAGCAGGTGTATCCGGTATGAGCGGCGGTGTCGTGGGCGGTATCGCGGAACGTCTGGGACGCAAGAATTTATCCAAGGGCGTAAAAGTTGAAGTTGGCGAAACAGAGACCGCCGTCGATCTTTCCGTTATTGTTGATTACGGTTCACGCATTCCCGACGTGGCAGCCAATATCCAGAGCGCAGTAAAAACCTCCATTGAAAAGATGACCGGCTTGAAGGTAGTCGAGGTTAATGTGAATGTCCAGGGCGTGGCATTTGCAAATGAAACCGTCGAGGAGGAAACCAGGGTAAAATAACGCATTCCGGTAATGGGGGAAAAATCGTTATGGGGCCGTTTGATCGTGGCATACTATTACTGTACACGTTTACATTAACACTGCTGTTTCTGGCGGTGGCAGCTTTTTTCTCCGGTTGGCGGGAACCGATCAATATATTATTCAATGAGGCTGCTTTGCCGGAACAACTGGAAATCCTGTGGATTCTAACCGGACTGTACGTAATTTTCGGTGTGCGTTTGTTTTGGAAAGGATTAGTTATCGAGCGTAAGAAACAGGCCGTGGTGCAAGACGGTGAGCTTGGTGACGTGCGCGTTTCTCTGCCGGCCATAGAATCGCTGGCTGAAAATGTTGTTTCTCCCATTAAAGGAGTCAGGGACGTCCGGGCCAGGGTTGTATCAGCCCCCAAGGGAATTAATATGCAGATGAAAATCTCGGTCGCACCTGATATCAATGTTCCGGAGCTGTCCAAGGACATTCAGCGGCAGGTCAGGGATAATATATTAAACGTGGCCGGCATCGCGGTCCACGAAGTGCGGGTGGCTGTGGAAAGCTTCACCAGCCGCAAAAACAGGGTGGAGTAGGGGTGCCCGGTATGGACAAACTTTTTTTCATGGAATGGATTACCCTGCACCGGGGCAAAATAATTGGTGCGGCGGCCGGATTGACCTTGGGTGTTTCTATTATCATATTCGGTGTTATAAAAACGTTTTTTGTAGCCGTATGCGTGGTTTTGGGCTATCTGGCAGGCAAACAGCTTGACGACCGGGTGGATATAAAGGAAAGGATTTTGCGTTTGCTGGGGGAAAGGTGACGAAAGATACCATATGAGCAGGAGAAAAGCCAGGGAGTCCGCAATGCAGGTGCTTTACCAGGTTGATGTGGGAAAAATGGCAATGGACGATGCTTTTGAAAACTTGCGGGAAAAATTTAAGATTGAAGATCAGGACTTGGATTTTGCCCGACATTTGGTTTCGGGGACTTTGGCCAATCTGCCTGAACTGGATAACGAAATAAGCCGTTTAAGCCGCGACTGGAAACTGGAACGCATCGCCGCGGTGGACCGCAGCATCATGCGGATGGCCTTGTACGAGATTTTTCACGAAACGGAGACGCCTTACAATGTCTCCATTAACGAAGCGGTTGAAATAGCCAAAAAATATTGCGGCGAACAATCAAGCAAATTTATTAACGGCATTTTAGGCAAAGTGATCCAGGAAAAACAAGAACAAACAAGACTGTAGCATCAACGTCTGTGAGAACCTCATCACAGGCGTTTTATTTTTGCTGTTTTTACGGGAACCCAACGCCCTCTCACCCGGCTTTTATCAAAAATTTGTTCATTATTTCGCTCATTAGTGCACATTGCAGAAGGAATCATATGCTTGGCCTAGAAATAAAGAGATAAGTGTGTCTTCGCAAAAAATCTCACAGAGGAGGGGAAAAGTTTAACGATGTTCAAAATCTTAGAGAAAAAAGAATTCTCACCAATCATCAAAGAATTTGTCGTTGAAGCGCCTAAAGTTGCCAAAAGCTGTAAAGCCGGTCAATTCATCATCCTTCGCATCCACCAGGAAGGCGAACGCATTCCGCTGACCATTGCCGATTACGATCGGGAGAAAGGCACCATTACCATTGTGTTCCAGGAAGTGGGTAAATCAACCACTCAACTGGGCCAAATGAATGCGGGCGACACCATCCTGGATTTTGTCGGCCCCCTGGGCGAGCCTTCGCATATTGAGAAGTTTAACGGTCCCGTGGTAGTGGTGGGCGGCGGCGTGGGCATCGCCCCCGTGCATCCCATTGCCCGCGACCTTAAAGAGGCGGGCAACCATGTCATCGGCATTATCGGTTCCCGTACCGGCGAACTGCTTTTCTGGGAAGACAAAATGCGCGAAGCCTGTTCGGAACTGCTGGTCACCACCGACGACGGCAGCTATGTGCGCAAAGGCTTCGTCACCGACGTCCTGAAGGAAGTCATCGAGGCCAAGGGCAAGGAAAACATCCCCCTGGTGCTGGCCATCGGACCCCAGCCCATGATGAGAGCCGTTTGCAACCTGACCAAGGAATACGGCGTTAAAACCATCGTCAGCCTGAACGCGGTAATGGTGGACGGCACCGGCATGTGCGGCTGCTGCCGGGTTTCCATCGCCGGCACCACCAAGTTTGTCTGCGTGGACGGGCCCGAATTTGACGGCCATGATGTGGACTGGTTTGAGCTTGGCCGGCGCGGCGGCATTTTCAGGGACAAAGAACAACAAGCTATGGAACATCACGAGTGCAAATGTGGTTCCGGATGCGGAGGTGCTAAATAATGACTGAAGCTAAGAAACCCAAAAAAGAAATTAAGCCGAACAAGAATCCCATGCCGGCTCAGGATCCCATTTTAAGGGCCAAGAACTTCAGTGAAGTGGCCACCGGTTATACCCAGGAAACGGTCATTGACGAAGCCAAGCGCTGCCTGCAGTGCAAAAAGGAACCATGTCGCCAGGGCTGTCCCGTTGAAGTGGACATACCGGCATTTATCGCGCTGGCCGCGGAAGGTAATTTTGCCGGCGCCATCTCCAAAATCAAAGAAAAGAACGCGCTGCCCGCGGTATGCGGCCGGGTTTGCCCCCAAGAGAACCAGTGCGAGAAATACTGCACCCTGGGTAAAAAGCATGAGCCCGTCGGTATCGGACGTATTGAGCGCTTTTGTGCCGACTGGGAACTTGCCACCGGTGTGAACGTGCCTGAAGTTGCCCCCCCAACCGGTAAAAGAGTGGCCATTGTCGGTTCCGGCCCCGGCGGTTTGACCTGCGCCGCGGACCTGGCCAAACTGGGTCACAAAGTGGTTATGTTTGAAGCCCTGCACGTGGCCGGCGGCGTGCTGATGTACGGCATCCCCGAATTTAGACTTCCCAAGGCCGTGGTGCAGGCTGAAGTTCAAAACCTCAAAAAAATCGGTGTGGAAATAGAAGTTAACTCGGTGGTGGGCAAGTTTACCACCGTCGACGCCCTGATGGAAGAGCAAGGCTTTGACGCCGTATTCATCGGCACCGGCGCCGGCCTGCCTTACTTCATGAATATCCCCGGAGAAAACGCCTGCGGTGTTTATTCCGCCAACGAATTTTTAACCCGCACCAACCTGATGAAGGCTTACCAGTTCCCAGATTGGGACACACCCATCAAACTGGGCAAAAAGGTAGCCGTTCTGGGCGGCGGCAACGTGGCCATGGACTCTGCCCGTACCGCACTGCGCCTGGGCGCCGAGGAATCCTGGATTGTTTACCGCCGTTCCCACGAAGAACTGCCGGCCCGTAAAGAAGAAGCCGAACACGCCGAGGAAGAGGGCGTCAAGTTCGCTTTCCTGACCTCCCCGACAGAAATAGTGCAGAGCGAAGACGGTTGGGTCACCGGCATGAAGTGCCTGAAATACGAGCTTGGCGAACCCGACGCTTCCGGACGGCGCAGCCCTATTGCCATTAAAGGATCTGAATTCTTAATGGATATCGACACCGTGGTTGTAGCCATCGGCCAGGGCCCCAACCCACTGGTGCCCAGGACCACCAAGGGCCTGGAACTGACCAAGCGCGGCAACATTGTGGCCGACGATAAAGCCGCCACCTCCAAGCCCGGCGTATATGCCGGCGGCGACGTGGTTACCGGCGCGGCCACCGTTATTTTGGCCATGGGCGCGGGCCGTAACGCCGCCAAATCCATTCATGAATATCTGAGCAGCAAATAATTTAGCGGGATGTTGGATATTAAATGAGTGTTTTCTCGGTAAGCGATTTAACAGGCTATATCAAAGGTTTGCTGGAAGGCGACAGTAAACTGGCCAACCTTTGGGTCAAGGGTGAAATATCCAACTGCAAACAAGCTGTTTCAGGACATGTTTACTTTACCTTAAAGGACAGCAATTCCAGTATCCGGACGGTGATGTTCCGTTCCCGGGCCAGGTTGCTGAGGTTCAGCCCGGAAAACGGTATGGCCGTTCGGGTACGCGGATACGTTACGGTATTTGAAAGAGACGGACAGTACCAGCTCTATGCCGAGGAAATCGAGCCTGAAGGGGCGGGGGCGCTTTACGCCGCTTTTGAAAAACTCAAGCAGAAGCTGGCCGGGGAAGGACTTTTCAACCCTGAGCGCAAGCAAAAGCTGCCCCGTTTTCCCGGTACTATCGGCATTGTAACCTCGCCTACAGGAGCCGCGGTAAGGGATATCCTGAATATTTTGCGTCGCCGCTGGCCCATGGCCCGGATTATTCTGGCCCCGGTGGCGGTACAAGGCGACAGCGCCCCCGCTGAGGTAGCCAGGGCTATAGCGCTATTTAACCGCGCCGGGAATGTGGACCTGCTGATCGTGGGGCGCGGCGGCGGTTCCCTGGAGGAACTATGGGCCTTTAATACCGAGCTGGTGGCCCGGAGCATTGCCGTCTCACGGCTTCCGGTAATATCCGCCGTAGGGCACGAGACTGATTTCACCATTGCCGACATGGTTGCCGACCTGAGGGCGCCCACCCCGTCGGCGGCGGCGGAAATAGCCGTCCCTGACCGCGGGGAAATCAAAAGGAACATCATGATGCTTCGGGTCAGGCTGACCCGAAGCATTAAACACAAAACCGGCCTGTTCAGGCAGCGCCTGGATCGCTGCATAACCAGCCGGGCCATAGCCAACCCGGTGGTTGTGATTTGTGACCGGCGCCGCCAGGTTCTTGACTGGCATGAAAAGCAAATCAGGCGTACCGCCGGCGAAAGACTGCGCGCAGAACAAAGCCGGTTGGCTTTGCTGGCCGGACGGTTAAACGCCCTGAGCCCATTGGCCACCCTCTCCAGGGGTTACAGTTATACCACCGATCCCGACGGCAAGGTTTTACATAACGCTGCCCTTGTTAAACCCGGCCAGATGGTGGCAGTGCACCTGCACCGGGGCATGTTGGAGTGCCGGGTTGAGAATATCACAAGCACCCAGGAGTCAGGAGTCAGAATGCGGGACCGGATAATTACAAAACATAAATAAAAAATTAGTGATGAACAGGAGGATCTATTATGACTGCATCTCTTATTGACGGCAAGGCCATTGCGGCAACCATCAGGGAAGAAGTCAAGGCGGAAGTCGCGAGCCTGAGGGAAAAGGGTGTCGCGCCCAAGCTTAACGTGTTACTGGTGGGCGATGATCCGGCGTCTGTGGTTTACGCCCGGTCCAAAGAAAAAGCCTGCAGCAACGTGGGCATCGACTTTGAACTGATTACCATGCCCGGTTCCACCCCGGTGGAAGAAGTGTTGGCCACCATTGAAAGCTGGAACAAGGATCCCAAAATACACGGCATCATGATTGAACTGCCGCTGCCCAAGGGCATGGACAAAAAAGTGGTATTGGAAGCCGTGGACCCGAAAAAAGACGTGGACGGCTCGCACCCCATCAACAGGGGTTACATTTTAAGCGGCGGCGAAGGCCTGTTCCCGGCCACACCGCAAAGCTGCATTGAGGTAATGCTGCGTTCAGGTTTTGAAATCAAAGGCAAAAACGCCGTTATCGTGGGCCGCGGCGAAACCGTGGGCAAGCCGCTGGTATTCATGTTGCTGAACCAGAACGCCACCGTAACCGTCTGCCACACCAAGACCCAGGACCTTGGTTACCACACCAAACAGGCCGATATTATCATTGCCGCCGTGGGCCGGGCCAAAATGGTTACCGCCGATATGATCAAGCCGGGCGCCATTGTGGTGGACGCCGGCATTAACCCCGCCGAGGGCGGCGGTATCTGCGGCGACGTTGATTTTGAGAACGCCAAGGAAGTGGCCGGCGCCATCAGCCCCGTGCCGGGCGGCGTAGGCAGCCTGACCACGGTATTGATCCAGAAAAACGTGCTGAAAGCCATCAAGCTGCAGGGGCTGGCGTAAAAGACAGTCAATAGTCGAAAGTCAAAGGTCGAAAGTTTAAGACTTTAGACTTTTAACGCAAATATTTTTAGACGAGGTGATTTATAGTGAGCGAGATTTATGATCTCTCTTTTCGTAAAGTAGTGGCGGTATCCGCTTCCGACGCGCCGACTCCGGGCGGCGGTAGCGTTTCAGCCCTGGTGGGTACCCTGGGTGTGGCCATGACGGCCATGGTGGGCAACCTCACTGTGGGAAGGCCCAAGTTCAAGGACGTCGAACCTGAAGTCAAGGAAATCACCGGCGCCGCCTATTTTATCATCAACAAGCTGGAAAAGCTGGTGGCGGCGGATATAGCGGCTTTCGGCAAGTTCATGGACGTGTACCGCCTGCCCAAGAACACCGACGAGGAAAAAGCCAAGCGCGAAGAACAAATGCAAAAGGCGCTTAAGGTGGCTACCGATACCCCGATGGAAATAGCCAGAACGCTGCTGGAGGCACTGGTGATTACCGATAAACTCTCCAAAATCGGCAATACCATGGCCATCAGCGACGCCGGTGTGGCCGCTTATGTTTGCGAGGCGGCTTTAAACGGAGTGCTTCTCAGCGCGGACATCAACATCCCGATGGTTAAAGACGAAGAATACGTCAAAAATATAATCGCGGAAAAAGAGCAACTGGTGGCCAAGGCCAAAGAATTGAAAGAAAAAGCCGTGGCAGTTGTGCAGGAGAGAATGAAGTAGGTCCGGACTTTACATTGGGGCTATTTTAGCCCCATTTTTTTATAACCCGCAGGTGGGAGAGAATTAATTATGAGCGGACAAAGAACACCATCTTTTGAAGAAGCCCTGGAAAGGCTTGAAGTACTGGTTAATAAATTGGAAGAAGGCAACCTGCCCCTGGAGGAATCACTGCAGTTGTTTGCCGAGGGTATCCAGCTTACCAGGCAGTGCTCCAAAAAGCTGGAACAAGCTGAAAAGCAAATCGGCATCCTGATGGAAGACAGTGAAGGCAACCCGGTAATCAAGGAAGAGGATTTTTAATCATGAATTTCAGGGTTGAACTGGCTGAGCGGGCAAAATTGGTCAACGAGGCGCTGGGAAAGCTGCTGCCCCCTGTGAACGCTTACCCGCCGGCAATCCACCAGGCTGTCCGTTACAGCGTATTCGCCGGCGGCAAAAGGCTGCGGCCAATCCTGGTTATGGCCGGGGCCGAAGCCGTGGGCGGCAGCGCTGAATCCGTGCTGCCCGCCGCCTGCGCTGTTGAACTGCTGCATACCTATTCCCTGGTGCATGACGATCTGCCGGTGATGGACGATGACGATCTCCGCCGGGGCCAACCCACCTGCCACAAGGTTTATGGGGAAGCAACGGCCATTCTGGCCGGCGACGCCCTGCTCACCGCGTGTTTCGGTATTTTGGCTAAGTTGCCGCAAAACAGAGGTATCCCGCCGGAACGCGTGGTACGCGTGATTGCGGAACTGGCGGAGGCGGCCGGTACCCGGGGGTTGATCGGAGGCCAGATGGTTGACCTGGCTTCGGAAGGCGGCGCCGTGGATGAAGATACTCTAAAATACATTCACACCCATAAAACCGGGGCCCTAATCAGGTTTTCGGTACGCGCCGGAGCCATCCTGTCCGGTGCGTCCGGGGCACAACTCAACAGACTTACCGATTACGCCGAAAACCTGGGCCTGGCTTTTCAAATTATTGACGACATTCTCGACGTGGTGGGGGATGAGCAGGTAATCGGCAAGCCGGTGGGCAGCGACCAGCGGAATCAAAAAGCCACCTACCCCGTGCTGTTCGGCCTGGAGACCTCCAGGCAAAAAGCCGCGGAAGCCGCCGCAAGAGCAAAGTCGTCCCTGGACGATTTCGGCGCCGAAGCTGATTTTCTGCGCCGGCTCATTCATTTCATCATTAACCGCGCTGAATAGCCACGTAAAAAGGCTTATAAACAAATGCGGTTTAGTGCGGATATATAAAATGAAAGCCAGTACTGAAAACACCATTTAGGGGTCATAATTGATTATAAGAGGTCATTATAGGCATTTGCCGCCCGTTTGGCTCCGTGCTATAATTTCACTGATCATATTTTTATTGTACAAGTGACACAGTATCCTAGTCGGGAACCCTTTTTTGAAGGCGGGCCTAAAAATCCGCAAAGGGCACATCAATGAAGTTCCTGGTGCCGGCTGCTGACGCCCAGTTGGGGGTCGGTACTGGGAGTTAAGGGGGCGGGGCGACCCGCAATGGCATGTGGGCGTTGACCCTGCCCCCGCGGAGACCCGTGTGCGTGGGAGTAGTAATACAACTATGGCTCGGGTATAAACCTGCATGTGGGGAAAGCTGCGTGCAGAGTAGCCTGCCTTGAGTGGTGGCGGTGGAGGTCCATGATGCGGCGTACAGGCGTAAGGGCCCTTACCCTGTATGAAGCGGGTTTAAACCGTCATTGCAAAAGAGGCTAAAAAAAGGTCATCCTGCAGAGGAAAACTCCTAGGCTGTCCGGTTGAAACCGGGGCGATACGGGGATTATAGTGTGGATCTAAGTGGTAATCCAGCCACGGAATCGGTGACGTTCCGGGATTCCGTTTAAAGGGAAACCGCCGGTATGGCGACAGCCGGTACGGAATTGGGAAAACCTGCTGGACCTAAGCCACAACATTTACCCGTATCGTTGTCACTTGTATACATACATAATCATTGTGGTACACAATTCATGGGGTGGATCAATAGTTGAAAAACAATAAATCCACAGTTTCCGGCAAGTACATAATATTTGTCGGTTTTATTTCTTTTTTTATCGCCGCGATATTTTTTCTGTTGTCTGAATTTTTAGCCCGCGCTTTAAACAGCCTCATATTTTCTTTTATTTTCCTGTTACTAATTATTCTTTTCGGCATTGCCGCGGACCTGGTGGGCACTGCGGTGGCGGCTGCCTATGAAAAACCTTTTCACGCCAAGGCCTCCAAACGGGTTAAGGGCGCCCGGGAGAGTATTTACTTAATCCGCAACGCCGACCGGGTGGCCAATATTTGCAACGACGTGGTGGGGGACATCGCCGGTACTGTCAGCGGCGCCCTCGGCATTTCCCTGGTGCTGCAGATTATTCAAATGTGGGAGGAATTAAACCTGTCCACATTGAACATGTTTTTTACGGCGATTATCGCCGCCCTGACTGTGGGAAGCAAGGCTTTCGGCAAGAAGCTGGCGCTCAGCCGTCCCAACGACATTATTTTCTTTGTCGGACGATTAATGGCGACATTCGGTGGAATAACCTGTATCAGGGCGGTTAAAAAATAGATATAATAAAGCAATACCAAGCAATGAAGGTGATGGATTGGGCGGTTACCTGGAACAAATCAACTCCCCGCAGGATTTGCATAATCTTAATATTTCTCAACTGGAAAAGCTGGCCGCGGAAATAAGAAAAACCATCATCAATACCGTGGCCGTCAACGGCGGGCATCTGGCGCCCAACCTCGGTGTGGTTGAATTAACATTGGCCCTGCACCGGGTTTTTCAAACTCCCCGGGACAAAGTCATTTGGGATGTGGGCCATCAGAGTTATGTGCACAAACTGCTTACCGGCAGGCGCGAAGAATTCCATACTTTGCGCCGTTACGGAGGTTTAAGCGGTTTTCCGCGCCCTGATGAAAGCGAGCACGACGCCTTTGCCACCGGGCACAGCAGTACTTCAATATCCGCTGCCCTGGGTCTGTCCCTGGCCAGGGATCTTATGGGCGACACGAATTCTGTGGTAGCGGTAATCGGGGACGGCGCCATGACCGGCGGTATGGCCTTTGAAGCTCTTAATCACGCCGGGCACCTGAAAACCGATCTGGTGGTGGTGCTGAATGATAATGAAATGAGTATTTCCCATAACGTGGGCGCCATGGCCGGATACCTGACCAGGATCAGGACGGATCCCAAGTATTCCAAAGGCAAAGATGAATTCGAGCAGTTAATGAAGCGCATCCCTTCCATCGGTTCAACCGTTTTAAAGTTCGCCGAGCGGTTTAAGGACAGTCTGAAATATTTTCTGGTACCGGGAGTCATCTTCGAAGAACTGGGCTTTACTTACCTGGGGCCGATCAACGGACATAATATCAGGTCCATGATTAATACCCTTGAACAGGCCAAAATCCTCGGCGGACCGGTGCTGGTGCATGTGATTACCGAGAAGGGCAAGGGATACGCCCCGGCAGTGGAAAAAGCGGACATGTTTCACGGAATCGGGCCATTTGACGTGCAATCCGGCACTTGTATTAAAAGCACCGACACCAGCACTTATACCGAAGTGTTCGGACATACGATGGTACGCCTGGCGGAGCAGGACCACCGGATTGTAGCCGTCACCGCGGCCATGTGCAGCGGCACCGGTCTGACGGAATTCGCCCGTCTTTTCCCGGCCCGCTTCTTCGATGTGGGTATTGCGGAACAGCATGCCGTCACTATGGCGGCGGGGCTGGCCAAAGCCGGCCTTAAGCCGGTGGTGGCGGTGTATTCCACCTTTTTGCAGCGGGCTTACGACCAGATTATCCATGACGTTTGTCTGCAAAACCTGCCGGTGGTTTTTGCCGTTGACCGGGCGGGAATCGTGGGTGACGACGGTCCCACGCACCACGGGCTGTTTGATTTGTCGTTCCTGCGCTCAATACCCAATATCAACATCCTGGCCCCCGCAAATGAAAAAGAAGTCCAGGATATGCTGTACACCGCAATAAAAACCGAAAGCCCCTGCGCGCTGCGTTATCCGCGGGGAACAGGCCTTGGCGCGGCGCTGGGGCAGCAGTGGACAGAAATTCCTATCGGTAAAGCGGAAGTCCTCACTGAAGGCAAAGACATCACCATCCTGGCGGTGGGCAATATGGTGTCCCCTTCAATCAGGGCCGCTGAAATATTAAAAGACGCCGGCATATCGGCAACGGTGATTAACGCCAGGTTTGTGAAACCCCTGGACGAGGAATGCATCATTCATTACGCCGGTTATACAGGACGGCTGATCACAGTGGAAGAAAACGTACTGGCAGGCGGATTCGGTTCCGCTGTTTTAGAGCTTCTTGGCCGTACACCTTCCGATGGGATGTCCCCAAATAAGGAAAGGGGGCACACCTCCTGCGGAGGAATGTCCCCAATTTCTGTTAAATGTCTGGGTATTCCCGATGTTTTTGTGGAACACGGCAGCCAGGCTCTGCTGCGTGAAAAATTCGGCCTGTCACCGGACTATATAGCCGATGCCGCCTTGAATATGGTTAAACCGCACAAAAAAAGAAGCGCCAAAATAGTCAAACTGGGCGGAGGTTCTTAATTTGGGCGGCAAAGTCAGGCTTGACCTGCTGCTGGTGCAAAAGGGCTATTTTACCAGCCGGGAAAAAGCCCGGGGGGCTGTTATGGCCGGAGACATTAAAGTAAACGGCAGCGTGGTCACCAAACCCGGTCAGCAAATTGACGACCGGGAACCGGTCATCGAAATCAAGGAAAAAATGCCTTACGTCAGCCGGGGCGGTTATAAACTAGCCCGGGCATTACAATCCTTCAATATTAACTTGCAAAACCGGGTGGTCCTGGACGTGGGCGCTTCCACCGGCGGGTTTACCGACTGCGCCCTGCAAAACGGCGCGTCTTTTGTATACGCCGTCGACGTGGGGTATGGTCAAATAGCCTGGCCGCTGCGCAACGACCCACGAGTGGTAGTGCTGGAACGCACCAACATCCGGAACCTGGAAAAAGATATTTTTACCCGGGGTAAGCCGGACTTCGTAACCATTGATGTTTCATTCATTTCCCTGACCCTGGTGCTGCCCCGGGTGGATTACCTGCTGGAACGATATGAGGGAGTTTCCCTAGTCAAGCCCCAGTTTGAGGCGGGCCGGGAACTGGTAGGCAAGAAAGGCGTGGTCAGGGATCCCGCCGTACACAAACAGGTACTGGTTAATGTAGCCAGGACGGTTGCCGGCTGCGGCGCGGCGGTGCTGGGCGCGGACTTTTCACCGGTAAAAGGGCCCGAGGGGAATATTGAATATTTAATGCACTTTAAAAAACCAGGTCCGCCGGCCGGTGGGATACCGGCTGAAGAAACCGAAAAAACAGACAGACTGTTTGACCGGGTGGTGGAAACAGCCCACCAAATAGATAATTGGCCTTTTAAACCGCCATCGGGCAGATAAACCGGCGGCAGTAGGTTGATGGGCCTCAGGCAGTACAGCACAAGTCCGGGGAGAGGGTAAATTTGAAAACAATCGGTCTGATCTCCAACCTGAATAAAGACAAAATTAACGGTTTGCTGGAAGAGATCCACTCCTGGCTGACAAATCGCGGTGTGGACATGCTGGTAGACGACGAATGCGCGCAACGGGTAAGTTGGCCTTACGGAGTTTGCCCGCGCAAAGAACTGGTCAGCCGATCGGACTGTCTGATAATCCTCGGCGGTGACGGAACACTGTTAAACAGCGCCCGTTTGGCTGCTCCGTCCAAAGTACCGGTATTCGGAGTCAATATGGGCCGTTTGGGGTTCCTCACCGAGGTGGACGTGCCGAATGTATTCAAGGCGCTGAATTTACTGCTGGACGGGGAGTATTATATTGAAGAAAGAATGATGCTGGAGGCCAGTGTAATCAGAAACAATAAAGCCTCTTTGCCTTTAACCGGACTTAACGACGCCGTGATCACCAAAGGCGGTTTTGCAAGGCTAATCAGACTGGACACTACGGTGGATCGCCGGCATTTCAACACTTACTACGCCGACGGAGTGATTATCGCCACCCCCACCGGCTCGACGGCTTATTCTCTTTCCGCCGGGGGACCGCTGGTGGTGCCGGAACTGGACCTGCTTCTTTTCACACCGATCTGCCCCCATGCACTTTGGGCCAGACCACTGGTCATCCCTCCGGACAGTGAAGTCCAGGTCACCCTGCAATCCAGCCAGGGGGAGGTAATGCTTACGGTGGACGGGCAGTTGGGCATGCATCTGGAGCACGGTGATATCGTCAGGGTAAAAAAATCACCATGCCGGGCCAGGTTTATTAAACTAAATAACCAAACTTTTTTTGATATCCTGAGAGAGAAATTTAAAGAAGGCGCCATCAAGAGGGAGATCGGTTAAATGGAATTTTTGCCGGCCCGGTTCGCAGGCGTTAAAGGCAATGCCGTTTTACTGGCGCAAAACTTTGTGGCTCCGGCGCTGAATGACGGCTGCCTGGCGGTGGACGCCACGGCGGGCAACGGCGGCGACACCCTGTTTTTAGCCGGTCGGGTGGGCGCCGGCGGGAAAGTATATTCCTTTGATATTCAGCCTGACGCCCTGGATTTAACCGCCCGGCGGCTAAAAGAAGCCGGCCTTCGGGACCGGGTGGTATTAATCCCGGCGGGACATGAATCCATGGACCTGCACCTGACCGATCCGGTGGATGTTTTTATATTCAACCTCGGCTACCTGCCCGGAGGCGACCACGCCGTTCGCACCCGGCCGGAAACTACCGTAACCGCTCTTAATACCGCGGTTAAACTGCTCAAACCAGGCGGACGGATTGCCGTGGTCGTATACACAGGCCACTTCGGGGCCGCGGGGGAAAGCACGGCCGTGCTGGATACGGCGGGCAGCCTGGACCCGCGCGTTTTCGGCGTTCTCCAGATGCGATTCGCCAACCGGCCCGGACACGCCCCTTACCTGATCCTAATTGAAAGGGCGATTGCCAAAGATGAAAACCTGGCGCTGCAAGCAGATCGTTGAAATCATCAAGGAAAAAAATATCGGTACCCAGGAAGAACTGGTCCAGGAACTGCTCCAAGCCGGATTTAAAGTCACCCAGGCCACCATATCACGTGATATCAAAGAGCTGGGCCTGATAAAAGTGCCGGGCGGCGACGGGGTATCCCGCTACGCGCTGCCCGGCGACACTCTAAACCGAAAAAACGACGATCGCATTAAACGCCTGTTTAAGAGCTCGGTGGTTTCCATCGACAGCAGCGAAAACCTGGTGATTATAAAAACTTTGCCTGGAGAGGCCCAGGGTGTGGCTTCAGCCGTGGATAACGCCGAATGGCCTGAAATTATCGGCACCGTGGCCGGTGACGATACCATACTG
Source organism: Bacillota bacterium (assembly GCA_023439185.1). Taxonomy (GTDB): domain Bacteria; phylum Bacillota; class Desulfotomaculia; order Desulfotomaculales; family Desulfallaceae; genus BRH-c8a. The sequence continues at coordinate 271,993 of JAEXOR010000003.1, read as the reverse complement.
GTGATCATCAAACCCAAAAAGATCACTCCCTCGGTAATGCGAAAATTCATTTCTTTAGCCGGGAGGTAATCAGGCAGTGCTGGTTTCTCTGTACATAGAAAATTTCGGGTTGGTGGACAGGCTGGAATTGAATTTAAGCCCCGGATTAAACGTAATTACCGGTGAAACCGGAGCGGGCAAAACCATCCTGGTGGAGGCGCTGAATGTTTCATTGGGCGGACGGTACCGGGCCGACCCGATCAGGACCGGTCGGGATCTGGCCGTGGTGCAGTCCGTTTTCGATATCGCCGGTAATGAAATATTGGTCCGTAAATTAGACACGTACGGCCTGGCTTCAGGCGACGATAAAGAAGGATTACTGATTCTGACCCGCGAACTGCACCGGCAGGGCCGGAACATCTGCCGGGTTAACGGGCGCATTGTGAATCTGGGCGTTTTCCGGGAACTTGCCGGGCAGCTTGCGGACATGCACGGGCAACACGAGCAGCAGTCCCTGCTGGCGCCGGAAAAGCAACTTTTATTACTGGACCGGTACGGCGGTACGGAGCTGACGTCCACGGTGGAGCTTACGGGGCAGGCGTTCCGGGAATGGCGTACCGCCGTCGGCAAACGCGACGCCATTAACTCCAGCCACCGGGAAAGGCAGCAGCGGACTGACACGCTGATGTTTCAGATCAAGGAAATTGATGCCGCTTCCCTGGCCGGTGAAGATGAAGCAGAACTGCACAACAAAAGAAACAGGCTGGCCAATGCGGAAAAAATAGGTGCGCTGACCGGATCGGTGCTGGAAAAAATTCACCAAGGCTCCGGTCATCTTCCGGCGGCGGTTGACTTGCTGGGAGAAGCCGGTCGTGATCTGGACGAGCTCTGCCGGTACGTTCCCGAACTTAAGAATAGTCTGGAAAACCTGCAATCCGCCCTTTATCAACTGGAAGAAACAGCCAGGGAAGTCGCCTCTTGCCGGGAGAGCATGGAATTCAATCCCGAAGAGTTGAATTTCCTTGAAGATAGGCTGACGCTGATTGAACGTTTAAAAAGTAAGTACGCCGACAGCCTGGCCGGCATTTTGGCTTACCGCGACGCCGCCGCGGCGGAATTGGAAGAACTTCTGGACGCTGAAACGGATGCCGCCGGAATTCAGGCCAAGGTGCTGGAAAAAGAAAAAACCTACCATGAACTGGCGGACCGGACCAGTCGCTTGCGGGAACAGGCCGCCCGGCGATTGGAAAGGGAAATTAAAAAACAGTTGCAGGAACTGGCCATGCCGCAGGTTAACTTTTCAGTTGACATAACCCATGGCGAGTCTTCGACCGCCGGCAACGATAAAATACAGTTCCTGTTTTCCTCCAACCCCGGCGAACCGCTGCGACCGCTGGCCAGTACCGCTTCCGGCGGGGAATTATCAAGGGTAATGCTGGCCGTCAGGGCCATCCTGGCTCTGGCGGACGACACCGCCACCATCGTATTTGATGAAATTGACGCCGGCATCGGCGGTCAAACCATCCACGCCGTGGCGGAAAAACTTGACCGGTTAAGCAGTCAAAAGCAGATTATCTGCATCACCCACTCCGCAGTCGTGGCAGCCTGCGCAACCACCCACTACCTGGTGCAAAAAAAGACCTTGGCCGGACGTACTGTAACCGGTGTACAAAAACTGACCGGTGACGCCAGGATAAAAGAGCTGAACCGCATGCTGGGCGGCGAGGAGGACTCGGATCTGCTGACCGGGTATATAAGCAAAATAATTAAATAGATTGTAAAAAACATACCATAGCATTTTTGTTTTCCTTGGTGAACGACATACGGTATTGTCCGCGTAATAGACGCGGCTTTTTTATTTTTCAGGCACGTTTTTTTATTCCCCGGAGCTTTTTCAATATGTTACAAGAAAGCTCCGGACTGCATTACCGCTGCATATGTCAATGTACGGCACAACAGGGCGGAATAAATCCATCTCCCGAAGGCCAATTTAGTAATAATAAATTTTCAATTTAAAATCCCGCGGGCGCCGACTCCTTACAATTAAAAAGGGCTCAGAATAAAAAAAGGCTCAGAATAAAAGTAATTTTTTTGAACTCCTGAATTCTGACTCCTGACTCTTTGAGTTCTAAAACTAAAAGGGAGGTGTGCCCCCTGAAATCCGGTAATGTAACCAGCCGTTTCAGAGCAATATTTGTTGTAGTATTTGCTTTAACCATATCACTTATGTGCGTTTATTCAGCATGGCACAATTTTCTGCCCGACCGGCAGCTAATCGGAGTAGGGGATAAAATCACCACCGGCAGGGAGCTTCCTGGTCCCATCAGCAAGAATATCACTTTACATCTGCGCTCGGCGGGTGATTTTTTTTCTGCCGGCGGTAACAACTATCGCGAACTAACCTTTACTCCCGGCGAAACAGCGCCAATGGCAATAAAGCCAGGACAGCTGGAAATGCAGATGAGATTATTCGGTTTAATGCCCCTGCACCGAATGACTGTCAACGTGGTGACTCCGCCCGGAGTCATCCCCGGCGGACACTCCATCGGCATATTGACACACAACGCCGGAGTTGTTGTAGTTGGCGAAGCTCCGGTATTAAACGGCGGTATAAAGTATTTTCCCGCCCGTAAGTCCGGCATTTCCCAGGGTGACGTGATTTTGGAAGCAAACGGGATTAAAATCCAAAGCGAAAGCCAACTCCAGGAAATAGTCGATCAATGCGGCAGTAATGGTAAAGATATTATACTGTCAGTTAAACATGGAGAAAAAACCGTGCAAAGAAAAGTAAAACCCATATTATGCGATAAAACAGACCGGTTCCGCATCGGTTTATTTATTAAAGGCGCCGCCGCGGGGGTTGGAACAATGACTTTCTATGAACCTCAAAGCGGCATCTATGGGGCGCTGGGTCACATTATTGCGGATAATGCCAGCGGCCAAACCGTCAATCTGCGAAACGGCAGGATTGTTGACGCCGCGGTTAAAGACCTGCATCCGGGCCAAAAGGGTCAGCCCGGAGAAAAATTAGGTGTTTTTAAAGGCAACAACGATATTATCGGCAGTATTGAAAAGAACACACCGCACGGTATATTCGGTCACCTGGATAAAGGTTTGGTAAACTCCTTTTACACCAAACCGATCCCCGTGGCTATGAAATATCAAATCCGGGAAGGTCCGGCGGAAATTTTTACCGTGCTTCGGGGGAACAAAATAGAAAAGTTCGGCATCCATATTGAAAAAGTTATAACCGGTGATGATCAAGGAAAAGATATGATCATCCGGGTTACCGATCATGCCCTGCTGAACCGTTCCGGCGGTATCATCCAGGGGATGAGCGGCAGCCCGATTGTACAAAACGGCCGTCTTGCCGGGGCCGTCACCCATGTGTTTATCAACGACCCTACCAGGGGCTACGGAGTAGCGGCCGAAAATATGCTAATGGAAGCAAATTTAATCTATTCCATGAATAATGAAAATATAGCCAGTTAATTTTATTTTTTAAGAAGGCAAAGTGTTAAATATTTACAATATTAGTAAAATAATTTAAAGGAGTAATTCCGTCTCCGTCGAAAGAATGTAATATAGAGAATATATACCAGTAAATATTTAGGAGGCGGAAATTTTAATGAAAACTGTAACAAAGGTGGTCATAGCTGACGACAACAAAGAATTTTGCGAACTTTTAAAAGATTTCCTTCAGCAGCAAGATGATTTAAGAATTACCGGTGTGGCCTATAATGGTATTGAAGCCCTTGAAATTATTAAGGAACAATCACCGGATGTGTTGGTGTTGGACGTAATTATGCCGCACCTGGACGGTATCGGAGTGCTTGAAAAGTTAAGCGAAACCTCAACCAGCCATCGGCCGAAGGTTATTATTCTAACGGCATTCGGGCAGGAAAACATCACCCAAAAAGCAGTGGAATTAGGAGCGGACTATTATATATTAAAACCTTTTGATTTTTCAGTACTGGCAACCAGGATTAAACAACTTACAGGCGGTTTCAAACCGGCTCAGTACATTTCGGTGGCCAAGCCCAAAAGCCTGGATGTGGCGGTAACGAATATAATCCATGAAATGGGCGTACCGGCGCATATTAAAGGTTACCACTACTTGCGGGACGCGATACTGGAAGTAATTGAGGACGTCAATCTTTTAGGTGCGGTAACCAAGGAACTATATCCGGCTATAGCCCAGAAATATCAAACCACCCCCAGTCGTGTGGAAAGGGCAATCAGACATGCCATTGAGTTGGCCTGGGACCGGGGCAATGTGGAGATGATGACCAAATTTTTCGGTTATACCATTAATCTTGAACGGGGTAAACCAACCAATTCCGAGTTTATTGCCATGGTTGCCGACAAACTCAGGATCGAATCCAAGGTAAGTTAGGTGGATTAAAGCGTTTTCGAAAATTTTTTCACTTGGATTAATTAAACCTGGCTTAAACGTCAGGTTTTTTTAATGTAGGGTGAAAAGCTTCTATCTTCTTGACGCCTATAAACAAAAATTGTAAAATGTTAAAGTTAAGTTAAGGCGGGTGATGGAAATGAAAAACACAGTTGTTAGAGGACCGGTTAAACTGGATAAAAGGACCAAAAATTTGGTTAAGCGGATTCAACCCGGTGATATAGCTGTGATCGACCACGCCGACCTCGACGAAGTAGCCGCCACCGCGCTGGTGGAAGCGAAGGTAAAAGCTGTAATCAACGTTTCATCTTCCATGAGTGAAAAATACCCGAATGAAGGTCCTTTACGCCTGGTTGAAGCCGGAGTTAAACTGCTGGAATGCCCCAACCCGGAGTTATTCATGCTGCTGAGGGAAGGACAGGAAATAGAAATACGCGGCAATACCGTCAGCCTGCATGGCTGCGAACTGGTAACCGGTCAGGAACTTACCGCCGTTGATATCAAAGAGCATATGAATGCCGCCAAGGCCAACCTGGAAGCAGAATTGTCCAGATTTATCGAAAACACCATGGAATACGCCCGCAACGAAATCGGACTGATCTGCAATGAGTTTACGATTCCGCAGATTAAAACTGTTTTTAAGGGCCGGCACGCTTTAATAGTGGTGCGTGGAAAGAATTACAAAGAAGACTTAAAGGCCATCAGACCTTATATCGACGATATGAAACCAGTGCTTGTCGGGGTGGACGGCGGCGCGGACGCCCTGGCGGAATTCGGGCTGCGGGCGGATGTTATCGTGGGTGACATGGACAGCGTTACCGACAGAGTCCTGTTAAGCGGGTCCGAATTGGTGGTACATGCCTATCCCAACGGCAGGGCGCCGGGCATGGAAAGGCTTGGCCGGATTGGTCTAAAGGGAGTTGTTTTCGCGGCGCCTGGCACCAGCGAAGATATTGCCATGTTAATGGCCTATGAACTAGGCGCCGAGTTAATCGTGGCGGTGGGTACGCATTCCAACATGATTGATTTCCTGGAAAAAGGACGCAAAGGGATGGCCAGCACATTCCTGGTCCGGGCCAAGGTAGGTCCCATCCTTGTAGACGCCAAAGGGGTAAGCAGACTGTACAAGAGCAAACCAAAGGCAAAGGACCTGGCGCCAATTTTCATCGCCGCCCTGCTCCCGGTAGCCGCGATAGCCGTAATCTCGCCTTCAACCCGTGAACTGCTGCGCCTGTTGATCATTCAGTTTAGAATATTAACGGGGATATAGGAGAAATTTACATGATTATTGATTATAAGTACCATATCGCCTCTCTGGTGGCTGTTTTTCTGGCCCTGGGGATAGGAATATTAATCGGCAGCACCATGCTGGGCAACGACGCCCTGATTGAATATCAAAAACAGGTTACCGACCGGCTGGAGACCCAATTGCAATCCATGCGGGAGACCAACGTATCCATTCAGGCAAAGGCTAGTGCCCTGGAAATGGACTCGGGGATCCATAAGCAATTTGAAAAAGAAATTCTGCCTGTTTTAGCGGCCGGCCGACTGGAAGGGCAAAAATTTGCCCTGGTGACATTGAACACCTTTGGTTTTCCGCCGGAAATCACCCGTATTATCAACGACGCCGGCGGACAGGTCGCCTCGGTTACTTCAATTAAAAATTTCTACGATCAGCCTGAAACGCTTAACGAGCTTTGCACCTTAATGGGCTGGGAGGAGACCGAACCTGAAAAGCAAATCGGCAGATTTGCCGCCGAGGTCGCAGCGGGCATCAACAACGGTGACAGAGGAACTTTTTTTGAAGCTTTAACCGAACGCGAGTTTCTGAAATCGTCGGGGGACTACGGAGTGCCGGTGGACGGATTAATCATTGTCGGCGGCTGTTATGGTGAAAACAAGCGGGATCCACAGCTTGACCTGTTTACCATAGATTATTTCCGGGACTTGAATATTCCCGTGGTTTGCGTGGAAGAAACCGACGTCAGCTATTCTTATGTCAAGGATTACCAGCGCAAATTCGTCAGCACCATCGACAATATAGACACCGCGCCGGGTCAACTGGCCCTAGTGCTGGCTTTAAGCGGGCAGCCGGGCAATTACGGGGTTAAATCAACCGCCCAAATGCTGTTGCCCGAGTTTAACGTGCATTAAACAAGTATAAAATACAGAAGGTGAAGATTAAATGGCTGATCTCAGAGTAGTTGCCATCGTCCCGGCATATAACGAAGCCGAATTCATCCATCAAACCGTAACAGCGCTGTCCGGAATTACGGCCATCACAAAAGTGCTGGTAGTGGACGACGCGTCCACAGATAACACCGCCACGTTAGCCGCCCGGGCCGGAGCCGGGGTGATCACCCTTGAAAAAAACATGGGCAAGGGAGAGGCCTTGAATACCGGTGTGCAAGCAGCTCCGGCGGATATCTACCTGCTTCTGGATGGCGATCTGGGTGCGTCGGCATCCGATGCCGAACATTTACTAAAGCCGGTGCTGGCGGGACAAGCGGACATGACGGTGGCCCAGTTTCCGCCTGCGCGCCGTAAAGGCGGTTTCGGCATGGTTAAAAGACTGGCCCGCTGGGGAATTCTTTTGTTTACCGGGCAGAATATGAAATCTCCGCTTTCCGGACAAAGAGCCATGACCCGCGCAGTACTGGAGAGCGTTTACCCATTCGCTTCAGGATACGGTGTGGAGGTAGGGATGACTATCAAGGCGGCCCGGATGGGATACCGGGTGCTGGAAGTGCCCGTACAGATGACCCATGCCGAAACCGGACGTGATATTAAAGGGTTCCGTCACCGGGGCAAACAGTTCTGGCACATCACCAGAACCCTGCTGCGAGTAGCGGTACTTAAATAAAAGCCCGAGGTGATTTTGTGCAGTTGGCTCCGGAAATAATTTACGCCGCCGCCGGATTAGGGCTGGCCTTTATAATTACCCTTGTAACGCGCGAAAAAATGCTGGCCATGATTGAGCGCAGCGGATTTACCCGCCCTAATTTCAATGGTTTGGATATCCCGCTGTCGGCAGGGGTTATTTTTTTTATCTCCGTGCTGCCGGTCTCGTTTCTTCTGCTGATCGCGGCTCCTTCCGACGTCGGAGACGCGCTGCGGCTCTATCTTTTTGCCATGGCCGCGGCAACCTGTTTGGGTTTAATGGACGATTTCTGGGGCGCCCGGGACACATCTGGTCTGCTTGGTCACTTCAGGGCGCTGCTTGCAGGCAGGTTAACCACCGGCGCCGTCAAGGCCCTGGGCGGCGGAGTATTGGGGCTTCTGCTGGGCGCGCAGCTTTTCCCCGCCCAACCATGGAGAATAGTGGACAGCGCGCTGATGATCGCTTTGTCGATAAACATGTTAAACCTGTTCGACTTGCGGCCCGGCCGGGCGGGCAAAGTTTTTGTGCTGCTTTGCTTAGCACTGTTGCCGTTTGTTTTCAATCGCGCTGAAATAGTGCCGGTTGCCATGGTTCTGGGCGCCTTACTGGCCTTTTTGCCCGCGGATTTAAAAGCCAGGGCCATGATGGGCGACGCCGGTTCCAACACCCTGGGCGTCGTCATCGGCATCACCGCCGCCGCCGTCCTCGACGGCTATTTCCGGATCGGCTATCTGGCACTGGTGTTACTGGTACACGCGGTTACTGAAAAATATTCTTTAACCCGTATTATTTCAGCAAACCCGGTACTAAACTATCTGGACATGCTGGGCCGGGAAAAACAACCCGGTAAGCAGTAAGTGGGATCCTGACTGCTGAATTCTGTGCTATTATAAAAGCAAAAAGTTTTTCCAGAAGGTGGTGTACCGTTGATCAACGAGAAAAGGCTGGTGTCCTGTTTTATGGACCTGGTCAAAGTGGACAGCGAAAGCGGCCGCGAAGGGGAAATGGCTGAAACCTTGAGAAAAAAGCTCACCGAACTGGGTTTGGAAGTAATTATAGATAACGCCGCCGGCAAAACCGGTACGGAAACCGGCAACCTGATTGCAGGGATGAACGGCGGCGCCGGCGGCCCCACATTGATGTTCTGTGCTCATATGGATACCATAACGCCCGGATGCGGCATCAATCCGGTGCTGGAAAACGGTATCATCCGTTCAATCGGCGAAACCGTGCTCGGAGCCGACGACAAAGCCGGCATCGCCGCGATTATTGAAGCAATCACCGTACTGCGGGAAAAAAAGCTGCCCCACGGCAGACTGGAACTGGTATTTACCATCTGCGAGGAAACCGGGCTCTCCGGCGCCAAAAACCTTGATTTTTCACTGCTTTCCGCCGATATGGGTTTTGTTCTGGACTGCGACGGCCCTCCTGGTACAATCATTAACATGGGTCCGTCCCAGGACAAAATTAAGGCTGAAGTGTTGGGCAAGGCAGCCCATGCCGGGATCAACCCCGAGCAGGGAATTAACGCCATCCAGGTGGCATCCCGCGCTATAGCCCGGATGCAACTGGGGCGCATTGACGAGGAAACCACCGCCAACATCGGACTCATTACCGGCGGCGTGGCTATAAACGTGGTGCCGGACAGAGTTACCCTGCAAGGCGAGACAAGAAGCCTGCAAGATGAAAAACGCCTGCGGCAAACCCGGGCGATCTGCGATATCCTGCAGGAAGCAACCCGGGAATCCGGCGGCAGGCTGCTCCTTGACGTGAGCACCATCTACCCGGCCATGCACGTGCCTGAAGACGCGCCGGTGGTTAAACTGGCGGTGCGGGCGGCGGAACAGTTGGGATTGGAAACTCATATTCGCAGCACCGGCGGCGGAAGCGATACCCATATATTTAATGAGTACGGCATTCCCTGCGTCAACCTGGGCATCGCCATGCAAAAAGTGCATACCACCGACGAATTCATCAGGGTTGAAGACCTGTCCGCCGTGGCTTCTTACGTGCTGGCCATTATCCGTGAGGCAGCGGGGGATAGCAATTGATCAGGACCAGACAGGGTCAGGTTACAAAAATACTAGCGCACCGAAAAGGACTTACCGAGTTGCTTGTTTCCATCCCCGGCGAGGGTGAACAAAAAACGTATAACTACGACGGGCTTACCGGCCCGGTGGAAACCGGAGACACCGTCGTTTTAAACACCACCGCGGTGGCCCGGGGATTGGGCACCGGCGGCACCCATTTTGTAATGGCCAATTTCACCAGGCCGGAAAAAGATGCCGGCGAAGCCGGTCACATTATGAAACTGCGCTACAGCCCCGCCCAGGTTAAAGTACTGGCGGCCGAGGAACCGGAAAGCCCCTGGGCGGAAAGCATCAACAACACTGAATCACTGGCGGGCACGCCGGTGATCACCGGCGAACTGCACAGTATGCTGGCGCCGGCAGCCGCCGGAGTAAAGACATATTCCGGTGGGAAAGCCAGGGTGGTTTACCTGATGACCGACGGAGCAGCCCTGCCTTTAAACTTAAGCAACCTGGTCCACCAGCTTAAAGAGTGCGGTCTGCTGGATGCCGTCGTCACCTGCGGCCATGCCTTCGGCGGCGACTTTGAGGCGGTTAATATTTATTCCGCCCTGCTTACCGCGATGGTTGCCGCCGGAGCGGATGTGATTATCGCGGCCATGGGACCCGGCATTGTGGGCACCGCGTCCCGGTATGGGTTCACCGGCGTGGAACAGGGTGAAATGGTCAACGCCGTCAACATCCTGGGCGGCAGACCCGTGGCCATCCCCAGGATTAGCTTTGCCGACCCCAGGGACAGGCATCGGGGTCTCAGCCACCACACCGTCACCGCCCTGGGGAAAATAGCCCTCACTCCATGCACCGTGGTGCTTCCGGAACTGGATAACCCATCCTGGTCCCGAATCATTACCCGGCAGCTGGCGGAAGCGTGGCCGGACGGCAAACACTCTGTGGTTTGGGAGGACGGCAGCCCGGCGCTAAAGGAACTGGAAAGCAAGGGGATAAAAGTTACCTCCATGGGCCGCACGCCGGAGCAGGACCCGGCATTTTTTCTGGCGGCCGGGGCAGCGGGGATATATGCCGCGCATTTGGCGGCAGCCTTGAAATAGCGCCGCATTCGTGGTAATTCTCAATGCAGCCGGGAACGGATATATTCCTTAAGGGTGATGCGGGACCCGGACAGCGGGGCCAGCATGATTAATAGTTCTTTAACGGTACCGTTGCAGAAGAATCCGTTTTTAGTTACATATAAGCGCATAATCATTCTCCTTCTTATAGCACATAAGGGCATAGTAATATTTACCATAAAGTATGCCGGTCACACTATTGTTATAACCAAAATGGGGGTAAAACATTGGCCGTACCGACTGTAAAAATGACCGTTCACGCCAGCGGAGCGGCGGCGGCCGGCGCCGCCGGCGATATTGTGGTCATTGTCGACGTTATTGATATGTCCACCACCCTTGAAGCGGCGCTGGACGAGGGCGCTTTGGCCGTTTTCGGCGCCGCGCCGGACCGGGCGGCGCCGCCGGTAACAGTCAACCCGACTGGAATAGGCAAAATCGCGGGCAAGTTGGCCGTTACAAAGGGCGCCGGAGTGGTCCTGGCGGGGGAGCCGCGGGTTGGTGATGATCAAGAACGGCTGGCCAACATGTCCAAAACGGTTGAAGGATTGAAACAGGCGGGAGCAACCATCGAGGCCGTGCTGCCAAATCTGGGCGCGGAAACGGTTAAGCTATATGACCTGCGGGATAAAGTTGTGATTGCCGCCACCGGTACCGGCGGAGTAGCCTTTGACGCGGCAATAACGGCGGGCGCTTCGGCGGTAATCACCGGCACCGTGGCCAGGACCAGGCATAAAAAAGGCCACGCTCCGGCCCGGGCCGCCGCGCAACGGGCCGTCGAACTGGTCCGGGAAACAGGCGCCGGCATCACAGTTGTGGCTGCCAGCGGTAACTCCCTGGAGGACATTCTGGCTGCGGAATTCATCACCAGGCTGATCCTGGAAAAATTAAATGCACACCCGGATTGTTGGCATTTGTAACAAATTCCAACATTTTTTGTTGCTTTTTACTAAAAGCCCTGCATTGCGATTCATTCGCAATGCAGGGCTTTTCAAATATAAAACTTTGTTTATCTTAATCAACCGGGATAGGAACAAGTTAGGCGGCATTAAAGCAACTCAGAAATTCAAGTTTGAATCATATGTAACAAAAGCTACAGACTTTGTGAACAAAATAACTTACCATAAAGAAAGAAACTAACTGACGTAAAAAAATTTTTTAATCAATAAAAACTTTTTTAATGCATCGCCGGAAAACAGTTCATCTCTGATAACACACGAGCGGGGACGAAATCACAATGGCAGCTGAATGTTAAAAAGGAGGCGGAACCTTTGAAACAAATTAAATTTTACGGATTAGGGGGTCAAGGAGTAGTTACAGCGGCAAAAATACTTGCCGAAGCTGTCGCGATAAAAGAAAAAAAATATGCCCAGGCCATTCCTGCTTACGGGCACGAAAGAAGAGGCGCTGCGGTCTATGCTGATGTCATACTGGACGAAAAACCTCTTTTACTAAAATCATTTGTTTACGAACCCGATTATGTAGTGATCTTTGATTTATCAGTTATTGATAAAGGTATTAACGTAATGGAAGGTGCAACAGCAGACACTATATTTATTGTAAATACCAGCAACCTTACCCCAAATTCGCCCTTTTTTAATCACCGGGTATACTACATTGACGCTTCACAAATTTCACTGGATGTCATTCAGCGGGATATACCCAATGCTGCCATGCTGGGAGCGATAGCCGGCGCGGGTCTGGTCGGCATTGAATCAGTAAAGAAAACAATAGAGAAAACTTTTGGGAAAGCAGGTGCCAGTAATGCAGAAGCAGCACAGCAAGCAAATAACGGATTACGGGTCAACTACTAAAGAAAAAAAATATCTTTACGGGCCGGTGGCAACAGTTTTTGCAAGCACAAAAACCGGAACCTGGCGAGTAGTGCGACCGAAAATTGACCGGGATAAATGCAACTTATGCGGCACCTGCTTGAAATATTGTCCAACGGATGTAATCTCTATTGAAAAGAAAGGGCCAGGACATGGCTTGGAAATCGACTTTGATTACTGTAAAGGTTGCGGTATTTGTGCCACTGTTTGCAAAAAGGACTGCATAACAATGGTTTCTGAAAGAGGTGGAAATCATTGAATCGAATCATGTCGGACGGTAACGGAGCAGCCACCGAAGCAATGCGTTTAGCCAAAATACAAGTTGTATCGGCTTACCCGATAACCCCCCAAAGCCCCATTGCCGAAAAACTGGCCGGTTATGTTGCAAACGGTACGTTGGAAGCAAAGTATGTCCGGGTAGAATCTGAACACTCGGCTTTATCCATCGCCATCGGCGCACAGCTTACCGGCATCAGAGCCGGAACAGCCACTTCGTCCGTTGGTTTGGCTTTAATGCATGAAGTACTCGGGGTTGCCGCGGGATGCCGGGTACCCATCGTAATGCCGGTGGTAAACAGGGCTCTGGCAAGCCCCTGGAGTTTATGGTGCGATCACCAGGACGCCATGGCGGAACGGGATATGGGCTGGATACAATTTTACGTGGAAAACGCCCAGGAAGTGTTGGATATGATATTAATCGCCTACCGCGTCGCCGAGGATCAAAGAATTCAGCTTCCCGCCATGGTCTGTTTGGACGGTTTCTTTATCTCACACATGTCTGACTCATTTATTGTGCCTGATCAAGAAACCGCAGATTCATTTCTACCGCCGTATAAACCGTATAATTTATTCCTGGACCCTGAAAACCCCATGTTTATTAACGACTTAACCCCACCCACCGATTTTATGGAAATGCGTTACCAGCAGCAGACCGCGTTTTTTGAAGCTTTAAAATTCATACCGGAGATCCTCGACGAGTTCAAACAAGTTTTTGGCCGGGAACATTATTTGGTTGAACCATATTATTGTGAAGATGCAGAAGCAGTATTGGTTACTATGGGTTCTCTATCAGGTACAACCAAACATGTAGTTGAGCAGCTAAGGAGAAAAGGACAAAAAGTCGGTATGGTCAAGATTGTATCCTTCAGACCTTTTCCCGTCAAATTACTACGCAATTATTTAGGCCATGTACCCCGCATTGGCGTCATAGACCGCTCGGCCAGTTTAGGAGCTGCTCAAGGACCTCTTTGTTCGGAAATTAAATCAGCTTTAATTGACAAGCAAAGACAACCGGAGGTTAAAGGATTTATTGCCGGTCTGGGCGGCAGGGATGTGGCGCCGAAAATAATAATCCAAGCTTTTGATACGCTTCTTAAAAACAACATGAGTGGGGAAACAGAATGGTTGGATGTAAAAGATAATGCCATGCTTATCAGGGAGGCTAAAACATAATGCTAGAGATAAAAACACCTGCCAAAGGATGTATCGCCCACGGTGTCAGCACTTGCGCAGGCTGCGGTTTGGAACTGGCCATCCGGGTTATTATGAGTGTTTTGGGTAGGAATACAGTGATTGTAATACCTCCCGGCTGCGCGGCTCTGTTTTCCGGATATGGCAATGAAACCGTGACGCGGATTCCGGGGATACAAGGAAATTTGGAAAACACCGCGGCTTATGCCGCGGGAATAAGAGCGGGTTTTGAAGCACAGGGGCGTTACGACGTTAACGTTTTAGGACTGGCCGGGGACGGGGCCACGGTGGATATCGGTATTCAATCTTTGTCCGGGGTTTTAGAGCGGGGCGACCGGATTATATATGTCTGTTACGATAACGAAGCATATATGAATACCGGCATTCAAGGAAGCGGGTCCACTCCTCTTCAAGCTAAAACAACAACCACGCCTGCCGGCAAAACGGTTTATCGCAAAGATATGGTTCAAATTGTTGTCGCTCATCGCATCCCATACGCGGCGACCGCTTCGGTGGGCTATGTTGATGATTTGCGTAAAAAGATAGAAAAAGCCAGGGATGCGAAAGGGCCATCTTATATCCATATTCACACACCTTGCCCCACCGGGTGGGGTTATGAACCTCAAGATACCATTAATGTGGCCAGAATGGCCGTGCGGACCCGCAGTTGGCCTCTTTACGAGGTGTTGGACGGAGTTGTCAATATCACTTATCCGGTAACCAAACCCCAAAAGGTAAGAGAATATTTACGCATGCAAAAACGTTTCAATCATCTGAGTGATGATGAGATAGTACATATTCAAAATATAGTTGACGGGGAATATAATTTTCCGTTTAAACTTTGATTGTTCTGCAATAAAAATAAATAATAAGGTGGTGATTTATGGATTTGGAAATAATAAAAAATTGTTAATTTATTGTTATGTTGTAGAATTTGTTAGCTTTGGAGGTGACTTTTGTGCCATTGAATATGCAGAAGATTAGTATATTGGAAACGGATGTCTTTATTATAGGAGGCGGACTGGCGGGTTGTAACGCGGCTATAGCCGCGGCGGAAAAAGGCGCAACGGTTATTATCGCCGATAAAGGGAAAATTGAAAGGAGCGGCGATATCGGGGGTGGAGTCGACCACTTTATGGCTTTTTTAAACGAAGGTGGTGATTGGGACACCCGGGAGGAATACCTTCGTTATGTCTGGCGGATTGGAAAAGGAACCGCCGACATAGCGATAATTGATAAATTATACTGCGAAGAATTGCCTGAAGCAATTAATAGAATGGCCCGAATCGGGAACCCGCTTACTCAACCGGATGGTAACTTCTACCGAACAAAATCAATGGGGCAACCCGGGCCATATTTTATCAATTTCAATGGTAAAAAACTTAAGCCTTGTTTGGCCGCGGAGGTTCGCCGTCTGAAATGCACCGTATTGGATAAAACGATGACCACCGATCTTATAACGAGGGAAGGCCGGGTGGTGGGCGCTACGGCATTTAATATTCGCAGCGGCGAGTTCTATGTAATAATTGCCGGCGCTGTTGTTATCGCCACCGGTAACACCAACCGGCTATACGAATCGCCCCGCATCAACCCGTTTAATACGTGGCTGTGCCCCTTTGATACCGGGGACGGCCAGGCCATGGCTTTTCGGGCTGGGGCGGCGCTGTCAAATATGGAGTATATGCGTATGACCATGATGCCCAAGGGATTTGCCTCACCTGGCTTTAATGCCTTTACAGGCATGGGGGCGCGTTTTATGAACGCTAATGGTGAATACTATATGGAGATGAATCATCCCCTTGGCAACCGCGCACCCAGGTACGACATAGTTTTTTATTCGCTAAAGGAGGTTAAGGAAGGAAGAGGTCCTCTCTTTATTGATTGTACCGGGCTTTCTGAAGATGACGTTGAGCACTTGGAGAAAACGCTTGGTTATGACAAGGATACCTTGCCGGATTACATGAAGCAGAGAGGCGAAGATATACGTAAAAAGCAAATTGAAATTACTGTTTCGGAAGGCATGCAGGCCGGTCCTACGGAAGTCACCGGCAGCGGGATTAAGGTAAATGCCGATTCGGCCTCCACCGTACCCGGGCTGTTTGCCTGCGGGGACGCCAGTGATAGTAACCGTTGCGTGCACGGCGCCGTTACCGGCGGGTACGCTGCCGGCAAGTCCGCCTTCGAGTATGCGGCTAATGCGGTACGTTATACAGTATCCAACAAAGAAGCGGAGGCAGCCTGGGAAAAGACCTTTGCCCCTCTGAAACGCGAAGAAGGAATGAGTTTCCGTGAATTTGAGAATATCGTGCGTAAAATCATGACGGAAAACGTTGGCGTGGAAAGGAACGAAAAAAGCCTTTTTACGGCCATCGAAAAGCTTAAGCGGGCCGGATCATACGCGGATACGCTTAAAGCCGGCGACTTGCACGAATTAATGAGAGTGCATGAGTCCAGAAGTTTGCTTCAAGTTGGAGAAATAACTGCTCATGCCGCATTGTTCCGTAAAGAAAGCCGCAATAAGCCGTACCACTACCGTTTGGATTACCCGGATACAGACGACACAAAGTGGTGCGGACAAGTGGTAGTGCAAAATTCAGGCGAAGGTAACATAAAGGCCAAATTCCAGCCAATTACTTTTTTGATTCCAGACAATGAGCAGAGGGGGAATGAAAATGCCTCCGCTTTTTGATAGGGAAAAGTGCACCGGTTGTGGACTATGTGAAGAGCTTTGCATGGCCGACGCCATTTATTCCGAGGATGACGGGGACGGTAATAAAATTCCTTTTGTAAAGCATCCGGACGAATGCTGGCACTGCGGCTCCTGCAGGCAGGACTGCCCCATGGGGGCTGTTACCATAGTATTCCCTCCTTCCATGCTCATTATCTAACTAACGATAAACCGATTTTAAGGGGGTCGACATATGAAAAGAAACAATATGAAAAATGTAGGGCTTATCATTATAGCTCTTTCCATTCTTATGTTAACCGCTGGCTGCGGGGGTTCGCAACAGACGTCTTCCGGCGAACAGTCCCAGGCGGATCAAAAAGGAGCAATTAAGAGAATAACCGTTGGAACGGCGGAGGTGGGCGGCGGAGCGCTATACTCCGTTGGTTCGGCCATTGCCAAAGTGGTAACTGATAAAGTACCCAACTACGAAATGATGCCGGAAGCGACTGGGGCATCGGTGGAAAACCTCAAACTAATCCAGGCCGAACAAACTGAATTCGGATTTTCCGGAAGTGACATTGTTTATTATGCCATGAATGGAACCGCTCCATTTACTGAAAAACTGGATAAAATCAACAGCGTGTGCTATTGCTGGGCGGTGCCCAACAAGCTGGTAACACTTAAGAGCAGCGATATTAAGTCGTATTCTGATTTAAAGGGAAAAGTCGTGCAACTGGGCGGTCCCGGAAGCGGCACGCTCACTTATACCAGAAACATACTAAAAGCCCTGGATCTAGAAAACGAAGTAAAAGGCCAGACACTGGGTATGGGTGAGGTAATGGACAGCATGAAGGACGGACATATAAATGCCTTTTTCTTTACCGGCGCCGACCCTATGGCTCAAATGAACGAGCTTGCCCAAACTCACGAACTGTATATTGTGCCGATGACCGAGGAAGAAATAAAAAGGGTCTGCGACGCATATTCGGAGTACAAACCGTATGTCCTCAAGGCGGGCACTTATCCGTGGCAAACTGAGGACGTGCCGATGACCACCACGTCGCACCAGATATTCGCCGGTACCTGGGCCAGCGAAGAAACCGTTTACCAGGTAACCAAGGCTATATTTGAAAACCTGGAAGAACTGGGCAAAGCTCATCCCCAAGGAAAAAATATGAGCCTTGACAATGCATTAAAAGACATGGTTGCACCCCTTCATCCCGGAGCCCAAAAATACTACCAGGAAGTCAATGCCCCGGGAATTGAAAATTTTTAGTTTAATCTTAATTGGCCGGTTAAATATGGACCTTAGTTTTAATTTAAGAAGCAAACCCCGAGGTGCCGATGATATTTTAGCGCCTATAGCGTGAGTTCACCGGCACCCCGAGGCAAGCCGGCACGGTCAAGTAAATAAAACATCCGACCGAACGGAAATATCATGGAAAATGTGGTAACGCCGTTTATCTTAAATGTGATATTGTTCCGCTTTCAGTTTGAATCAAATGGTTAAAAAGTAAACTAACCAGGGAATTGAATCACTAAAGGGGGTGTATTTTAGTGTCAGCACTTTCCGGCATTAAGTCATTACTTGTGGAAGAAAGCGGCTACGGGAGCATAAGTAAAAAAATAGCCATTGTTATAGGTATTATCGCCCTGGTTTTTTGTATCTACCAGGTATTAAGCTCGCGGTTTTATTTTCTGCCATCACAGTTGCATCGCTTGTTACACTGGTGCTTTGCCGCCGTCCTTGTTTTTCTTGTTTACCCGCTGGATAAGAAGAGAAGTTGGAAGACGCCGGTGGACATTGTTTTGATAATTCTTAGTATCGCCGCCTGCGCGTACTTTTTTATCAACAACACCGAGATAACGGAAGGTGGCCGCATGGGAGCACCGAACAGCACAGACACACTGTTCGGAATTGTAGTAATAGCCGTGGTATTGGAAATGGCCCGCAGAACTGTAGGCAATCTTCTTTCCGTGGTGGCGTTGATCTTTATGCTGTATGCCTATTTAGGGTCATATATACCCGGATTGCTTGGGCACAAAGGATTTGACATATACAGGATTGTTGGCACCATGTACATGGGGCAAACCGGGATATTCGGTATTCCTATAGGTGTGTCTTCAACTTTTGTTTTCCTGTTCGTACTTTTTGGAGTGCTTATGCAAAAAACGGGGGGCGGGACATTTTTCAGCGACGCGGCTTACTCAGTGGCCGGCAGGATGCGAAGCGGTCCCGCCCAGACGGCAGTAATAGGCAGTGCCCTTATGGGAACGATATCCGGCAGCGCGGTAGCCAATGTTGTTACCACGGGCAATTTTACTATCCCCTTAATGAAAAAAATGGGTTACCACCCCAACTATGCCGGAGCAGTGGAGGCCACCAGTTCCACGGGGGGGCAATTCATGCCGCCCATAATGGGTACCACGGCCTTTCTAATCGCCGAGTTTTTAAGCATTTCCTACGCCGAGGTGGCTCTGGCGGCGTTGATTCCCGCACTTCTTTATTACTTTTGCCTGGGCACAGCGGTGCACTTTGAGTCCGGGCGGTTGAATATGCAGGCTACTCCCAAAAACCAGTTGCCTGTTTTAGGCAAGGTAATGAAAGAGGGGGGGGTTTTTATCCTGCCCCTGGTGGTGCTTATAATACTGATTTTAAATGGGTACTCAATCATGGCTTGCGGACAAATTGCCGTTGTTCTGGTGATGTTGGCCGCTGCCATTAAAACTATCATGGAGTTAAAAAAAGGAAATAGTTTTTCCAGGCTTGGCGTGGCATTTATAGAAAGTTTCAAATCGGCAAGTAAAACCATGCTCTCAGTGATATCGGCATGCGCCTGTGCCGGTATCATCATAGGATCAGTGGGCCTCACCGGTCTGGGGACCAAAATTTCTTCCGTGGTAATGGACTTTTCAGGAGGAAGTTTGTTTTTAAGCCTTGTGCTGTGCGCAATTGCTTCCCTAATACTGGGCATGGGCCTGGTAGCGGTGGCGGCCTATGTTTTACTGGCTATTCTGGTGGCTCCGGCGTTAATTGACTTGGGGGTCATGCCTCTGGCGGCCCACCTCTTTATTTTCTACTTCGGCATGTTGTCATTTGTTACTCCCCCCGTGGCGGTAGCGGCTTATGCCGCAGCCGGAATATCGGAAGGCGACCCGGTTAAAACCGGGTTCATAGCCTTCAGACTGGCCATCGTGGGTTTTGTTATTCCCTTCCTGATTATTTATAATCCATGCCTGCTTATGAAGGGGTCCATCATCACAATTGCGGGCGCCGTAGTCAGCGCGCTGATCGGGTGCGTATTCATAGCCGCAGGATTTACAGGCTTCTTTCGGGACAAATGTGGCGTCGTACAACGAATACTGATGGCGGCGGCCGGGTTTTGCCTGCTAACACCCGGATATGTAACGGACGGCATAGGCCTGGCCATTCTTCTGGTATCGCTTGCTACCTCTCCAAAGTCATGGGGTATAAGCAAAAAGGAGGGAAAGGGGGAAGCCGAAAGCACTGAGCACAGTTTAACACGGTAGTAAATCTTTATTGACATGTTGAAACGAGCAATTCAAAGGAGGAAATAAAAGATGCACCAATATAACCCAAACCCAACATTAATCGAAACCGATGTTTTGATTATCGGAGGTGGCCTTGCCGGGTGCAACGCGGCCATCGGAGCAGCCGAGAACGGCGCCCGGGTGGTAGTGCTGGATAAGGGGAAAATAGAAAGAAGTGGTGATATCGCAGGCGGTGTCGATCATTTTATGGCCTATCTCGAAGAAGGGGAACAGTGGGATACCGCGGACGCCTACCTTGAATACGCCGGCCGCATTGCCCGGGGAGCCATTGATTTGGGAATAACCGAAGCGGTATTCTGCAATGGGCTGAAGGCGACCATTGAGAGGTTTGCCAGGATTGGAAACCCGCTTACCAATCCTCAGACGGGTAAGTTTTATCGAACCAAATCCATGGGACAACCCGGCCCATACTTTGTTAACTTCAACGGTAAAAGGTTAAAGCCGAAATTGGGCCAGGAAGTCCGCCGTCTTGGATGTACTGTGCTGGACAAGACTGTGACCACAAGCTTGCTGATGGATGGAAGCCATGTCGCAGGCGCCGCGGCCTTTCATATCAGGACGGGCGAATTCTACGCGGTCAGCGCCAAAGCGGTTGTAATTAGTACGGGCAATACCAACAGGTTGTACCAGAGCCAGGCCGGATCCACGTTTAACGGCTGGCAGTGTCCTACAAACACCGGAGATGGCCAAATTATGGCTTTTAATGTGGGTGCCAGACTGGCCAACACCGAGTACCTGCGGGTCACGGTAGTTCCCAAAGGATTCAGCGCCGCGGGGTTGAACGCCTTTATGGGCATGGGCTGTTACATGATTAACTCCCTCGGTGAAAAGTTTATGGAAAGGTATCATCCACTGGGGAACAACGCGCCCCGCTATAAACTCGCGGAAGGGGTTATGAATGAAATTCGTGAAGGCCGCGGGCCGGTCTTTATCGAGACCAGGCATCTTTCCGAAAAAGATATGACGCACTTGAAGGCTACCCTTGGTTATGATAAAGACACTCTGCCGGATTATTTCGCGCAGAAAAAAATTGATATTGCCAAAGAACCTGTTGAGGTTATGGTTTCCGAGTTTATGCAAAAGGGACCGTCGGAGTTTTGCGGAAGCGGGATTAAAATCGATAAGGAATGTGCTTCAAGTGTTCCCGGGCTGTATGCCGCCGGAGACGGCGCCGACCAGTTCAGTTGCGTAAGCATGGCTTGCACCAGTGGATATGCGGCGGGCCGCGCAGCCGCGCGTCATGCCGCGTCTATAAAAAAGACATCCCCGGCGGAGGCGGAAATAAATAAAATTAAATCTGATGTCTATCGTCCGATTAATGAAAAGGGTGATATAACGTACAAGGAGTTCGAGGCGGTATTGCAAAAAATCATGTCGGACCACATGGCAACTCAGCGCACGAAAACAGGCATGGAAACCGGACTAAAAAAATTGAATAGCCTGGAAGAATTCATTCACAGGTTGAACGCTGAAAATTATCATGATCTTATGCGGATGGCGGAAACGAAAAATATTTACGCTATGAGTAAAATAATGACCAGAACAGCACTTTTCCGTGAGGAGTCCCGGTTTGGCCTGTTCCACAACCGGTTGGATTTTCCAAATACCGATGATCGGTGGACAGGACAGATAGTGATTGAAAAGAACGGCACAAACAATATGAAATTAACCTTTGAACCGTTCAAATATTAACTGGAAGAGAGGGAAAACAAATGCCGCCAAAAATTGATCCTGAATTATGTGAACAGTGTGGCACATGCGAGGAAACCTGTCCGCTGGATGTTATCTTTTTCCATCCAGACGAAGGGACGGTGGAAATACGCTACCCCGTAGAATGCTGGCATTGCGGTTCGTGCCGCCAGGACTGCCCGGTGGGCGCCATCAGTATAGTTTTCCCGCCCATTATGGCCAATATTTAGGGAAGCTTATACAAAGCCGGAAGTGTTGAATGATCACCGTCTCAGTTGGAAGGGATGATAAAAGATGTATAAAGTTGTTTGCTTAAGGCCGGAACAAGACTTTATAGATGCCATGGTGAACATTCCCCCCGAGTTGGAAATGGTATATATAGATGCCAATGAACACGAGGCTATCGTTGCGGCCTGCCGGGATGCGGATTTTATTCTGGCCGCAAAGGATGGAAAAATAACCGGGGAAATAATTTTAAACTCACCCAAGCTCAAACTAATCTCCCTGACCTCAACGGGGTTCGACCATGTGGACATTGATACGGCGCGTCAGGCGGGTGTTCAGGTGTCCAACAACGGGGGTGCCAACAAGCGCTGTGTGGCCCAGTATACAATCATGGCTGCAGCCATACTCTTGAGACGCGCCCTGGAGGGTGACAAGGGAATTAAAGACGGCCGTTTCCAGGAAATCCGGGACAGAATGCTGGAAGAAGGTATGTACGAGTTTACTGAACTCAAGTTTGGTATCCTGGGCATGGGAAGAATAGGTACCGAGGTGGCGGGCTTAGCCAAGATTTTGGGCTCCAAGATACTGTATAGTGATTTGGTGCGCCTTCCGGAGAAAAAAGCGGAGGAACTAAACGCGGCTTATCTGGAGTTGCCTGATTTGCTCAGGGAATGCGACGTTTTCAGCATAAATCTGCCGATTACTCATAATACCAGGGGACTTATAGGAAAAAATCAACTATCCCTGATGAAACCCACGGCTATATTAATTAATACCGGTCGAGGGGCGATAGTAGACGAAGCTGCGCTGGCTGAGGCTATTCAAAACAATGTCATCGCAGGTGCGGCTATCGACACATTTGAAGCAATTCCCGACCGAAATCATCCATTTCTTACAATGGAACCTGCTTTCCGGGAGAGGCTTTTCCTCTCACCCCACATTGGTGGAGCAACAAAACAGTCTTTCAAAAGGATGCTTACGTTTGCACTGGAAAACATCATGAGGGTTTGTCAAAACGGAGAACCGTTAAGTGTGGTAAACGTTTAGGAACAAGATTAGAAAACCGGAACTTGCTGGATAAGCAAAATTTCAAGCCAGTAATCTCTTAAATTATATTTTAAGTGTTAAAGGGAAATTGTTAGTCAAGAGTTATAGATAGCTTATGCGGGACCCGGTCGCCAGTAAACGGGTCCTGTTATTATTATTTTAATTTCTGAAATGGGTGGAATGGTAAGAAGCTCTCAGTTCTGCGCAGTGCCTGAGCGAGGCCGCCAACTGTGGCGTGAGTTTCCTACATTAATCCTAAAAATAGGAGGCCAGCCTATTAACATCATTTATAACAATAGATTGCCTGTTAATTGTAATTAACCCACTTCTTTTTAATTTAGTTAAGTTTCTAGTGACTGTAACTCTGTGCATTCCCAACATCAATGCCAATTCTTCATGAGTAATACTAATAGTTTTTATTGTGTTGTCATTTTTTAATGAAAGTAAATACAGGATTTTAGCCAATTTTCTTTCTGAACTTTTATTACCAATGTTTTCATACATAGTGGTAATAAGGTAAAGTTTTTTACAAATTATATTAATCATAAGTTTCACAAACTCATTCTGCTGGTTAAATTGTGAAATTACCAAATACTTGGGAAATGATATTATTACACTGTCCTGATCGGCAACTACGCGAACTTTGGATGGTAAACCGCAAAAAAACGCAGGCTCGACTAAACTGGAGCCGGAGCTTATGGTGTAAAATATCAAATCACCCAGTTCGTTCGGCAGATATATGCGAACAGTACCCTTTTTTAAATAATAAAAATTATCTACAATATCGCCTATATCAATGACTATTTCACCTTTTTGGTACTTTAATTTGGTAAAGGGCATACCCAAACTTTCAAAAATCTCTTCCTCATTACATGTTGTTTTTAACTTTGGCTTGGAAAGGTGATTAATATTTGTTATCAACCGATTCCCCTCCTGCCCGCAACTACTCGTTATATATGTAAAATATTTCACAAGCAAATTATACCCTTCATCGTGAAGCTTTTCAACATCATTGTCAAATAAAGCCCGGTTTTTGTTTCCTGGATCTTAAAACAACTTTCGTCCCCGTGGTTTCATTAAAGAAGCGGTTTATCATTAAAGAAGCGGTTTAAAAAAATGGTTATAACCGGCAAGTTACCGCTCATATAAATTAGAGATGGACATACTCTATTAAACGTGATTAAAGGGAGCGGTGACCATGGCATACCTGCGCCGTTTATGTTCCGCTTCCCTCCGGCAGGGCTGGCCGCTGTACCTGGCAGTAACCGGCATTCTGGGTCTGGGCATATTGGCGGGTTCCTTCGGGGCAAATTCTCTGCAAGCTGAACAAGCGGCGGAGTTGCACCGTTATCTGCAGACTTTTCTTGCACAGATCTCGGAAATTGACCTGGATCAAGCGCAAATGGTCAGGAGCGCCTTATATGACAACCTGCTGGCGGGCGCAATTATGTACATTCTGGGCCTGACGATCATCTGCCTGCCGTTGGTGCTGGCTTTTATTTTTATCCGCGGTTTCGTGCTCGGGTTTACCGTCGGCTTTTTAGCCACGGAACATGAGCTGCAGGGATTCCTGGTGATCCTGGTTTCCATGCTGCCGCACAATATATTTTTTGTGCCCGCGTTAATCATCGGCGGTACTGCTTCTCTTTCCTTTTCCATTCTGTTAATCAGAAGGTTCTTAAATTCGCATACACCGGTCTGGCCCGGGTTTGTCAGCTATACCCTGATCATGGCCGGCGTGATGGCGGTATTATTTATCGCGGCCCTGACCGAGGCTTATATCACACCTGAACTGACCCGTCTTTCGGCTGCTTTGCTTGCCGGTTGGTAAAAGCTAATCAGCCGTTTCTTTTTTTTCAAAAGCGATTTACAGCAGGAATTAGCACGTAATTTGTGGAAAAACACAATAATTTGGAGGTCATGAAATGGACAGGCACATTAGAGACTTTATCAACTACCTGGCCGTGGAAAGAGGATTAGCTGAAAACACTTTGATATCCTATGCTCTGGATCTAAAGCAATTTAAAAATTTTTGCCTGCGGCGCCAGATCAGGGACATTAATTCACTGGACCGGCACACGGTGATGAATTATATCCTGGACCTGAAGAAAAACGGACGTTCCCCCGCCACCGTCGCCAGGCAGATGGCGGCTTTGAAAGTGTTCAGCCGTTACCTGGTTGACGAGGGCAGACTGGAAATAGAACCTACTGAAAACATGGAATCGCCGGGTGTCAAGAAAAAACTGCCCGCCGTACTGGCCCAGGAGGAAGTGGCCAGGCTGCTGGAACAACCCCGGGTGGGAAACACTCCCGGCATCCGCGACAAAGCCATGCTGGAGCTGATGTACGCCACCGGCATGCGGGTTTCCGAACTGCTGTCCCTGGATGTAAACCATGTGGACTGCGAACACGGTTATGTGCGCTGCATGGGTAAAGGTTCCCGGGAGCGTATCGTGCCCATGGGCGGCGCGGCGGTACTGTTCCTTTCGGAATACCTGCGGCGCGGCAGGGCAAAAATAAAAACCGGCGCCAACCAAAAAGCTCTTTTTCTGAACATGCGCGGCAAGCGGCTTACCAGGCAGGGTTTCTGGAAAATACTTAAAAAGTATGCCCGAGCGGCGGGCATCAATGTCGAAATCACACCGCACACCCTGCGTCACTCCTTTGCCACGCACCTGTTGGAAAACGGGGCCGATCTGCGCTCGGTGCAGGAAATGCTGGGCCATGCCGATATTTCCACCACCCAGATATACACTCACCTCACCGATACCAGGCTGAGGGACGCGTTTAACAAATACCACCCCAGGGCTTGACAGATTTAGTTTTACAAGGAGGAGACCGCATTGAAACTGCCGCTCAGGAAAGTCACCATTATCGTTTTGGACAGCGCGGGGATTGGAGCCCTTCCGGACGCAGGGATATACGGCGATTACGGGTGCAATACCCTGGGCAATTGCTCGCTGGCCGCGGGCGGCCTGAACCTGCCGCACCTAGGCAAGCTCGGACTGGGTCTGCTTACCAATCTGGCCGGCGTGCCGGCGGTGGACAAGCCCCTGGCCGGCTACGGAAAAATGGCGGAACGCTCACCGGGCAAAGACACCACCACCGGACACTGGGAACTGGCCGGCATCATCCTGGAAAAACCTTTCCCGGTCTACCCCGACGGTTTTCCGCCCGAGATCATCGAACCCTTCAAACAGCAAATCGGCAGGGATATCCTGGGCAATAAAGCGGCCTCGGGCACCGGCATCATTGAAGAGCTCGGTGCAGAGCACATGCGCACGGGATACCCCATCGTTTACACTTCGGCCGACAGCGTATTTCAAATTGCCGCCCACGAGGAAGTAATCCCGCTGGAGGAACTCTACCGGATGTGCGGCATAGCGCGGAAGCTGCTCACCGGCAAGCACGAAGTGGGCAGGGTTATCGCCCGGCCCTTTGTGGGTACCCCCGGAGCCTTTGAACGCACCGCCAACCGTCACGACTACTCTGTGAAACCGCCGGCCCCCACGGTCCTGGATCTGCTTTTGAAGCACGGTTTTGAAGTGGTGGGAGTCGGTAAAATCCGGGACATCTTTGCCGGCGAGGGCGTCTCCAGATCTGTTCTGACAAAGAACAACACTGACGGGGTGGACCAAACCCTGGCCTTGATGAAAGAAGACTTCAGCGGTTTAATATTTACCAACCTGGTTGACTTTGACCAGAAGTACGGGCACCGCAACGACCCCCGGGGTTACGCCGCCGCGCTGGAGGAGTTTGACCGCAGACTGCCGGAGATAATGGCGTCCCTTGGCAAGAGGGACGTGCTGCTGATTACCGCCGATCACGGCACCGATCCCACCACCCCGGGCACTGATCATACCAGGGAATACGTGCCCCTTTTGGTTTACGGCCCCGGCCTCAGGCGGGGCGTGGCCCTGGGGGTGCGGAACAGCTTCAGCGATGTGGCGGCCACAGTGGCCCGGTTATTCGGTTTGACCTATCCAACCGGCGCCAGTTTCGCGTCGGATATCCTCCCGGATGGTGAAGCATAATGCACATGTACGACTTGATCCTGAATAAAAGAAACGGCGGCGAGTTGTCCACATCCGAAATTGATTTTTTCATCTCTGGTTATACCCGGGATGATATACCTGATTACCAGGCGGCGGCGCTATTAATGGCCATTTATTTTCAGGGCATGAACAGCCGGGAGACCGCCGACCTGACCATGGCCATGGTCAGGTCCGGAACCCAAATCGACCTGTCGGAAATACCGGGAATTAAGGTGGACAAGCATAGTACCGGCGGGGTGGGGGATAAAACCACCCTGGTCCTGGGTCCGCTGGCGGCAGCCGCCGGGGTGCCGATAGCCAAAATGAGCGGCCGGGGATTGGGGCATACCGGCGGCACCATCGACAAGCTGGAGTCCATCCCGGGCTTTAACACCGCCCTGGAGCCCGACGCGTTTATAAGGCAGGTCAGGGAAATCAACATTGCCCTGATGGCCCAGACCGGCACCCTGGCCCCGGCTGACAAAAAACTTTACGCCTTGAGGGACGTCACCGCCACCGTGGACAGCATCCCGCTGATCGCATCCAGCGTCACAGCCAAGAAAATCGCTTCCGGAGCAAACGCCATCCTGCTGGACGTCAAGTGCGGCAGCGGCGCGTTCATGAAAACCCGCGCGGAAGCCGCGGCACTGGCCGGGGCCATGGTGGACATCGGCCGCCGGGTGGGCCGGGAGATGCTGGCCGTGGTGACCGACATGAGCCGCCCCCTGGGCCGTTTCATAGGCAACGCCCTGGAGGTGCGCGAAGCCCTGGATACCCTGCGGGGGCAAGGCCCGGACGACTTGCGGGAATTATGCCTGGCCCTGGGCGCGCACATGCTGGTACTGGGCAAAGTGGAAAGAGCCTATGCCCCGGCCCGAACCAGGCTGGAAAAGGTGCTGCAAAACGGTACAGCACTGCGCAAGTTCAAAGCTCTGGTGGAGGCCCAGGGGGGAGACCCGGGAGTTGCCGACAACCCGGACATACTACCAGCCGCCTCCATCAAACAGGAAGCCCCGTCGCCCCGGGCCGGGTACGTGGTTTCCATCGACGCCATGCAGGTGGGCCGCGCGGCCATGCTGCTGGGCGCCGGCCGGATGACCAAGGACGACAGGATAGACCACGCCGCCGGCCTGGAGCTTGTCAAAAAGCCCGGGGAGCCCGTCAAAGCAGGGGAACCCCTGGCAATTTTACATACCAACCGGCAGAATACGCTAACTGACGCAGCGGCGGCACTAACCGGCGCGTTCACCATCAGCGACACTCCGCCCGACCCGGCCCCGCTGATCCTGGAAACAGTGGAGTGAAAACCATGGGGAAAATTGGCGGTTTCTCATTCAATTATTTTTATAGATGATAATTTAACGGGAGAGGCTGTTTTTGGAAAATTTGTCCGTTTATCAGTTCCTGTTAGTGCTCTCTATCCTGTTGATGCTGATTCTTTTATTTTTAATTGCCCAAAAAAAGAAGAAAAAGCAGATTCACTGTGCCGTGATGGCTATGGTAATCAGCCTGCTGATCTGGAATATTTCCGTATTATGTCATATCACCTTTACAAGGACGCAGTGGCTATTGGCTGTCTGTGAAAGAATATACTTTATCGGCATTATCTTTGTTTCGCTTTCAATTTTATTCACCGGTTTGATTTTTGCCCAAACCAGAATCAAGTTCTCCTGGAAGCATGCCTTGCTATTTATTGTTCCGGTTATTTCCCTGGTAGTCTTATTCACCAATCCCTACCATCATTTTTTTTATACAACATTCGCCCTGATCCCATCCCAGCAGGATTATGGATTTTATTTCGTTGTCCATACGATATATTGCTATTTCTGCATCGGAATCGGCCTTTTTTATCTTCTATATTTTTCCGTCAAAAACTTCGGTTTTTTTTCCAGGCAGGCCCTGGTGATTTTTTTCGCTATTTTCATCTCTTTGATCGTAGACTCGTTCAGCACATTTTCTATCTTTGACTGGTCGGCGGCTATCGAAAACATCGTTTTTGCTGTCGCCGTTATTTTCTTTATCATCGCCATCGTTAAATTGGACTTTTTGAATGTCATCCCTATCGCCTTGCAAAGGGTAGTTGATATCATTTCCGACGGCTATGTCGTTTTTAATGAAGATTACGAAATCATCGATTTCAATAAAACGTTCGCGGAGGCATGCACCGGGGTTGCCAGAAAAACCGGCATTATTGCGGTGCTCAAAAAAGGCTGCAAAAATTTTGACGAAGAACAATTTATTCATTCAGTCAATAAAGCGGTCCGGGAACAAGCAAAAGTAAGTATTGAAATGCAGCGCCTGGCCGACAATGGTACGAACTATTACCTGGCGGAAATCACCCCGATTATTGTAGAGGACAATCATATCGCAACCATTATGCTCATCAAGAACATTACGGAACATAAAAAAAATTTGGAAGAAGTTATTCGGCTGAACAAAGAATTGCAGAGCCTGGCAACGAAAGATTGGCTGACCCAAGCTTACAACCGTTATTTCTTTGACGAGAGGCTGCAGCAGGAAATTGACCGGGTCAACAAAATGCAAACTTATGGACCGGAAACCTTTAAAGCGGTGAATAATTTCGGCTTAATCATGTTCGATATCGATTTCTTCAAGACTTATAACGATCTGAACGGGCATCAGGCAGGGGATGAACTGCTGCAAACCATTGTTAACGTTGTGAAAGAAATCCTTTTCTCAACCGATATCCTGTGCCGGTACGGCGGGGAGGAATTTGCGGTAATCTGCTGCCAGACTTCGGCAGAAGGGGTCGGAATCACTGCGGAAAAGATCAGGAAAACGGTGGAAGAGTATGAATTCAAATACCAGGGCACCCAGCCGAACGGCAATTTAACCGTCAGTATCGGCGCCGCCTACTGCTCGGCAGCCTGCCTCAAAAAAGACGAGTTGATTAAAATAGCCGACAAGAACCTTTACCTGGCCAAAAACACTGGGAAGAACAAGGTTGTGTTTATCAGCACGATGGGCGCTAAGCAATAAGACAATTCATTCACCACAATAATCCTCTTCTAAACAACCGGACTGTTTTATGTGCGGAATCAGTTGTTCCGCCAGGCGCCTCCGCCCCGCCGCCAGCATACGGGCCACCACCGGTTCGTCCAGTCCGGCAACCTCGCCAACTTGGGCATAGCTCAGCCCCAACACGTCCCGCAGAACCACCACCAGCCTTTCTCCGGCCGGGAGATGCAGAAGCGCCCCCTGGATTAGCAGGTCCCGCCGGGATTGGCCGGAAGACCGGCCGCCGGCCGGCGTCATCCTGTCCCGGGCCGTTGCACCTTCCCCTGCGTATTGCCTGAGCATTACTTTCAGAGCAGGGTACAGATTTTCTTCAGCGCCGGTAGCGCTGATAGCCATCTCCACCAAGCCGGCGGCCTCCCGGTGGTCCCCGGTCATCCTGAAACCTACGGTATATAGAAGGCCAAATACCTTTTCCAAAGCACTTTCATTGCCGAAGAGTCCGGCTGATCCGGTCAATTCCACTGCCAAATTTTCACCCATCCTGTTCCCGTTGCATTATTTTCATTGCCAATCACTGGGCGGCATTGATCTCCCATTCCACCCGGGGCAGCCTTTCTCCCAGGCTGCTCAATTTGAGCGCCACCCTTTCCTCTTCGGGCAGGGGAAAGGTAATTTTAATGGAGGCCGGATCCGGCCATTCCAGCCGCATTTGTTCCCTCCAGAAGCCCTCATCCTTTAAACGAAAATCGGGACGATAATAAAAGGCGGGCTGATCCTGGTCCTGCTGAAATTTGAAATATAAGGCCAGCTGCATCTCCTCCCTGGCTGCCTTCTCCAGGGTGAAGGATACCGGTCCCTGTCTGAAAACCTTGCCGATATTCATCTCTCCCTGTTGGGGCCAGGCAAATTCCACCGTCTGCTCCTCCTCC
The DNA here is from genome assembly GCA_023439185.1 of Bacillota bacterium. GTDB lineage: Bacteria > Bacillota > Desulfotomaculia > Desulfotomaculales > Desulfallaceae > BRH-c8a. Next base: position 241,119 of record JAEXOR010000003.1, on the reverse strand, counting down.
GGAAAGCGGTAAAGGTACAGGGGAGGCAGGGTCAGTTTTAAATCCCTGGCCGACGGCTCCACCGGCCCAAAATGGAAGGACCCTCTGATCCCCCCCGTCACCGGGTCGGTCTGGGTACGGGTTGTTTCAACTGTGATCCTCTTACCATTGGTCACGTCGGTAAGATCAGCCCAAAAGTCGGGCGGAAAGGCCCCGGCCGGGTCAATCATGGAAGACGGGGGCGGACTGCTGATCCGTCCCTCGGCGCTGACCGGGCCGCTGGGACCCATTTTGGCCTGCATGGGCGGGTTGATCCCGACCCCGACGCCGGCCACGGTGGAGTCCTCCGGCCAGCGGATACGGAAAAAGAAGATGCTTTCGGAAAGACCCAGCACCGCCTTGTCCAGGGCCAGTTCGGCCGAACCCGCCGCAGTCTTCAGGCCGGGATAGACTTCCCGGGTCTTTTCAGCCACCCTGCCGGGGTCTACCGATATCTCAAAGCTTGCCTGCTCCGGTATTTCATCGGTGCTGAAATTGAGTATGATCTTATCGGCGTCGATGTTTACCGGGTCCAGGTCGTAAACAAACTGACGGCCCTTAAACCCCCGGCCGCCCCGGGCATCGTATTGAACCCCCCGGTCGTCAGTCATCTCGATCTGCAAGAAGGTTTCACTGTCCAGCCCGGGGTCCACCCGGTAAAAGACGCTGGTCCGGGCCGTGTCCACCAGGATCCGCTCCACGGTGATGACGTGGGGGCCCAGCTTTTTGGCCTGCCCGACCTCAGTGAAAAGACCCAGGTCACTGGCCTGGTTGAAGGAAGGGTCCCGCAGGGCCGCATTCCGCCCCACCTGATAGGAGGCCCAGGCGATGGTGGAGAAGGTCATGACCAGCGCCATCGCCAACGTAAAGACCAACTGATGAAGTTTGCTGGAAAAATACTTTTTGGCCTTTGCGGGGGCCTGCTCCCGGGTCAACTCCGGCAGGGCCGGCTGCTGGTAAACCTCCAGCATCTCCCGGCAGCGGGGGCATCCCGGCAGGTGTCTTTCTACCAGCTCCAGGGTGGCGCCGCTGGCCTCCCCGTCGGAGTACAAGGGGAGAAGATCCCTGATCAGTTCACACTCACTGTTACTCATTAACCTCACCTTTTGTTAGATCACTATAAATAAGCCTGTATTTCTGTTTGGCCCGGAAAAGCGTAACCCGGGCGGTGGAGGGTGATTTGTTGAGCACCCGGCCTATTTCTGCATAGGAAAACCCCTCTATCTCCCTCAGGACAATCACTGCCCGGTGCTCCACAGACAAACGCTTCAAGGCCAGTTTGGCCAGCTGCCAGTTTTCCGCCTCTTCCAGGGCCAGGGCCGGGTCGCCTTCCCTTCCCCCGCCCGCTATTTCCGGATCCATTGGCACATCCCGGCGCCTGACCTGGCGACGTATATGCGTGTTATACACGTTAAAGGCAATGCCAAATAGCCAGGTGGAAAGGGCCGATTCCCCCCGGAAGCCGTCAAGGGAAAGAACTACCCGGTAAAAGGTCTCCTGGGTGAGTTCCTCCGCCAGATCATAGTTCCCGCCCATCCTGTACAGGTAGCGAAACACCGGAACTCTGTACCGTTCATAAATTTTTTCCAAAGCAGACATGGCCATGTTCTAAAAACGCTCCTAAATATTTAGTTTATCGGGAGCGTTAAATGTTACACAACAATTAAATTTTTTATATAAAAAATACGACCGCCCCGGTGATGTTGTATTTTCCATACACTTCTTTCCAGAATAACTTTTTTTTTGACTCACATAATATTTTGAACAGGAAAAACAGGAGGGGAAATTAATTATGCATTACATATTGGTCATATTACTGGGATTGTCAATTTGCTTTTTCCCTGCGGGAACATCGCCGGCGGCTGCCGCGCAAGAGGAAGTCTCCGCCGCCGGGCTGGAAACCACCGCCGAATCAGCGGTGCTTATGGACGCAGGCACCGGCACGGTGCTGTGGTCCAAGGAGCCGGATAAAGAATTGCCCATGGCCAGCGTAACCAAAATCATGACCCAACTGTTAGCCAATGAAGCACTGGAAAAAGGCGAGATCAGCCTGCAGGACAAGATTACAGTCACAGAAAACGCCGCTAATATGGGCGGATCCCAAGTATTTTTGGAACCGGGTGAAGAAATGAGCATGAAGGAAATGCTTATTTCCGTGGCAGTGGGCTCGGCCAATGACGCCAGCGTGGGGGTGGCCGAACACATAGCTGGTTCGGTGCAAGCGTTTGTGGAACTGATGAACAAACGCGCCAGGGAACTGGGCCTCAAACATACCCGGTTTGCCAATTGTAACGGTCTGCCCGGCGAAGAACCACATTACACCTCGGCCTACGATATGGCGGTAATACTACGTGAGGCGCTAAAACACCCTGTTTTCAAGGAATATTCATCAATTTACAGGTATGACTTGCGGGGCGGTGATTTCGTGCTTTGGAATACCAACAAGCTCCTCAAGTGGTACCGGGGCGTTGATGCCGGCAAAACCGGCTGGACAGACGAAGCAAAATACTGCCTGGCTTCCACCGCGGAAAGAGATGGGCTGCGCCTGATTACCGTCGTACTTGGCACCCCCGAGGTAAGAAGCCATTTTCGGGAATCCATAAAAATATATAATTACGGTTTTGCCCGCTTTGAGGCGGTTAACTTCGCCCAAAAAGACGCTAAAACAAGTACCGTCAAGGTCAGCAAAGGCGCCATTGACCAGGTTGGCGTGGTTTCCGGCGCCGACATCGCCATGGCCGTGCCGAAAGGGAAAAAAGACGAATACTCAGGTCGGGCGGTATTGCCCGAAGATGTGACGGCGCCGGTGAAAAAAGGACAACAGGTAGGGGAATTTATCGTCACCCAGGGAAACAAGGAAGTATTGAAAGTGCCGCTGCTGGCGCAATATGATGTCAGGCGCGCTTCGGTGCTGCAGCAGATGTACAAAGTATTGGACCGGGCACTGACCGGATAACTAAGCGCCAATACATGTAGGGGCGCCCCTACACCAACAGGGAAACACAGGGGGACGGTTCTTTTGTGCTGGCTCCGCAACCAGATCCAGCACAAAAGAACCGTCCCCCTGTGTTTTGAGTTCACCCATACATACTTATTTGATTACCAATTGAATATATGGTAGAATCTAACAAATAACGGTCGGACTATAATCCTCCGGCCGGTTACCGGGGTGACTGAGCATTGAACTATACAATTAAAAAAGCAAACAACTGCCTGTTGGTTGCGCCGGCAGGCGAAATCGACATGAGTATTACCGATGCCCTGCGCCGTGACGTGGACCGGGCTATGGAGCAAAACAAAATTATTAACATCGTATTCGACCTGACCGGGGTCAGTTTTGTGGACAGCTCCGGCCTGGGAGTGATCCTGGGCCGCTATAAAAAGGCTGCCGCGGCGGGCGGCCGGGTCTTTTTAACCGGCGCCGGCCCCCAGGTCAGAAGGGTGCTGGAACTGTCCGGTTTGCTAACGCTGATGGAGGAACAACCAACCGTGGAACAAGCGCTTAATAAAATCAGCTAAAAATATTGCGACTTGCCAAAGGAGGCTGAAAAAATGAACCGGGCAGTAATCGAGTTTTCCAGCCGGGCTGAAAACGTGGCTTTCGCCAGGATGATGGTGGCCGCCTTCGTATCCCAGATTGACTTCACCCTGCCGGACCTTGAAGAAATCAAGGTGGCTGTTTCCGAAGCTGTTTCCAACGCCATCATTCACGGTTATGAAAACGACCCGAACCGGATGGTGCGCCTGGAGATCAACATTGCCGATGAATATATGGAACTGATGGTAACAGACAGCGGCAAGGGGATTGAGGATATCCCCAAAGCCCTGGAACCGGCCTATTCCAGCGACCCGGAAAGGATGGGACTGGGGTTTTCATTCATGCGGTCGTTTATGGATAAGTTCAGCGTGCAGTCCGAACCGGGGAAGGGCACCCGGGTGATTATGAGCAGAAGGGCTGGGGCGCCCCGCCGGGCGGCGGTAACGGAACAATAGGGGGTACAGTTAAATGAGCGGTAAATTAACAGATATGAACCTGCCCCGGTTCCCCCTGCTCAAAGATGCGGAAATGAAAGATCTGCTGGCCCGCGCCCAAAAAGGGGACGTCCATGCCAGGGAACGCCTGATTAACTGCAACCTCAAGCTGGTTTTCAACCTGGTCAAGCGTTTTCACAACCGGGGTTATGAGCTGGAGGACCTGTTTCAAATCGGTTGTATCGGATTGATGAAAGCCATTGACAAGTTCAACCTTGATTTTAACGTGCGTTTTTCAACCTATGCCGTGCCGATGATCGTGGGTGAAATAAGGCGTTTTTTAAGAGACGACAACCCAATCAAGGTGAGCAGGTCAATTAAAGAAACCGCTTACAAGGTTCAGCAGGGCAGGGAGGCCTTGACCTCAAAACTGGGCCGTGAACCATCTATCAATGAAATTGCCTCCGAAATAGGGATTTCTCGTGAGGACGTGGTATCAGCCCTGGAAGCGCTGCAACCTCCGGCTTCAATTTACGAAACGCTGCACCAGGACGACGGCGATCCCATATACCTTTTGGACCAGTTAAGCGAAGACGACGGAGCCATGCTGCCTCATCTGGATAACATAGCCGTTAAAGAGATCCTCAAACAGCTTCCTGACCGCGACAGGATGATCCTGCTATGGAGGTTTTTCGCCGATCAAACCCAGGGGGAGATAGCAGCCAAACTGGGGCTTTCCCAGGTGCAGGTGTCCCGTCTGGAAAGACAAGCCCTGAAAAAACTGCGGGATATGATGGAGATATCCAACTAACCTTAACGCTGCATAAAATTCCGCCCAGGACAAATAATACAATTGCCGCAAAATATTCAACAAAGGAGGGCTTAATATATGAACATTAAAGTGATGGAAATGGTGGGAGAATCGGCGGACGGCTGGCGCAGCGCCGTTCAATCGGCAATCAGCGAAGCCAGCAAATCTACCGGCAATATCGTAGGCGTGGAAGTAGTGAATTTTACAGCCGATGTGGAAAACGGCAAAGTAGTCGAATACAAAGCCAATCTTAAAATAGCCCACAAAAGTTAAAGCCTGTTTGCATAATCCAAGGCTGTAGGGACACCTTAAACGGTGTCTTTACTTTTATCTGCCGGAATCATCATTAAAGACACTGAATCGGAGGCTGCATATGTCCGTTAGCACACCCGTGAACATAATCGCCGTCACCGACGGAGACAAAATGGCGCGCAGGACAGTAGAGACGGCGGCGCGCAATGTTGGGGCCAGATGCATATCCGCCTCGGCCGGAAACCCCACCCCGCTGACCGGAGAACAAATTGTCAATCTGGTTAAAAAAGCAGCCCATGACCCGGTGGTTGTGATGCTGGACGACCGGGGCCATGAAGGGCGCGGACGCGGGGAATCGGCGCTGGCTTACCTGGCCGGACACCCCGATATTAATATCCTGGGAGTGCTGGCAGTGGCGTCCAACAGCGGTTTTGACGAAGGAGCCCACGTTAATTTTTCCATCGACCGCCAGGGTAAATTGGTGGACGGGCCGGTGGACAAGTTTGGCCGCCCAGGCGCGCTGCTGGGAGACGAACTATGCGGTGACACAGTGGAACTGCTTGATAATTTGCACTTACCGGTGGTCATTGGCATCGGCGACGTGGGAAAGATGGACGGCGCCGACGACTTCACCACCGGCGCGCCGTTAACCACCAAAGCGCTGCGCGAAATATTAAAAAGGAGTGGGTGCGCAAATGAGTCCGGCGGCCATTGAACACCAAACAAAGCTGAGTAAAGATCTGGCCACCAACAGGGACTTGCTGGATGAAAAGCTTTCCTTTGACAAAAACTTTGACATTGTCAGGCGGGAAATGCACATTGGCGGTCGCAAGATATTAATGGTTTTCGTGGACGCCTTTGCCAACGCCGACCTGATGACTGAAATATTGCGCAACATGACGGCTCTGGACCGGGAAGACCTGTCCGTGGACGCTTTCCGGAAATTGTTCGATCGCCACATTAATTACATTGAAGTGGAAGAGACCGGACACCTTGAGAAACTGGTGGAAAAAATGCTCTCCGGTCCGCTGGCGCTGCTGATTGACGGCTCTGATCAGGCTATCCTGCTGGATGTGCGCAATTACCCGGTGCGCAGTCCCGCCGAGCCCGACCTGGAAAAGGTGGTGCGCGGCTCCCGGGATGGTTTTACCGAAACGCTGGTCTTCAACACCGCCCTAATCCGCAGGCGCATCAGGGACCCCAAGCTGCGCATGGAGTATATCCAAGCAGGCAACCGATCCAAGACCGACATCGTAATTTCCTATATTGAGGATATCGCCAACGAAGAACTTGTGAAAGACATTCGGGACAGAATTTCCGCCATTAACCTGGATGGCCTGCCCATGGCTGAAAAAGCCGTGGAGGAACTGATTACGCCGGGCAGTTACTGGAACCCCCTGCCCCGGGTACGTTACACCGAGCGCCCGGATGTGGCGGCCATCCACCTGCTGGAAGGGCACGTACTGGTGATGGTGGACACTTCGCCCAGCATCATGATTGCGCCGGCCACTTATTTCCACCACCTGCAGCACGCCGAGGAATACCGGCAGAGTCCCGCCGCCGGTGTATATTTAAGATGGGTCAGGTTCGCCGGGGTGGCGTTATCCATTTTTCTGCTGCCTCTGTGGCTTTTGGTGACACTGCAGCCGCAGATTTTGCCCCCGGCCCTGAAATTTATCGGACCGGAGAAAGTGGGGACCATACCGATATTTATCCAGTTTTTAATTGCCGAACTGGCGGTGGATATGGTGCGCATGGCCACAATCCACACCCCCACGGCGCTGGCCACCGCCCTTGGCTTGATTGCCGCCCTGTTAATCGGCGACATTGCGGTAACCGTGGGCCTGTTTAACGCCGAGGTGGTCATGTACACCGCCGCCGCTGTGGTGGGTACCTTTATGACGCCCAGCTATGAACTGGGCCTGGCCAACCGGCTGATCCGCCTGTTTCTGCTGATTATGGTGGGCTTGTTCGCCCTGCCGGGCTTCATCGCCGGACTGGCGCTGACCCTGGCCCTGCTGGTCTTCACCCGCTCCTTTGGAGTACCTTACATGTGGCCGCTGCTCCCGTTCAACGGCAAGGCTCTAAAATCCGTCCTGGTGCGCCGCCCCGTGCCCACCTCCAATATCAGGCCCAGCATACTGAAACCCCGTGACCCCAGCCGGCAGGCCACACCCGCCCCGGCCCGCAAACCCGGCCGGGACAACACCGGGAAAACCAAGTCGTAGGGGCGCCTGACTCCTAATCATTTCCGTATAACAAATTTTTTTCCGGCCATACTATATTGGTATGAGCGGCAGTAAATGAACGGGGGCTAACCAGCATGTCAATAAAAGTGGGCATCCCAAGGGCCCTGCTCTATTACTATTACCATCCCCAGTGGGTTACTTTTTTGCGCCGGCTGGGAGTGGAAACCATAATATCCCATGAAACCACCCGCGGTTTGTTGGAGCGAGGCCTCAAATCAACAGTGGACGAAGCCTGTCTGCCTGTAAAACTGGCGGTGGGGCATGTACTGGACTTGCGCGACCGGGTCGATTATATCTTCCTGCCCCGTATCGTGAGCACCGCCCGCAAAGAATACATTTGTCCCAAGTTCCTCGGCCTGCCCGACATGGTGCGGCATACCATCGACAGTCTGCCGGCTGTTATCGATTGTAACATCAACCTTTATCGCAAGGGCAACAGCCCTGCTGATTTTTATTTCCGGGTAGGCAAATACTTCACCCGTAACCCGGCTAAAATCGTCATGGCTTATCAAGCTTCTGTAACGGCGCAGAACAAATACCTTTCGGACATGCGGTCTAACGGCCTGACAGCGCCGGAGCACTCCGGCGAACCCGCCGGTAACAGCGGCGTTACCATTGCCGTCATCGGCCATCCATACGTAATCTACGACAATTATATCAGTATGAATATGATTAAACGACTGCGAAAAAGCGGCGTCCGCGTGCTTACAGCGGACTTTCTGCCTGAGGCGCTGGTCAGGGAGGAAGCTTTCAGGCTGCCCAAAAAGCTGTTCTGGACCGTCAACCAGCGCATGGTGGGAGCGGCATACCATTATTTCAGCCGCGAAGATGTGCACGGATTAATCCACGTGGCCTCATTCGGTTGCGGTCCCGATTCCATCACCGGCGAGCTTATTGAAAGGTGCGCCCGCGACGGTTCCCGCAAACCAATGTTAAGCCTGACCATCGACGAACACACCGGGGAAGCCGGCATGATCACCCGCCTGGAAGCTTTTTTGGACATGGTGCGCTGGCAGCGCAACCTGGCCGACGTGGCAGCTACTTTTTAATGCAGGTTCAACCATTTTAAATTTTAATTGAATGGAGCGACATCCTTTGCGCGTCACTTACCCCCACATGGGCCGCATGTGGATATGTATCAAAGGAATGCTGGAATACCTGGACGTGGACGTGGTAATTCCGCCGCCAACCAGTAAAAAAACAATGCAGTTGGGCGTCAAACACGGTCCCGAATTTGCCTGCCTGCCCCTGAAACTGAACCTGGGCAACTTCATGGAAGCAGCCGAAATGGGCGCCGACACCGTAGTAATGGCAGGCGGGTGCGGACCATGCCGGTTTGGCTACTATGCCCAGGTGGAACACGCCATCTTAAACGACCTGGGTTACCGGTACCAACTGGTGGTGCTTGAACCACCCGAAAAACATATCGGCGAACTAATCGGCAAAATTCGTTACATTACCCAAAACCGTTCCTGGTTCAAAGTCATTAAAGGCATCCGCCTGGGCTACCTGAAAGCAAGCGCGGTAGACCGGGTGGAACAGCGTTCTTATTACTCCCGGCCCCGGGAAATCAAACCGGGCGATACCGACCGCGCCCTTAACAAAGCCCTGGTCCCGATTATCGCCGCCCGGACCCCCGAGGAAATGCCCGCCGCCCTGGCTGCGGCGCTGGAAATAATGGACGGCGTGGAAGTCGACAGGCACCGGCCGGTGGTGCGGATCGGTCTGGTGGGCGAAATTTTCACCCTCCTGGAACCCTTCGCCAACCTGGAAATTGAGCGCAAACTCGGCAGCATGGGAGTGGAAGTGGACCGTTCAATTCATTTGAGCGAATGGATCAACGACCACCTGTTTATGGGCCTGATAAAAAACGCGCGCAGCAGTAAACCGGCTAAGGAAAAGGGTCTGGCCTACCTGGGCCACATGGTGGGGGGGCACGGTTTGGAGACGGTCGGCAGCACCATTATATACGCCGGGCAGGGCTTCGACGGCGTAATCCAGCTGCTGCCGTTTACCTGTATGCCGGAAATAGTAGCGCAAAGCATTTTGCCCCAGGTCAGTTCCGATCTGGGCATCCCGGTGATGACGATGATTGTTGACGAACAATCCGGCGAAGCCGGTATGGTTACAAGGCTGGAGGCATTTGTGGATTTGTTGAAGAGAAAAGGGGAGGTAACTGCCTGAATGTATGTATATCTTGGCATTGATGTCGGCTCGGTGAGCACCAACCTGGTGGCCACCGGCGAAGACGGCACCATTAAACACAGTATTTATATGCGCACCAGCGGCAGGCCCATTGAAACAGTGCAAAAAGGGCTTAAACTGATGCAAAAGACGCTGCCGCCCGGCGCCAGGGTGGCCGGTGTGGGCGCCACCGGCAGCGGGAGGCAACTGGCCGGTGTGATGACCGGCGCCGATGTGATTAAAAACGAGATTACCACCCATGCCATCGCCGCTTCAAATGTGGTACCGGGCGTACGGACCATTCTGGAGATCGGCGGACAGGACTCCAAGATCATCATTCTGCGCAACGGGGTGGTATCTGATTTCGCCATGAACACCGTCTGCGCCGCGGGTACCGGTTCTTTTCTGGATCAGCAGGCCTCGCGGCTAAAGCTGGGGATCGAGGAATTCGGACCACTGGCGCTGCAGTCCAGGGTACCGGTGCAGATAGCCGGCCGCTGCGCCGTGTTTGCCGAAAGCGATATGATCCACAAACAGCAGATGGGCTACAACATCCCAGATATACTGGCCGGGCTCTGTGAAGCGCTGGTACGCAATTACCTGAATAACGTCGGCAAAGGCAAGGAAATATTATCGCCGATAGTTTTCCAGGGCGGAGTGGCGGCAAACGCGGGTATGAAATGGGCTTTCGAAAAGGCGCTTGGTTTGGAAGTAACCGTACCGCCTTATTTTAATGTTATGGGCGCCCTTGGCGCGGCTATGTTGGCCCGGGAAAGCACCAACCGCAGGAAGACCGGTTTCAGAGGATTTCAGGTTGCCGAGAGCGATTTCTGCAGCGGCGGGTTTGCCTGTGACGGCTGTCCCAACATCTGTGAAGTGGTGGAGATAAAAGAAGGCGGTCAGTTAATCGCCCGCTGGGGCGATCGCTGCGGACGCTGGAGCAACACGCCGGATCAGGAGGAAAAAATCAGTTAGTCCGCACCAAACCCTACAATCAGACTTTTTCAGGGAAAAATAGCCAATCCGCCTTGCGCAAAATAACCTCTTGGTCTAAAATGGATTTATGATGGCAATTAATAGTTTAGCTTAGGAGGCGTGTGAGAAGAGATGAGTGAAGTTAAAATTATGCTCACGGAAAAGGAAATCCCTGAAAAATGGTACAATGTAATGGCGGACATGCCCAATTTGCCCAAGCCGCCGCTGCATCCCGCCACCAAACAGCCTGTTGGCCCCGCTGACCTGTCGGTTATTTTCCCCATGGAACTGATCAAACAGGAAGTAAGCCAGGAGCGGTGGATCGAGATTCCGGACGAGGTGCGCGAAATCTACCGTCTGTGGCGTCCGTCGCCCATGTACAGAGCCCGCCGTCTGGAAAAAGCCCTGGACACCCCGGCTAAAATCTATTTCAAGTACGAAGGCGTCAGCCCGGCCGGCAGTCACAAGCTTAACACCGCCGTAGCCCAGGCTTATTATAATAAAAAAGAAGGCGTCATGCGCCTGTCCACCGAAACCGGCGCCGGACAGTGGGGCATCGCCCTGAGCCAGGCCTGCAACTTTTTCGGCATGGAATGCCGGGTTTTCATGGTCCGGGTCAGTTATAATCAAAAGCCATATCGCCGCACCATGATGGAAATATACGGCGGCAGCGTGCTGCCCAGCCCCAGCACTGAAACCGAATACGGCCGCAAAATTCTGGCTGCCGACCCAGACACCCCGGGCAGCCTGGGCATCGCCATCAGTGAAGCGGTGGAAATCGCGGCCCAGCGGGATGATACAAATTACGCCCTGGGCAGCGTGTTGAACCACGTAATCCTGCACCAGACCGTTATCGGCCTGGAAGCCCGGGAACAAATGGCCAAAGCCGGGGATTACCCCGACGTGGTGATCGGCTGCTGCGGCGGAGGCAGCAACTTCAGCGGCATCGCCTTCCCGTTTGTTTATGATAAACTGGTCAACGGAGCCAAAGTCCGTCTGGTGGGTGTGGAGCCCTCGGCCTGCCCCACTCTGACCCGCGGTAAATTCGCCTACGATTACGGGGACACTGCGGGACTGACTCCCATGGTCCATATGTACACCCTGGGCGCGGAATTCATGCCGCCCGGCATACACGCCGGCGGGCTGCGTTACCACGGCGATTCTCCGCTGCTCTGTCAATTAGTGCACGACGGCATTATTGAAGCGGCAGCCATCGACCAAACTTCGGTTTTTGAGGCTGCCAGGCTGTTTGCCAGGAGTGAAGGCATCATTCCGGCGCCGGAATCATCCCACGCCATCCAACATGCCGTCAGAGAAGCACTGGACGCCAGGGAAGCGGGTGAATCCCGCACTATCCTGTTCAATCTCAGCGGCCACGGATTGCTGGACATGCCCTCCTACGAGGCGTACCTGACCGGCAAACTGGAAGACTATCCGCTGCCGGAGGATATCCTGACCAGGGCCCTGCAGAATCTGCCCAGTGTATAAAGTTTACCGGATCAGATTAACCGGGATCGGGCTCCAAGCTTAAATTTTGGAGCCTGGTCCTTTCATTTTTTATTTGACTTGCTGTTTTAGCCATGGTTAAATTAAACGAAAGTGAAACGCTTGCTGGTTATTTCAGCTATTTTCAGTCTGGAATTGGAGGAACCGGAGCATGAAACTGCATGGCACAATGAAAATTAACCCCAACGGGCACCTGGAAATTGGCGGCTGCGAAGCCACCGAACTGGCAAAGCAATTCGGCACCCCGCTTTACGTCCTGGATGAAACTTGTTTTCGCCAAAACTGCCGCCATTACTACCGGGCTTTTACCGAGCAGCATGACGGCATTGTAATATACGCCGGCAAAACTTTGCTTACTTTGGCCGTATGCCATATGATCGCCCAGGAGGGACTCAGCCTGGATGTGGTTTCCGGCGGAGAATTGCACACCGCCTGGAAAGCCCATTTCCCCATGGACAGGGTGTACTTCCACGGCAACAATAAATCCGAACCGGAACTGCGCATGGCTCTGGATTTAAAAGTGGGCCGTTTTATGGCAGATAATACGCAAGAGCTTGAAGCACTGGACCGGCTGGCCCGGGAAACCGGCTGTATCGCCGATATTATTTTACGCCTGACCCCCGGTGTGGAAGCGCATACTCATGAATATATTAAAACCGGCCAGGTCGACAGTAAATTCGGTCTGGTCATCGAAAACGGCCAGGCGCTGGAGGCGCTGAAACTGGCGTTGTCCTGTAAAGGCTTGCGGTTAAGGGGCCTGCATTGCCATATCGGTTCTCAGATTTTCGAGCTGGAGTCATACAGCCACGCCGCCGAAGTAATGATGCGTTTTGCCGCCGGGGCGCACCGGGAAACCGGCTGGGCGCCGGAGGAACTCAACCTGGGCGGCGGGCTGGGCATTTATTACGCCCGGGGCGACGAACCGCAATCCATAGAGCGTTATGCCGGTACGGTGGTGGCGGCGGTGCGCCGCCTGGCCGGCGAATACGGCCTGCCGGTGCCGAAGGTGCTGGTTGAACCCGGCCGCTCCATCAGCGGACCCGCCGGTTCCACGTTATACACCGTGGGCGCGGTGAAGGAAATCCCCGGCATCCGCAAATACGTCGCGGTGGACGGCGGCATGGGCGACAACCCACGCCCAGCCATGTACCAGTCGCGATACGAGGCGCTGCTGGCCAACCGGGCGGCGGAAGAGCCCGGAGAATTGGTTTCCATTGCCGGCAGGTGCTGCGAGTCCGGCGATATGTTAATTTGGGATATCAAGCTGCCGTCGCCCCAACCCGGCGATATACTGGCCGTATCCGCCACCGGCGCATATAATTACTCCATGTCCATGAATTACAACCGGCTGCCCAGGCCCGCCATAGTGCTGGTGAAAGAGGGCAACGCCGATATAATCGTGGCCGCTGAAACATATGACGACCTGCTCCGGAACGACCGGGTCCCGGAGCGTTTACTGGAAAAACAAAAAGTAGTCAAACTGGCCCGCTAAGATAGGGGTAAATAGATCGGACTAACCCCCTTGGACATAGAATACGGAGGTATCATAAAGGTGGAGATCATTACCACCCACACCAACACGGATATGGACGGGCTGGCCGCCATGGTGGCGGCGCTGAGATTATACCCGGACGCCAGGCCGGTACTGCCCGGCAAGCTTTCCCGCAACGTGGAAGAATTCGTTTCCCTGCATAAAGACGCTCTGAACCTGTATAGCATCAAACAAATTGAGCTGGACCGGGTGACCAGGGTCATCGTTGTAGACACCAAAAGCCCCCGCAGGTTGGGCAAAATTGCCGAAATTCTGGATAAAACCGGGCTGGATATACATATCTATGATCATCATCCCTGGGTGGAAGGGGACATCAGGGGTTCGCTGGAGATGGTGGCCCCCGTCGGCGCTTCCACCACCTTGCTGGTGGAAAGAATCAGGGAAAACAATATTGACCTGACTCCCCTGGAAGCTTCAATTCTGTGCCTCGGGATTTACGGCGACACCGGCTCACTGGTATTCACCAGCACCACTCCCAGGGACGTGGACGCTGTCTCCTACCTGCTTCAACAGGGCGCGAACCTGGCGGTGGTGGCCGATTTTCTGGGCCGCCCCATGACCAACGAACAGAAATCCCTGCTCAAGGATCTGTTGATTAACGCCGACCGGCACCAGATCAACGGAGCAAAGGTACTCATCGCCAGGGCCAGGACTGAAGAATTCGTGGTCGGATTGGCCCTGATCGCCCACACCATTTCAGAGATTGAAAAGCTGGACGTGGTCTTCGTAGTGGCGGAGATGGAAGACCGGGTGCACGTAGTGGCCCGCAGCAGCATCCCCCAGGCCAACGTGGGCGATATCCTCAAGCATTTCAAAGGCGGCGGTCACGCCTCCGCCGCATCGGCCACGGTTAAAAAGGCGGCCCTGGACGACGTAATCTGGGAGCTCCTGGACGAAGTTTATAAAAAAATCCGTCCGCCCCTTAGCGCGGCGGATATCATGTCATCGCCGGTGAAAACAGTGGCCCCGGAAATGACCATCGACGAAGCCGGCCATATTATGCTGCGTTATGGTCACTCAGGGCTGCCGGTAGCCAAAAACGAAAAAATGATGGGCGTCATTTCCCGCCGGGACGCGGAGAAAGCGTTGCACCACGGCCTGGGGCACGCCCCGGTCAAGGGTTTCATGACCGTTAAAGTGGTTTGCGTTCCCAGCGACATGCCTGTTTCCGAAGTGCAGGAACTGATGATCAGCCATGATATCGGCCGGGTGCCGGTGGTGGAAAACGACAAACTGGTGGGTATTGTATCGCGCACCGACGTGTTAAGGACCCTGCACGGTGAAGTACAGAACCGGCACCGGATTACCTACAACAACGTGCCGCAAATCTCCCAGCACCGGAACATCAGGCAATTAATGTACCAGAACCTCACGCCCAAGGTCCTGGATATCCTTGACGAGTCGGGACGTATCGCCGACGAAATGGGCTACAAGGTATACACCGCCGGAGGCCTGATCCGGGATGTCATGATGGGCCAGGAAAGCCTGGACGTGGACCTGGTGGTGGAAGGAGAAGGCATCCTGCTGGCCGAGGAACTGGGCAAAAATCACCTGGCCAAGGTCAGATCCCACTGGAAATTCGGCACCGCGGAAGTGGTTTATTCCGACGAATTCAAGGTGGACGTGGCCACCGCCAGGGTGGAATTTTACGCCTACCCCGCCGCCCTGCCGCAGGTAGAGAGCTCTTCCCTGCACCAGGACCTCTACCGGCGCGACTTTACCATCAACGCCATGGCCGCTTCCTTAAACCTTAATAATTTCGGGGAACTGGTGGATTTCTTCGGCGGCCTTGAAGACCTGAACCAGGGGCTGGTCAGGGTGCTGCACAACCTCAGCTTTATTGAGGACCCCACCCGGATTCTCAGGGCGGTGCGGTTTGAACAGCGTTATGGATTCAATATCGAACCGCAGACCCTAAAACTACTGCATGAAGCTGTGCGCCAGGGCGTACTGGGCAAAGTAACCCCGGAACGCATCTGGGAAGAATTAAAGCATATACTGGTGGAAAGGGAAGCGGCAAAAATGCTGCTGCGCCTGGAAAAACTCCAGGTATGGCCATTCCTTTTCCCCGGCATTAATTACTGGGAAATAGATCCGGTGCTTAAAGAACTGCACCAGGCCATGGAAATTATCAATGAATGGGGCCTAATGGGACCGACTGAAAAATGGCTGCCTTATATTATCGCCATCCTGCACTGGTCCGACGCCGAATCCGCGGTTAAAATTTGTCAGCGGTACAACCTGAGCAAAAGGCAGACTGAAAAGGCTCTGGCAGCTTTGGAAGGCTGGCGGCAGGCGGTATCGCTAATTTGGAAGGCGCCCCAGGACATCAAAATCAGCACCCTGGCCAAGGTGCTGCTGAAAATGCCCCGGGAATCGTACCCCATGTTAATGGCTATCCTTGAAGAGGACTGGATTAAAGTCCGGTTCAGGCAGTTACTGGTGACCATTACGGAAAATAAGCCCAGGGTCAACGGCAAGTATATCAAAGAACTGGGTTACAGGCCCGGCCCTGTTTTTCGCCAGGCGCTGGAAGCGCTGTGGCACGAACGACTGGACGGCAACGTGGCCACTGAAGCGGATGAAAAAGCATTTATCCGCGACTACATGGCCCAGGCGGATGCGGGAGGAAAAAATGTTTAATTTACCAGACCTCACCGAACTGATTCTATTGCTGCCGGCGATCCTGATCGGGTTGACCTTTCATGAATTCGCCCACGGCTGGGTGGCTGACCGGCTGGGTGATCATACCGCCCGGAACCAGGGGCGGCTGACATTAAACCCCATCGCCCATATCGACCCTTTAGGGTTTTTAATGCTGATCCTGTTCCGTTTCGGCTGGGCCAAACCCGTCCCGGTCAATCCCTACAACCTGCGCGTGGACCCCGCCAAGGGTATGCTGATGGTTTCACTGGCCGGTCCGGTGGCCAACCTGCTGGTGGCTCTGGCGGCGGCACTGTTATGGCGTTTGGGTGTCTATCAACTGATCCCCTACGGAGGGCTGTTCCTGCTTTTTATCATCCAGATCAACGTGATACTGGCCATATTCAACCTGATACCGGTGCCCCCTCTGGACGGCTCAAAAATACTGGCCGGACTCTTTCCCAGCCAGGCCAAATTTATCTACGGCATGGAAACATACGGCATGGTCATCCTGCTTCTGCTGATGCTTACCGGATTCATCGGCCATATCCTGTGGCCGGCGGTTAATTTCGTGGTGGGAATATATAAGCAGATAGGCGGCGTGCCTTTTTAACCGTCAAGACTATTACCCCGTATTGACTATGAAACCCGCCGAAAGGAGCTTCACATATGTACGAAAAAGGCAGAATACTAAGCGGCATGCGGCCGACCGGTCGCCTGCACATCGGGCACTTAAGCGTCCTGGAAAACTGGGCCGGTTTGCAGGATTCTTACCAATGCTTTTTTTTCGTGGCGGATCTGCATGCCCTGACCACGTCCTTCGACGAAACCGAAAACATCCGGGAAAATATTCGGCAGATGCTGGCGGACTGGTTGGCGGCGGGGATCGACCCCAAAAAAAGCGTCATCTTCCGCCAGTCGGAAATCCCCCAACACGCCGAACTGCATTTGCTGTTTTCCATGATTACGCCCCTGAGCTGGCTGGAACGGGTGCCGACTTATAAGGACAGCGTAATCCAGCACCGGGAAAGGGGCAAAGATATTACAACCTACGGCTTTTTGGGTTACCCGCTGCTGCAGGCCGCTGATATCCTGATTTACCGGGCCAACGCGGTGCCGGTGGGCGAAGATCAACTGCCTCACCTGGAACTATGCCGCGAGGTGGCCAGGCGTTTCAACCACATTTACGGCCCGGTCTTTCCCGAGCCGCAGGCGCTGTTGGCGAAAGTCGCTTTACTGCCCGGGGTGGATGGACGCAAAATGAGCAAAAGTTACGCCAACGTCATTGAACTGGCCGCCACCGCCAAAGAATTGCAGTCCGGAGTCAACTCCATGATCACCGACCCGGCCAGGATTCGCAAAACAGACCCCGGACATCCCGAAGTATGCGTGGTGCATAAATACCATAGCATTTACCGGGCGGACGAGCTGTCCGGGCTGGCGGCTGAATGCAAGGCCGGGAATATCGGCTGCGTGGCCTGTAAAAAACTCCTGGCCGGTACCCTGGAGCAATTCATGGCCCCGGTCAGGGAAAAAAGGGAGTCTATTATCAGCGACCGGAGCTATATCGACGATATTCTGGCGGAAGGAACCAAAAGAGCGGCTGAAGAAGCCGCCAGAACCATGGACCTGGTATGGCCCAAAATATTTAAAGGCTGATGGAGGTGACCAGGATGATTTGCTCGAAATGCGGGGAAGAAATCGAAGCGGGCGAAGAAATGCAATGGAACGGCAAAACGCTGTGCGAGGATTGCTACATTGTCGCCGTTTCACCGCCCAAAACCTGCGACGTGGCAGCGGTGCACAGTGCCGTCACACACCGCAAGCTGGCCGGCCAGAGCGGTACGGACGGGTTAACGGAACTACAGAAAAATATCTACAATTTCGTAAAGGAAAAGGGGAAAGTAACCCGCCCCGATATTGCCAGGCATTTCAACTTGGAAGAATCGGAACTGGAACGGAATTTCGCCATCCTCCGTCATTGTGAACTGCTCTCGGGCTTTAAGGACGGTAACACTATATATATTAGGATCATGAATTAAACTCTTGTATATTTTACCTGCATCCTTGGCAAAATAAGGTCCGGGGTGCAGCATGTGGTTCGCAGCAATAATCGCGGTTTCCATATTATTACTGGTGGTTATGATCATCTCGCCGGTTACGGTGGAAATTAAATACACCTACTACAAGCTGAACGCCTCCCAGCCCGGCACACCTCACGAGTATGTGCCTGACAGGGGCGTTCGTTTTTCTCTGCTCTGGGGGCTTGTAAGCCTGCGCATGAAACTGTCTTATTTCGAGTTGACGCGCCGGGCGTTTCATCCGGTGCTCAAAATCGGAACGACCTTTTCCAAGCATTCCAGTCATTCGCAGTCCCAGGAGAAAACAAGACTCACAGCCGGCCGCGCCCTGGCGATGTGCAGGCTGGCGCTTAAAATATACCGGGCCACCAGGCCCGCGTCCCGGTACCTGCTGGCCAAAACCAAATTGCGTCATTTTAAATGGAGCACTATGCTGGGCTTGCCGGAAGCCGGGCAAACCGGCATGGCCACAGGTTTACTGTGGGTCATCAAAAGCAACGCCGTTTCGCATTTATACCGAGCTCTTAATCGTCCTGCGCCCAGGCCGGAACTGGCAGTAATGCCGGTTTTTAACGACAGGGCGCTGCAGGTTCATTTTGATTGCATATTTAGCCTCCGGAGCGGTCATATTATTTATACGGGATTGCTGGCAGGCTGGTACTACCTGCTCAACAGACGGAAATTTAACGTTTAATGAAAGACAACATCTTAAAAATTAAAACGAGGGTGATAAACATGGATGAACAACAACACCCAATAGAAGGACTCATGAGAACCGCCATGGAAAGCATTCAGGAAATGGTGTCTGTAAACTCGGTGGTGGGTGAACCGGTGGAAACACCGGACGGCAGTGTAATTATACCGGTTTCCAGGGTTTCCTGCGGTTTCGGGGCCGGGGGCAGCGAGTTTGAGATGACCAGCAAAGACAACGGCGATAACGAAAGCGGTCAAACGTCCCCTGCTTTCGGCGGGGGCAGCGGCGCCGGCATGTCGGTGAAACCCGTCGGTTTTCTGGTGGCCGGCAACGGCCATGTGCGCATGCTTCCGGTGGATGGCAACGCGCTGCTGGACCGGTTGATGGACCTGACCCCGGAACTGCTCAGCCAAATCCAGGGTATGTTTGATAAGAAAAGGGACAGAGGTCCGGAACTAAACTAAATACCCTCACAAAGCACGCGCGCCGCGCAAACTGCTGCGGCGTGTTTTTTTGTGTATCCTTTGAAAACTGCAAAGGAAACAAAAACGTCCTTTCTTACATATTAGCCCCGAATTGATCATACCATTTATTAGTAATTTTTTTGGAGGATCTTGGTATGGTCAATTACATCTGGCTCGGCATGATGACTATCGGCGTCCTGGTGGCGGGTTTTAACGGACATATTGAAGTGGTGACCAAGGCGGCCCTGGAAGGAGCGCAAATCGGCGTCCAGACATCTTTGGACCTGATCGCCATTATCACTTTCTGGCTGGGCATTATGAAACTGGCCGAAGCGGCGGGACTGGTCCGGGCCCTGGCCCGTCTCGTACAGCCCGTTACCGCCTTTCTTTTCCCCAGCGTACCCAAAGAGCATCCCGCCATGGGCGCCATTGTGATGAACCTGAGCGCCAACATTCTGGGTTTGGG
Organism: Bacillota bacterium; assembly: GCA_023439185.1. GTDB lineage: Bacteria > Bacillota > Desulfotomaculia > Desulfotomaculales > Desulfallaceae > BRH-c8a. The sequence goes on along the minus strand of JAEXOR010000003.1, from coordinate 221,252 downwards.
CAACGCCGCCACACCCATGGGCCTGATCGCCATGCAGGAACTGCAAAAGCTTAACCGGGGCGACCCCAAAACGGCCACCGACGCCATGTGCACCTTTCTGGCCCTGAACACTTCCTGCATCACATTAATCCCCACCACCATCATCGGCATCAGGCTGATTTACGGTTCTTCCGATCCGACGGAGATAGTTGGCACCACCGTTTTCGCCACCGCCGCCGGTATGACGATGGCCATTGGCGCGGACAGGCTGCTGCGTTACATTTATTCCCGGGGGAGGTAAGCCGATGTTTGGTATAGTATCCGATTTGTCACGCTGGGCCATACCGGTTGTTTTACTGCTGGTGCCGCTGATTGCCGCCGCCAGGAAGGTTAATGTCTTTGAAACCTTTGTGGAGGGCGCTGAAGCCGGGTTTGCCACCGCCATAAAAACAATACCCTACCTGGTGGCCATGCTGGTGGCCATCAGCGTCTTCAGGGCCTCCGGAGCCCTGGAATACATGGTGCATCTGCTCACTCCCGTTTTAAGCGCCATCGGCATGCCGGCCGAGGTTTTGCCCCACGCCATCATGAGGCCCATGTCCGGCGGCGCCGCCCTGGGCATCGCCACGGACGTGGTTAAAAACAACGGTCCCGACAGCTTTGTCGGCCGCCTGGTTTCCACCATGCAGGGCAGCTCCGACACCACGTTTTACGTCCTGACCCTTTACTTCGGCTCGGTGGGCATCAGCCGCTACCGCTACTCCATATTTTCCGGCTTGACCGCCGACTTTACCACCCTGATTGCCTCCATTTACGTCTGCCACAAAATATTTGGCAGTTAAATAGCTGCTGATCTTTGAAGGTTTCAGTTTATAAAGTCTATGTTAAATTCATCGCGGATGATTTCCAAATCCTTGGGAACACGCAGAAGAATGGCCTGCCCGCCTAATGCGGCATAAGTCATCGGCCTGTACCACCCGGGGTCCCGGGGGTTGAACTGCTGGATGGTAAAGTTAGATGTCCAGACTGAAAAATTGAATCTTTGTTCCTTGGCCTTAACGGCTAAGACATCATTGGTCAAAGAAATCTGCGGCGGTTCAACCACCTGGGTGAAATTGACGATATCTGTATAATGGGGGGTAACATAGCTGCTGACCTCCACTTTCCCGTCATTTGTGTCTTTTCTCTCAACCTGGACCCAATAATTCCAATCCGCTGAAGCGGTAAGTTTCAGAGTGTTTACGGTGATTGGGAAGGTCCAACTGCCGTTTTTGTATTTTTCCGGGTACTCAGCCAGGCTCTTGCCGGGCTGAAACGAGAATTTTTCCTCTTCCCGATCGATTATGGTTGAATCAGTGATTTGCAGGCGTTTGTCACCGGATTGAAATAAAGTGTCGTTCAGCAATGCCGAAACGGGGACCAGGAAAACCAACAACAATAGATAAACCAGCGCCAGGAGCAAATTACTTTTCCAGCTTAGCATTCGATTTAATTTTGAGTTGAAGGATTTAGAAAAAAAGACTCCTACAAAAACAATCACGATCAGAAACAGAAAACTAATTCCCATGATTGCATTCATTTCCCCACCTCCGTCTTACGGGTGATCAGAAAACTCAGGGCAAAGAAAGCGGCTGATGCCATAAAGGCCTTCAGCAAAAAAAGAGCAAGAGAAGGTTCAGCGGTAAAGCAATTGAACACGGCTGCATAAAACTCCTGATAAGGACGTGCCAGCCCAATAAAAAGAGCGGGTAGGATCACAATAAAGATCCGGTTTACTTCAATTACCGCTCTGATGAGGTAAGAAAGGGCAGCCAAAAGGAGCAGGTAGAGCGTCGATACAAATACGCCCAATAACAGTGCTGCTGGCGAAATGCTTATTCCGTCCAGAAAAAACTCCCCGGAATCCGAGTATATAAACAGCAAAATTATGCGGTGGGGAATACTCAGCAAGGTTGAAGTCGTACCGGCGAAAATAGCAATGGTAAGTATCAACAGGATGTTGGAAAGATGACCGGACAGCGAATCATGGGTCAAAGGCAATTCCAACCGACGGTAATTCGAAGAGATAAAATAGTTGGTAATTCCCACCATCCAGACCATTGAAAATATCTGCAATAGATTGGTAGAAAATAAGTTAACCGAAACCGTTATAAAATCACTTCCGGCCCCCATTGACCCGTTGGGAGTCAGACTGAAAATTAAACCCAGCAATTGCATGAAGATCAATGAATGGATCAAGGAAGAACTGCCTTTCAGCTTGTAGAGATATTGCATTAAAACGATGGTTCGCAGGTTAACTTTACCGATTTCAATCTCGCTTAAAGACATCGTTGATACCTCCCTTCGTTTTTGAAGTCAGGTAATTACACAGATCGTCGATCGGCACGGGAGCAATCTCAATGCCCCCGGCTTTGATCCGCTCCAATCTGCCGCCAAGATTAGCTGCTTTAGCCACCAGATATAAACTGCCCTTGCCGAAATCCTCCCGATAAATGATATCCTGCTCCCCCACAATGTTGAGAATAGCCTCAGCGCTCCCCCGCAAACCGACTGCATACTCCTTCAATTCCAGGACCGGCAGGTGCAGGTATTTTTTCCCTTGATCGATCAGGAAAATGTCTTCCAGGATTTCTTCCAATTCTCCCAGCAGATGGCTGGAAAGGATGATGGTGCGCGGAAAATCCAGGTAATCCTTCAGCAAGGCCCGGTAAAAATCTTTGCGCACAGCGGAGTCCATCCCAGCGGTCGGTTCATCCAAGAGCGTTAACGGACAACGTGCAGCAATCCCGACGATAGCGTTAAAGATACTTTTGCTGCCTTTAGAAAGATTGTTGTGACGTTGTTTGGGATTGAGGCGAAAGTAATCAAACAATGCTTTAGCCAGCGGGGCCTGCCAATTGGCGTAAAAAGGCGTTATTTCCTTGAGAATATCGCTGAGCATGAACGAATCAGGAAAAATAATATCTTCATTAATCAGGATGGTGTGCGCGGAAACGGCCAAATTATCGAAAGGTCTTTGCGCGAATACTTTCAGCTCGCCGCTGCTGGGATGCAAATGTCCGGCAATCAATTTCAGGAGCGTGGTTTTCCCGGCGCCATTGCGGCCGATCAGACCCGTAATTTTATTTGCAGCGAATGAAACAGTTAAATGATCCAGAGCGTTAATTCTACCGTAAGATTTACACAGCTCCCTTACTTCAATAACATTCATCACTGTTCCCCCCTTTGCATTTCGTACTCCTCCTGAGCCTGAGCAATCATTTTCAGGAGCTCCTGCTCTTCAACTTCCAACCGCCTGGCCTCGGCCACCAACTCTTTGATCAACTGCCCGAGAATCTTGTTTTTTCGTTTGGCTAAAATATGCTGTTTGGCCTGAGGGGAAACGAACATTCCCAATCCCCTTTTTTTATAGACGACATTTTCATCGGCCAAAATATTAAGACCCTTGGCGGCTGTGGCAGGATTGATGTTAAAAATATCCGCCAGTTGATACTGGGAATAAATCCGCTCGTCTTCTTTAAGATTTTCAATGAGAATCTCCGCCTCCAGCCATTCCGCGATCTGCAAATAAATCGGCTTGATGCTGTCCGGATTGAGAATCACTGCCCTCACCTCCTGAGTCTCCGCTTCAAAGTATGTACATTAGTAATGTAATGCACTACTAATGTAGATTTTAGTGCACTGTCGTTTTTTTGTAAAGAGTTTATCGCAACATCTAATAACTCAATGTCGCCTCTCTTTTTCTCGCATAAGTACTTTTTGCTTTTGCCGGGAATAGTGGTAAAATCTCTACAGGTGATGGTATGGAGCGGTTACAGAAGTTCATGGCCCGGGCCGGTGTGGCTTCGCGCCGGCAAAGCGAGGAGCTTATCGCCAGGGGGCTGGTGAAAGTCAACGGCGAAACCGTCAGCACGCCGGGGCTGAAAATCGACCCGTTTTCCGACCGGGTGGAAGTTAACGGGCGGGTGTTGAAAAAATCCGAGGAACTGGTGTACTTCCTGCTTTATAAACCGGTGGGCTATGTGTCTACTGTCAGCGATCCCGAGGGACGCCGGAAAGTCACCGACCTTTTGCACGGGGTTAAACAACGGGTTTACCCGGTGGGGCGGCTGGATTACGACTCCGAAGGCCTGCTTTTGCTGACCAACGACGGACAGTTAACCCACGCCCTTACCCACCCCAGTCATGAAGTGCCCAAAACGTACCGGGCCTGGGTATCGGGTGTTCCCGGGCCGGACAAAATTAAAGCGCTGGCCGCGGGGGTTGAACTGGACGACGGGCGCACCGCCCCCGCCGGGGTAGCCCTGATCGGGAGTAAAAACGGTACAGGGATTTTACAGATTACTATTCACGAAGGGCGAAACAGGCAGGTCCGGCGAATGTGCGAGCACATCGGACACCCGGTGCGGCATTTACTCAGAGAAAGCATCGGACCCCTGCGCCTGGACCGGATGCAGCCGGGCGAATTCCGGCGTCTGAAACCAGGGGAACTGGCTCAGTTGAAAAAAATAGCTAAAATATGAGCCGGGGCGCATAACTGGCAGGATATTCTATCTTGCCGGTAGAAATTAGAAAGACTAACTCCACCCGGAGGTGCGCCGCAATGAGAGAAGACACCATCGAGAACAGCGAACTAACAGTTAAAATAAGGTTGGATTTTAAGGGTCAGCCCCGGCCCGGACGCTTTTTATTGGGCGGTAAGCCGGTGGACAAGGTAGCCGAAGAGATACGCGAACAGCAGGTGGCGATGTTCAGAAACGTTCCCGTCCAGGGCGTTCAAATAGAGGACATTGAGATGAGCACGGAAGTGTATACCGTTTGGGATGAGCTAAGCGGCAGTGATGTCGCTTTCGCACCGGTAATCCTGACCGTCAGGGCGGAAAATATGGTGGACCTGTTGCGTTTCATCGCCCGGGAAGAGTTTAGAAAAATTGAAGTTGTTGAGCCCGGTCACCTGTACCTGACCAAGTACGACCTGGAGCGTTTATTGTTTAGAATGCATGAAGAATTCAGGAATTACAGCAACCGCCTGGAGAGAAAATTCAGTTCGCGGTGAGAAATGTATTGATATTAAACCGGGAGGGATGTTACTTGACATCCGTGGGCAGCAGGGATGTAGCCCGGGCAGCCATAAAAATGGCCATTACTGAAAGCCGGGAGCAGGAAAAAGAATTAAAAGTCCGATTTTTAAAAGACGGCATCAAGACCGCAGCGGTGGATCACGGCGGTGATTTTATCGCTTCGGTAAACAAAATCACCGAGCGGGCCGTGGTGGCAGCCAAAAGGGAAGGCGTGATCCGCGAAGTGCATGCCGATGAAGGCGCGGTGGCCGGCGCCACCAGGGAAGCGCTGACCCAGGTGATGCCCAAAGCGCTGGGTCTCAACGTGGGCGGCAAAATCGGTATTGCCAGGTACCAGGATCATATCAGTGTGGCGGTATTCTTCGGCGTGGGGCTGCTGCACCTGGACGAGGTCGCCGTCGGGATGGGTCACCGGGCCGTCTCCTCCTGAAAGAATATTGCACCGGGCATTAAAAGGTGTTATCATGTCAATACGGTAGAATGGTTTTTATGGTTTTATTACGGTGCAATGGCGGCAAACAGCAGTACGGTAGAATGGCAGGGGGCGTTGGACTATGGTTACATAAGCACTCCCGGGGGGAGTCTTTTTGCTTTTTTAAGGAAAGGGAATAAGGAAAGGGGACACACCTTCCCTTACGGGTCGTAGCTTTGGGGTCGAAGGAATGTCCCCAATATAATAGCGGAGGTTTAATATACCATGATCGTCGTAATGGCCCACAGGGCCGGTGAAATAGAAATTAACCGTGTACTATCAAAACTGGAAGGCGCCGGATTTCAGATCCACCTTTCTCAGGGTGTTGAGAGGACTATTATCGGCGCCATCGGCGACAAGACAAGGCTTAACGACTTGTCTTTGGAAGCCATGCCGGGAGTGGAAAAAGTGGTTCCCATCCTTCAGCCCTATAAACTTGTCAGCAGGGCTTACATGGACAGCCCCACCGTGGTAAAGGTGGGCGACGTGGAAATTGGCGGAGACAGCATTCAAGTTATGGCCGGCCCCTGCGCGGTGGAAAGCAGGGAGCAACTGCTGGAAGCGGCGGAGATCGTCCGCAGCGCCGGCGCCACGCTGCTCCGGGGCGGCGCTTTCAAACCCCGCACGTCGCCGTATTCTTTTCAAGGCTTGGAGCAACAGGGCCTGGAACTGCTGGCTGAAGCCAGAGAAAAAACCGGCCTGCGCATCGTCACCGAGGTGATGGACCCCAGGACTCTGGATATGGTGACGGAATACGCCGACATGCTGCAGATCGGCGCCCGCAACATGCAAAACTTCTTCCTGCTGCGGGAGGTGGCCCGGGCAGGCAAACCAATCCTGTTAAAGCGCGGCCCTTCGGCCACCATTGAAGAGTGGCTGCTGGCGGCCGAATATATCCTGGCCGAGGGCAATAGGGACGTGGTGCTTTGTGAGCGGGGCATCCGGACTTTCGATAATTACACCCGCAACACCCTGGATCTCACCGCGGTACCGGTGGTCAAGTACCTGAGCCACCTGCCCGTTATCGTGGACCCCAGCCACGCCATCGGCAAATGGCGGTTTGTTGATCCCATGGCCCGGGCAGCTATTGCGTCCGGCGCCGACGGCCTGCTGATCGAAGTGCACCCCCGTCCCGAGGAAGCCCTTTGCGACGGTCCCCAGTCGCTTACTCCGGATAATTTCTTTAACCTGATGCAAAATCTAAGGACTATGGCTGGAGTAATGGACCGTAAAATGGGGGCTCGTTAATGATCGACCGGTGCGCCATCATCGGTTTGGGTCTCATCGGCGGTTCCCTGGGCCTGGCCATGCACGAACGCCGTCTGGCCGGGCATATTTGCGGGGTGGATACCAACCGGGAAAACCTTCGGTCGGCCCTGGCCGCCGAAGCCATCCATGAGGCGGCCGGCTTACGGGAAGCCGTAACCGGCGCCGATTTGGTGATCCTTTCCGTCCCGGTGGGGACCATCCCGTCCCTGCTGGAGGAAATAAACGGTTGCCTGAAACCCGGCGCCGTGGTCACCGATGTGGGCAGCACCAAAAAGGCCATTGTGGAAGCGGCAAGTAAAGTACTGAGCCCGGACATCCACTTTGTAGGCGGCCACCCCATGGCCGGCGCGGAGACCTCCGGCTTTGCCGGAGCGGACCCCTACCTGTTTGAAAACGCCTTTTACCTGCTGACTCCCACCCCGGACACAAACCCGGCCGCTAAAAACCTGGTTCGCCGGATGGTGGAAGGCATCGGGGCGCTGGTAATGGAGATACCGCCGGACGAACACGAATTAATTACGGCGGCCATCAGCCACCTGCCGCATTTTGTGGCGGTTGCGCTGGTCAAAGCGGTAACCGGTATGCCTGTGGCCGACGCGGCCCTGGCCCTTTCCGCCGGGGGGTTTCGGGACACCACCCGAATTGCCGCCGGGAGCCCGGAAATGTGGCGGGACATCTTCATCACCAACCGGGACCGCGTACTGGAAGCCCTGTCTTATTTCCGGACCGCCGTGGATGAACTGGAGGAGGCCGTGCGGGCCGGAGACAGCGAACGGATTTATCAATCTTTGCATGAAGCCGGCCTGGTCCGGCGGGAACTGCCCATCAAACCCAGGGGGTACCTGCCCTATGTTTACGAGGTGGTGGTAACCGTCCCGGACCGGCCCGGTATGATCGCCATGCTGGCGGGTCTGTTGGGTGACGCCGGAATTAATATCTCGGAAATTGAGATCCTGCGCGCCAGGGAAGGATACGGCGGCACCATCCGAGTGGGCTTTGCCTCCTTCGACGAGCAAAACAAAGCCTGCGAACTGCTCAGGGCCAATAACATCAAGTGCCGGCCCAAGGCTTAATGTATGGGAGTGCATGTATTTGAACGCAACTATTCTACCGGCCCGGTCGTTGCGGGGACAGGTGCGGGTACCGGGGGACAAGTCAATCTCGCACCGCGCCGTAATTCTGGGCGCTTTGGCAGCCGGTAAAACAGAAATCAACGGTTTTCTGTTTGGGGAAGACTGTCTTTCAACCATCGGCGTTATCCGCGCCCTGGGCGTACAGGTGACCACGGAAGAGCAGCGGGTTATCGTGCGCAGCAAAGGCATGGACGCGCTGGCGGAGCCCGGTGACGTACTGGACGCCGGTAATTCAGGCACCACCATGCGCCTGATGGCCGGGATACTGTCCGGTTGCCCTTTTTTTTCCGTACTAACCGGAGACGATTCACTGCGCCGACGCCCGATGGGCCGGGTAATTAAGCCGTTAACCGCCATGGGGGCGCGTATCACGGGGCGCGACGGAAATTCCCTGGCCCCCCTGGCCATCCGGGGCGGTGGGCTCCAGGCCATGGAATACCGCACCCCGGTGGCCAGCGCTCAGGTAAAATCGGCGGTTTTACTGGCCGGCTTGTTTACCGGAGGAGTAACCACGGTCATTGAGCCGGCCCTTTCCAGGGACCATACCGAGCGCATGCTCAATTATTTTGGCGCCCGGGTGGAGATTGACGGCCCGCAGGTTTCCGTATGGGGCAAACCGGACCTGACGGGGAAAAAAATCACTGTGCCCGGCGACATTTCCTCGGCCATGTTCTTTATCGCCGCCGGGATTACGGTACCCGAAGCCGAACTGGAGCTGTTAAACGTCGGCATGAACCCCACCCGCACCGGTTCACTGGCGGTACTCCGGGACATGGGCGCCGATATAACAATTCAAAACCATAGAGAGGTTAACGGCGAGCCGGTGGCCGACCTTAAAGTGCGCGGCAGCCGGCTTAGCGGTGTCGAAATCGGCGGGGACATCATCCCCAAACTGATTGACGAAATCCCGGCGCTGGCGGTGGTGGCCGCGCTGGCCATGGGCGAAACCGTAGTCCGGGACGCTGCGGAACTGCGGCACAAGGAATCGGACCGCATCGACGCGGTGGTAAGTTTGCTTGAAGGGCTGGGGGCCGACATAACCGAAAGACCCGACGGCTTTATCATCCGGGGGGGACGGCAGCTTCAGGGGGCGCCCTGCGAAAGCCACGGCGACCACCGGATGGCCATGGCCGCCGCCGTGGCGGGGTTATCGGCCCGCGGAGCGACAACAATCCACGGCGCGGAATGCGTCGATATATCCTATCCCGGTTTCTTTGATACATTAAATAGCATAACCGTGAAATAATATTTTTGAAGTTTTTACCTGCCGCTGTTTAATTTTAATACCGGTTTATTTTTAATATAAAAGAGGATATCTATCCCACATGTCGAAAAAATTAAGGTATTCGTTAATTCATGGAGCTTAAACGTCATGAAACGCCATCCAAATGTTGCCATCGACGGCCCGGCAGGTGCGGGCAAAAGCACCGCGGCCAGGCTGCTGGCTGAAAGGCTGGGCTATATATACGTTGATACCGGCGCCATGTACAGGGCCGTAACATTAAAAGCTTTAATGGATAAAATAGATATGGCGGACGAGGCGGCGATTGCAAATGCCGCCGGCAACGCGAAAATTGATTTTAAAACGGACGGCAGCGGCAATACCAGGCTGTTGCTGGACGGACGGGACGTAACTGAAGAGATCAGAACACCGCTGGTTTCAAAACATGTATCCATTGTATCCCGCATTCCGGGGGTACGGAGTAAGCTGTCCGGCGCCCAGAGGGAAATGGCGTCCCGGGGCGGTGTGGTAATGGAAGGCAGGGATATCGGCACCCATGTGCTGCCGGATGCCCGGGTCAAGTTTTTTTTGACCGCTTCCGTGGAGGAAAGAGCCCGCCGCAGGCATCAGGAACTAAAACAGCGTGGTTATAACATAGAATTGAGTGAAGTAATCAGGGATATCAAGCAACGCGATGAAATTGACAGCAACAGGTCATTGGCGCCTCTGAAACCTGCCCCGGACGCTAAAATCATCGATTGTTCAGATTTAAGCGCCGGCCGGGTAATTGAAATTATGCTGGCCGGGGTTTCGGGGGGTACGAAATGATGTTTTATATAGCAGCCAAATTTATCTGCCGGACGGTGCTTTTGGTTGTCCGGCGCTGGAAAGTTATCGGCGACCCGCACTTGCCGCCCGGAGGCCTGATATTGATTGCCAACCACGTCAGCTACTGGGATCCGGTGGTGATCGGTTGCGCTATTGACAGAAATATTTTTTTTATGGCTAAAGAAGAGCTGTTTCACATCCCCGTACTGGCATGGATCATAAAAAAGCTTGGCGCTTTCCCCGTACAAAGGAGCGGGGGGGGACGAGCATCAATTAAAATGGCGCTGGAAATAGTTAAAGACGGCAATGTGGTAGGCATTTTTCCCGAGGGCACACGGAGTAAAACAGGCGAACTGTTAAACCCCCATCTCGGCGCCGCCATGTTGGCATTAAAAGGGGGTGTCCCCTTGTTGCCGGTAGCGGTCAGCGGGACTAAAGGTTTTTTGGGCCGGGTAAAAGTCGTGATTGGTAAACCATTATATTATGACACTTCCAACCGGAGTGTAGTCTCCAGAGCCGAAATGGAATCGGTCAGCCGGAAGGCAATGGAAGAAATAGGCCGGCTGCTGGCGGTAGTTGAAAAATAAAAAGCTCTTTGCGGTGAGATTATTGAAGGTAATAACAGCCTCCAGGGCGGGCTTTTGCTTTGGAGTCCAGCGGGCTGTGGAAATGGCCCGGGAGTGTTTAGAGAACTGTACAAAGCCGGTATATACCCTTGGACCAATCATCCATAACCGGCAGGTAACCGACTTGCTGTCACGGGAAGGGATAAAAAAAGTTGACGGGCTGGATGAATTGTCCGGGCCCGGGACGCTGATCATCCGCTCCCACGGAGTAGCGCCGGAAGTGCTCCGGCAGGCAGAAGATAAAGGGCTGGACATAATTGACGCCACTTGTCCTTTCGTGCGCAAAGTGCAAATGACCGCGCAGGATCTGGTGCGCCGGGACATGCCCGTGGTAGTAGTTGGGGATCCCGAGCATCCCGAGGTTCGAGGGATAGCCGGATGGGCCGGTTACAAAGCAGTGGTGGTAAAGGATCCGGAACAGGCCCGAACCATGAAATTTCCGCCCCTGGTGGGAGTAGTTGCTCAAACGACGCAGCGTCTGGAAAATTTAAACGCAGTGGTTGAGATTTTGCAAGCGAGCGGAAGCCGGGTACAAGTGTTCAACACCATTTGCCTGGCCACGGCTGAACGACAAAAAGAAACGCTCGAACTGGCCGGTGAAGTGGATGCCATGGTGGTGATTGGCGGCAGAAACAGCGCCAACACCGCGAAGCTGGTTCAGATTTGCAGCGGATCCGGAATTCCTGTATATTGGGTAGAAACAGCGGGAGAACTGGACCCGGAGTGGCTTAAAGGCCTTTCGGCAGTCGGAATTACGGCTGGTGCTTCAACACCCGGCTGGATTATAGAGGAGGTTCACTGGAGAATGAGCGAGTTTAACGAAAACATCGACAAGGAAACGACAGAAGAAATGGTTGAACAGCAGACCGATGCGGCAGAACAGGCGGAAGCAACGCCTGAGGCGGTTCCCGAGGAAGAAATGCAGCAAGAGATGGATGAATCCATGGAGGTTCGCACACTAAAACACGGTGATACCGTCAGGGGTATCGTGGTTCAAGTCAACCAGGACGAAGTGCTGGTCGATGTGGGAGCGAAAACCGAAGGCGTCATTCCCCTGCGTGAATTAACCTGTTATAACGTCAATGACCCACAAGCAGTGGTTAAAGTGGGCGACGAAATAGATGTTTTTGTCCTCAAATCTGAAGATAATGAAGGCAGGCTAATCCTCTCCAAAGAAAGGGCCGATGCGGAAAAATCCTGGTCCAGCCTGGAAGAGCTAAAGGATAGCGGCGAACCGGTCAAGGGTATGGTCCGCGAAGTGGTGAAGGGCGGCCTGCTGGTGGATGTGGGAGTACGCGCCTTCCTGCCGGCCTCGCTGGTGGAAATCGGCTACGTCGAGGACTTGAGCAAGTATCTGAACCAGGAAATTGAGGCCCGCGTAATTGAGCTGAACCGCGGCAAGCGCAAGGTGATCCTTTCCCGCAAGGCTGTTTTGGAGGAAGAATACGCCCGCAACCGGGAGCAGCTAATGGCGGACCTTCAAGAAGGCCAGGTGGTTAAAGGCGTGGTCCGGCGGCTGACCAACTTCGGCGCCTTTGTTGATATCGGCGGCGTCGACGGTTTAATGCACATTTCTGAAATGGCCTGGTACCGCATCAATCACCCGTCCGATGTCGTTCAGGTCGGCGATGAACTTGAAGTGATGGTACTGCGGGTGGACCGGGAAAACGAAAAGGTATCCCTGGGCCTGAAGCAGGTGCTGGCCAACCCGTGGGAAGAAGTGGATAAAAAATACCCGGTGGGCAGCGTTGTCAAGGCCAAGGTCGTGCGTCTCGCTCCCTTCGGCGCTTTCGTGCAGCTTGAACCGGGCGTGGAAGGTTTAATCCATATTTCCCACCTGGCCGACCGCCATGTGGCCACCCCGGATGAGGTGGTCCAGGAAGGGGAAGAAATTGACGTCAAGGTGCTGAGCGTGGAACCCGGCGATAAGCGGATTCGCCTCTCCATCAGGGAAGTCAACCGCGAAGCCCGCGCACCGCAGCCCAGGGAAAGCGCCCCCAAGCAGCCTGAGCCGCCGGCCAGCGACGGTGGAACGGTCACCATCGGCGACTTGGTGGGAGACATCTTCGACGACCATAAGGAGTAAAATTTAATGTGAATAACCGAATGAACCTGCCCGACACATAACCCGCCAAACGGCGGGTTAATTTTTTTTTAAAAAAACCTGATTTTTTTTCTCTCCGAGCTTAAAAGTGTCAATGCCTGATTTGCAAAAACCATATACAATACAATGGAATTTATCATAGGACACTACGACCCTACGGTTAAAATCAGGGTCGCAAAATTTCATAGATTGGAGGACGAGGACAATGAAACACTTGTTTCGGAAAACAACAGCCCTGCTCCTGACGCTCTGCATGATCATCGGCATGACGGGCCTGCCGATAACAGCCTACGCGGAGGGGCTTGACAGCGGTGGCGGCGGCGCGGCCATCGTCGCGGCAGACAAGGCGGCTCTGGAAATTGGCTTTTCGGTGACGGACAGTGTGTATGGCGTGACCGCCAATCTAACGCTGCCCCTGACAGGCGTATCGGGCAGCGCCATCACATGGCTGTCGGATACCCCGGAGATAATCGCCAATGACGGCGCGGTCACAAGGCCGGCCGCCGACGCCGAGGATGCGGAAGTCACCCTGACTGCTACGATCACCTCCGGCGAGGCAAGCGACACCAAAGAATTCACGGTGACGGTGCTCAAGGAGAGCGGTCTGGAAATACTGCTCGGCCCGATGTCTACCGTGGTGTGGGAGGGCAACGGCGATGCAGACAGTCCTTATGAGGTATCGTCCGCAGGGCACCTCGACGAAATCCGCACAAAGGGCATGGACGCTCACTATATCCAGACCGATAACATCGACCTGACAGGCATCAACTGGACGCCCATCGGAACTGGCTCGTTCAGCGGTACCTATGACGGCTTGGGGCATACCATATCCAACCTGACCATTGACAACAGTACCCTACAATATGTGGGCTTGTTCAGCCGGATAGAAAACGAAGGAGTACTAAGAAATATCCAGCTTGCAAATATCGAAATTACCGCTCTGGAACTTGAAGATGAAGAAAATGCAGGCGCTCTGGCGGGAAGCAGCTCCGGGAGCATCACGGGCTGCAGCAGTACCGGAACAATTAGCTGTGCCCTGAATCCATCTTACTATATAGGGGCGTCTATAGGTGGTTTGGTTGGGAGAAATGGCGGAACGCTTGAGGACAGTTACAGCGCTGTCGAGGTTGATGTCGAGGCCGCTGGTTTTCTTGATATACTTATTGGCGGGCTGGCTGGTTTCAATGATGGGGAAATTGTCCGAAGCTATAGCTCCGGCAGCGTCACTGTCAGCGCAACTGCTGTCAATCCGGGACGATATGTAAATGTAGGCGGGCTGGTTGGCATTAACGACGACTCCTTACTTAATTGCTACAGCATCAGCGACGTTACCGTTGATTCAGCCGTTGACGCGACAAGTGCCGCAGCGGGTGCTTTAGCCGGCATGAATTATGAAGATATAACCAACTGCTACAGCACGGGTCTTGTGTCTGCGACAGGCGGTGCAACCGCAGGCGGTCTGATCGGCAGCGGCAGCGCAACCGTCAACTACAGCTATTACCTCGATACCGCAGGCACCTCCGCAGGCGGCACGCCCTTGACCGAGGCGCAAATGAAGCAATGGGGCAGCTTTGAGGGCTGGGATTTTGATGCCGTATGGAAAATCGGTCAGAACATATCTTATCCCATACTGCAATGGCAGGAGCCCTGGACAACCGACGAGGAAATTACAGCAGACCTTATCGCGCTTGACTGGACCGATATACAAGGCACTAACGGCGCGGAAAATGATGTAACCTCAGCACTTGCGCTTGTCGGCACAGGGACGCGCGGAAGCACCATCACATGGAGCGCTTCTCCCTCGGGATATATCAATATAAGCAACGGCACACTCTCAAAGCCCTACACCGACGAGGTAGCCGTCACTCTGGCGGCCACCGTCAGCAAAGGCAGCGGAACGCCGCAGACAAAGACTTTCAGCCTGACCGTCAAGCCGCTGACGCCGGATGAAGCCATCACGCTGGATAAGGATACCCTGATATGGGCTGTCATCAAAGGCACAAACAGCGCGGAAAATCATGTGACGGCTGATCTTGAACTTCCCGACACCGGAACCAGCGGCACCACGGCGATCACATGGAGCGCCGATCCTGCCGGTTACATCGACATTTCTGACGGGAAAGTCACATTGCCTGCTGACGGCAATAAGACCGTCACCCTGACCGCCGCCATCAGCAGGGTCGACGGAACGCCGCAGACCGTAGATTTCACGCTGGTGATTAAGGCCAAAAGCAGCAGCGGCGGCGGTTCCTCCGGCGGAAGTGCTCCGGTAACGCCCACTTATAAAGCAGAGGTGAAAGCAGGAAACAGCACCGGTACGACCCTTCCGGTCACGGTTGACAAGGCTGCCGGAACCGCCTCAGTAGACGCAGGCTCCCGGGGCTTCGCCCAGGCCGGAACGGTCATTACGATACCATCGATCCCCAACATTGACACCTATACCGCCGGCGTCCCGGTACCGGAACTGTCGACGAGCGGCATGCAAGGAACGCTGACCGTCAACACCGGTAACGGCAGCGTCACCGTCCCGTCCAATATGTTGACCGGCGTTTCCGGCGTCAGCGGAAACAAAGCGGAAATCTCCATTGGCCGGGGCGATAAAGACAGGCTCCCCGCCGACGTAAAAGCCGCCATCGGCGACAGGCCGCTGATCTCGCTCACGCTGTCCATCGATGGTCAACAGACCAACTGGAGTAATCCCGACACGCCGGTGACGGTATCCATACCCTATACGCCCAATGCGGAAGAACTGGCCAACCCCGCCGGCATTACCGTCTGGTACATCGACGGCAGCGGCAACGTAGTGGAATTACCCGGCGCCCGCTATGATCCCGGTACCAAAGCGGTGGTATTTTCCGTCACCCACTTCAGCCTCTTCGCCGTGATATATAATACGGACGCCGCGGCGGCGCGGAAAGTAATCCGGCTCACCACCGGCAGCAGCGCAGCGGAAATAAACGGCGCATCCTATACCCTGGACGCGGCTCCCTATGTCGATACAGCCGCCAACAGGACCTTGGTGCCGCTCCGGTTCATCAGCGAGGCTCTGGGCGCCCAAGTAACCTGGCTGGCCGATAGCAAACAGGTCGTAATCAAAGACGGCGCCGCCGAACTTATCCTCACCATCGGCTCTCAAACCGTCCTCGTAAACGGCGCGGCCCGGGCCACCGATTCCGCGCCGGCCACTCTGCCGCCCGGACGCGTCTTCGTGCCGCTGCGCTTCATTGCCGAAACCTTAAGCGCGACGGTGGACTACGACCAGGATACAAAACAGATTACACTGACCCGCTAACACCGGGCGGAAAACCGAATTTCCCAGCCGCCTTGCGGCGCCAGCCCCTTTTGCAAGGGGCACTTTTTTTGCCTCCGATTTGTCCTTTGTTGTAGGGGCGACCCTTGCGGTCGCCCGTCCCACGGCATTATATAATTGCACACTTGCATGTTTCTTCTCTAAATTATTTAACCAAACACTTGTTCTGTTAATTGAAAAATGTTATACTGATTATGGTAGAAAAAGGTGATATAATACAGAGAGGGCGTGCTTATTTTGCCTAACAAACAGTGGCACCCGGTATTTGTCACGGCGCTGAAGGAAGCGCTTTCCGACGCCGGGCCGGGGGAAATCGAAATCCAGGCGGAAGTAGCCCTCTCCTCAAAACCATTGGACGTAGACGTCATAGTGGTAAAGAAAAAAGCCACCGCCCGGCTCAAGCACCCGGTGGCGGATATATTCAGGCAGCACAACCTTTTTGAATATAAAAGCCCGCAGGACTACCTTGAACCCAACGATTACGACAAGGGCATGGCCCTTGCCCTACTCTATAAGGTGCTCGAACATCCCGGCATGGAGCTTCTGGATCACCTGACCCTGACCTTTGTAAGCAGCAGGTACCCGCGTGACCTGTTGAAGATGCTCGCAAGCAGAGGCCTGACCGTTTTAAAAAACACTCCCGTATCCGGTTTTTACCGAGTTGAGGGGGAAAAAATCCCCGTTCAGATAATGGTCCTTAAACACCTGCCCGACCCGGAACAGGCGTACATGTTCTCGGTATTTCTGTCCGGGAAAGAAAAACTGAAGTTAAATGCTGGTGCTGTGCTGCTCAGAAAACACCTGCAAGAGCCGGGCAACGCCAACATCAAAGAAATAATTGAATTCATGTTAAAAAACAATTTGATTCTATATAATGATATAAAGGTGGTGCTTGAAATGAAAAGCCTTATTAGTGCCGAAGAGAGGAATAAAATACGGGAACTGCTGGTTAACAATCCTATTAGCCGTGAAATGCTGGAGGAAAAAGCGGCTGAGGCCGCAACTGAAGGAAGAGCTGAAGGTGTGCGAAATATAATCTGCCGGTTTTTAGAGGCCAGGTACGGGGCTGATTCCGTACCGCTGCAGGAAGCAATACAAAAAGTCACAGATCCCGACGCGCTGGACGATATAGCCGGCAAGTTATTTGTGGCCTCATCATTGGAGGAAATGCAAAAAATCATCAATAACGACTAATATACGGGCGACCACAAGGGTCGCCCCTGCAATTTGCCATCACGGCACCCACACGGCCCGGCAGCAAAGCCGACTACGAATCCCTCCTGGAATCCCCCCTGCGCGCTTTGCGCACTTCCCCCTTTAACAAGGGGGATTTTTCGTTCTCCTGAATTCAGAATTCTGACTCCTGACTCCTGACTCCTGACTCCTGACTCCTGTCTACTATTGTATTATTTCCCCTCCGGCGGGGAAGCATAATGCTACGAAATAATACTAAATTTGCCCGAGGAGGAGTACCATGACGACTCTGCCAATTGGTATCATCGTCCTTCTGGTGGTCTCGGCGCTGATTTTCTTCGGACTGGCACACCGCGTCCTGGACCGGATGCGGTTGTCGGACCGGGCGGCCCTGGCCATCATCGTATTGCTGATCGTGGGAAGCTTCATTGATATCCCCCTCTCCAGAGGACGCTTCGATGTATCCGTCAATGCCGGCGGCGCACTGGTTCCTTTGGGGGTGGCAGTTTACCTGCTGTACAAGGCAGGCACATCAAAGGAATGGGGCCGGGCGCTGATTTCGGCATTAATTACCGGTGCCGTGATTTTCGGAGTGGGTAATCTGATGGGCCGCGGTGATATTGAACCGGGCGGACGCTTTTTCGGCTACCTGGACTCCCTGTGGGTATACCCCATTATCGGCGGCCTGGTGGCTTACCTGGCCGGAAGATCCAGGCGTTCCGCGTTTATTGCCGCCACATTGGGCCTGGTGCTGGTTGACGTCGCCTACCTGGTCTGGCTGGCCTACACCGGCGCCCCGGCGGGCACTGTGGCCATCGGCGGAGCGGGCGCCTTCGACGGCATCGTGCTGGCCGGCATCGCGGCGGTATTGCTGGCCGAGATCATCGGTGAAACCAGGGAAAGACTGCAAGGCGGTCCCTCGGATGATCGGCCCCGCGAACTTCTGGCCGGTCTGCGTAAACCCATGGATGGCGAGGTCGGAAACGAATCACCGGCAGACGACCAAACAAGGGATAGGGAGGGGGACCGGTCATGAGCAGAAGCCGCTATAGATTAGTCTTCGGCGCCGGAATCCTGGTCCTGGGTCTTTCCATGCTGGCGTATTTCGCGGCCCAACGTCAGGACTTCCCGGCCTGGTCTCCCGGAGCCCTGTTAAACAATGCAGCCGAGTCGGACCATATCGACGGCCAGGTTTTCACCATTAAAGACAACAGCGACAACGTACTGAGCAAAATGTCCCGGTCTGTTAACGTGGGCGACGAATTGATCCAGGCCGACGGGCGGCGTTACCGGGTAAAAACAGTAAACAAATTTGACGCCCGGGCGGAATTCGCCGGTATGGACCGTGAACTGCTGGCCATGATTGACGAATTCAGCAGCCTTGCGCTGCCGACGGCGGGTCAGACCGGACAAACCGGCGACCAGGACTGGAAAAACAGGCCGGTGGCGATCTATCATACGCACAGTGCCGAATCTTATGTCCCAACGGACGGCACTGAAAGCAAACCCTATCACGGCGGAATTTTCGAGGTGGGGGACGTCTTTGCCGAAGCCCTGCGTAACAAAGGGGTTAAGGTGCTGCACGACAAAACCCCCCATGAACCCCGGGACAGCAACGCGTATTACCGTTCCAGGCGTACCGTCGCCGATTTAATGAAACAAAACCCGGTGGCCCTGATTGACGTGCACCGGGATGGTATACCCGATCCCGCCTACTATACCAAAAGCATTGCCGGAGACGCGGTAACCCAGCTTAGACTGGTGGTGGGCAGGCAAAATCCCAAAATGCAGTCCAATATGGAATTTGCCAAAAAGGTCATGGCCGCGGCCAATAAAGTACACCAGGGGATTGTCAAAGAAATATTCGTCGCCCGGGGTAATTACAACCAGGACCTGATGTCCAGCGCAATGCTCATAGAAGCCGGCACCCATACCAATACCCGCGAAGAGGCGGAAAAAGGCGCGGCCCTGTTTGCCGACGCCCTGCCCGCCATCCTGGGTATCGGCGGAACAACGCCGGGCAATGAAGGTTTCGGCACCACCTCAAAAACCCCCGGGGGATGGGCAACCATCGCCTGGATCCTGGGTGTATTAATCCTGGGTGGCGGAGCGTTCCTGTTGATCAGTTCCGGCGGCTGGGATAAGGCCCGGCAGCGGCTGCGCAGCTTCTGGGGGCAGGAATTCTCAGGGCTGGGCTCGCCGGCCAAAAAACCCGGCGACGGAAACCACGACAAGCCTGACGGCAAGTAATAACCGTGTAAGCTTAAAATATCCCGCAGTAATAAGGGCGTATCAAGCGATACGCCCGATTAATGTCTGTGCCCTCAAACGGAGTGAACCAGATGGAGCAATTCCTGACAAGTATAATTATCGGCAGTATGGCCGGGATCATCTCGCGCATTTTTCTGATGCGGCTGGATTACCGCCAGTATCCCGGCTATCCTCACGGGCTGATCTCACACCTTTCCCTGGGCGCCATCGCTTCGGCACTGGGCGCGGTGGCGGTGCCGGCCCTGCTGAATAAGGATTTCACCGCCTTTACCTTTCTGGCTCTGGCCGCGCAACAGTTCCGGGAGATCAGGAACATTGAACGGGAAACCCTGAGGAATCTTGAGGAAAACCGGCTGGAAAAGCGCGGCAACGATTATATTGAAGGTATCGCCAGGACATTCGAAGCCCGCAACTATTTGGTTATGGCGACGGCCTTCATTACCAGCGCCGTTTCCCTGGCAGGGGTCTGGTACGCTGTCGCGGCGGCGATCTTTTTACTGCTGTTGAACATAAAATTCATGGGCGGCGACAGTATCGGAGACATCTGTGAAGTTGTACCGGCCGTAATAAACTTCAAAGGCCCGATACTGCATGTCAATGATATCAACATTATGAACGTAGGGCTGCCCGCGTCCAGGGAAAAAATATTGAACGAGGGGCTGGGGGTATTATTAAAGCCGCACAACAACAACGCCAGGGCCGTGTTGCACGACCTCGGGCAGCGCATGGCCATTACCCACACCGCGGCAGTGATCCTGGGCAGCAAAAAGGACGTCGATACCCCCGAGTTTACACCGCTGGCCCGCAAAGATTCGGATACCGGCGAGTTGGCCCTGTATATTATGCCCATGGTCAAGGACATGGACGCCCTTTTGACGGCGGTCAGAAGAACGCCGCTTTTGGAAAGCGCCCGTCTCAAGCCGCTTAAAGCCCAAGCCGGGCGTATGGCTGCGAGGTGAAATAATTGGGTGAACTGCTGGCTGCCATCATCACAGATCAGGAAAAAGAAAAAATTACCGGGGACATCCCGATTTTCGTCGCCCAAAACCAGGATGAAAAAGCACAGATCGCCATTTACCTTTCCAGGTCCCTGGACGCCGCGGTACATGACCTGGGAAACGGGGTTTACTACATCGTCAAACATTAGGTGATATAAAGATGAAGATCATTTATCATTGCTTCGGCGGTACACACTCATCCGTTACCGCCGCCGCCGCTCACCTGGGCCTGCTCCCCAGTGAACGTAAGCCGCTCCCCCGGGAGCTATTGGCCCTGCCTTTTTTCGATACCCGGGATGGCAACGATCACGGGAAAATAACCTTGATGGGGGTGGACGGCATGGGGAATGAAGTATATTTTACCGGACAGAGAGGCAAACCGAAACTCCTGAAAAATATCGTTGACGGACTGGCCCGGAATTTTGGTATTTCGGCCGACAGTTACCGGCTGGTCAATGTATTGCACAAAGTCAATATGATCATGAGAATTGGCGGTTTCATGTCCCGCAAGTTCAGATGGATTAAAACCGGCCGCCCGCTGGTCACCCTGGGCACTGTTTGGGCTTATCCGAAAATTTTTAAGCTGGTTTCAAGCGTATTGGCCGAGGAGAGAAGCGATTAATGAAACAAGTTATCTTTTACTGCGATACCGGTTTTCCTTATTCTGTACTGGCGGCCGCCATCCGCACCGGCCGGCTGCCGGCTGACCGGCGCCCGCATAAAAACGAACTGGCCGGCGTGCTTCATCCTTGCGGCATGGGTAAAGGAGACGCCCGGATATACAGTTTTGAAAAAAGCTCCGGTGGCAAAAGATGCCTGGCCCTGTGGACAGACAGGCAAGGTGACATGGTGAGACGGGCAATCACCAGTTTTTTAGGTTTATACCGGATTGAAGACTACAGCCTGGTCATTCTGGAATATAAAAAAACACCTTTAATGAGCGCCGGGATATGGATAAGCAAAATGCCGTTATTACGCGGCGCCGGGCTGAGCATGGTTTGTCGCGGCGTCAAAGATATCTACGCCGGACTCGTGGAAACAGCGTGCCGTGAAACCCCGCCTTGACTAACTTCCCCTGCTGGCGGATAATGTAACAAGCAATAATACCAACGGAGGAACTTTTTCCATGCGGACCCGGGGGCTGGTGGTTAAAGACGTCGCGGATGACGGTATCGCGGCGGAACTGGGCGTGGAGCGGGGTGATACCGTTCTGCAAATCAATGATGCCGAAATTAAAGACATCATTGATTACAAATTTTACAGCGCGGACGAAAACCTGCGGGTACTGCTGCAGAAAAATAACGGCGAACAATGGCTTTTGGAAATTGAAAAGGATTTTGACGAATCACTGGGCATTGAATTTCAAGGCGACGGCATCGGCAGAACCCGCCGCTGCCGGAATAAGTGCGTTTTTTGCTTCGTTGACCAGATGCCGCCCCGGATGCGTCCATCCCTATACGTTAAGGACGACGATTATCGCCTGTCCTTCGCCCAGGGCAACTTCATTACCCTGACCAACGCCGGAACCACCGACCTTGAGCGCATCGCCGACATGCGCCTCAGTCCGCTGTATGTGTCGGTACACACCGTCAACCCGGCCTTGCGTCAAAAGATAATGGGACACACCGGGGCGGGCCGGATCATGGAACAGCTCGGGTTTCTGGCCCGGGCGGGAATCGAGATACATACCCAGGCCGTCTTATGCCCCGGCTTAAACGACGGCGCCGAACTGGCCCGCACCATCCGGGAACTTAGTTCCCTGTGGCCGGCAGTCCGCTCCCTGGCGGTGGTGCCGGTGGGGCTTACCGCCCACCGGCGCGGGCTGCATCACCTGCGTCCATACCGGCCTCAGGAGGCCAAAATGGTGGTCAAGCAGGTGCATCACAGTCAAAAAGAGTTTATTTCCCGGTACGGTTACCCCCTGGTGTTCGCCGGCGACGAGTTTTACATCACCGCCGGTATACCGGCGCCCACGGCCGCCCGTTACGGCGGTTTTCCCCAAACCGAAAACGGTGTCGGTCTGGTACGCCTGTTCAAGGACCAATGGAGCAGGGCCCGGCGCAGACTGCCCCGGGCCGCCGTCAAACCGGTACGGGCGGCGGTGGTTACCGGCCTGCTGGCCGGGCCGCTTTTACGGCAGGTGACAGACGAACTGAACCGGATCGAGCAGGTGGAAGTACTGCCATATGTTTTGAAGAACAATTTTTTCGGCCATAATGTTACTGTGGCCGGATTACTAACCGGGCAGGATTTAATCAATGGATTGACCGGGCATGATTTGGGCGGGAAAGTGTTAATCCCCTCGGTAATGCTGCGGGACGGCGACTCGACATTCCTGGATGACGTTACCGTGGACGAGCTTTCCCGCTGTTTGGGGACGCCGGTTGTTCCCGTGGACGGGCCGGCGGATTTAGTGAGAGAGATGGTGCTTTAAAAAAATGGCCGATCCAATTGTGGCAATTATAGGCCGGCCCAACGTGGGCAAGTCAACTTTATTTAACCGCATTGTGGGGGCCCGGGTGGCTATTGTCGAAGATGTCCCAGGCATAACAAGAGACCGGCTTTACCAGCCTGCCGAATGGAACGGCCGGCGGTTCACCCTGGTGGATACCGGCGGTTTGGACTACCGGGACGAAGGTGATTTTGCCTTCCATGTCCGCTCCCAAGCGGAATTGGCCATCCGTGACGCCGACCTGGTATTGTTCGTGGTGGACGCCCGGAGCGGGATCACCGGGACCGACGAAGAAGTGGCCCAGGTACTGCGCAAGAGTGAAAAGCCGGTGCTCCTGGTAGCCAACAAGGTCGAGAATTTTGAACAGCAGGGCTTCCTGGCCGACTTTTACCGGCTGGGACTGGGTGAACCGCTGCCGGTTTCAGCCATGGAGGGCCGGAATACCGGAGATCTGTTGGACCTGGTGCTGGATGAACTGCCGCCGCCGGAAGAACCGGAGGAAGAGGACGACCTGATCAGGATTACCGTGGTTGGACGTCCCAACGTCGGCAAATCGTCACTGGTTAACGCCATCCTGGGCGAAGAGCGGGTCATCGTCAGCGATATCCCCGGCACCACCCGGGACGCCATCGACACCCGCGTCAAGCGCGGCGAGAAAGAGTATATCCTGGTCGACACAGCGGGAATGCGCCGGCGCAGCCGGATCGACCTGCCCACCGAAAAATACAGCGTAATTCGCTCGTTGCGTGCCATTGACCGCGGAGACGTGGCGCTGATGATGATTGACGCGGTGGACCGGCTTGCCGAGCAAGACAAAAAAATTGCCGGCTATGTCCATGAAAAGGGCAAAGGAGTAATCCTGATCGTCAACAAGTGGGATCTGGTGGAAAAAGACGATAAGACCGCCAACCGTTACGTGCAGGATTTGCGCGACGGTTTGGGATTCATGCAATACGCTCCGGTACTTTTCACCAGTGCACTAACCGGGCAGCGAATCTCCAGGGTGCTGGAACTGGTCGACTTTGTCAGCGAGCAGCACAGTATGCGCGTTTCCACCAGCGATTTGAACGACTTAATCCGGGACGCGGTGCTGCGCAACCCGGCTCCCACCGACAAGGGCAGGCGGCTAAAGATTTTTTACTGCACCCAGGCGGGGGTTAAACCACCCACTTTTATTTTATTTGTCAACGAACCTGAACTGATGCATTTTTCCTACCTGCGCTATATTGAAAACCGGTTGCGCCAGGCATACGGTTTCGAGGGTACGCCGGTGCGGCTGATCATGCGTAAAAGAGACAGCAAGTATTAAAACCGCCAAGCAGCAATTAAGGAAGAGTTCGAAAAGGAGCACGATAGTTCAAAGGAAGTGAAGGTTTTGAACATTATATTGGCTGTCATTATTGGCTACCTAATTGGTTCAATTCCCTTCGGCTACCTGCTGGCCAGGCTGAAAGGACTTGACATCACGGAACATGGCAGCGGGAACATCGGCGCCACCAACGTGTGGCGCAACCTGGGACCGGCCCCGGGCCTGGCGGTATTGCTGCTGGATATGGGCAAAGGGGCGGCCGCCGTGTTAATCGGCAGGTCCCTGGGCGGCATCGAAACCGAACTGCCGGCCGCCGCAGCCGCCCTGTGCGGTCACAGTTGGTCGGTATTCCTGCGCTTTAAAGGCGGTAAAATGATCGCCACCGGCGGAGGCATCTTCCTGGCCATGGCTCCGGTTACGGTACTGGTCGGTCTGATTGTCTGGCTGATCACGGTTGCCATCAGCCGTTACGTGTCACTGGCCTCCATGCTGGCCGCCGTGTCCATACCCGTAACCATGGCGGTGATTAAAATGAGCCCCTGGCACATCGCCTTCGGCGCCGGCGTAGCGGCGGTGGCGGTGTATAAACACCGGGCTAATATCAAAAGACTACTTGACGGAACAGAATTTAAAGTGTCGAAGGGTGGACGCAGAAAGTGAAAAAAATCGCGGTGCTGGGCGCCGGTAGCTGGGGTACGGCCCTGGCCCGCCACCTGGCCTCCCTTGGTAACGACGTATACCTGTGGTCCAGACGAACGGACCTGGTTGATGAACTAAAAGGCACCCGGGAAAACAGCAATTATCTACCCGGTATCGTAATCCCGGACCAAGTTCGGGTGACGTCGGACCTGGAGGAAACCCTCTCCGGCGCCAAAACTGTTTTATACTGCGTGCCGTCGCACAGCTTCAGGAACATGCTGACAGCGTCCCTGCCCGGTATCAAGGCGGGAACGCTGATTGTCAATACCGCTAAGGGCATCGAGGAAGATACCATGCTGCGGATGTCCCAGGTCTTCACCCGGGTGGCGGGAGCGGAACGGTCCGTTGATTATGTGACCCTTTCGGGACCAAGCCATGCCGAGGAGGTGGCGCGGAATATGCCCACCGCGGTGGTCGTGGCCTCCACGACCCAAAAGTCGGCGGAAGCGGCCCAGGACCTTTTTATGGGCGACAGTTTCAGGGTTTATACCAACCCCGACATCACCGGCGTGGAATTAGGCGGGGCGCTGAAAAATATCATCGCTCTGGGCACCGGCATCGTCGATGGCCTGAACGGAAGCGATAACGCCAAAGCCGCCCTAATGACCAGGGGTTTGGCGGAGATTACCCGGCTGGGGGTGGCCATGCACGCCAATCCGCTGACCTTTGCCGGCCTGGCCGGGATCGGCGACCTGATCGTGACCTGCACCAGCATGCACAGCCGCAACCGCCGGGCAGGCATTGAGATTGGCCGCGGCAAAGAACTGAACGAAGTTTTAAAGGATATGCGCATGGTTGTGGAAGGGGTGCGCACCACCGGCGTGACGCACGAACTGGCCGCCAAATGGGGAGTGGAGATGCCCATCACGGAACAGGTATACCAGGTGCTGTTTAAAGGCTTGCACCCGGCGCAATCAGTTAAAAACCTGCTCACCCGCAGCAAGACGCACGAAGTGGAGGAAGTGGCGCTGACTAAAATTAACGTGAGCATGGAATATACAAAGACACAAAATTAAAGAGGTGCATTAAAAAATGAATTTAATCGAATTTGCCGGCAAGCACCCGCGGGTACACCCGGGAGCGTACATAGCACCGACGGCCGTCCTTATCGGCGACGTCGTTGTTGAAGATGGGGCCATTATCCTGTTCGGCGCCGTTTTGCGGGGAGATTTGGGCCTGGTTTCCATCGGCAAAAACACCAGCATCCAGGATAACGTAGTGTTGCACACGCTCCCGGACGGCCAGGTAACCGTTGGCGCGAACGTCACCGTGGGCCATGGCGCGGTACTGCACAATTGCACCGTGGAAGACGGGGCCATGATCGGCATCAACGCGGTGGTGCTGGACCATGCGGTGGTGGGCAGCGAAGCCATGGTGGCGGCGGGGTCGGTGGTAAGCGACAATACCAGTATACCTCCCCGGCACCTGGCGGCCGGCGTACCCGCCAGGGCAAAAAAAGAACTGCCCGGCAGTACGCTGGACAGAGTTCGTCTGGGTCCCGAGGTCTATAAGAATTTGCTGCGGGTTTACCTGAAAGATAAATCCGGCCTGTAAATCAAAGCTTAGCGTATTACGCGCGCCGCGCCTTTATAGTTGCTGGCGTAATATTGCGCATTCATTGAAGATATAATTACTCCCCTGCTGGTTGACGAGTGGATAAACTGCCCGTCACCGATGTAAATGCCCACATGCTGAATACCGGCGCTGCTGTAATAACTGAAGAACACCAGGTCGCCGGCCGCCAGTTGATCACGCGACAACTTCATGCCGGCCTTGAACTGGTCGGCCGCGTTGTGCGGCAAGTTAACGCCGTGTTGCCTAAACACATACATGGTGAATCCTGAACAGTCAAAACTGTTTGGCCCGCCGCCGCCGTATGAATATGATTTGCCTAGCAAATCATGTGCGGTTTTCAAAACCAGGCGCACATCCGTGCCGCTCCGGGAAGTTGTCGGAGCGGTTACTCGTTTTTGCCCCTCATCTATTGTGGGTACCGCCGGAGCAGGTGTAATTTTTACCTCCGGGGCTTTATATGTATTGTTATACAAGATATTTTCCCGGAAAACAATATTATCTCCCTCGTCAACCACGGTAACGGTACGTTGCATGGGGACAGCCAGGGCAGAAACCGGGACCATCGTCCAAATGAGTACGGCGCCGCACAAAACCAATAATACTTTTCTGCTCATAGATTCTCCTTCCGCCGAGGTTTTGTCTAAGGGTTGTCCACATCACTTAGATCCAAATTATTCGACATCAGGATATCTATTCCTGCAAAATAAACAATTAATTATCTAAAATTTTCGAACAAAATAATTTTTATTAATCCAGTAATAAAAGGAAACATGCTTCATATATATATACTGTTACCGTATACCACTGGAAAAAATTGTTCAATAGAAATAATTCACCGTCTTCCTGCCGGTGGGGGGGATGCTTCAAACGGGTTTTAACCATTTGCATATAAATTTTGCACTTTTTAAAGGAGGAGTGCGTTCATGGAAAAATACGACATTTTCCGCGATATAGCGGAACGCACCGAAGGCGATATTTACTTGGGTGTAAGCGGCGGCGTTAGAACGGGCAAGTCGACCTTTATTAAACGGTTTATGGAATTAATGGTGCTCCCGAACATTGAAAACATCTTTGAGCAGGAAAGGACCCGGGATGAACTGCCCCAGAGCGGGAACGGCAAAATCATCACCACCACCGAGCCCAAATTCGTACCTGACGAGGCAGCGGAAATTGAAATCGGTCCCAACCTGAAGGTCAGGGTTCGCCTGGTGGACTGCGTGGGTTACCGGGTGGAAGGAGCTCTTGGTTACGAGGATGAAGAAGGCAACCCGCGCATGGTATCCACTCCCTGGTTCGAAGATCCGATTCCCTTTGAGGAAGCCGCCGAGATTGGGACCAGAAAAGTAATCAGTGAGCACTCCACCATCGGTATAGTGGTCACCACCGACGGCACCACCACGGACATTGCAAGGGATAATTTCGTCCCGGCCGAAGAAAGAGTGGTTCAGGAGCTGAAAGAAATCAGCCGGCCGTTTTTAATGATCCTCAACAGCACTGAACCGGAAAATGAAGAAACGCTTTTGCTGGCGGACGAATTGGCAGACAAATACGATGTTCCGGTGATGCCGGTGAACTGCGCGGAGATGCGTCAACAGGATATCCTGATGCTGATGGAAAAAGCGCTGTTCGAATTCCCGGTTAACGAAGTAAGCATTTCCATGCCGCTCTGGGTGGAGGAACTGGAACCCAAACACTGGCTGCGAAATCAATTTGACGACGCGGTACAAGAAACCGTCCAGCAGGTAAGGCGCCTGAGGGACATAGACGGCGCGGTGGAAAAACTCGGCGGTTATGAAATGGTGCGGCAGGTTAACTTGAAAAACATGGACCTGGGCACCGGTACCGCGGCCATCGAAATTTTATCCAAACCAGAACTGTTTTACCGGGTGTTGGAAGAAGAAACAGGCTTCCAACTGCAAGGAGAACATCACCTGTTCAGACTGGTCAGAGACCTGGCCGTGGCCAAGCGCGAATATGACAAAGTATCTTCCGCCCTGACGGAGGTGCGGCAAAACGGTTACGGGGTAGTCAACCCCACCATGGACGACATGAACCTGGAAGAGCCGGAATTGATCAGGCAGGGCAACCGCTTCGGCGTCAGGCTGAAAGCAAGCGCCCCTTCCATCCATATGATTAACGCCAAGATTCAAACTGAAATCACCCCCATCATAGGCACCGAGAAGCAGTGCGAGGAACTGGTCCGCTACATGCTTAACGAGTTTGAGGAGAACCCGAGCAAAATATGGAACTCCGAAATATTCGGCAAATCAGTCAACGACCTGGTCCGGGAAGGCATCCAGAATAAAATACAGCGGATGCCGGAAAACGCGCAGGAGAAACTGCAGGAAACAGTCCAGCGGATTATTAACGAGGGTAGTGGGGGTCTAATCTGCATCATCATCTAAAACCGGCCGTAAAGGCCGGTTTTATAATGGAATTAGATTTAAAACCCATGCTTGTTTGGACACAGCATAGGATAACTGCAGGTTTTTGACCTTCCCGGGAAGCGGCCAAATTTGCTCGTCTTTTTCGTCAGTGCTGGATTGAAAGCCTATGACATAAGAATCTAATTTTTCCACATTATAAAAATCCCGCCGGGTCTTAATACTAATTGTCCTGGTTGCGGAATCCCATTGTATCCCATAAATATTTTTCTCAATATTAATTCCTCTTTCCGATTGTTTTATTTAGGAGATTCATTGCCAGGCGTCAGCCGGAATTTCGGCAGCGCCGGCTTTTTTTATAAGTTTTTGCAAAAATCATTTCCTTGGTAAAAATATTCTATCAAGTAGACGTTAAAATTGCGGCTAGGTTTCCATATTTCAAACAGCATAGGTCATTTTAAAAAAAAAGGAAACAAAACAAATATAAAATGCGTCTATAGCTTACATATAAGTTCACATATAGATTTTGTTGGTAATGATACTAAACGGAATAAAGGGCGCCGGTGGTCATATGGAGGAGGGACAGGTGCTTGTTAGATAATTTACCGGGTAATTCTGTTCCGGGTCGAAACAACCGGGATTATAATCTTGATATTTTGCGGGGTATCGCTGTGGTTTTAATGATTTTTCACCACGTGGTAACCTGGCTGTACACCGGTTCCATACGGGATATATTCACTATTGTTGGTCAAATCAGTATTGGAGATATAGCGGCCCCCATTTTTTTTACTGTTTGCGGAATGTCTCTTTACTATTCAATTAACGCCATGAAAACTGAACACATGGGAACCGTTAACATACTTAAAAAACTGGCGCAAAGGAACATGCGGCTTTACCTCATCGGCCTGGTCCTTTGTCTTGTTGCTTTTGGGCATGCAAGTTTTTTCTATTGGGGGGTGCTGCAGTCACTGGCCGTTGTCAGCATTTTAACCGGAACACTTTATCTTTTGCCGGCCCGGAAGGCCGTGTTGTTGTTTACCGGACTTCTGGCCTTAGCAGGATATTATTTTTTTCATCCCTACGCTTATCTACTGCCTGCTAAACTAGCCCGAATTTTATTGGGTGATTTCTCACTGGTTCTTTTGACCGGGTTTTTATCTATAGGCCTATTCATGGCCATCTATGTTTTAACTGGTAATTATAAACCCCATACTATAGCCGCTGTAGGTTTATTATTTATGACATTGGGTTTGGCGGGCAATTTTACCGGGTTTTTAATCACCAGGTTTCCTGCCTCTCCCAGTTACATGCTCTTTGTAGTGGGCCTAACAGTGCTGATGTATGCCGCTTTACTCCTTGCAAAAACAGATGGCTCATATGTTTACCCGGCCATTTGGGCCGGCAGAAACGCACTCAATATTTTTGTTGTACATTACCTGGTCTACATTTATGGTAAACACTCAGGCATGGTTGGGTCATTAAACGGGTTTTATTCCGTGCTGGCCGCTTTGGTAATAACGGCTTTCTTTTTGTTGCTCGGTAGATGGATGTCCTGGCCGCTGCGTACTTCAGCGTAATAATTTATTTCCAATATAACGCGGACGATATACCTACGATTACCCCTGGCCGTGCTGGTAAATATCCCCTGAGCATATCATATCTGCTCGGGGAATTTTTTTAAAGGTATTGACATTTCCTAGAAATCTAGTAATATATGATTAATCAATAATTGACTAGATCAATTATATATCAAAGCAAGTAAAACGGAGGTGACGGCCATCAATTTCGAAGATCGGGATACCCTGGGTTTTATACTTTGCTACGCGGACCTGAGGATGAAAAACAACCTGCTGAAGAAAATCAAGACTTTTAATATTACCACCGAACAATGGATGATCATCAACCGGCTGTTTGAAGAGAGCGGTATCAGCCAGAAGGAGTTGGCGGAAAGAACGCTAAAAGATCAGGCGTCTTTAACGCGCACCCTGGACCGGATGGAGAAAAAAGGCCTTATTGAACGCCGGGTCAGTCCCAGTGACCGGAGATCTTTTTTAATTTATTTAACCGACGCGGGCAGGGACTTAAGGAGCCGGATCGTGCCCATAGCGGTGGAATGCATTGATGAAGCAGTCAAAGGTTTTACCCCGGAGGAAGTTAAAACCCTGGAGGATTTACTGAAGAGATTAACCGTCAACCTCACCTTTGACTGAACCGGCCTTTAAACCACTACCATATAAGGGGGAAATGCTGTGACACTTACGCTCACCGTGAACGGCGAGAGACATTCCTTTATCATCGGCGAAGGCGCCCGCGAAATATCACCCTCGCATACCCTGGCCCACACCCTCAGGGAAAAGCTGGGGCTTACCGGCGCCAAGATATCCTGCGATCGCGGCGCCTGCGGCTGCTGTACCGTGCTGATGGACGGCAAAGCGGTGCTCTCCTGCATGCTCCTGTCCGTGGAGTGCGAGGGAAAAGAGATCACCACCATCGAAGGGCTGGGCGATCCCGTAACCGGCGCCCTTGATCCCCTGCAGCAGTCCTTTATCGACCTCACCGCCTTTCAGTGCGGTTTCTGCACCCCGGGGATTATCATGAGCGCCAAGGCCCTGCTGCTAAAGAACCCAACCCCGGATCAAGAAGAAATCAAAGAGGCCCTGGCGGGTAACTTCTGCCGGTGCAACAGCCATTATCACGTGCTGGAAGCCGTGCAGGCGGCGGCGGAAAAGGGGGGCCAACAATGACGGAATACCGTTTTATCGGCAAGCCCACCCGGCGCAAGGACGCCCTGGATATCGTAACGGGACGGATCAAGTTCATCAACGACGTTAACATCCCCAACATGCTTTACGGCAAAGTTTTACGCAGTCCGCTGCCCCATGCTCTGATTAAAAGCATCGACACCGCCGCCGCCGAAAGCCTTCCCGGGGTAAAGGCGGTGCTCACCCACCGGAACGCGCCCCCATGGATGGCCGGGTTTCCCCTGCACGTGCGGCTCCTGGACAGTAAAGTCCGCTATGTCGGTGACGAAGTGGCCCTGGTGGCGGCTGAAACCGAGGATATCGCGGCAGAAGCCCTGCGCCTGATCGAGGTGGAGTACGAACCGCTCCCGGCGGTATACGACGTGGAGGAAGCGGTTCAACCGGACGCTCCCCAATTGTACGACCAGTTTCCCGGCAATCTCTTGCCCCGGGAACTCCGCATGTTCGGGCCCCGTACCCTGCAGGAGGTTGCCTTTGGTGATGTCGGCCAGGGGTTTAAAGAAGCTGATTTGATCATCGAAGGGACCTGCGCCTACGAAAACATCCCCAACCCGCTGCCGCCGGAGCCGCCGGGGGTAATCGCGTCCTGGGAGGAACCGGATAACCTCACTGTCTGGTCGGCGTCCCAGGGCCCTCATATGTTTAAAGTCACCCTCCAAAAGCGAATGGGGGCAACCAGTATGACGTCTCTGGGCAGCCCCGTCGGAGCCAGCTACGGTTCAAAATATATGTCCTGGCAATTTGTTCTGCCGGCCGCCGCCCTGGCCAAGGCCGCGGGCCGCCCGGTGAAATTATGCTACGGCAAGGCGGAGCATCTGGCCGCCTTTACGGTGCGGCTGGGGTCCAGGATTCACGGCAAAGTCGGCATGAAAAAGGACGGCACGGTAACAGCCCTGGAGGCCGATTGGCTGGTGAACACCGGCGCCTTTTCGGAAATCACCCAGGGCATGGTGGCCGTGGGATTGGGTGAAGCGCAGTTGATGATCCGCTGCCCGAACTGGAGCTTCAAACCCCGCATGATATGCACCAACCGCACCGCCTCGGGGCAGGTGCGCGGCTTCGGCGGCCAGGAGCTGAAATGCGCACTGACGCCCCTCGTCACCATGGGTTTGGAAAAGGCCGGCATCGACCCGGTGGAGTTTTTCAAAAAGAATTATGTCAAGCCCGGCGACGGCTATTACTGGCGCGACGGCAACTGGTGGGTATGCAACGGCACAGATTACACCGCCGCCATCGAAAAGGGAGCGGCCACCTTCGGCTGGACTGAAAAATGGCGGGGCTGGCTTAAGCCGACGTCCGTGAACGGCGCCAGGCAAAGGGGCGTCGGGGTCGGCGTGCACGGCAACGCCGACGTGGGGGAGGACATCTCCGAGGCCTTTGTGCGCATTGACCCCAACGGTACCGCCACAATATATTCGGGCCTGGCCGAACACGGCACCGGACAGCGCAGCAACATCTGCAAAATGGTTGCCGAAGTGCTGCAAATTCCTCTGGCCAATGTCTCGGTGACACCGGTTGATTCCCGGGTCAACCCTTTTGAAATCGGCCCTGTCGGGTCCCGGGGCACCTATGCCATCGGCAGCGCGGTGATCGCCGCCGCCGAGGACGCCAAAAAACAGCTCCTGGAGTTGATGGCCCCCCAATTCGAGGTGCAGCCCGAGGACCTGGAAACCCGGGACGGAATGGTTTACGTAACAGGAGATCCCGATAAGAAAATCCCCTGGTTCAAGGGGATGGGCTACGACCGCACCATCATGGGCAAGGGCCGTTTCGAGCCTGATTTTACCTTGCCCAACTTTATGATGATCTTTACCGAAGTGGAGGTCGACACCGAAACAGGCAAGGTGGATTTAATCAAGGTCGTAGGCGCCACCGACGTGGGGCAGATTATCGATCCCCCTTCGCTCACCAACCAGCTTAACGGCTGCCTTGGTTCCGCGGGCATCGACAGCGCCCTCTTTGAAGAAACGATCCTTGATACCCGGCTGGGGCGCGTCATGAACCCCAATATGATTGACTACAAGTGGCGCACCTTCGCGGAACTGCCCGGAATGGAACATGAAGTGTTGGAAACGCCTTTACCCAGTCACCGTTTCCACGCCGTGGGCGTGGGCGAAATTACCCCGTCACCGGGTCCGTCCGCCGTGCTCATGGCGGTGTCCAACGCCATTGGCGTGCGCATGGCGGAATACCCGCTCACACCGGACAGGGTCTTAAAGGCGCTGGGGAAAACGGCCAAGGCCGGCAAGGAGGGGAAGTAGATGAAATCCTTCGTTCATGTTAACGCCCAATCGGTGGAGGAAGCCGTCAGCCTGCTGGCGCAATACCAGGGCGGCGCCAAACTTAACGCTGGAGGAACCGATCTGCTCGGGGTTTTAAAGGACCGGATTCTGCCGGATTACCCCGAAGCGGTGATCAACATAAAAACCATCCCCGGCCTGGATGCAATTGAAGAGGACGCGGATAAAATCAGAATCGGCGCGTTGGCGACCCTGACCGGCATATCATCCTCTCCCGTAATCAATGGGAGCTGGCCCATCCTGGCCGAGGCCGCCGGCACCGTCGCCGCCATGCAGATCAGGAACATGGCCACCATCGGCGGCAACCTTTGCCAGGATACCCGCTGCTGGTACTACCGCTACCCGGATGAAATCGGCGGCATGATCAACTGCTTCCGCAAGGGCGGCAAAACCTGTCCCGCCGCCGCCGGTGAAAACCAGTACCACGCCGTCATGGGGGCCAAAAAGTGCTTTGCGGTCTGCCCCTCGGACACGGCGGTGGCCCTCACCGCCCTGGGCGCAGAGCTTGATATAACCGGCACTGCAGGCACACGCCGGGTTCCCGTGGAGGATTTTTACACCAACCTGGGCAATGTGCTCGACCCGGACGAAATGATTACCGCCATTGACACACCAAAGCCGGCGCATAACGCCGGTCAGGTCTTCCTCAAGTTCACCGTCCGCAAGCCCATTGACTTCGCCATCGTCAGTGTCGCTGCCATCATCACCGCGGAAGAAAGTGTTTGCACCGGCGCCCGCATCGTCCTGGGGGCGGTTGCCCCCACGCCCGTCCGCGCCCGGCAAGCGGAGGAGTTTTTGACCGGGAAAAAACTGTCCCCGGAGATCGCGGCACAAGCGGCGGCCATTGCTTTAACCGGGGCAAAGCCCCTGGCCAAAAACGCCTATAAAGTGGAAATCGCCAAAACGCTGGTCAAAAGGGCCATTGAGAAGTCTGCAGGCAAACCGGAATGCATAAGATAGAACTGTTACTTAAGTATATTATCAGGCGGTAATAGTTTGTATACAATTTAAATATGTTTTATGTTCATCGTCAAGGCAACATGCAAAAATCCCGGGCGCTCTTTATCCGCCCCGGGATTTTTGTTTATATTTGTCTATGGTATGCTTTTTGCTCATATTGTTTTTCAGCTAACTTTAACTTTAAATTAAAGGAGGTATGCGATTGATCTTATAATAATCCAACTATGAACTATAAGCTGTTCAACATGCTATCCGCCCGATAACAAAAAATATTTGATAGGAGGAACTCATATGGCGCTTCGCACCCCTCAACAGTATATCGAAAGCCTCAAAGATGGACGTATTGTATACTTTATGGGAAAACGCGTAGAAGATGTAACCGATCACCCCATTTTAAGAATCTGCATCAAGTGGATGGCCATGGACTACGTGATGCAGCAGGATCCAAAATACCGGGATCTGGTGACCGCAATAAATGAATACGGCGACCCGGTAAGTTTTGTGTTTATGCAGCAGAAAAGCAGGGCGGACTTAATGCGGCTGCGGGAAATCGTCAAGCTCTGGGCCCGGGTCTGCTATGGCAAACCATCCGGAGCGAAATTCGTGGGCAAAGACGGGCTGAATGCCGTTACGGTCGTTGCTCCGCACGTGGACAAAGCATGCGGCACTCAATATGCCCAAAACGTGGAGGCTTACCGTAAATACCTCCAGGATACAGACGCAAGCCTTGCCCTGGCCATGACGGACGTAAAGGGCGACCGCAGCCTGCGTCCCTCCCAGCAGCAGCCCCACCAGGACTATTACGTGCGCATTGTGGAAGAACGGCCGGACGGAATCGTAGTCCGGGGCGCGAAAGCGCATATTAGCGAAGGTCCTTTGTCGAATGAGCTGATTGTAGTACCCTGCCGGGCCATGAAGGAGGACGATAAGGCTTACGCCGTGTCATTCGGCGTACCGGCCAACGCCAAAGGCCTCTCCTTTATTTCCGCCGAACCGGAAATTAAAGAGGCGGATAACTTCTTCGACTATCCCCTGAGCGCCAGCATTTACATCAACGACGCCATGGTAATTTTCGACGATGTATTCATTCCCAATGAACGGATTTTCCTCAAGGGCGAGTGGCCCTTTGCCGGCGATATCGCCCACATGTTCGGCAACTTTCACCGCCTGAGCGCCGAGACGTACAAGGCGGCCGAACTGGAACTGGTGACCGGCGCGGCCGCACTGATGGCGGAATACAATAACGTTGCCAAAATGGGCCATGTCCGGGATAAGCTTACCTGGTTGACTTACTACACTGAAGCCACCGAGATCATGGGCCGGGCCGCTTGCGAGCACAGCGTGACGGATCCCGACTCCGGCCTGGTTTATCCGAATCCGATGTACGCCAATATCGCGAAATACTTCTTCGCGGACAACTGGCACCAGGCCATCAAATATGTGCAGGACATCGCCGGCGGGATAGTGGCCACGGCGCCCTCGTCCCTGGACTATGAGAATCCCGAGCTTCGCCCGCTTATCGACAAATACCTCGGAGCCAAACTGGGGGTTAAGACAGAACACCGGCTCAAGCTAATCAAACTGATCCGCGATCTGGGTTCGTCGTACGAGGACGTGATCACCCTCCACGCGGAAGGATCGCTGGCGGCGCAAAAACTCTCCATCTTTGCGCTGGCGGATTTCAACCGCTACAAGGCGGCGGCCAAACGGGCGGCCCGCATAGACGATGGCACCAGTGATCCTATTTATAGTGAATTGCCGGTGTTCCCGCCAAATGTTTAGTACAGCCAAAGCCCGGAAAGGGGAGTATTTATGACCATTAAGACAGTCGGTGTGGTTGGAGCGGGAACAATGGGCACCGGTATCGCGCATCTGGTCGCCATGTCGGGATATGAAGTAATCCTTCGGGACGTGGACATTGCCTATGTTGAACGTTCAGTGGCCAACATGGATAAACTGATGAGCCGATCCGTGGAAAAAGGTAAGCTTACTGAGGAAGCCCGCCAAACGACTTTAGCCAGGATCAAAAAAACAACAGTCATTGAAGACCTGGAGCCCGCGGATTTCATCATTGAGGCCGTGTTGGAGCAGCTTGAGCTGAAAAAGGAAATTTTTCAAACTCTGCATCAAGTTTGCGGACCCGAGGTTGTCTTCGCCACGAACACTTCCTCCATGTCAATTACAGAAATAGCCGCCGCCTCAGGCCGGCCCGAAAAGGTTTGCGGCATGCACTTTTTTAATCCCGCGCAGGTTATGCGCCTGGTTGAAATAATCAGCGGCATCCAGAGCTCGGATGAAACAATTAACATTACTACAGAATTAGCGCAATCGTTGGGCAAGGTTACTGTGCATGTAAAAAAGGATTCTCCCGGATTCATAGTGAACCGGATTATGATCCCTCAAATGATTGAGGCGGCCCGTCTCCTCCAGGAAGGAGTCGCTACCGTTGAAGATATTGATAAAGCAGTTAAATTTGGCCTCAACTATCCCATGGGCCCATTTGAACTGCTGGATTTCGGCGGTGTTGACGTCGCCTACTTCGTAATGGAATATCTGGCCGACGAGTTGCGAAACAATCAATACGCCGCTCCCCAGGTCATCAAACAAATGGTCAGAGCCGGTAAACTCGGCCGTAAAAGCAGTGAGGGTTTTTTTGCGTATCAATAACTTTAACCTTGGCATCACCATGGAGGGGAATATATGGAGTTCAAAAACCTGTTACTGGAACGGGACGGACGCGTGGCGACCATTACCATTAACCGTCCCGAAGCAATGAATGTCCTCAACCGGGAAACCCTTGACGAACTCGAACAGGTGATTAGAAACATTGAGCGTGATAGCGATATCGGCGCCGTTATTATAACCGGAGCCGGCGATAAAGCTTTTGTCGGGGGCGCCGATATCGGCGAACTCAAAGCGCTGGAGAATCCAATGGCCGGCGTTGAACTGGCCCGCCGCGCCAATAAACTGCTGACCAGCCTGGAGGAACTTAGCAAGCCCGTTATTGCCGCCATAAACGGCTTTGCGTTGGGCGGCGGGCTGGAACTGGCCCTGGCCTGCGACATTCGCCTGGCCGCTGACACCGCCCGTCTTGGTCTTACGGAAACCAGCCTGGGGGTTATACCGGGAAACGGCGGTACCCAGCGTTTACCCAGGCTGGTGGGCAAGGGAATGGCAAAATATCTTATTTACACAGGCAAACGCATCACAGCAAGGGAAGCCCTGGAACTGAGGATTGTGGAAAAAGTATACCCGGCGCAAGAGATGCCGGCCAAAGCCAAGGAACTGGCCGCCGACCTGGCCAGCCGGGCCCCCATTGCCCTGGCCCTGGCTAAACGGGCCATCAATACCGGCCTGGATACCGATCTGGCCACAGGCTGTGCCATGGAGGCCCATTATTTTGGCATCGTTACCGGAACAGAAGATGCCAAAGAAGGCGCCGGAGCGTTTTTTGAAAAGCGGCCGGCTCTTTTCAAAGGCCGGTAAACCGGCATGATCAGAATATATAAAAAGGAAACATTGTAATTTCATTTTGTTTAACAAGTATACACTTAAACCGCGCAAAGAATGGTTTTGTCCCATTGCCTCTATGGCAAGTTATTTGCAGTAAGCAATTACAACATTAGCTGTCTGATGAATTTAAATTTTTTTAATTTTCCCAATTACTTAATTTTTCAATCTCATGTTTATGCGGATGTTTGAAAGAAATTACGATTTTAAAGGAGGGGTCGACAATGAACATGCCCCCTCGGGCGAGGTTGTGGGAGAAAGCATGGCCGCCTCACGTAACCGGAACGTTCGAGGTCACCAAACCACTGCCGGAACTATTGCGGTTGGCGGCTGAAAAAAATCCGTCCCGGGTTGCTGTCAGCTACTATGGAAGAGACATTAGCTACGGCGAGTTAAACAGCCTCATTGATCGCTGCGCCCGGCTGCTAATCCGGCTCGGTTTGACCAAGGGTGACAGAGTGGCGCTTTTTCTGCAAAACTGTCCTCAATTCATTATCGCTTACTTCGGAACGCTGCGGGCCGGCGGTATTGTTGTGCCCTTGAATCCAATGTTCAAGCAGGCTGAACTGAGGCAGGAACTCCAGGACGCGGGCTGCCGGATCCTGATCGCATCGGACACCCTGTACCCCGAGGCGGCGAAGGTCAGTGAAACGTCTGGCCTCGAGCACGTCCTGGTTACGTCCCTGGGAGATTTTTGCCCACCCGGCGCCCCGGCAGAGGTTTCAGCGCCCGGGCAGACATTCCCCCACACCGGGGATTTCGCCCGCTTGCTGGAGGAGACCAGTCCTCTGCCCACAAATCTGGTGGACGATCTGCAGGAAGACCTGGCCCTCCTTCAGTATACCGGAGGTACCACCGGGCTTCCCAAGGGGGCGATGATCAGCCATCACGCATTAGCCTACGCAGTGGCTGCCGCAAATAACTGGTTTAATCACCGGGAAGACGACGTGTTTTTGGGTGTAACGCCATACTTCCACATCATGGGTATGGTAATGACCATGTGCGCGCCTCTGGCGACCGGCGGGCGAACCATCGTTATATCACGTTTCAGTCCCGACGGCGTCGCCCGGGCCATTACGGAACACAAAATTACCGCCTGGGTCGGCGCGCCAACCATGCTTGTAGCCATGCTTCAGTTACCCGACATCGGAAACTATGACTTGAGCACGATCCGGTATATATGCGGCGGCGGCTCATCATTCAGCCCGGAGCTGATTAAAAAAGTGCAGGAACTTGCTCCCCGGGCCGCCATCATGGAAGGGTACGGACTCACTGAATCCGTAGCGCACGGAGGCGTAATCACCCCCATGGGGGCATATAAGCCGGGGTTCGCGGGCGTCCCCCACA
The DNA here is from genome assembly GCA_023439185.1 of Bacillota bacterium. Classification (GTDB taxonomy): domain Bacteria; phylum Bacillota; class Desulfotomaculia; order Desulfotomaculales; family Desulfallaceae; genus BRH-c8a. The sequence continues at coordinate 181,467 of JAEXOR010000003.1, read as the reverse complement.
GCAACGAGGTCCGCATCGTCGACCTGGAGACCGGAGAAAAAGAGCTGCCGGCAAACCAGGCGGGAGAAATTGTGATCAAAGGGTTTTCAACCTTCCGGGGATACTGGCGCAGGCCGGAGGAAACCGCGGCGGTCCTGCGCGATGGCTGGCTCCACACCGGCGACGTGGGTCTGATGGACGAAGACGGATACGTTAAAATCCTGGGCCGTAACCGGGAACTTATTAAGTGTTCAGGGTTCAGCGTATTCCCTGCGGACGTCGAGGACCTGCTGTACCAGCATCCCGCGGTGGGGGAAGCAGTAGTTATCGGCGTGCCGGACTCGTACCGGGGTGAGAGCCCCAAGGCTTTTATCGTATTGAGGCCTGAATATGCAGGCCGGATCACCGAACAGGAGATTATCGACTGGGCCAAAGACAACATGTCCGCCTATAAACGGCCGCGAGAAATCGAGTTCTGCCAGGAGCTGCCGAAGAGCGCAGCCGGAAAAATTCTGCGCCGGCTCCTTGTAGAGCGGGAAAGCCAACGCCGGGAAAAAGCCGGCATACCAATCGAACAAAATTTGCAATGCCTCGGCCCGGGAAATTGAAAGCGGTAAAAATTTAAAAACGGGGGGAAATTACATGAAAAGCAAAGTTTCATTGGTTGCGCTCATTTTATTGCTTTCCGTCATGTTGGCGGCCTGTTCATCAACAGACTCCGCCACGTCGGAAAATTCCGCGCCGGCTTCGACAAGCAGCGCAAATCCTGCTCCAACCTTTGACCTGAAAATGCAATTCCACCTGACGGGGGAGCAGTTTAACCGCACCGCCGATATCCTAATCCCTCTAATTGAAAAGAATACAAATGGAACGGTTAAAATTAAACCATTCCCGGCGGGAGCGGTAATGCCGGTGCCCGAAATGCTTGACGCCGTGCGTACGGGAACACTGGACATGGCCATCTATCCCGAAGGCATTTATGCCGGCGTGGTGCCGGTATGCGAAATCGGCGGTGGTTTGCCTTATGCTTTTCCCAATTTACATGAAGCCTGGATCTTTATGTGGCACAGGGGTTTCATAGACATCCTGCGGGAAGAATATGCCAAACAAAATGTTTACGTGATTCCTTATGAAACATTTAACGTCGGATTAATGACTAAAAAACCGATTAACCAAATTGCCGATTTAAAAGGGATGAAATTCAGATCGCACAGTTCAGTCGCCAAGTGGTTGGAACAGGGCGGAGCTTCAGTGGTTAATGTCCCGTCAAATGAGCTTTACACAGCCCTGTCCACCGGCGTTGTGGACGGAGCCAACTGGGGCGACGCGGGGCCAATGTATGAAATGAAGTTCCAGGAGGTGGCCAAGAACTATATGCTGCCCGAACCGGGAACCGGGGCGTGGAACAGCGTAATGATTAATATGGACGTTTGGAATAAATTTACGCCCGAACAGAAACAGGCCCTGGAAACAACCTTTATCATGTACGGCAAGATCGGACAAGAACAAACCCGGGCCACAACCGGGAGAGCGCTGGAGAGTATGATCAATGACTTCGGAGTTGCGGCAAACACGCTTTCCGCGGCAGAGCAAGCCAAAGCCCGGGAAATGGCGGAAAAAAGCTGGCAGTTATTGGCTGAAAAGAATCCGCGCAACACTGAAGTAATAAACAAAGTCAAAGAATTCCTGGCCGAAAGAAAGGAACAAATTACTCCTCCCATTACATTGGCCTGGTAAAACTCATCAGGTTGGGGGGAAACCCCCCAACCTGATCATCCAGACACAAAAAGGGGGAATCACCATAGTGGAGCGTCTTTTAAAAGTGATCGACCTGATTAGCGAATGGACAGGAAAATTCTGTGCTTTCCTGGTGATTTTATTAAGTTTAATAGTTGGCTGTGAAGTAATCGCAAGGTATTTTTTCGCCAGTCCCACTCTTTGGGCCACTGAGACTTCGGCCATGGTTTTTGGCGCCTATGTCATACTCGGCGGAGCTTATACCCTTTCCATCAAAGGCCATGTCAAAATGGACATCATTTACCAGCATCTCTCCTTTCGGAAAAAAGCTTTCGCAGATATAATTACCTTTGGGCTTTTCGCCCTCTTTTGCGTGGTGCTGATTTGGAAGGGGTGGGACAGAGCCTGGCACGCCCTTGTAAATATGGAGCGCTCCGGTTCCCTTTGGAATCCGCTTATTTTTCCCATTAAAATGGTGTTGCCCATCGGGGCTTCTCTGCTGCTGCTGCAGGGAATCGCAAAATTCATTCGGGATGCGGCAATTCTGTTTGGAAGGGGGAGTGAACATGGACGTTAGCCTGATTACAATATTAATGTTCGCCGCCCTGACTATCCTTCTGTTATCAGGCCTGCCCCTGGCGTTTGTTATGGGCAGTCTGGCCGTACTATTCAACATTCTGCTATTGGGACCCCAATCCCTGGCGATGATTACCAGTGTCGTATACGGAGTAATGGATAACTTCATTTTTATAGCCATACCCTTATTCGTCTTTATGGGCATGGTTCTGCAGCGCTCGGGCATCGCCGAAGACGCCTACGACATGATGTATAAATGGATTGGCGGCGTCAAAGGCGGGCTGGCCATGGGCACTGTGGCAGTCTGCACCATATTTGCCGCTTTGACCGGCATTAGTGCCGCAGCCACAGTTTCCATGGGCATTATCGCTCTTCCTTCCATGCTCAAGCGTGGTTACGACAAAAAAATTGCCATGGGCGCTATATCTGCCGGGGGGACCCTGGGCATCCTCATTCCACCCAGTGTATTAATGATCGTTTATGGTGTTTTCGCTTCGGAATCAATAGGCAGGCTGTTCGCCGGAGGTATTGTGCCAGGTTTGCTCCTTTCCTTATTATTTATTATTTATATCGCTGTAAGATCTTATTTACAGCCGCAGTTGTGTCCTTCGATCCCACCCGGGGAGAGGCCTGCCTGGAGAGAGAGGTTTGTTTCTTTACGGGGGCTGATTCTCCCAATCCTCCTAATCGTTATGGTATTGGGAGCTATTTTTTGGGGTATCTGTACCCCCACCGAGGCTGCCGCCGTGGGCAGTTTGGGCAGTCTTTTATGCGCCGCCATCCGCCGCAGTCTAACCTGGACAGTGCTTAAAGAGAGTTGCTACCAAACTCTGGCGCTTTCCAGCATGCTATTGTGGATTATCATCGGCAGCTCAGCCTTTTGCTCCCTTTACACCGCCGTGGGCGCCATAGAGTTCGTAAGGGAGCTGATCGCTGCATTGCCGGTGTCACCCACAATCGTTATGGCGGGTATAATGTTTATTTTATTTATTTTGGGCATGTTCCTGGATCCGGGAGGAATCATCATGATCACCACCCCGATCTTTGTTCCGGTAATCAAAATGTTGGGTTTTGATCCGGTTTGGTTCGGTGTCGTTTTCATCATCATGATGCAGATCGGTTACCTGACTCCGCCTTTCGGCTTTAACATCTTCTACATGAAATCAATCGTGCCCAGGGATATCACCATGCAGGATATCTGTCTGGCAATGGTGCCATTTGTTTTAATTATGCTAACTTTCGTCATGCTACTAGCGGCATTCCCCAATATCGTTTTGTGGCTTCCCAACCTGTTATTTAAATAAACGTTTGGTTTTCAATTTGATACCGGCGCAGTTTTTCATAAAATGCGCGGCGCGAAATTCCCAGCGCCTTGATGGCCGCGCTCCGGTTATTGTTGCTGTTTGCCAGAGCCGCCAATATTAGCTCTCTTTCGACCCTGGCTACCGTATCCTTTAATCCGCGCGGCTGATCATCATCGGTTTGAAATTCGTCATGGCCCGCCGAGGGCAGATAAGCCGGTAAGTGCCGAACCTCAATTTGCGTGCCGCTGCGGACAATGCAGGCGTACTCTAACACGTTTTTCAACTCTCTGACGTTGCCCGGCCAGTCATAATCTCGTAAAACACTAACCACCCGGGAAGATAAGGTTATTTCGTGACCGGCTTCCGCCGAGAATTGAGAAAGAAACTTTTGCGCGAGGGTGAGGATGTCATCCTTACGCTCGCGCAACGGCAACACATGTAAAGGCACAATGTTGAGCCGGTAATATAAATCCTTGCGAAAACCGCCTTCTTGAGTCATTTTTTCCAGGTCGCGGTTGGTGGCCGCAATGACCCTGATATCCAGCTTAATGGTTTTTACGCCGCCTACCCGTTCCAGTTCTTTTTCCTGCAGTACCCGCAAAATCTTGGCCTGCATGTTAATGCTCATATCTCCTATTTCATCCAAAAACAACGTACCGCCGTGGGCCAGTTCAAATTTACCCAGTTTGCCGCCTTTTTTTGCCCCCGTAAAAGCTCCGTCGTCAAAACCAAACAATTCGCTTTCCAGTAAAGACTCCGGTATGGAGGCGCAATTTACTTTAATTAAAGGCTTATCCTTCCGCCGGCTGCAATTATGGATGGCCCTGGCCAGAACCTCCTTGCCGACACCGCTTTCACCCAGGATAAGCACCGTGCTGTCCGTTTGAGCCGCTTTGGCCGCTAATTCCAAAGCCTGCCTCAAACGGCCGTTCTGCCCGACGTATTCCTTAAATGATAAAGGCAGTTGTTCCCGCCGGTTTAACTGTTCCTGCAAATAATCCGCTACCTCTTTGGAGCGCTGTAATTCCCTGCTTAATTCCTCAACTTTGGTGATGTTATTAAAAATCGATACGCATCCCACAACCTTGTCCCCCTCAAAGAGCGGAAAAGCACGTCCAATTACATCAATGCCGATGGAAGAAAGGTAATCCTTCTCGTTTTGATTAGCTCTGCCTGATTTCAGTACCTTAATAGCCAGAGAGTTGGGTTCAATTAAATCAAGCCTGCGCCCCAAAACCTTGTGCACCGGCACCCCTAAAATTTTTGCGTAGGCTTTATTGGCAAATACAATTGTGGTATCGGAATCAAGGACCATTACCACGTCCTCAATATTATTGAGGATTTTAAATAACAGCCCCTGATCCCATTGCTTGATAACATTTGTAGTTACCGCGTGAGATCCAATGCTCATCAATTTACCCCCAATTGTATATTTTGTAAACATCGTATCAAAAAAAAGGCAGACAAGCCCCCTTTAAGCCTCGAAAGGAGGAAAATGCCTGTTAAACGGCAGCAGCACGATACCAACGGAAATCACGTTTAACATGGAGTTTTAATCGTCACCACCGCTGCCCCCGACAACACTTTTTCCCCGCCGGCGTTGACGGCTGCCAGGTCACAGATTAAAGCACCGGCACGCCTTTCTTTAATATAACCGGAACAAACTATCAGTTCTCCGGCCCGGACCATTTTTTCAAACCGGGCTTCGAAACTCATTAGCATTCCTTCATCTCCCAACCAGTCCGCCAGCATGGCCCCCACCTGGGTCATGGTCAACATCCCCTGGGAAATTACGCCCCCCAATCCTGCCGCACGCGCATAGGCATCGTCTAAGAAAATGGGATTGAAATCGCCTGATACCTCGGCGTACTGCCGCAATTGCAAAGCATCCGGCAACCATTCTCTGACAGGCAGCCGGTCGTTAACCAGATAATCCCGAAGATGCTTCATCCTCAGGTCTCCTTTCAATAAAAATAATCGTTGAATTAATCTTGTAAACATCCTCTCTCATCGGGTTACATCCCGTAGTTTCAATTATAACCCGGAACATCTTGCCCAGCCTGCCCGACCCTTTAGATACATCCTTGATCCGGCAGGTATAGGTAATGCAATCGCCTATATTTACCGGCTGGTAATAAGTAAATTTCTGTTCACCGTGAATCGCTACATAGCGCATCAAATCAATCCCGCCAATATTGCCCGTCATAAAGGCGCCGACAAAAGTGGGGGGGACCCGGTTGTTAAATGAAATACCCGCGGCCTCAGTAAATCTGCGCACAGCGTCGGATTCAATCCGGAACATCACAGGTTTACTTTCCCAGCCTATGACATCTTTGCCGATCATAATTAAAACCACCTTTAAACTATTTCGTTAGAAATAGCTTACACCCAAAAATCATGCCAATCACCCGGACGTATAGAATCACGGCTGGAGCTATAACATGCCGCATACAGTGAAAGCAGGTATTGTTTACTTTGTATATAGTTATTTGGTTATAAAAAGCAATATCCAGGCTTTTTCCTTATGGCATGATTTGTGCTTTGACAATTAAGTTATAATTTTGCTTTGGGTTTATTTTAGCCAGGAAGGAGTTGCTTGAATTGGCTAAACCTATACATTCCATGTTTTCTTTGGCCGGCAAAGTAGCTCTGGTTACCGGCGCCAGCCGGGGCATCGGCGAAGAAATTGCCGGTATCTACGCCGGGGCGGGAGCCAGAGTGGCTATATGCAGCCGCAGGCCTGAAGGGATTAAAGAGGCAGTGGAAAGGATCAAGCTCAGGATACCGGATGCATCTCCGCACCTTGACAACCAGCGCAATGTTTTGGGAATCACGGCCAATATCCTGCTGACGGAAGACAGAAAGCAACTGGTTGAAGCGGTCATGGACTGGGCCGGACAAATAGATATCCTGGTCAATAACGCCGGCGCCAACCCAAGTTATGCCCCTTTGGCTGATTTGACCGAAGAAGGGTGGGATAAAGTATTCGCTGTGAATTTAAAAGCGTCCCTATTCCTTTCACAATTGGTTTACCACGCCTGGATGAAGGGTCATGGGGGCTCGATTATCAACGTCGCTTCCATCGGGGCATTTCTGGCCTCCACGGGCATAAATGCCTATAACGTTTCCAAAGCCGGTTTAATCCATCTTACCCGCTGTCTGGCCAGAGAGTGGGGACCCGACGGTGTAAGGGTTAACGCCATTGCGCCCGGTTTAATAAAAACAAAGTTCAGCCGGGCCATCTGGGACAGCCCGGCAGGATTGGCCATGATCGAAAGACAACCCATACCCCGGTTTGGCGAGGTGGAGGATATAAATGGAGCGGCGCTGCTGCTGGCTTCCCCTGCATCCTCCTTTATTACGGGGCACACTCTGGTTGTCGACGGGGGGCAGCTATGTTTCTCGGGCTGATGTATCTTTTGTAAACAGATCCCCGCGGCCGTTATAAATCATTTTTATTAAATCCCGGGGTTTTCGCTGTTTTGCAAGCATTAACAGCTATTGGCATGATTCTTGTGATGGCTAAAAGAGTGCGATTTTTCTGATTTAATAGTTTACTTAACGAGGAGGCCATCAGATGCGTGAAGTTGTTATTGTAAGCGGCATGCGTACCCCCATAGCTGATTTTTTAGGTTCTTTGCAGGACCTTTCGGCTGTCGAGCTGGGGATTATTGCTCTTAAAGCAGCGTTAGTCAAAGCCGGCATTGAACCGGGGCTCATTGAAGAGGTTGTGGCCGGCATGGGCAATATGACCGGATGCAAACCCAACCCGGCCCGGCAGGTGGCCTTGGGGGCCGGTTGCTCCGTTGAAACAGTGGCGGCTACGGTTAACCAGCAATGCGCGTCTTCCATGCGGGCAACAGAAATTTTAGTCCAGGAAATTATGCTGGGCAAGGTGGACGTCGGGGCGGCAGTGGGACCCGAAAGCATGACGAACATCCCCTACCTGTTGCCCGGCGCGCGCAAAGGTTACCGGATGGGCCACAATAAAGCTGTTGACTCCATGTTTAACGACGGACTGATTGACGCATTCAACAACTACCACATGGGAGTAACCGCGGAAAATTTGGCCCGGATGTACAAAATTCCCCGCCGTGAACAGGACGAACTGGCTCTGCTCAGCCACCAGCGGGCTTGCCGGGCCATCAAAGAATACAAGTTTAAAGATGAGATCGTCCCGGTAGAGATTAAGAACAGGAAAGGGACCATGCTGTTTGACACCGACGAGCGCCCCAAACCGGACGCAAGCCTGGAAGCCCTGGCCAATTTGCCTCCCGTGTTTGAAAAGGAGGGGACCGTTACAGCCGGCAATGCCTCCGGTTTAAATGACGCCGCCGCCGCCTTAATTCTAATGACGGCGGATAAAGCCGAAGAACTGGGATGCAAGCCGCTGGCGCGTATTATGGCCACCGCGTCCGGGGCCGTGGATCCAAGTATCATGGGTATCGGGGTGGTTCCGGCGGTAAAACGCGCGTTGCGGTTTGCCAACCTGACCAGCGGCGATATCGGCTACTGGGAATTAAATGAAGCCTTTGCCGCCCAATTTATAGCGGTAAACCGGGAATTAAACCTGGATCTGGACAAGGTAAACGCCAACGGGTCAGGCATATCGTTAGGCCACCCGGTCAGTTGCACGGGAGCACGGATCATAGTTACCCTGCTCCACGAAATGCGGCGTCGCGGAGTTCAGTTTGGATGCGCTTCCCTGTGCGCAGGCGGTGGTCCGGGCGCGGCAGTCATTTTGGAAGCTGTTTAATATGAATCAGGGAGATAGGCTATGAAAGCTGTAGTTTACCGGGGTGTTGGGGATATTCGTTTGGAGGAAGTGCCCAAGCCTGAAATACAAGGTCCCCGGGACGCCATTGTCCGTGTTGCCACCACCGCTATTTGCGGCAGTGATTTACACGTTTTGCGCGGCTTTTTAAAAGTGGAGCCGGGAACCGTGATTGGTCATGAATTCGCCGGCGTGGTGGAAGAGGTCGGTTCCGCCGTTACAAGGGTTAAACCCGGCGACCGGGTGGTGGGGATGGCCGCGGTTTATTGCGGGCAGTGCCGTGCCTGCCGCAGCGGACTTTTATATGCCTGCGCAAACGGCGGCGCTTATGGGTGCGGGCAAATGCTGGGCAACCTGCAGGGGGTGCAGGCGGAGTATGCCCGGGCGCTGTTCGCGGACGAAACTTTGGCTAAAATACCCGAGGGTTTAACTGATGAGCAGGTGCTGTTTGTCGGGGATATCCTGGCCACCGCTTACACAGGTGTGGCGGGAGTAAAGCCGGACGGGAAAGGCATTCAACCGGGTGACGCGGCAGCTGTTTTCGGTGCCGGCCCCGTGGGATTATGCGCGGTGGCGGTGGCGCGGCTTTTCGGCGCCTCCCGGGTTATCGCCCTGGACATGGACGACTGGCGGCTGGCCATGGCCGCCCGCCTGGGAGCCGACAAAGTGATCAATGTTTCAAAGGCGGACCCGGTACAGGCCATTATGGACATTACCGGCGGTTGGGGAGCCGATCTGGTCGTGGAGGCCGTCGGCAGCACGGCGGCATTGGCCAACTGCCTGGCCGCGGTAGCCACCGGCGGTACTGTATCCGTCATCGGAGTTATTTCACAGCCGGTAAAAATTCCATTCAACAAATTAATGCTCAAAAATATCACCATCCAAACTGGACTGGGCAATTTCATCCATACCAAAAGATTAATCAGCCTCATCCAGGCCGGCAAACTGGATTTGACCCCGTTAATCACCCACACTTTGCCCCTGTCGGAAGCTTTAAGGGGTTATGAGATTTTTGAAAAGAAGCTGGATCAGGCCATCAAGGTGATCCTCAAACCATAACAAAAAGTTCGCGCTCCTTTTCGAACCATCACTTCAAATATCAAGATGGGAGGAATTTGTTTTGGCCAGTAACTTTATCTACAACACCCGGGAGCACAAGTTTATTATCAAGGAATGGCTGGACGGGGAAAAAATCTTTGCCCTGGACCGGTTCAAAGATTATTTTGATCTGGATGACGTGGATCAAATCCTTGATCAGGCCCTCAAGGTCTGCAGGGATGTGGTCGCCCCCACCAATGACGACGGTGACCGCGTCGGAGCGGTATTCAGCGAAGGTAAAGTGGTTGTACCGGACTCCTTTCATCACGCTTATCAATTCATCCAGGAAAACGGCTGGGGTTCAAGCAACAAGGATGTGGACGGCGAGGACACCCTGCCCGGCATTTTATTCGGCGCGGTGCATGAGTATGTTATTGCGGCCAATCCCAGTTTGGAATCCTATATCGGACTGACCGCCAGCAGCGCCTCGGTTATTCAGGCTTACGGCTCCAGAAAGCAGGTTGAGTTATTTACGCCCAAAATGTTTGCGGGCGCCTGGGCCGGCACCATGTGTCTGACGGAACCCGGCGGCGGTTCAGATGTCGGAGATATGCTGGCCAAAGCCTACCCCACTGAAGAACCGGGAATTTATAAAATTAAAGGCACCAAATCCTTTATTTCAGCCGGCGACCATGACCTGACCGAGAATATAATCCACCTGGTACTGGCCAGAATTGACGGGGCGGCCGGGGGGACCAAAGGACTGTCCCTGTTTATCGTGCCCAAGGTTTGGGTCAACCCGGACGGAAGCTTGGGTGAGGGGAATGACGTATCAACAGTAGGGATTGAACATAAATTGGGCTACAGAGGCTCCGCCACCGCTGTTTTGAGCTTCGGAGAAGATGATCGCTGCAGGGGGTTTTTGTTGGGCGAGCCGCCCGGCGCCGACGGTTTTGGGCAGGGCATGGCTCAAATGTTTAAGATGATTAACGAGTCCCGGCTCCACACCGGCCATTGCGCCCTGGCAGTAGCCACAGTGGCCTACAACAACGCGGTGGAGTATGCGAAAGAGCGGGTCCAGGGAAGACCTTTTACCAATCCCCGGGGTGAAAGAGTGCCGATTATCCAACATGAAGACGTCAGGCGCATGCTGCTGACCCAAAAGGCCGTGCTGGAAGGCATGCGGGCCATGGTTTTTAAAGGTTTCTATTACATGGATCAAATTACCTTCGGCCGGGACGAGAAGGAGGTCCGGGAGGCCGGCCGCAGGATCGAAATAATCACTCCGCTGGTTAAAGCCTACTGTTCAGACCGGGCCTGGGAGCTTATCGCCGAGGCCATCCAGGTATACGGCGGATACGGGTATACCGAAGAGTACCCGGTGGCTCTTCAGGCCAGGGACAGTAAAATTTATTCCATCTGGGAAGGCACCAATTTTATTCAGTCCCTGGATTTGGTCGGCCGCAAATGGAATATTGATAATGGCAAGATGTTTGGGGAGTGGTTCGTTGAACTGGAGCAGTTTATCGATGTCAATAAAAATAACAGCGATTTTACCAGGGAATTTGAAATACTCGACCAGGCCGCCCGGGCTTATCAAGAATTGATGGAAGTTATGCAAGGTTACTTAAAAAGCAACCCCCGGTTTGTACCCCTGTATTCCACCAGGGTATTGAAAGCTACCGCCGAGCTTTATGCCGGCTGTTTGTTAATGCAGCAAGCCCTGACAGCCAGGAGGAAACTGGACGATTACGATACCGATCAGGCCTTTTATTCAGGCAAGATTTGCAGCGCCCGGTTTTACATTCGAAATATTGTCCCCGGGGTTATGGCTGCCGCCCGGATTATTAAAGAGGGCGACAACTCCACCATGGAAATCCCGGAGGATGCTTTTTAATTGTAATTGACTAGCTTCAGTTATACGAAAAAATCTGTTTGGGAAATAAGATACCGTACCTGTAAAAGGTGCGGTATTTGTACGTCCGGGTACTGCAAAAACAGTACCCACAGATGCTTATAAAGAACTAATGCACAATTCTCCTCCACCGGTGCAGGTGAAGGTTGACAGTCCAGAGAAGTAAATGGGTAATTGGTGCAAATATTAATCCTGAATAATTAACATATTTAAATTATAAGAAGGAGAGTCCGGCGCCATGGAAGAAATATTACCGAACCTGTACAGGATTGAAATTCCCCTTCCCAACACCCCCCTGAAATCTCTAAACTCCTACTTGATCAAGGGGCACGAGCGAAACCTGGTGGTGGACACCGGGCTAAACCTTGATGAATGCCTGGTGGCCATGCGGTCGAGCCTGAATGATTTGGGCGTGGATTTAAGGAAGACTGACTTCTTTATCACTCATGCACATGCGGACCACTTCGGACTGGTGCCGGAACTCGTCACGGACAAGTCGGTGGTGTACTGCAGCACACAAGATGCCGGTGTTTTCGAGCCGGTGCATGATAATAGCGCTATATGGAACAGCCTGAAGAGCTTTTCTATTCTACACGGCTTTCCCGAAAAGGATATCCGGGAGGCTATGGAAAGGCACCCGGGCTATAGCTACACCGGCCCGGCCAACCGGATTAATATAAGTTTTATAAAAGAGGGCGACGCCATATCTGCCGGAGACTATACATTTGAATGTATAGAAACCCCCGGACATTCCAGAGGCCACCTGTGTCTATACGAGCCGAATCACAGAATTCTGATTGCCGGCGACCATATACTCGCTGACATAACTCCCAATATCTCGCTATGGTCACCCAATGAAAACCCCTTAAAGGATTACCTCAACAGTCTTGATAAAATCCTGGGTTGTAACATCGAATTGGTACTCCCGGGGCACAGAAGTCTGATCAAAGAATGGCGAAAAAGAATTGTAGAACTCAAGCAACATCACGACAAAAGGGTTATTGAGATACTTACCATCCTGGAGAAGGAAAATCAAGACGCCTATCAGGCGGCATCCCGGATGACCTGGGATATGTCCTATAAAACATGGAATTTGTTTCCCCTAACGCAAAAACTGTTTGCCACCTGGGAAGCTATTGCTCACTTGAAATATCTTGAGGAAAAACGATTAATCGAAAGAGTTTCCGACGGTGAGAAGTTTGTGTTTAAATTAAGTTAAGCGGTTTCAGCTTAACCAGAGGGACATTGGGAAGTATGTTTTAGATTATTAAAACATGATAAAACAGCAGCCCTCTTTAGGGCTGCTTGATAATGCCAATATCCAGGGGTGTTATGCAAATGACATTGGATCCGCAAGCCAAAGCATTTCTTGATCTTATGGCGGAGCGCGACGTGCCTCCGATGCATACGCTTTCGCCCGAACAAAACCGTCTGGCCCTGCAGCGGTCGGTTAAGCGCATGAATATCCCGCCGCCGGAAGTGGCCCAGGTTAATGACCGCCGGATTCCGGTTCAAGACGGAGAGATCGGCATCCGTGTTTATGCGCCGGAATCGGCAGGACCTCTGCCAATCTTTGTTTATTTCCATGGCGGCGGATTTATAATGGGTGACCCTGATATTGTTGACGCACCCTTAAGAGTTCTGGCCAATTCCGTCCCGGCCCTGGTGATTTCGGTCGATTATCGTCTGGCGCCGGAATATAAATTCCCCACAGCGGTTGAAGACTGCTATGCCGCCTTGAAATGGGCCTACAAGAATGCCCGGGCTTTAGGCGCCGACCCGGCGCGAATTGCCGTGGGCGGTGACAGCGCGGGCGGTAACCTGGCCGCGGTAACGTCCTTGCTGGCCCGTGACCGGGAGGGGCCGCCTTTGTGTGCCCAGGTATTGTTATATCCGGTCACCGACCAGTTGAACGATTACCCCTCAAAGCATGTTTTCGCCGCGGGCTACTTTATTTCTGCTGCAGACATTGCGCGATTAAAAAGCTATTATTTCAGGACGGAAGAGGATAGAGCGCATATTTACGCCTCGCCCATGCTGGCAAAAGACCTTGGCCGCCTGCCGGACGCGCTGGTGGTCACGGCGGGTTACGATCCCCTGCACGACGAAGGCGAGGCTTACGCCAAACGGCTTGGTGAAGCCGGAGTCAAAATTGATTATCATTGTTATACCGGCATGATCCACGGGTTCTTTGGCATGACCGGCATATTGGATCAGGGAAAAGTTTTAATTCAACAGGTTTCAAATTACCTGCGGCAGGCGTTTTCCAGTTAGTCTTGTATCGTATGAAACAATTCGGGGCAAAGGAGTAAGCCGAAAATGTTCACCGCCCAACGGGTAACCGAAAAAATATATCTCATTCACGGAGAGCGGGAGGCCAAATACCCCTTCTGCCACGGTTTGTTAATCGACGCGGACGTAAAGGTTTTAATCGACAGCGGGTTTGGCCGTCGGGCCAGGGAAGAAATCCAAGTTTATATGGATGTGGACGTAATTATCAACACTCACTTTCACTACGACCATACCAACGGCAACCGCTATTTCCCCAGGGCTGAAATTTGGACTCATCATCTTGACGCGCATGCCCTGTACTCCGAGAAATTCTTTCTGGAGTATTCCGGCCTGGGTCGGGTAGTCCCCCCGGATATGATGGACAAATACTTTCCGGATTTGGCCAAAGATAAGCCGGTGGCACGGGAATTAAACGATGGAGAAATTCTCGATTTCGGCGGCGTTAAGCTGCATGTGGTCCACTTACCCGGCCATACTCCGGGTCATATCGGTTTTCATTTGCCCGGAGACGGAATATTTTTCAGCAGCGACATTGACGTGTCTTCCTTTGGACCCTGGTATGCAAGCCTGTGTTCCAACCTGCCCCTTTTTATCGAATCGGTCCGCAAAGTAAGGGATTTAAACCCCGGGGTTTTGGTTACCAGCCATACCGGCATAATAACCGACCAAATCACCGAAAGACTAACCGCCTTCGAAAACGTTTTCGAGGAACGGAACCGCCTGATCTTGAATTCGCTGACAGTTGAGAAAAGCCTGGACGAACTGGTGGAAGAAAACCTGATCTACAAAAAGTTTATTAAGCCCGAGAAACTAATCCGTTTTTTTGAACGGCTGATGCTGGAAAAGCACCTGGATTATCTAATCAGCGACCATAAAATCACCCCGATCGGAAACAATTATTATCAAGCCCGGATCTAAATATTAAATAATTTTGATTGCTTTATTAAATGCGTTAATCATTGCCAGTTATGCCTCCCGGTGATATAATGTCTACCAGAAGCGGATTTATATCCATACACAGTGGACTGCCGGGGAGGTGTAATTTATGGCAGGCAAGGAACCGCGTTTTTTTTTGGTGCAGGAGGATATTTTACCTGAAGCCATCAGCAAAACGGTACAGGCCAAGGAACTGCTGCAGACCGGCAATGTAACCGTCGCCGAAGCGGTAGATAAAGTAAATCTCAGCCGCAGCGCCTTTTATAAATACAAGGATAAAGTTTACCCTTTCAACCGCTGGAACCGGGATCAGACATTGACCCTGGAAGTGATCCTGGAGCATCGTTCCGGAGTGCTTTCATCGCTATTAAGCAGCATTGCCGCGGTGGGCGGCAACATTGTGACCATCAACCAGAATTTACCCCAGCAGGGGGTCGCTTCAGCGAATTTAACTATAGAGACCTCCGGCCTGAGCTGTGAGCCGGAACAATTGCTGCAATTATTACATAACACCATCGGGGTCAGGCGGGCTAAACTGCTGGGCGCCTGAGCATTTCTAATATACAATAGAAAGAAGGCTTGCAATATGTCGGTTGACAATCTGAAAATAGGACTGCTGGGCCTGGGTACGGTGGGCCGGGGAGTGTACCGGATCATTACCGGCAACAGCGAAAACATCAGGCGCAAGATCGGCGCCGGTATTGAAATCAAAAAGATCCTGGTCCGCGACCCGTCCAAAGACCGCGGCCTGGACATAGACCCGGCGGTTTTTACCGCCAATGCCGGGGACATCATCAATGACCCGGAAATAAAAATAGTGGTGGAAGTAATGGGCGGCCTGGAGCCCACCCTGGACTACGTAACCGGGGCGCTGAAAAACGGCAAAAGCGTGGTCACCGCCAACAAAGACATGATCGCTTCCAACGGCAAAATGCTGTTTGAGATCGCCGAGGCCAACAACGCCGATTTGCTGTTTGAAGCCAGCGTGGCCGGCGGCATACCCATCATCAGGCCGCTGAAGCAATGCCTGGCGGGAAACCGCTTATCCCAAATTATCGGCATTGTTAACGGCACCACCAACTATATGCTGACCAAAATGACCCGGGACGGCTCGGATTTTCAAGCGGTGCTCCAGGAAGCCCAGGACCTCGGTTATGCCGAAGCAGACCCCACCGCCGACGTGGGCGGGTTTGACGCCGCGCGCAAGCTGGCCATCCTGGCCTCCATCGCTTTCAACTCGCGAGTGCTGCCGGACGACGTTTACGTTGAAGGAATTACCAAAATCACTGCCGCCGATATCGCTTACGCCGGCGAGCTAAGTTATATCGTGAAACTGCTGGCCATCGCCAAGGAGACCGAAGCGGGTATCGAGGTCCGGGTACACCCGGCGCTGATACCGCTGGACCATCCGCTGGCATCGGTAAACGACGTATATAACGCCATTTACGTGTCCGGAGATGCCGTAGGGGACACCATGTTTTACGGGCGGGGCGCCGGGGAAATGCCCACCGCCAGCGCCGTAACGGCCGATATACTGGATGCCGCCCGGGATGTCTTGCGCAATGTGCAGGGAATTATTTCCTGCACCTGTTTTGAAGAAAAACCGGTCCGCAGCATGCAGGACACCGCCTGCAAATATTACGTGCGGCTGCAGGTAGCCGACAAACCGGGCGTACTGGCTGCCATCGCCTATGCTTTCGGCGATAAGGAAGTCAGCCTGGCCTCGGTGCTGCAAAAACAAAAAGACGGCGATACCGCTGAAATAGTGCTGGTGACCCATACCGTAAGGGAAGGCAACATGCAGGACGCGCTGAAAATAATTACTCATCTTTCATCGGTCAACACGGTTTCCAATGTCATTCGTGTAGAAGGGGAATAACCGTTGATCAGAGTACAGGTTCCCGCCACCTCCGCCAACCTGGGACCGGGCTTCGACTGCCTGGGCATGGCCCTGGAGCTCTATAATATTATAGAGTTTAGCGCCATTCCCAAAGGAATCGTAATTGAGGCCGAGGGTGAAGGCGCGGACATGCTGCCAAGGGATAAAAGCAACCTGGTTTACCGGGCGGCCCGGCTGGTGTTCGAGCGCCGGGGCTATCAGCCGCCGGGACTGCGAATCAGGCTGGTTAACGGCGTGCCTCCGGGCCGGGGTCTGGGCAGCAGCGCCGCCGCCGCGATTGGCGGGATCATAGCGGCGGACGCCATGTCCGGGGCCGGACTCAGCCAAAGGGAAATGCTCTCCCTGGCCTGTTCACTGGAGGGACACCCGGATAACGCGGCGCCGGCCCTGCTGGGCGGCCTGGTTATTTATGCCGCCGTTGACGGGGATATCACCTGGTTTAAGATCGATTTACCCCCGGGCCTAAAAGCCGTGGTGGCCATTCCTGATTTTACCTTGAATACCAGGGATTCCCGCGAATCCTTGCCGCAATTGGTGTCCATGCGGGACTCGGTATACAACCTCGGCCGGGTGGCGCTGCTGGTGGCGGCGTTGCAAAAGGGCGATTTATCCGTTCTGGGCACCGCCATGGACGACCGGCTGCACCAGCCGTACCGGGCCGGTTCAATAGCTGGTTTTAAAAAGGTGATCTCCGCCGCCCGCCTGGCCGGAGCCCGGGGAGTGGCGTTAAGCGGCGCCGGCCCCTCCATAATCGCCCTGGCGGATAAAAACTTTAAGCTGATTGCCGACGTAATGAGAGATACATTCAAGGAAAGCGGTATGAATGCGCGCACCCTGGTTCTCACGCCCAGTCCGGTGGGAGCCAGGGCGCTGAAGATAATGTAACAGTCAAAAGACTTTAGACTCTATTTTACAGGAGTGGTGGAAATGTTGATTGTCCAAAAGTACGGCGGCACATCCGTTGGTGACGCGGGCCGCATCAAGAACGTGGCCCGGCGGGTGGTCGCCGGGCAGCGTGCCGGAAACAAGATGGTAGTGGTGGTATCGGCCATGGGCGATGCCACCGATGATTTAATCAAGCTGGCCCGGGAGCTTAACGATAACCCGCCCGCCCGGGAAATGGACATGCTGATGTCCACCGGTGAGCAGGTGTCCATCGCCCTGCTGGCTATGGCGATTAAAAGTTTGGGCGTCGACGTTATTTCCCTTACCGGCCCCCAGGCCGGGATAAAAACCGAGCACATCTATTCCAAAGCCCGCATTACCGATATAGATAACTCCAGACTGAATGCCGAGTTGGAGGCGGGTAGGATAATTGTGGTAGCCGGCTTCCAGGGGCTATGCGATAACGGCGACGTCACCACCCTGGGCCGAGGCGGCTCCGACACCACCGCGGTGGCGCTGGCCGCGGCGATCAAAGCCGACCTGTGTGAAATATACACCGACGTGGACGGCGTTTATACCACCGACCCGCGGGTGGTACCCGAAGCCCGCAAACTGGAATCCATAACCTATGACGAAATGCTTGAACTGGCCCACCTGGGAGCGGCGGTATTGCATCCCAGGGCGGTGGAGTGCGCCAAAATATACAACATCCCGCTGCATGTAAGGTGCAGCTTCAACGATCACCCCGGAACCATTGTCAAGGAGGAATGCGAGATGGAAAAAAAATTACTCGTTACCGGTGTTACCAGCAATAAAAACGTGGCCAAGCTGGGTATTTTCGGGGTGCCGGATCAGCCCGGCGTCGCCTACATGGTATTTAAAATGCTGGCCGACCGCGGCATTAACGTGGATATGATCGTGCAAAGCTCTATGCGCGATGGTATAAACGACATTTCCTTCACCGTCAGCCAGGATGATTTGCGTAAATCACTGGAAACCATCGAAGAAATCATTAAAGTGGTGGGGGCCGCCGGTTACACCCATGACGCCCACGTGGCCATGGTTTCAGTGGTGGGCGCGGGCATGACCGGCAACCCCGGCGTGGCGGCGATGACCTTCGGCGCCCTGGCCGACGAAGAAATCAATATCGACATGATCTCCACTTCCGACATCAAGATTTCCTGTATTATCAAGAATACCGAAACCGAAAAGGCCATGAACGTGCTGCACCGGAAATTCAAACTGGCCGAATCGGCGGGCTGCGACTGCTGTGCTTAATTCAAGCCTGCGTCATAACGGAGGTTGGTTATGAAATACATCGTGCTGGTGGGGGACGGCATGGCCGATGAACCCCGCCCGGAACTGGCCAATAAAACACCGCTGCAGTATGCCCGCACCCCGAACATGGACCTGCTGGCCGCCCGGGGAGAAACAGGCCTGGTAAAAACCGTACCCGAAGGATACCCGCCGGGCAGTGACGTGGCCAACCTGTCGGTAATGGGTTACGCGCCGCAGCAATACTACACCGGCCGCTCACCCCTGGAGGCCGTGAGCATGGGGGTGGACCTGGCGGACAACGACGTGGCTTACCGCTGTAACCTGGTCACCCTGTCCGATGAGCCCGAATACTCCGACAAACAGATGCTTGACTACAGCGCCGGTGAAATATCCAGCGCCGAAGCCCGGGAATTAATCCTGGCGGTGGAAGCGCGGCTGGGCGGAGGTGACAGGCATTTTTACCCGGGCATCAGCTACCGCCACCTGATGGTATGGCGCGACGGCCCGGAACAGACCGAACTGACTCCGCCCCACGACATCTCCGGCCGCCAGGTTGGCGAATATCTGCCCCGGGGCAAGGGCGGCGCCGGGCTGCTGGACTTAATGCGGCAAAGCCACGAACTGCTGAAAAATCATCCCGTCAACCTGGCCAGGCTGGCGAAAAAACAGCCGCTGGCCAACTCGGTGTGGTTTTGGGGCCAGGGCAAACGGCCGGCGTTGCCGCTATTCAAGGATCTGTACGGACTGCAAGGAGCGGTGGTGTCCGCGGTCGACCTGATCATGGGCATCGGCATCTGCGCCGGAATGGAAGTGCTCGACGTACCGGGAGCCACCGGCAACATCCACACCAATTTCCGCGGCAAGGCCCAGGCCGCCCTGGAGGCGCTGCAAGCCGGGACCGATTTCATTTACCTGCACGTGGAAGCGCCGGACGAGGCGGGCCATCAGGGCAGCACCGAAACCAAAGTCAGGGCCATTGAGGAAATAGACAGCCAGGTACTGGGAACACTACTGGAAGGGTTGCCTGCCATAGGCGATTATAAAATACTGCTGCTGCCGGATCACCCCACGCCTTTAAGCATCCGGACCCACACCTCCGACCCGGTGCCCTATGCTATGATGTCCGGCGCCGGCCAGGCCGGAACAGGCGCCGGGTACTGTGAAGCGAGCGCAGCGGCCACCGGCATATTTATCCCCGACGGGCCGGCGCTGATGCGTAAATTTTTACAGGTGTAAAGCAAGGAGGAAAGCAATTGATGACGCAAAGTTTCAGCCGCAAACGCCCGTCCTTTAACCAATTCAGGGATTGGTTTTTGGAAGCAGCGGAACGGCATTCTCCGGGTAAAGCCGGCAATCCGCTGTCCCAATGGCACAGCGTGGGTGAAGAACCGCTGCGCCAAAAAATAGTGCAGTCATTTCTGGAAGACCTGGAAATGAAATTTGGCTTTCGTCCCTTGATTAAAGGCGATCTGCATAAACTTGATTCCTCGATTGAAAGTGTGGCCAACCAAATTTTCCATACATTCTCAACCATGTTTCTGGTGGAGCATATTAACGCCAAAATGTATGGACCGCCGATAAAAAGAGAACACTGAATTCCTGGCATATTTTACTCCTTGGCTATTTAATCGGCAGGCTTGTATAATAAACCCGACAACTTAGACCAGGGAGGTAATGTTTTTGGACATCAAGGGTAAAGTCACCAAAGGTAAACTATTTTTTTGTTTCTTCTTTTTCACGGCGCTGTTGGCGCTGCCGGGCCTGGCCCTGGCTCAGACGCATACGGTAAGCAAGGGAGACTCTATTTTTAAAATTGCAAGTAAATATAGTGTCAGCCAGTACGCCCTGCGCTACACCAACAACATCTGGACCGACAACATCAATCCCGGCCAGAAATTAACCATACCGCAAAAATACACGGTGCAAAAAGGGGACACCCTGTTCCTGATTGGTAAAAAATTTGGTGTGGATTATAACCGGATTAAGACTGCCAGCGGCCTGAACACCAACTCCCTCTATCCGGGCCAGACCCTTTACATCCCCGCCGGAGGGACAGCCGCCAACACCAATACCAACACCAATACTAATTCTAATTCTAACATCACCACCAGCAGGGGGAGTATCAGCGCGACCGAATTTGATGCCCTGGCCCGGATTATCACCGCCGAGGCCGACTCGGAATCCTATACCACCCAGGTGGCGGTGGGGGCCGTTGTCCTGAACCGCGTTGACAGCCCGCTGTTTCCCAACACCATCCGCGGCGTCGTCTACCAGGTCGATGCCGGCGGCAAATACCAATTCTCACCGGTGCTAAACGGCTGGATCAACAGGCCAGCCACCGCGACAGGCAAAAAAGCGGCCATGGACGCGCTTAACGGCTGGGACCCCAGCAACGGCGCCCTGTATTTCTGGGAACACTGGGTAACCAATAAATATCTGACCTCCCGCCCGGTGGCCACAAAACTGGGAGCATTTACATTTACTTATTAAATTTAATCACCGGTTAAATCCGGAACCGCCCCCGGGCGGTTCCTTTTTTATTGACACTGTCACCGCATCCTGTTATAATAACCCAGATTTTTGACGAGGGGGGAGCTCCATTGCATCAGGATATAGAAAGAGTGCTGCTTTCCAAGGAAGAGATAACTAAAAAGGTCAACGAAATGGCCCAGGCCATTTCCGGGGATTACGACGGCAAGAACCTGTTAATTGTCGGGATCCTCAAAGGGGCCATGATATTCATGGCCGACCTGGTCCGGGCCATGTCCATAGACGTGCAGTTCGACTTTATGGCGGTGTCCAGCTACGGCATTTCCAGCAGATCCACGGGAGTGGTGCGGATTATCAAGGACCTGGACCAAAATATCCAGGGCCGGCACATCCTGGTGGTGGAGGACATCGTGGACACCGGACTGACCCTTAATTACCTGCTGGAAATCCTCAAAGCGCGGGAACCCGCCAGCGTGCGTCTCTGCGCCCTGCTGGACAAACCGTCCCGCCGGGAAGTAAACGTGCCGGTGGATTATAACGGTTTCTCCATCCCGGATGAATTCGTTGTGGGCTACGGCCTGGATTATAACGAAAAATACCGCAACCTGCCGGAAATTTGTGTCCTGAAGCGTGAGGCATATACAATAACCAAGTAAATACCGTCCAATTTAAGGAGGAAACAGCCCATGTCCGTCCCGGAACTGGTGATCGTGGTTGACTTCGGCGGCCAGTACAGCCAGCTTATAGCCCGCCGCATCCGCGAACACAACGTGTTTTGCGAAATGCTGGCCTACAATACTCCGCTGGATGAAATAAAAAACAAAAACCCCCGGGGCCTGATCTTCTCCGGCGGACCGTCCAGCGTGTACCAGGACGGCGCGCCCCGCATCGACCCGGCTGTTTACGACCTGGGCATTCCCGTGCTGGGCATCTGCTACGGAATGCAGCTGATGGCTTTCCAACTGGGGGGCGATGTAAGCAGGGCCCAAATGCGCGAATACGGCAAAACCGGGATTGAAGTAATGCCCGGCAGCGGGCTGCTGGACTGCATGGGCGAAAAAGACCTGTGCTGGATGAGCCACGGCGACCGGGTGGAAGCGCCGCCGCCGGGATTTAATGTACTGGCCCGCACCGCAAAGGCGCCGGTGGCTGCCATGGCGGAACCCGGGCGCGGCCTTTACGCGGTGCAGTTTCACCCCGAGGTGGTGCACACCCCCCGGGGACAGGAAATTCTGCGTCACTTCCTGTTCAATATCTGCGGCTGTTCCGGCAGTTGGACCATGGGCTCATTCATTGAGCAAACGGTGGCCGAAATCCGCGCCCGGGTGGGCGACCGGCGGGTACTGTGCGCCCTGAGCGGCGGCGTGGACTCATCGGTGGCGGCAGTGCTGGTGCACCGGGCCATCGGCGACCAACTGACCTGCGTATTCGTCAACCACGGGCTGCTGCGCAAGGACGAGGCCGAAACGGTGCAGGAAGTATTCCGGGGCAGATTCAACATCAACTTAGTCTACGTGGACGCTTCCAGCAGGTTCTTGAACAAACTGCAGGGCGTTGCCGACCCGGAGCGCAAACGCAAAATCATCGGGGAGGAATTCATCCGGGTCTTTGAAGAAGAAGCGGCCAAGGTGGGGGAAATAGATTATTTAGTCCAGGGCACCCTTTACCCGGACGTGGTGGAAAGCGGCACAGCCACCGCGGCGGTGATCAAATCGCACCACAACGTGGGCGGGCTGCCGGAAAACATGCGTCTGTCCTTAATTGAGCCCCTGCGCTGGCTGTTCAAGGACGAAGTGCGCCAGGTGGGCGAGGAACTGGGCATGCCCGCTCAGATCGTATGGCGCCAGCCTTTCCCCGGCCCCGGCCTGGCGGTGCGCATTCTGGGCGAGGTAACGCCGGAAAAAGTGGCTTTGCTGCAGGAAGCCGACGCCATTGTCACCGGCGAAATCGCCAACGCCGGCCTGGACCGGGAGATCTGGCAGTATTTTGCCGTGCTGCCCGGCCTCTACAGCGTAGGCGTCATGGGCGACGAGCGCACCTACGCCCACACCGTGGGCATCAGGGCGGTGCATTCCCATGACGGCATGACCGCCGACTGGGCCAAAATACCCTACGACGTGCTGGAGCGTATCTCCGGCCGCATCGTCAGCGAGATTAAGGAAATAAACCGGGTGGTTTACGATATTACGTCGAAGCCACCGGCGACGATAGAGTGGGAATAAGATAGAAAAGACCGGAAACCAGCGTAGATGCTGGATTTCCGGCCTTATTTTTTTGCCCGTGGCTCTATTTTGGCTCTATTATTTCTAAACGACCTTTAGATCATGGAAAACGCGCTCGGCCTGTAGGCTTTCGGCGACCTCTTTTTCGTTGTAGACTTCGCCGTCTTCATCGAGCGGCGCAGCACCCCGGGTGATACCGTCTTTATGCCGGTTAAGCTCTCTGGCGATATCCTGACTCTTGCCTGGGTACAAGTGGGCATAGGTGCGGTCCACTTCCTCCGGGGTATCGCCGATCCTCTTGGCGATGGCGTGGGTCCGGTACCCGAGCTCGATCAGCAGCGCGACATGAGAGTGCCGCAGGTCATGCACCCGGATACGCTCAATACCAGCTCTCTCGGCCAGCCGGTCAAGCTCCTTATTGAGAGCAGTCTTTGTGAAATAGAAAATCCGGTCGTCCGGGCCCAGGCCATAAAGGGCTTTCATGTAATGCCTTAATTCCCGGTAAAGGAAATCAGGCATGGAAACGACCCGGATGCTGTTCTCGGTCTTGGGATCGTCGAAAATGTCCTCTCCGCCCTTACGCTTGAATGTCTCGGTGATATTCAGGGATTGTATATCCTCCAGAACCTTTTGGGGTCTGAGGGCCAGACACTCTCCCGCCCGGATGCCGGTCCAATAGAGCGTCATGAAAGCAGCGTGGTAGCCCGGATGCTCTTCCCTGGCAATGACCTCATTAAACTGGTCAAGGGTCCAGAACTTCATTTCGTCGGCTCGTTTCTTCCCGATGGCCTTTACCCGATCGCATGGGTTCTTGGGCAAATCATAATATTCGACCGCGAAGTTCAGGATGGTGCTGAGCTGGCTGTTGATAGACCGCAGGTATGTTGGCTTGTATGGTTTCCCGTTACGTGGGTTTGTCTTTTTTAGCATTAGGTTCTGCCAGCGCCTGATGTCGGCGTTCGTGATCTCAGAGATTATCTTGGACTTAAAAACCGGCAGAACGTGCGTCTCGATCATGCTCTTCTTTGTATCTTGAGTGGAGCCTCTGACCCGGTTCTCGAAGTCTTCATAGTACAGCTCAACCAGGGACTGAAAGGTCATATTGGGGCTGCCGGCGACTTTAAGCAGAAACTGCTTTTCAAATTCTTTGGCTTCTCTCTCCAGCTTGAAGCCGCGCTTTTTCTTTTTATGTTTCACGCCTTTCCAGTCGGTGTAGTAAAACTGGGCGGTCCATGTGCCTCGGTTTCCATCCTTGGTAGCCGGCAAAAAATCAGCCTCCTCCGAGCAGCCAGTCCAGCTTGCCGATAATCTGCGCGTAACGGCGATCGACTTCTTCCCACGGAAGCATAGAGCGGCTGTGTCGTTTCAAATGCTCAACGCTTTTGCCGGCGTCTCGCCGGACAATTTTCCTGCAGGTGATACTATACCGCTGGTCCAGCGGATAAAGGAAATGAACCCGGACGAACCGGATATCCGCCGCGATTATATATTTTTCGTTCACGGCTGGCTGGAGCTCTTTCTTATATTGAATAAAATAGGGTTTCGAGGTGAGCGCCTGGTCGAAATATTCAATATAAGAATTCCAGCGGTTCAGATAGTCCAGCAGGACCAGGTTCATGGTGATTAGCTTACGGTCATAGACTTCAGATTCCAGCGCCGGGATCCGGCCGGCGTTTCTCGCTAAGACTGCCCGGGCAAAGTCGACAAATTCCAGGCCCCTATCATACTCACGGCTCCGAAGGAAGTATTCGGCCGTCCAATTGCTGAGCGGATAGGAAAGCAGGAGCCGGAGCCCGGGAAGTGGGTCATTTTGTTGTGCAATGTAACCAGTCAAATTCCCGTTCATCTTGTTATTTCCGGCTCCCCGCTGCCGGCTCTTTTAATCATGGCGACATCGTAGGGATCGCCGGCTTCAACGGCGGCCTTGTCTTTGTAGAACCAAACCGTAACATCGCGCCACTTCTTATTGTCCAACTTGCCAAATACCCACAGGAGCTGGTCGTCCGAAGCATCGGCGGTCACTACCACCCGGAACGAGTGATTCCTTAGATCGGTGCCGTAGTCCTGGTCGTTGATTACCTCATAGACAATGCTATGGTCGGGCACCGGCTCGGAAGCGGCCGGTTCGGTCGGCGATTTTTTCCCGCAGCCGGAAAAGCTCAGCAGGGTTAAAAGTATCAGTACCAGAGCAATTATTTGCTTGGATTTCATAGATATCACCACTTTAGTTTATACTCAAGCAGCAGCTCTGACACTTCCAAGGCGGCTGCTACCTGTTTAATGTGAAGCCCCTCATAGAAGATTGGGTCCTCTAAATCGCTGTCACTTATAAGTAGTTCGGCTGCGAAACGGTTCGCTTCGATTTCAAGCTTGTCGCTTAAGAGCATAGTGTAAAAATCTAAGAAAATGGTGTTGACTCTTCTATGTAGAATCGCATGGCCGAGTTCATGGGCGCAGACTTGTCGTCTGTCGATCTCCGGGAGATTTTGGTTGATGTGGATAATTTTTTTTCTATATTTATATTGGTAAATGCCTCGGACGCTACCAAGATCGTTATATAAAACTGCTATGTTTAATAAGACGCATAATTTAAAAGGATTATTAGTGCCGTGCTTCCGTACAAGGCTTGCGACGACCTTTTTTATACCCATAAGTATCGCTATCTCTTGGGCTTTTTAGCGGAATATTTTATTTTTGCTTCCTCTTTGGCGAGTTTTGCTCCACAATCAAGAGCAGACATCACCTTTTCATATGTGCCCTCATCGCCAATCTCCCCATCAAACGCCATGCCTAAAGACGTCATCATCAAGCCTTTTATCCGGTTTGACTCTTCTTTGATTTTCTCCATATCTTTTGGGCTGAGCGGCTTTTTATGTTTTTTCTCTTTCCTTGTTTTACTGATGCCAAGAATATAGTCAGAAGACTCATCGAATATCTCGGTTAATTTTACGATGGTTTCGGTTGTCAGTGGCGTCCGGCCGCTTTCATATTTTGAAACCGCTGAAGCATTGACTTTAAGCCGCTCTCCAAGTTCGGTCTGGTTCCATCCCATCTCATCCCGGAGCTCCTTAATCCTATTGATTTTAATCACCGCCTTTCTGGAGCTATTATAAATTATCCTATTAGGAAATAGGGCTAATCTTTCCTATCTGGAATATTTTTTTGATTTTTATATTGACAATTTTCCAAATAGGAAAGTATAATTAAAATACTCTACTAAGATATGCCAGAAAGGGAGGGATATTGTAGTGCTTATCGGCCTCAGGAATGCCCGACTCAGCGAAAACGTTCCTGTTAGGAAACTTGCCAACCTGCTCGAACTTAAAACCGAAGCGGCCTACTACAAAAAAGAGACGGAAGCGGTGCCGACCACAATCCGCGAAGGCATAAAGCTTGCCCGGTTTTTAGGAAAAACGATGGACGAGCTTTTTTGCGCCGATGAACATTCCCAATAGGAATTTTTTTGTGCTATTATTTCCTGTCGGGAATATTTCTATTCATTATATGGCGGAAAGCGGGTGGGATAAATGACTAAAAAAGCTACGAAAGCGGCTGGTAACGTGTATTATTCCGCACGAATTGAGGCAGCATCGTGCAACGACAAGCTAAACAGCAGAGAGGGCGCGGCGGAAATCATCGGCATCGAAAGGACAAGGCTTGCCAGGATTGAGCTCAGCAGCCTGGACCCATACCCGGAGGAAGTCCTGCTGATGAGCGACGTATATAACGCGCCCGAGCTCGGCAATCATTTCTGCTCCCGGCAATGCCCCCTTGGCAAGCACACCGTTCCGCTAATAGAGCTGGCGGAGCTAGACCGGATAACCCTGCAGGTCCTGGCAGCCTTTCAGCGGGTAACCACCATCAAAGACACCCTGCTGGATATCGCCTCCGACGGCGTGATTGAGGATAAGGAGCGGCCGCAACTCGATCAGGTGCTGGATGCGCTCGACCTGATCGCAAAGAATGCCCTGTCCCTTAGGCTATGGGCGGAAAAAAACATCAGGTGAGGGGAGGGATACGGATGGCGTTTTATACGGTTAGCGATGTTATGGCCCTGCTTGGCGTGTCCCAGTCCAAAGCATACAAAATCATTCAGGACCTGAATAAGGAGCTTAAGGATAAAGGTTATATCACGGTCGCTGGCAAGGTGCCGAAGAAATTTTTCCTTGAAAAATTCTACTGCGACCCGGAAGACATCGCCGAGGGCGCCATCGCGGCAGCTAACTGATTGAAAAATATCCGGAAAGGGGAGAAAGATGTGCATGAAAGCAAGATGTGTCAGATGTTCCCGCATGTGGAGCATCAGCGTGCTAACCATCATTCGAAAAGATGGTTACGTATGCCCTTATTGCTCAAGCGAGGCATTAAGAAGGTCGCTGTCAAGGCCGGCTTGTTCCTTGTCAAAATAGGAATTTCCGTATTTGCAGCCTGGCTTATTTCTTTATGGGCCATTCCGGCGGCTTACGCCGAGAGGGGTTATCCCGCCGCTGGCGGTGAGTGGCTGCTTATTCTGGCCGTCGGCGCCCTGGCTTACTGGGCGGCTGCCCGGTGGCTCGATATAAGGATAAAAACGAGGAAAGGAGGTCCGAGAATTGGCAACACGTTGTAACCGCTGCAATAGAGTTTTGACCAATCCCGACTGCATCAAAGCCGGTTACGGGAAAATCTGCTACCAAAAGGTGGTGGGCACATCAATGTCGGCAAAGAACCAGGAACCCGGCCAGCCCGGTGAAAGCCGGTATGAAGCTACTCTGTTTCCCGAAAACATCGTCTGCAAACGGGATCCCAGCGGCAGGCCGCTCGTGAATGTACCACACCGGATCGTGCGGCACAGCCCGGATGGGTTTGAGTGGGGCTATGGCGGCAGCGGGCCCGCAGAACTGGCGCTTAATATCCTGGCTCTCTTTGTTGGAGAGGAAAAGGCCTATCCACTGCACCAGGATTTCAAGTAGAAGTTTATTGCGAACATGCCTAAGGCCGGCGGCACCATCGCCCAGGCCGATATCGAAAAGTTTCTCGCGGAAAGGGGTGTTGCGGTTGGCTGAAGACTTGAGGGGTCGCGTGGAAAAGATACTGGGCGCGAAGGTTACCGATGAGGAAATGGCTCTGGCCGAGGAGCGGGCATCAGATAAGCTCGCTTATATTATCCGCATTGAGGGAGATCTCGACGGGGAGAGGCGTAAGCCCTGGTACCTGGCCCGTCTGATAGCCGAAGCCGTTTACCAGTCCCGGCTATCCGCGGAAACCCTTAACAACCTTACCGGCAATAAAAAAGATTGCGCCGCTCTGACCCAGCAAACGCAATCCGTTTGATCCACAAGAATACTTTAGCACGAAAATTCAAGCGAATCAAGATTTTGGAGGGATTATAATGCAAAACTCACTCGCCGAAGTCCAAAACAAATTCAGCGGCGCAAATGTCAATTTGCTCATGCCGATCAGTAATGAGGCCCAAATTAACCCGTTCTACAAATATACCGTCATGGAAGTAACGGCGGACATATCCGACAAATCAGGCGATATCTTCAAGGTCGGCAGCGTAAAGGCCGGCACCAATCAGAAGACCGGGAAGGATATTTATGCCGACGTATTCTCCCCGGCCAAGCCTCTGCTGATGAAATTGGCGGCTGCTGCCGGCATCCAGTTTGACCCGAACAATACCTTCGGCACCTTCATCAGCAAGAACTGCTATAAAGCCAAGGCCTTCGGCGCCATGCGCATGCCGGACGGCACCGGGAAAACCCACTGCGACGAAAAGGTCATCAACCTGGATGACGAAGAGGACCGCTTCCGGCTCGAATTCATGGACAAAGCCCTGCAGGGTATCACAGAACATAAAGCCGCCCAGGAAGCCGCAAAACTCTTCAAGGGCGAGTGGATTGACGCCGTCGACAAGTGGGGCAAGTCCTGCAAAGCCTATAAGATTGCGGACGAGGACCGCCAGAAGTATATCGACCGGTCTGTACTGGTCAACATGACTCTGCTGCGGAAAACCTTCGCTGAAAAGGCCATGACCGGCGCTATCCTCCGGGTAATCCGCGCTCTGATCGGAATGAAAGGCACCTATACCCTGGAGGAGCTGAAAAAGCCTTTTGTGATTCCGCGGGTAACCTTCAGCCCCGATTTTAACAACCCGGAAGTGCGCCGGGCCATGCTCGAACAGGGGATATCATCGGTAAATAATATGTTCGGCAGTTCCCGGGCCCTGGCCGCAGCGCCTACTTACCTCGATCAGCCCGCCCGGGATGATTTTAACCCGGAGGAATTCGCGACTAACGCCGCCTTTGCTTCCGATAACCTGGACCCTGACGATGATAATCCTTTTGACGGCGCCGGCCCTTCCGACGAGCCTGATAATCAGGACGATATGAACGATACCCCTATCGACCGCAATGATCCCAACCAGTGCCAGAACTGCGGGGCGGCTATCACAGACAAGGTTTCCGCTTTTTCTATTAAAAACTTTAGCCAGCCGCTCTGCATGAGCTGCCAGTCTAAAGGTTCCAGAGGAGGCGCCCAATGAACGCACTAAAAGTCACCACCGACGGCATAGCCCTGGCCGGACTGACAGAACGGGAAATACAGGTGCTGACGCAAGGCTTTACCGATGTCCTCACCCTATTCATCCTCGCCCGATTCAAGAGAAGTCCAAAATCAGCCAAAGGGGGCGCGAAAAGATGAGAATCCTGCATACCTCCGACTGGCACATCGGGAATTTCCCGGGCCCCGAAAAGAACGGCCAGAACCTCAGGGGCAAGGACACCATAGACTGCATCCAGCATCTGTATGACAGGGCATGCCTGGAGCACCCGGATATCGTGGTCATTTCGGGCGATATCTTCCACGCCGCCCGGGTATGGGCGGACAGGGGGCTTTCGGAAGTTAAAATCGCCATCAATGCCATTGAAGCCCTTGCCGGCATATGCCCTGTCGTGTTGCTGAGAGGTACGCCAAACCACGACGGCGCGGAGCAATTTGAATTGCTCAAAGCGCATTTTTTAGGATTTCTTGGCGTATTCATTGCGACCGAACCGCAAGCGTTCAGGATAGCGACGGCGCATGAGGAAATAGTGTCTGTCGCCTGCCTGCCCGGCTTTGACCGCGGGGTCTTCCGAGCCAAATTTCCCGGACTGTCCAAAGAGGAAGAGAACCAGGTCTTCACTGAGGAGCTCAGTAAAATTGTTCTTGGCCTGAAAGCATCATGCGATCCTGCTTATCCGTCCATCCTGCTGGCGCACTATACCGTGCCGGGCTGCAATACCGAGAGCGGCCAGGTTCAATTCTTATCACAGTTCGAGCCGGTTATTCTCCCCGAGGCCCTGGACGCCGCCGGGTTTGATTTGGTCGCCCTGGGCCATATCCACCGGCCGCAGCAGGTCCCAAGCTGCCAAAATGCGTTTTATTCCGGCGCCATCAACGCCTTTAATTTTAATGACGAAGGGCAGGATCGGGGTTTCTACATGCATACCCTCGGCAGAGATAGCCGCCGGCATGAATTTTATAAACTTCCTGCGCGGGAATTTCTGACGATCCGCATGGATGCAGACGACGTAGAGGCTTTCAATTCCGGCAGGATCACTTTAGGCCAGTTGGGCTGGCAAACGCAAAATAAAATCGTCCGCGTCCTGTACAACTGCACGGATGAGCAAAATAAGGCTTTCAATAAGGCCCTGCTAGAAAAATGGCTTTACGACGAGGGCGCCTTCTGGGTCCAGGAGATTACCCCCGAGAAGATCACTATCACCGTCAACCGAAACGAGCTTTCTGAACAAAATTCCCCGGAAGATAACCTGCGGGAATACCTGCTGGAAAAGGCCGTCCCGGAGGACCAGATTGCCGCGCTGCTCGAAGCGGCCCGACCGGTTATTGCCGAAGCCGCGGCCAAAAACATCACGGCCTCCTTCACTGGTCTTTTCGTGCCGGTGGAGATCGAAGTGCGCAATTACCGCAAATATCCCGAGGAAACCTTCTCCTTTGAAGACATTACCTTCTGCACCGTCAATGGCAAGAACGGCAGCGGCAAGAGCAGCCTGTTCATGGACTCCATGCTGGATTGCCTATATGAGGAACCGAGAGAAGGGGACCTGACCGGGTGGATCAGTAACGCCGAAAAGGCCAGGTCCGGTAGCATCCGGTTTACTTTCAAGATCGGGGATAAGACTTTCCGGGTTACCCGGACCAGGACCAAGAGCGGCAAAGGCACCCTTAACCTCTCCGAGCTGGTCGACGGCGAATGGGTCGACCGTTCCATGGAGCGGATGAACGACACCCAGGACCGGATTGTGGACATCCTCGGTATGGACAGCCTGACCATGCGGAGCTGCGCCCTGATTATGCAGGACCAATACGGGCTTTTCCTGCAGGCGGACAAGGAAAGCCGGATGGCCATCCTGGGCAAAATCCTCGGCCTGGGCGTTTACAACGAGATGGAGGCCATCGCCAAGGATAAGGCCACCGAAGTTAACCGGTTAATCCGTCAGAAAAATGACGAGTTGGAAAAGCTGTCTTCCTCCCTGCCGGACGAAGAAGGGATCCAGCGTGAAGTGGCCAGGGGCAACGACCAGGTCGCTGTCAAAACTGATCATATTAAATCCTTCACTCGGGAAGCCGACGGCCTCAAGCTCCGGTTGAATTCCAAGCTGGAGGCGGCCGCTCGCGCTCTGAAGCTGCAGGAAGAGGTTGCCCGCCTGACCGCAAAAAAGACAACCACCGAGAGCAACAAATCAGCGCATATGGTCATCCTGGACAATGCCAACCTTGTCCTCTCCCGGGAGCAGGCCATCGCCGAAGGCGTCAGTCACTACCACGCCCTGCTGGAAAAGGAAAAGGAGCTGCTCTCCAGCAAGGCGCTTTTTGACGCCAAGCGGCTGGAATACAGCAAACTTCAGGACAACAAGGAGAGCGTGCAGAAGGAAGCCGGACGCCTCAGGCTTGAGCTGGATACCATGAGGTCAAAACGGGCACCCCTGGCCTCAAAAATCGCCATGGCGGAGGAGCTTAGGGCTCAGCGTGAAATATACCTGGCCGAAAAAGCAGAGCTTTCTTTGCTTGAGGAAAAGTCCAACGAATTCATCCGGATCAGCGACGAGATTTCAGCGGCCGAAAAAACTAAAAACCAGATGCAGTATTGCTATAACTCCGAATACGCCGGGCGGAACGCCGAGTACAGGTCCCTAAAAGAAAAAGCCTCGATCCTCGAAAATAGCGGCTGCATCGACCAGGCCCGGGCGACTTGCCGGTTCCTGGCTGACGCCCAGGTCGCCAAAGCCCGGATTGCACCGTATAAAAAAGAGTGCCAGCAGTGGGACAGTGAACAAAAAGCCAAGTTGGCCGAGGCGCAGAGCCTCATTGATGCCTTGACGCAGCGCCGCGACGCCCTGGGTTATGACCAGGAAGCCGTCAAAGCCAAGCGGGCGCTGGTTGCTTCGCTCGAGGGCAAAGCCAGAGAATATGAAGCCTTGTCTGGCTACCAGGAACAAATATCTCTTATCGACACCCGCATCGAGGGCATCAACCTGAAACTGGACGAACTGGACGAAACGTCGCTCAGCCTGGACGCCGGCATAGAAAAAGCCCGGCAGGAACTGGACAGCATGAGAGCCGCCGCAGAGCAGTATACCGCCCTGCGGGCCGAGCTTGTTACCGCCAGGCAGGTTCTTGATCAGGAAAAGCTTTTGCCGGCGGCGCGGGAGAAAAAGGCCGCCGCCAAAGTCAGGATCCGGGAGCTCGACGACGAGCTGTTTAGTATCGCCGCCGAGATCATGACCAAGCAGCAGGATTTGGAGACAGAGAACCTGACGGCCGCCGGCAGCGAAAGCCTGCGGTCGGAGCTGGACATCGCCGAAGGGAGGATCTCTTCCCTGCAGGACGAGATCCGGACCCTGTCCATGGATATCGGCGCCCTGAATAACCTGCTCGAAAACATAAGGGCCTCAAAGTCTGAAATTAAGCTCCTTCAGGGCCAGGTCAAGGAACTGGCGTCCAGGGCGACCCTGTATGAAGAACTGAAAAAGGCCTTCTCCCAGGACGGCGTACCCCATAACATCATCCGGTCCATCGTCCCTATGCTAGAGGCCACGGCCAACAACATCCTCGGTCAGATGAGCGGCGGCAAAATGAGTATGGAATTCGTGACCGAAAAGCTGCTCAAGAGCAACAACAAGAAGGAAGTTGTCACCCTTGACATCATCATCAACGAGAACGGCGGCCGACTGCCGTACCTGTCCAAGTCCGGTGGCGAACGGGTAAAAGCTGCTCTGTCGGCAATACTCGCCCTGGCGGAGACCAAAAGCAGCCGGGCCGGGATCCAGCTTGGCATGCTGTTCATCGACGAACCGCCATTTCTTGACGCCGACGGCACCCAGGCTTATTGTGACGCCCTGGAAACCATCCAGAGCCGGTACCGCAGCCTGAAGGTCCTGGCCATCACCCACGACCCGACGATGAAAGCCCGCTTCCCCCAGGGTATCGATATTGAGACGACGGATGAAGGCAGCAAGGTTATTTATTCATAGAGCTGAAAGGCCGGGGTTATTGCCCCGGCCGGCCCCGGGGGAGGTGGAATTTTGGCAAGACCGACTAAACAGACAGTTGAGTATTTTCCTCATTTCGTGAACGACAGCAAAACAAAGTTTATCCTCGAAAATCTGTACGGCAACGATGGGTACTCATTCTGGTTTAAACTGCTGGAGTTGCTTTGCCGTACCGACGGCCACTATTACGACTGCCGGTCGTCGTCGGACTGGGAATACTTCATCGCCTATCAGAAAATCAATGAGGAGTTGGCGCAATCTATACTCGACAAGCTTGCCGAAATGACCAAAATCGATCGCCTGCTATGGCAAAATCGGATCATTTGGTGCCAATCGCTGGTGGATAACCTGGCCTCGGTCTACGCCAAACGGACGGTTTCGGCACCGAAAGCGCCGGTCATTAATGGGTTTCCGAACCGAAAACACCCCGGAAACGACGTTTTAGGGGCCGATAATCCCCAAAGTATAGTAAAGGAAAGTATAGGAGAGGAAAGTATATCTACCCCCTTGCCCCCAAAGGGGGATAAACCTAAAAAATCCTCTCGGAAAAAAGCGGAGCTGACGGCAGATCAGAGGAATTCCTTTGGCCGGTTCTGGGAGATCTGGCCGCATAAAGTAAGCCGCGGCCAGGCGGAAGTAACATGGGCCAAGATTAATCCAGACGACGCGTTTGTGGAAGTAATTCTGGCCGGCGTAAAAAGGGCTATCAAGCATGACCACAGGTTTAAGCCCGGCGGATACATGCCTTATCCGTCCACCTGGCTGAACGCCAAAGGGTGGCTAGATGAATTCACGGAAGGGGGTGCGGCAAATGCAATCAATCGGACAAATTCTAAGCAGCCGGGATTCGTGCCAAGTTCAGGATTCCGGAAAGGAAAGTGACATCGTGACCTCGGCGGAAGCCGAAGAGTTGGGATTAAGATACTTCGTTCAGCCGCCGGAGCCGAAAATATGCGAATTCTGCGAGAAAGTGCTCTATCACAAGGGCGTCAGGTTTGAGAATACGGTGTCATTCTGGTCTCCGCGCCCGCAGCGCTGCACCTGCGCAAAGGCGCAAAAATACTGGGCCGATTACGACAAGGAACAGCAGCGGCTCCAGGAGCAGGAGGAACTTGCCCGCCGGCGCGCAGCCACCCAAGAGAAGATCAACCGGCTAATCGGCCGTAGCGGCCTGAAAAAACGCTTCATGAACCGGACATTCCAAAACTACAAGGCCAAAACGCCGAAGCAGAAAAAAGCTTATGTCCTGGCCAAAAGGTACGCCGACCGGTTCCCGGAGTTCTTCCAGCGCGGGGAGGGCCTATATATCGAAGGCACCAACGGCACGGGGAAAACCCATCTGGCGGCGGCCATCGCTCTGCAACTGATCTATGAGGGGATCCCAGTCGTCTGCAAGACCTCAATAGAACTGCTGGACGATATCAAGAAGGCCTTCGATGCCACCCAGATCAGCGAGTACGACATCCTGAAGGTCTATAAACAGGTTGATTTACTGATTATCGACGACCTGGGCAAAGAGCAGTGCACGGACTGGTCCATGTCAATTCTATACTCGATACTGAACGACCGGTACGAGGACCTGAAGCCGACCATCATCACCACCAACTTCAACGAGGAATCCCTGATCAGGAACCTGACTCCCCGGGGATATGACAGCTCCAAGGTTATCGCCATCATCAGCCGCCTCCGGGAGGTATCAGCGGTCATCACCATGGCCTGGGAGGACTACAGGAGCTGCGGCTATGAGTAAACCGGCGATAATAACGGACTACCCAAAAGAGATCATCAAAACCATCACTGCCTTGAGTTACAGGCATTCCCTATGGCAGGTCTTTGCGGACTTCGTGGAAATGGCGGCCCTGGCCATCAGCAACTCGGTCGACTTTATCCATAAGGAGCAGCGGGAGATCCGGTACCTGGAGATCATCGGCAAGTACAACAAGGAAGAACAGGGCGCGTTCCCCCGCCTGATGGCCTACCTGGTGGAAGCGATGGAGGAAAAGCTGGCGCGTGAGGACGGCCCGGCGGACATTCTTGGCCAGGTATTTCATGACCTGGAGTTGCACAACAAATGGAAAGGGCAGTTCTTCACTCCGGCGCCCGTCTGCGAAATGATGGCGTCAATGACGCTCGGCGAGGGCCGGGTAATCAAGGATAAAGGCTTTGAGACAGTCGAAGAACCGGCGGTCGGCAGCGGCGCCATGATCCTGGGGCTCGCCAAAGCCATGAAAAAGCGGGGGTTCAATTACTGCAACCAAATGGTGGTTACGGCGACGGACGTTGACTTGAAATGCGTCCACATGGCCTATGTGCAGTTCTCACTCTACGGGATCCCGGCGGTGGTCATCCACGGCAACACCCTGTCAGTGGAAGAATGGTCCCGGTGGTACACCCCGGTTTACCTGCTGGACGGATGGCTCTGGCGGAGCCAGTGCACCAATACGACCGCCCGGAACACGGACGATGAAGCGCTGAAGAAGATCGCCGAGCCGATATACGGCGCCTTGCGGGAACTGGACATTAGCGGGGAAACCGTGGACGAAAACGCTGAAATCGTTACCGATGTAGAAGAAATCGTGGACGAACAACCCATATTTGAGCTCAAAAAAGATAAAAACGGGCAATTAAGACTGTTTTGAGGAGGTAAAGCAATGGACGATGTGAGAAAATGCCGCATTTGCGGATGCACCTGGGATAACGCCTGCATGACGGAAGAAGGCCCCTGCCACTGGGTAGAGACCGACCTCTGCAGCGCCTGCGCGGATAAAGAACCCGAAGCGGGGATTATGGTGGAGGGCGGCGCAGCCGAAGAGACGGAAGCGCAAGCGGAGCCGGAAGCAAAAACCGGCAATGTCGTGGAAATGCCGCAGCGGTTCAGCGAGCTGGCTGTGGCCAAAATAGACCAGGAGTTAACAGACTTCAGAGGCGATAACAAGGCGACCGCCGTCTCAAAATTCGTGGCCTCGACGCTGACCCACTTCTGCGAGGAAAGCGAACGGTTCGCCGAGGTGGTCTATAAAACCTCGCGGACCCTTTCCGAATGCTGCGCCGAAATCATGTCCGGGGTCGGCACCCACGTCTCGGACATCGATGTTTACCGCGGCGCGGTGCGGCACTACTTCCCGAACGCAGATATTAATTTCAAGATGGAAATTCTGGTCGACGGGGAGGCGCCGGACGAGGAATACCTCACGCGGCCGCCGGAAAAGAAAGTACCGGACCGCAAAGCCAAACCGGCAAAGGCCGACAAGCCCGCCCCGGCAGCGGCTGCGGCCCAGGCCGCCAAAAAGGACCCGCCGGCGAAAAAACGGCAGGCGCCCAAGCCGGAGAAAAAGCAGGAACTCATTCAGCTCTCGCTGTTTTAGGAGGTTGGCCCATGCTGGTTAAAAAAGAATTGGAACAAACCGCCGTGCTGAAATACCCGACCCTGCCGGCGCCCAAAAACAAAAGGGACCGGGACGATAAGTATGTCGCGGCGGCTAAAATACTCAAGCTGAAGCGGTCCGGGAAAGTCCTCGTTATTGATGTCTTTCTCCGGAAGGACAAAACACTGAAGCTCCGTTTCTTTTCCGACGGCAAGTCCTTCCTGGTCTGCCGGGGCTGGCCGGTGACAAAGTGGGAGAGACGGAAACCTGGCATCATATTGGAAGGCCCGTATTCCTACTTTACCATTAAGGCTGCGGAAAAGGACATCAAGGTCGCGCACGAGGTTCTCAAGGATATCCATCCGGCCTGGCGCTATGTCAATGGCATGCGGGATGAGATGGATTCCTTCGTGGCCGGGATTAACAGCAAGAAGCAGGAGCAGGCGATGGAGCGGAAATACGCCAAGATGGAAGAACACTTCGCCATGTTTCCGGACTACCCGGCGGATTTAAGTGAGTATTGCGAGCAGTATGTTTTCGACCACACCAATATTTTCGTCGGAAAACTGCAAAAAGCGAAATCCGGTATGCACCGAAAGGCGACCTGCGGCCACTGCGGCCATAAATTCACGGTCGGCGGGGATATCAAGCCCGGCAAAACAGGCGCCTGCCCGGCCTGCCATTGGCCGGCAAGATACCGCGCCGCCTGGTCAAACGGCAGCCATGAGGAGAAGGCTAATATCTGCATCACCCACAGGGTTGACGGCCAGTTGCTAACCCGCTGGGCCAAAGTAACCAGGTGGTTTGAGGACGCCAAAGCCAACTACCGGTTTTATGACTACTACCGGAACCTGCACCTTAAAACTCCCGTCGGCCCGGTCCTGTACGCCTATGACTATAAGCCGATGATGACCTGGGGCGAGCGATGGTACCGCCAGAAAAACGGCGATACCCACCATGGCAGCTCCTATGTTTACGCGAACAACCTCAGGGATGTTTTCGGCAAGTTCTATTATCATGTGGACCTGCAGGAGGGTATGAAAAACGCCGGCGCCCTGTCGTTCTCGACCTTGCTCAACAACCTGAGGGACTACCCTGCGGCCGAATACCTGTTCAAGATGGGGATGCCCGCCCTGGCCGCCTCGGTCTCCATAGACGATATGGGCAAAGAGCCCGGCTTCACCGAAGTGCTCGGCGTCAGCAAACAATATCTATCCCTGTATCGGAAGCATAACGTCACTATGATGGAGCACAGAATCATAAAATCATCCCGGACCTGGGTGGATGAAGACGGTTTCGTGAAGTTCCGGGAGCTTAATCCGGACTGGTCGGACCAGGGCCACATTCAGGACTTACTCGAAACCATGTCTTTTAAGCGGTTCGTCAACTACTTCACGAAGCAAAGGGAGTACGGCAGGAAGAAGCTCGACTATTACCTGATGCTCTACCGGGACTACCTGAGCATGTCGGAATCGCTGCAGGTGGACATGTCCCATAAGTCAGTCCGGTTCCCCAAGAACATCAAAGAAGCGCACGACCTGCTCCTGCCCCGCTTCAACCAGGTGAAGCACCAGGTGGAGGACGAGAACTTCAAGCAGGCCACGGAAAAGCTCTACGCCGGGATGAAGGATTACGCCAAGGGAGATTACCGCATTGTCTTTCCGACCGGGCGCAGCGACTTCATCACCGAGGGCCAGGCCCTGAACCACTGCGTGGGCGCGGATTCATACTACAGAAACCATCTGGCCGGCACCTATATGATATTTTTCGTCCGCCGCGCCGGGGAGCCGGACAAGCCGTATTTCACACTGGAGATTGATATGCGCGCCCTGAAAATAAAGCAGCTATACGGTTTCGGCGACTGCTCCGCTCCGCCGGAAGTGAGGCAGTTTGCCAGCGGGTTCCTGAAGAAGTTAAAACCAAAATCCATGGAAAGGCTGGTGTCTTGAAATGAACAAATACGGACCGCTGATCGAGCAACTGATTAGCCTGAAGGATTCCCATAGAGAGCTTACCCGCTCCGAGCAGGACGCTATTAACCAGGCGTGCAACGCACTGGAAAGTGAGGGCCGCAATGAACAGAAGCAAGATTGACTGGACTGACTATACCTGGAACCCGGTGACCGGCTG
This sequence comes from Bacillota bacterium, assembly GCA_023439185.1. GTDB lineage: Bacteria > Bacillota > Desulfotomaculia > Desulfotomaculales > Desulfallaceae > BRH-c8a. The sequence goes on along the minus strand of JAEXOR010000003.1, from coordinate 142,114 downwards.
CCGCCATAAATGCCCTTACTGCTATGCCCGGCGGCAATCGCTCCGGTTTTCCGGGGATATCCGGCTGAACCTTATGGATGAGCGCTGCCGGGGCGACGTGGTAAATGGTTTGTTTGTGCTGGACCAGCCCTTCATCACCCGGGAGAACCGGTCCATTAGTTACCCGTTCGGTTTTGCCCCCACATTGCATGAGTACCGGTTCGATTGGCCCGGGCAGGTGAAAAACGGCGCCAACATCTTTGTTTGCTCCATGGCCGACCTGTTCGGGGACTGGGTACCTCAGAAATGGATTGACCAAGTTTTTGAAACCTGCCTTAAATACGCGCAACATAACTATCTTTTCCTCACCAAAAACCCCGCAAGGGTAACTGGAGCCATCGACGCTTTCACCTTAGAGCCTAAAGGCCCCGAGGCCTATTCTGACTCCTTTAAGAATTTTTGGTTTGGCGCGTCCATCACGAGCCAGGAGGATATTGAAAGGGCTTCTGAAGTGTCGACGCTGGAGGTCGGTCATCGGTTTTTGAGCATAGAGCCCCTTCTCGGCCCGGTGGACTTGGCTGACCACCTACCCCGGCGGTGCAAGTTATGCGGAGGCAGTATGTCTTACTTCGCCAACGGTGTGAATTTTGACGGTGGAGGCATACCTTGCCCCAGGTGCATTGAGGATCAGGGGATAGACCCCAGGGGCGGTATCGACTGGGTTATCATCGGCGCCGAAACGGGCCGGCGCAAAGGGAAGGTTATCGCTAAAAAAGAGTGGGTACGAGTAATCGTCAGGCAATGCCACGCCGTAGGCGTACTGGTTTTCATGAAAGAGTCCCTCCGGGACCTGATGGGCGACGAATTTGTCCAGGAGTTCCCGGCCGGCCTGCTCCGCAAGGAAATCAGTCCACAGCTGAAAGAAAAGCTGTGGGAAACCTGCAAATTCTGCGGCACCGAGCACCCCAAGAAAACAATGATTGCCTTGCTGTACCGGCGTAAGCGCGGCGAGGGCGCGCAGCAACTGGCATATGCCTGCCCGGACTGTTTTGACAATTTGCAGGCCGCCATGGCCTCGGACGGGCCTTGCGAGATAAAGGAGGTTTAGGTGTGGGAAGACGCAACTGCAGGAGAAATGACCAGGAGAGAATGATGCACGAAAAGGCGGTCCGGCTCCGCAAGATGACCGACGAACAGCTCTACGGGTACATCGACAGCCTGAGCACCGGGCCCGCCGGCGCCAAAAACAGGGTCGCGGAATTCATCCGGCACCTGGACATGATGAGCGGTACCGGCAACGGAATCGGGAAATCCACGGTCTACAAGCTACGGATAATCGCGGAGAAGGAGGGGTACGTCTGATGGATATCCAATCGGCGCCCAAAAACTTCAGGATGGCCAATAAGGGCGTGCTGTTCGAGCAGGAGGCCATCTGCGCCAACCGGACATACAGGAACCGGGGCATCGCGCTCATCCAGAAGATCAGCACCCCGTGGAAGGTGATCCGCTCCGGCCGGAAGATCGTTTCCGCTTTTCCGGAAGAAAAGAGCACGCTTGATTTTCGCGGTACCATCAAAGGAGGAATACCCATTTCCTTTGACTGCAAAGAATCGGAGGATAGCCGCGGCCTCCCGCTTAAGCATATCCAGCCTCACCAGATAGAGTATATGCGCGAGGCCTTGGCCATAGGCGAAAAATCCTTCCTGCTGTGCCTGGTCAAGCCGCTGGGCAAAAGGTTCCTGATCCCGGGCGCCAGGGTGCTGGCCTGCTGGGACTACTGGCAGCAGAACAAAGGGAAGCGGAATGCCAACTACATCGCGGTAGAGGACATGATCGAGGTCCGCTCCCGCCGCGGCATAATGCTGGATTATTTAACCGGACTGGAGGTGTCGGAATGATCAAGGTGATGAAAATTGTGGACAGGTATACCGGAGAAATCATGCTGAGCCAGGAATTCGACGGCGACTTTCAATTTCAGTTCACCTCGAACCCGGACAGCGGGAAGATCCACACGATAGGCCTGATTGACAACGGCAAGTTCGGGGACAAGTGGTGGATCAAAAACTATCAGCTCCGGCCAATCGCCGAGAAGCTGGTCAGGAAATTCGAGGAGCTCAAGCACATTGTCCCGACCCGGATCCTCTTCCTGGAGAACATCGTCTGGACCCCATCGGGGCCGGTGCCCAAGAAGAACTGGGTCGCCCGCATCGGCAAGGCCAGCCAGTGGCTGCAGGATACCTGGGGCTACGGCTATGTGCTTGAGATTAAGCAGTATTATATGGAGCAGATGAGCAAGGAGCAGCTAATCGCCACCATCTACCACGAACTCCGGCACATTGACATAGACGGGCTGATTAAGCCCCACGACATCGAGGACTGGGACAACATGGTGGCTACCCTGGGCACGAACTGGGTGACCACAAAGGCGGAAATCATCAATATCCTTGACGACGAATTCCCGGGCTGGAACGAGCTGCGCCGGACGGGCCAGCAAAGGAGCATTTTCGACGCCCCGGACAATGTTGTCTCAATCAATAAGGCGAGCAAAGCCATGAATGGAGAGATGAATTGATGATTATCGAAAAATCGGTTATCGCGCCCAAGCTGGCGAAACTGAAAACGGTGCTCTCCTCCCGCATGTTTGATTTTGCCGGCGGAGTATTGGTCAGTGAGAACAGCCTGACCGCCACCAATATGGAGTTGAGCGTGAAGTTCCCACTGGAGGCAACCGTAGACGAAGAAAAGCCTTTTATCATCCCAGTCAAGGCCATCGACCTGATCGAAAACCTGCCGGACGGCCCCATAGAGATCGCCCCGGGCGAAAACAACGGTATCATTATTAAGACCCAACATATTAATAACCGGTTCACCACGCCGGGCACGGAGTCTTACCCGCCCACTCCCTCTGTGGACCAGGACATTGCCTACTCCGTTGACGGCGCCGAGTTGGAGAAGGCTCTGAAATCAGTCTTATACGCCGTGTCCACCGACGTCGGTCGGCCTATCCTGACAGGGGTCTGCTTCGAAGCGGCGGAAGGACAGCTCAACATCGTCGGCACCAACGGCCACAGAGTGTCCTGGTTCAAAATGAAATACGATCAGGAGTTCAAGTTCGTGGTCCCCAGGGCGACCCTCCAGAAGCTGATGGGCATCGGCATGCAGGGGCAGGTGGAGATCTTTTATTCCGGGAACAACGCGGTTTTCAAGACCAACGACTTTACCGCCCATGTCCGGCTGATTGCCGGGCAGTACGTGAATTACAAAGGGGTATTCACCGAGCATGCCAATACCGCCATCATAGAGCGCAGGACATTCATGGAGGCCATCCGGCGCTGCATAATCTGCATGGAGGAGAGAGGCGACAGGGTGAAGCTGGACTTCGCGGAAGACCGGCTGCAGATATCCGCCAGGACCAGTATATCCGAGTACCAGGAGGAAATCACCCTGGCCGCGCCCGTTGACGCTCCCGTCTCAATCGGCTTTAACAGTGTTTACCTGACGGAGTGCCTGAAGTCCTTTGACACCGAAAACGTCGAGGTCGCCCTGGGCGGCGCGAGCCAGCCGATGATCGTGAACGCCGGCGAGTTATCAGCCTTGATCCTGCCGATTCAGGCGGCATAAGGGTGGGCCGGTTATGATGCTGCTGAATATTCCCGCCCACAAAAGCTGCAAAAACTGCGGGGCCTGCTGTGGGATTATCCCGGCCAGCCCCGCCGAGATCAAAGCGATAAAAGAATTCCTCGGGCGCCATCCCGGCGAGAAGGCCCACGCGGTGAAAAACAGCATGAAGCACTACAAGTGCCCATTCCGGGATGACGAACAGGAAAAATGCGTTATCTACCCGGTGCGGCCGGTGCTCTGCCGGCTGATGGGCGTGGTCAACGGAATGCAGTGCAAGAACGGAAATTCGATGGCCATTGACGGAGGCCCGTTTATGCTGAATTTCGAACTGAGTGAGACGAAGCTGCTGAACCTTGAGGATTGGAGGTAATACCGTGAAAAATAAACTTTCCGACCTAAACGAACATCTTTTTGCCCAGTTGGAACGCTTAAGCGATGAAGATAAAAAAGGCGATGAGCTAAAAGAGGAAATCAGCAGAGCAAAAGCTGTCACCGGCATTGCCTCGCAGATTATCGCCAACGGCCAGTTGGTGTTAGGAGCAATCCGATTTAAGGAACAATTTTTCAGCCAGGACACCAAATTACCGGAGATATTCCCCGATACTGCAAAACAGCTCGGGGAGGGGAAGAAAACCATCCCTCAAAACATAAGAGATCGATTGGAGTAAGTTATGAAACGATATCCTAAAGAGGTCAAGGACTTCATAGCAACACATGTTAAAGGGATGAGGACCCGAGAACTTGCCGAGATGGTAAATGCGAGGTTTGGCACAGAATTTACCGCTAGCAGCATGAAAAGTTATAAGCAAAATTATAAGCTAAGAAGCGGCCTTCCTCGCAGCCTTCCGGCAGGACGACCAACAGCAATATACCCGGCAGAAGTCCGAGAATTCATACTGAACAATTATATTGGTACCGGACCCAAGACAATGACTGACCTGCTCAACAAAAAATTTGGAAGCGATTACACCAGAAACCAAATCCAGGGCTATTACAAAAACCATAAGCTTAATAGCGGACTGTCGGGCCGATTCATCAAAGGATACCTCTCCGGTAAACCAATTCCTAAAGGTGTACGAATATCCCCGGCCACAGAGTTTCAAAAAGGTCATATGCCGCATAACCACAAGCCGGTTGGCACTGAATCATTAAGGTCTGATGGCTATGTTTGGGTAAAAATCGCCGAACCAAAAACATGGCGCGAGAAGCATGTTCTAATATGGGAAGCTGTAAACGGACCAAGGCCTGCAGGCCATGTAATTATCTTTGCTGATGGAAATCGACTTAACTTTGACCCGGATAATCTGGTTTTGACATCGTGGGCCCAACTGGCGAGATTGAACCAAAACCACCTGATCAAAAATGACCCCGAACTTACTAAATCAGGAATTATCGTAGCATCTATCCTTAATAAGATCGGGGAGAGGAGAAAGGGGGCTAAGACGGATGGGAAAAAGAGAATTCATCGTTAAAGCTGTGAAGAAGCTCGTTTTCCCCATGATTTTTACGTTGCTGCTGGCCGGCTGCGCGGGGCCGAATATCGACCGGACCCAGGTAGCGCAAGCCCGGAAAGTTATCGATACAGGCGCCCCTGTGGGGACGAAAAAAGATTACCCCATCTACGACATCGCGATGCCGCCCGAGCTGCAGCAGTACACATACGACCTCTGCGAGGAATACCGGCTCTCCTATGAGCTGGTTCTCGGGGTAATCCACACCGAAAGCATGTTTGTGGAGACGGCGGATTCCGGATCGTCCCGGGGACTTATGCAGATTTCCCGGGGTACCGGCGGGTGGGTGAGCCGGGAAGCCGGCATCACAGACTTTGACCCATATAACCCAAGGCAGAATATCGCGGTGGGCGTCTGGTACCTCAACTACCTCCGTGATTACTGGACCGGCCTGGGCTGCTCAGACGAGGATACGTTCAACTTGATGCTCATTTCCTACAACCGAGGGATCGCCGGCTGCCGGGAGTACGTCCAGGCTCACGGGCTGGAAAACGAGTACGTCGACAAGGTTTATAAGTTCAAAACGGAGCTGGAAACGGGACAGTGGGAGAAAAAAGATGGATAAATCCTGCAGCACCTGCGCTGACTGGCCCCGGTGTAACCAGCAGAAGAAGTGCAAAGTTTGGGGCGGTGAGTACGGCGACCGGAGGGTAGTGGAACTCCGGTTGTGGAAAGAGCGCAAAACATGGGGCGTGAATATGACAGATACATTGCGACCGAATGATTGGGAGACCAAAACAAAAGAGTGGAAAGAAGCATATCCGAGAGTTATGAGGTGGGCCGAAGTTCCAGAAGATCGTAAGGTTAACCCGGAATTTATTTTATTTTACAGGGGCGACTATGGGAAGTATGAAGCTGAAAATTTAAGTAAGCGTGAACACGGGTGCGAGATGGCTATTGATTACGGCAGTCGTTGGGGACGAAGGCTCGGGGTGTATGCAAGGTGTGGCATGACACCGGCACCAGGCGAAAAACTTTGTCATTGCCATGGTGGAGAACTTAAGCTAAATTATGCGAAGGGGGTATAGAAAAATAATGAAAAAATCGGCCATAGAAAAATATGAGTTTATGGACGAAATTTCCAGCAAAGAAAAATGGAACCATGACTTTGGAACTATAATCTTAGATGTTTTTGAAAAAGCAATTAGAAGTGGTCAAATAAAAAAAACAGTAAAGCAACTAATCGAGGAAATAGAAGTCGAATTTAACAAGGGTAGAAGTTAATGTCCAGGTTGGCAGATGTGTTGCGGGAGGAATTACAGAAGGAAGCGGTTTAGTGAACATTCCAGTTATGAAGCGAAAGGAATGATTAAAAAATGAAGGTATTCGAAGCAACGTATGCTATGGGTGATATCGCAACAGGTGGATATTTTAAGTCGTTTGTAGTTGCCAATGAAAAGAGCGAAGTTAAGAGATTGCTAAACGAAACGCTTAGTGAGGATGTGTCGGGTTTAGTGGGAGTGGGCACTGAAGGCTGTTACGTCTTATCCAAACACGCCCAAGTGCTTACAACAAGTAGGGCTTAGTGCGTAGTTCAACCATGAAGCACAGCAATGGGGGGGTCGAAAATGAATACGATTATAGCCGCCCTTCAGACATTGAGAATAGGGAAAATTTTTGAGGAGTACGACCTGCAGGAAAAAATCGCCGGTATTTTTGACAGCGCAGGCATTGGATACGAGAAGGAGCGAAAGCTCGGCGCGGGGAGCCGCGTGGACTTCCTGACGCAGAGCGGAGTAGCGGTTGAGGTCAAAAAGGGCAAGCCAAACCGCACCAGGCTTGCAGAACAGATAAACCGGTATGCAGAATATCCGGACGTGAAAGCTGTCGTAATCGTCGTTGAAACAAGCCTCCGCCTGCCGATAATGAGAACGGATAACGGCAAGCCGTGCGCTGTCGTAGGGCTCCAAAAACTATGGGGGATAGCCTTATGATACCGGCATACCTCCAGCGCCCGCCGGCAAACGACGAGCCGGTAGGCAAGCTGACACCAGTCCGATACATGGGAGCGGTTCGGGATTGGATCATCGAAGGAAACCCCGGCACGGTGGAGGTCGTCAAGCGGCTTTTCCCGGGCTCAAAATCACTGGGACGAGGGCGCTGCCGGTTCCCAAACACGAAGAGGAACGCCGAAAGCCTCAACTGGATTATGCTCCGGTACCCGCTTGAAATTGAGGATAAGGAGGCGTGGGAAGAGAGCTACCAAGCAGCGCTGAGCCACGCACTTCGAATGCGGGACTTCGGCAAACGCCCAGAGAAAACCACGCCACCCCCGGAATTCACAGGCGAGCTGAGGGAATTCCAGAAGGAAGGTCTCTCTTACCTCATCGGCGCCGAAAGAGCGCTTCTGGCGGACGAGATGGGACTCGGAAAGACAATACAGGCACTGGCGTTTTTAGCTGCGAAACAGGCATATCCAGCCATGATAGTGGTACCGCCGCACCTCGTGAAGAATTGGGAACACGAAATCGACAGGTTCATCAAGTTGCCTGGCAATGGACAGTTGAACCTCGACGGCGGTAACCCGGAAGGCACAGTACACGTTATAAAGGGACTGAAGCCATACGATCTGCCGCCGGCGAGTATTTACATCGTTCACTATCTTCTGCTTAGAGGCTGGAAGAACGCCCTGCAGGAGTACGGATTTAAAGCGGTGCTTTTTGACGAAATACAGGAATTACGCCACACGGGAACTGAAAAATACAGCGCCGCCTCCCTTCTGGCAGCGACCGCTCCGGCCTGTGTGGGATTGAGCGGAACCCCGATATACAACCGGGGCGGGGAGATATGGGCGGTGATGAACATTATCGAATACCACTGCCTCGGCGACTGGGATAGCTTCACGAGGGAATGGTGTTACGGATACGGTTCGGACATTGTAACCAACCCAGAGCAGCTCGGTGAGTATCTCAAAAAAGAGGGACTCATGCTCCGGCGCACCAAAGACCAGGTACTGAAGGAGCTCCCGCCAAAGCGCCGCGTCGTGCAGACGGTGGACTTTGACAAAGGAAGATACGGCAGACTCATCCAGGACGCAATTGACAAAGCGAAGGGCATGGACAGCATAAAGGACAGGTTCGAGAAGGGGCGCGTGACGAGGGAAATCGTCAATGACAGCCGCCAGGCAATCGGAATTGCAAAGGCGCCGTTTGTGACCGCCTTCCTGAAGATGCTCCTCGACGCAGGTGAGAAGGTGCTGGTTTTTGCCTACCACCACGCGGTCTTTGATATTTACCAGGAGGAGCTCAAAGCATACAATCCGGTCGAAATAACCGGAAGGCAAACGGCGAAGGAAAAGGACGAGAACGTCAGGCGGTTCATGGAAGGAAAGACGAACTTATGCATGGTCAGCCTCCGGGCTGCAGCTGGCCTTAACCTGCAGCGAGCGACGTGCGTGGTATTCGGAGAACTGGACTGGTCGCCGGCCATACATTCGCAGGCGGAGGACAGGGCACACCGCATAGGGCAAGAGGACAGTGTCCTTTGTTACTACCTCGTAGCGGAGGAAGGCACTGATGAGGTTATACAGGAGTTCCTCGGACTGAAGATATCTCAGTTCAGCGGAATCATGGGAGACAAGGCGGAGACCGAAGAGGATAAGGCAATCGCCCAGGCGGTAGCCACAGAACACATGAGCAGGATCGTGGAGAAATTAAAGAAAGGGGGCAACAAGAAATGAAGGAAACGCCGATTCTCTATTCGACCCACATGGTCCAGGCCATCATGGATGACCTCAAAACCAAGACGCGGCGAGTGATCAAGCCGCAGCCGGAAGGTACGAGCCTGGATGACACTCTCAACGGTAAGTGGTTAAAAAAGAGCTTTGGCGGGTTACTGCTGCCGCAGATCAAGGACCTACCCATGGAATGCCCCTATGGCCAGCCGGGTGACATTCTCTGGGTGAGGGAAACGACCTATCTTTACGGTAAATGGGAGGAAGACGGCACAACAGAGACTGGTAAACCAAAGTATACGTTTGTTTGGGATAAATCCATGCCTGCTTATTATGAGGCATCAGGTCCAAAGCCTAATGATATTAAAACCAAAAAATCTGATGTCGGATATTTTAAAAGGCCATCGATCTTCATGCCCAAGGAAGTCTGCCGGTTGCGGTTACAGGTGAAGGGCGTCCGGGTGGAGCGGCTGCAGGACATAACGGTTGAGGATGTGATAGCGGAGGGATTGCCCGCAGACAACGAAATCAGAAACCCGGACCACGAAACGCACGAAAGCATAAAAAACTGGAATTTAGCCTATGCGCAATTCCTCTACAAAAAACTATGGGACGGACTCAACACCAAGCGCGGCTATGGGTGGGAAACTAACCCTTGGGTATGGGTGATCTCCTTTAGGAAATACCAACCAAAAGATGAATTCAGGAAACCAGAGGGAGTGAGGAAGGATGAGTAAAAGGGAGATATCCCTTGATGAAGTCAAAAAACTATACGGATTTTTACAGGGGGAGACTCCAGAGGGATTTTACATCAAAGCAATGCCGAAACTCACTCCTGACCAAGCCTTTTCTGTGATTTATTACCTCCAAGAGGGCATGAGAATATTACCTGATACTTATGAAAAATGCCGGATAGAGGGATGCAACGAATTGTATGACTCTGATAACGAAGGATGCATGGCAATGCTTTGCGAGGACCATTATGAAGCAATGTGCCCGCATTGCGGAGACGGCGTCGATTGCGAAGCTTGCAAGCTCTATAAAGAATTAAGCACAAAAAAATAGAGAGAACTTCCGCTCTCCCCGAAACCCTATGGACAGTATAGCAAAACTGACAAAATTTATCAACTATCAAAGGAGGGCGGAAGCTGTGGCCAAACGCGGGATGTACAACGTAAACGATATAGCAAGAGAGGCGGCGCTTGAGGCCATAAAGATATACAAACAGCAGGAAAAGGAGAAGGTCCGGAAAACCAGACTGCACAACACCGGCCTGCTGTTGGAGAACTATCTTGACTTTGTGGCCCATTATGAGCAAATCAAGTATAAAGCCTCGGACATCCAGGAATCACTGTACATTGACGAGCGAGAAATGGTCGACATGGATGATGTTATCATCCAATCCATCAAGCGGAGCAAGATCCGGACCAAAATCATGATCAGTCAGATTGAAACTGCTATGGCCATGGTCCAGTCCAAAATGGCGGCCAAAGGCGAGGAGGAAAAAATTAAAGTCATTAAGCTGCTCTACATGGACAGGGAAAAACAGAACTTCAAATTCAACCAGCGGGTCCAGCTTATCGCCGAGGAAATCCACTGCAGCGAGAGCTCGGTCAGGCGGTGGAATACTGAAATGCTGAATGAATTCGCTGTTCTGCTTTTCGGCGTGGACGGGCTTCGGCTCGACGTTTGAGGGCTCTTGACACGTTTGACAAAAACCTGACATAGACATGAAAAAAACAGTGGTTTAGAATTGTATTGTAAAATTCTATCTGCAAAAACGCCGAGGCCGTCACTCCTTCTCCGGGATGACGGCTTTATTTATTGGAGAAATCATGAGACAGGAGGATTTATGCCGAAAGTGCGTCTGGAAGTCAATGCCGACGCCAAGTGGAAACGTTGCGGTCTGCTCCTTTCCGCAATGTATCTACCGCCCCGTAACCGGAGCCAAAACGCCAATTAGCGGGTTTTTCGGGGATAACCGGGGAGAAAACCCACGAAAAAAGAAGGAGTGAGACAATGTACGGCATCATCGTGCTGGCCGCCTACTTCGCCCTTATGGTAGGCGTCACCTGGGTGTTTACCCAGAAGAGCAAAACCAAGGAAGAATTCTATGTCGGAAACCGAAAAATCGGACTGTGGGGGGCGGCCTTATCCATCGCTGCAACGTGGGTGTGGGCGCCTTCTTTATTTGTTTCAGCCGAGAAGTCGTACCTGAACGGCTTCGCCGGCATCTTCTGGTTCCTGGCGCCCAACATCCTGTGCCTGCTATTCTTTATCCCATTTGCCAAGCGCATCCGCCGGGAGCTGCCGGCGGGGATAACGCTCTCCGGCTACATGCGGGAAAAGTATTCGGAGCGGGTCAAGAACATATATCTGGTCGAACTGATCGGTCTGGCCATGTTCTCCACCGTCGTCCAGCTCGTGGCCGGGAGCAAGCTGCTCGGTTCCATCATTGGGCTGCCATACTGGTCCATAACCATCATTTTTGTCGCCGGCGCCTATATCTACTCGCAATACAGCGGGATCAAGGCCTCGGTCGTCACGGAAGCCGTGCAGATGGCCATGATCCTCGGGGTGTGCGCCATACTGGTATTCGGTACCCTGCGACTCCACGGCGGCGGCGCGTATGTCGCCGGCCTGGGCGGGATAAGCGGGGACTTCAAGAACCTGTTCAACGCCGGCGGCCGGGAAGTGTTCTGGGCCTTCGGTTTGTCGACCACCATCGGGCTGCTGTCCGGACCCTTCGGAGACCAGACCTTCTGGCAGCGGGCCTTCGCGGTGAAAGAAAACATGATCGGCAAGGCTTTCGCCCTGGGCGCCTTCTTCTTCTCCCTGGTGCCGCTGTCCATGTCGCTCCTGGGTTTCGTGGCCGCCGGCACGGGCTTTGCGGCCCAGGACACCGGGATGGTCAATTTCGAGTTTGCCCAGGTCATTTTCCCGGACTGGATAATCTGGCTCTTTGTTCTGATGCTGATATCCGGGCTGATCTCCACCGTGGACAGTAACCTGTGCGCCATGCCCACGCTGGTCAACGACATGCGCAGGGAGTACAGCCTGAAGGACAGCAAGCTGACCATGGTTGTTTATCTGGTGGCCACGGTACTAATTGCGAACATCCCGGGCCTCACCGTGACGACCCTATTCCTGTTCTACGGCACACTGCGGGCGTCCACCATGCTCACCACCGTGCTGACGCTGAAAGGGGTACGGCTTAAAGAATCCGGCGTGTTCTACGGGGTTATCGGTTCGCTGTGCATCGGCGTGCCCGTGTTTGCCATCGGCTCGGTCCTTAACGTCACTGGCATGAAAGTGGCCGGCTCTCTCCTGGCCTTGCTGTTGTCAGGTACAATTGCTTTGCTCTTAAGCCGCCGGGGTGCCAAAGCATGAAAACAGCCCTCGGCCGGAAGCAGAGAATACCCAACGACGAATGGCTCCGGGCCATGGCCAATATCGAAAGCTATGTGAGCCGGGGGGAGCTGGACGACCTGATTGCCGGCGCCGTAACCGAAATAAAAGCCATGACCTCAGGAAAGAACGCCGCCTTTGCTTGGTCCGGGGGAAAGGATTCTCTGGTCCTGGAAAGGCTTTGCGCGCTGGCCGGAATAACGGAATGCGTTATGGTCATCAGCAACCTGGAATACCGGGCCTTCCTGCAGTGGGTAACGGACCACATGCCCTTTGACCTGGAAGTCATCTGCACAGGCCAAGACCTGGAATGGCTGGCCAGACACCCGGAAATGCTTTTCCCCCAGGACAGCGGTACCGCGGCAAAATGGTTCCATATCGTCCAGCATGCCGGGCAGGCCCGGTATTTTAAAAACCGAAAGTGCGACATTCTGCTGCTGGGACGCCGCAAAGCCGACGGCAATTACGTCGGCAAAGGAAGCAACTGCTATACGGATGGACACGGAATCACCCGGTACAGCCCCCTGGCCGATTGGAGCCACGAGGCCGTTCTCGCCTTTATCCACTATTTCAATGTGCCGCTGCCGCCGTTTTATAGCTGGCCGAACGGGTATTATTGCGGTACCCACTCTTGGCCGGCCAGACAATGGACCGGCTCGGTGGAAAACGGGTGGAAGGAAGTATACGGCATCGACCCGGAAATCGTCCGGGAGGCTGCGGGGCTTATCCCCAGCGCAAAACGATTCTTGGAGGGAATATAATGTGCGGAATCTTCGGAGCAATAGGCCGGGAAATGGACTATAGAACCCTGTGGGAAATCATCGAACGAGCTGGCCGTCGCGGACCCCACGCCAGCGGAATCGCCTGGCTCAAAAACGGCGGCATCCTGGCCCGGAAACTGCCCGGCGCCGTCGTTCCCGATGATTTGCTGGCGGGTATCACAACGCCCGCCTTAATCGGCAACTGCCGCCTGAGCACCAGCGGGACGCCCAGGAATGAGAACAACAACCAGCCCATTGTTCTGCCCGGCGTGGCCGTATCGCACAACGGTAACATTCCGGGCCACCTGCGCCTGGCCGAAGAACTCGGCATAAAGCTGGAGACCGATTGCGACAGCGAAATCATCGGCCATTTGCTCAATCGGTACGGGATGGAAAAGGCGCTGGAAAGATTGCAGCATGCGCGCCCCATGGCGTTGCTGGTCCTGCAGAAGAACAAAATCACCGCTTTCCGCTTCGGGCAGCCGCTGTACCACGCAGTGATAAACGGCGGTCATTATTTTTGCAGCCGCTTTTTCAACTGGTCGAACCTACTGCCTGAGGGCAAAGCGATTGAGTTTTGCACGGAGGTCGAAAATGAAAATCACCAAAATGTCGTTATCCGAGCTTAAGCGCCCGGAACGAAATATAAGGATTCACACCGAGAAACAGCTCCGCGAATTCGAGCGGAGCATTGCCATGTTCGGCCAGATCCGGCCCCTGGTGGTGGACGAAACCAACACCATCCTGGCCGGCGTCGGCTGTTATGAAACCCTGCTCCAAATGGAAGCGGAAACCGCAGATGTCTTCAAAATCGAAAACCTGACGGAGAGCCAAAAGAAAAAGCTGATGATAGCCGACAACAAGCTTTTCGGCCTGGGCATCGACGACCTCGACACGCTCAACGCCTTCCTGGAAGAGCTGAGCGACGACCTGGACATCCCGGGCTACGACGCCGAGCTGTTGAAAAGCATGGTCGCCGCCGCAGAGGAAGTCACGCACAAAATAGCGGAGTACGGCACCCTCGACGAGGACGAGATTACCGCCATCAAAGCCGCCGGCGAGCGCAAGGAAGCTCTGATGAACAAGGGCCAGGCGGAAGAACAGCCCAGGGACGAAACCCCTGCCCTGGCCGGCGTGAGAAAATCCGTCATTTGCCCGAAATGCGGTGAGGAAATATGGCTGTAAAAAGATGCCCGGCCAGCATTAACGTCGTGCAGGCGGCCGAAAAGAGAATCATCAATGTCTTTCGGAATAACCTGCCTGTCTATATGTCATTCTCGGGCGGCAAGGACTCCCTCGTCCTGGCCCGGCTGACGGCCAACCTCATTCAGCGCGGGGAAATCAACCCGCAGCAATTGACGGTCCAGTTCGTCGACGAGGAAGCAATTTTCCCCTGCATCGAAAAAACCGTGCTGGATTGGCGGAAAAAGTTCATGCTCCTGGGCGCGGCCTTCGAACATTACTGCGTGGAGGTCAAGCATTTCAATTGCTTCAACGAGCTGTCCGAGGATGAAAGCTTCATCTGCTGGGACCGGGAAAAGGAAAGCGTCTGGGTAAGGCGCCCGCCGGCATTCGCCATCAGAAACCATCCCATGCTTAAACCCCGGGTGGACGCCTACCAGGATTTCTTTCCCCGGATGTGCATGGACGGCATCACCATTACCGGCATCCGGGCGGCGGAATCGGTCCAGCGGCTGAAGAACATCGCGGTCATGACCACCGCCGGGAAGAAAATCACCAACAAGCGGCAGATATTTCCCATCTATGACTGGTCCAACAACGATGTCTGGCTCTACCTGAAGGAAGAAAGGGTGGAGATACCGGACATTTATCTTTATCTCTGGCAATCCGGCACAAGCAAAGGCCAACTGAGGGTATCGCAGTTCTTTTCGGTAGATACAGCCAAAAGCCTGGTCAAGATGAACGAGTATTACCCGGACCTGATGGAAAGGGTTATCCGCCGGGAACCCAACGCCTATTTGGCCGCCCTGTATTGGGACAGTGAAATGTTCGGCCGACGTACTAAAACCCGCCGGGAACTGGAGCAGACCGAACAGAAGGACTACCGCGCGGAGCTGATAAAGATGTTCAACGACATCCCCGGGCACTTCCCCGGCCAGCGCCAGCGGCATGTCGCCGGGCGGTACCGAAACTTTTTCCTGTCAGTGAGCGCCTTTGCCGACCAGAAGGACTGCCGGTTGATTTATGACGCCCTGGTCCGCGGCGACCCCAAGCTGAGGGCCTTTCGCGGTCTGTACCAGAGAATCTACGGCAGATATATCGATGCTGCCCTGAAAGATAGAAAGGAGCGTGCCGGAGATGGGCAATAAGCTCTTTGACCCTTTGAGCACTCTGCAATGGGTGGACAGGAATCTTCTGAAGCCCAATGACTACAACCCAAACAAAGTTTCGCGGGAGAACCTGAAGCTGCTGGTGCAGTCCATCCTCACCAACGGCTGGACATTGCCCATCGTGGTACGGTCGGATTTTACAATTATTGACGGCTTTCACCGCTGGACGGTGGCCGGGGAGGAACCGCTGCTGAGCGCCCTGGAGGGCAAGGTGCCCGTTGTGATAGTTGCGCATGAGCAGGCCAGCGCCGACATCTACGGGACCGTTACCCATAACCGGGCCAGAGGTACGCACCTTTTGGAGCCCATGAAGGCCATTGTGAAGCGCCTGATGGACGAAGGCGGCACCGTAGAGGAGATAGGCAAGCAGCTTGGCATGAAGCCGGAGGAAGTATTCCGGCTTTCGGAC
This sequence comes from Bacillota bacterium, assembly GCA_023439185.1. Classification (GTDB taxonomy): domain Bacteria; phylum Bacillota; class Desulfotomaculia; order Desulfotomaculales; family Desulfallaceae; genus BRH-c8a. The sequence continues at coordinate 126,401 of JAEXOR010000003.1, read as the reverse complement.
TTTTCCAAAGAAGATTTCTTGACGATGATGTCAAAAACTGGCAAAGGCTACAGCAGCGCAGAACTGCTGACCCAGTATTGAGCATTTTCCCCGGTTCAAACGACACCGGACGCGAGGTGAGGTGGTGATGTGCCAAGAGCAAGAAGTCCAAACAGAGAAAAAGCTCATGAGTTGTGGCTGGCATCGGGCAAAAAACGCTTGCTCAAGGACATAGCCGCAGAACTCGGAGTCTCCGAAACCCTGGTCCGGAAATGGAAGAACCAGGACAAATGGGATAAGGTAACGTTACTAAAAAAAGAGCAAGGCAAGAAAGGTAACGTTACCAAAAAGAAAAAGGCCGGCGGTCAGCCTGGAAACAGGAATGCGGCCGGCCACGGCGCCCCTCCGGGCAACAAAAATAACTTCAAGCACGGCATCTACGAAAAAATCTACTGGGACACGCTTGACGACGACGAGCGGGCCATGCTGGAAAACATGCAGTATGAAGAGGAACGGCTTTTACAGGAGCAGATAGCCCTTCTCTCGGTTCGGGAACGCCGGCTCATGAAAAGCATTGAGGAGAAGAAAAACGCCCAGGGTGGCCTGGCCCTGGAAAGCGTCGTCACTCGGAAGCTCAATATCGAGGGCAACGTTGTCTATGACAACAAACAGACCCAGACGGAGACCACGACCCGGACCATATCCACCTTCGAGGTTATTCAAAAGCTGGAGGCTGAGTTGACCCGCGTCCAGGCCAAGAAAACCCGGTGCATTGAGGCGTTAAACCGGCTGCGGGCTGAAAGGCAGAAGCTGGAGGCGGCCGAAAAGGGCAATGCCCTGGTGGATGACTGGATTGCCGGAGTGATGGGCGGTGACGACGATGGCGACGAAGACTTCGAAGACGAAGAAGAAATGTAAGCCTGTCTCCCGCCGCAAGTTCTTCCAGATCAAGATTCCGCAGTACCGCGAGGATCCCGCCCTGTTTTGCCGGGAGGTGCTCAAGTTCGAGCCCGATGACTGGCAGGAGGAGACCCTAAAAGATATCGCCGAGCATAACCGGGTGTCTATCAAGTCCGGCCATGGCGTCGGCAAGACCGGCGTCGAAGCCGCGGCGCTGCTATGGTTCCTCACCTGTTTTGAGAACGTTCGGGTGGTGGCCACGGCGCCCACCATGCGCCAACTGCATGACGTGCTATGGAGCGAGGTCGCCAAGTGGCAGGCCAAAAGCGTGCTGCTGTCGCAGATCCTCAAATGGACCAAGACCTATGTCTATATGATGGGATATGAGAAGCGCTGGTTCGCGGTGGCCAGGACGGCGACCAGGCCGGAGAATATGCAGGGCTTTCACGAAGACAATATGCTGTTCATTGTGGACGAGGCTTCCGGCGTCGCGGACCCCATTCTTGAGGCAATCCTCGGCACCCTGTCCGGCGCCAACAACAAGCTGCTCATGTGCGGCAACCCGACCAAGAACTCAGGTATTTTTTATGACAGCCATATTGCCGACCGGGCCTTGTACCGCTGCCACACGGTGTCCTCGCTGGACAGCCCGCGCACCAACAAAGAGAACATCGATGCGCTGATCCGGAAGTACGGCCGTGGCAGCAATGTGGTCCGGGTCCGGGTATTCGGCCAGTTCCCCCTGCAGGAGGACGATGTCTTTATCCCGCTCTCGCTGATTGAGGCCAGTATCATGACCGAGATACGGGAGGGGCCGGTGGAGTCCATTGACGTCGGCTGTGACGTGGCCCGGTTCGGCGATGATAAAACCGTCATTGGCTTCAAGATTAACGAGAAGGTGGAGTTCTTCAAGAAGCGGAACGGCCAGGACACTATGCGGACGGCCGCCGACATCGCTTTCCTGGGGCAGACTCTGGTGGACAAGTGCAGATATCAGCATAAAATCGCGGTCAAAATCGACGACGGCGGCGTGGGCGGCGGGGTGGTCGACCGGCTCCGGCAGATCAAGCGGAGCAACCCGGCCCAATACTGGTGGATGGAGATTATTCCGGTCAAGTTCGGGGTCCGGATTAAGCACAAATACTTCTACGACTCCACCACCTACATGATGAACGCGGTCCGGGAACTGCTGAGCCCGTTCGACGACGACGGCAAGCCCAAGCCGGTGGAGCTGATCCTGCCCGATGACAACGACCTGGTGGGCCAGCTCTCCACCCGCAAATACAGCATGACCGACAACAGCAAAATCAAGATCGAGAGCAAGGACGACGTCAAAAAGCGCGGGCTGCCCAGCCCGGACGAGGCTGACTGCGTCCTTTTGCTGTGCCTGCCGGTTGTCCTGAAAGACCGCAAGAAAGGAGATGGTAAGCGTTGAGCGGCAAGCCGGTCATAACAGCCAAGGTGATCAAAGCTGCGGAGCCGCGGGAAGATGTGATCCGCAAATCCCAGGCATCCGAAATAATCAATGACAACAATACCGGCATCCTCTGGCTTCAGCCGGAGGTGCTTCAGGAAGGCCTGAAAGATATGGTGGACCATTCGACGATTCTCCCCCAGTGCATCCGGGCCTACAAAGACAATATCGCCGGCTTCGGCATTGAGGTGCGTTATCAGGACGATGTCGAAGAAACCCCCGAGATGGCGGCCGAGTACGCTTTGGCAAAGGAAACCATCGACCTCCTGAACCTGGACATGGACACCAAAGAGGTGTTCGAGGATGTCATTGAGGCCCGGGAGACATACGGTGTTTCCTACCTGGAAGTGCTGCGGAACATCGCCGGCGAGGTCAACCAGATAGAGTTCGTCCGGGATACGCCGACAATCCGGAAGACGCACCCGCTGGACCCGGCCGTCGAGATAGAATACTTCTACAAAGGCAACATCATCACCCGGGCCAAGAAGTTCCGCAAGTACAAGCAGGAGAAAAACGGGAAAACGGTCTACTTCAAGGAAATCGGCGATCCCCGGCTCATGGATAAGCGCAGCGGCGAATACAGGGATGACCTGGAGATGGAATATCAGGCTAACGAAATCCTCGAATTCACCATCGGCACAGCCGACTACGGGACAGTCCGCTGGATAGGCCAAACCCTGAGCGTGGACGGCGCCCGCCGGGCCGAGAACCTGAACAACAATTACTTCCGCGAGGGCCGGCACACGCCGCTGATGATTGTGGTTAAGGGCGGGAGCCTGTCCGAAGAAAGCTTCACCAATCTGACGGAATACATGAACGGCATCAAGGGGGAAGCTGGCCAGCATGCTTTCATCGTTCTCGAGGTAGAAGAGGACGAAAACAAGGTGGACTTCGAGACAGAGAAGACCCCGAGTGTGGAGATCAAGGATCTGGCCGCTATTTTACAAAAAGACGAGCTGTTCCAGAACTACCTGGAGAATAGCCGTAAAAAGACACAGTCGGCCTTCCGGCTGCCGGACCTCTACACCGGGTACACCACGGACTTCAACCGGGCCACGGCCCAGGCGGCCATGGAGGTCACGGAGAAGCAAGTCTTTATCCCGGAGCGGAAAAGCCTGGCCTGGACCATCAATAATAAGCTCCTGAACGGGTACCGGTTCAAATACGTCGAGGTCGCGTTCAAAGACCCGGATATCACCAACCCGGACGATGTCACCAAGATCCTGAACATCACCGAACGCGCCGGCGGGCTGACCCCGAACATTGCCAAGGAAATCACCTTGGAAACCCTGGGCAGGGTGGCAGAACCCTATACAGAGGAATGGGGGGACACGCCGCTGGCGGTAACCAGGAATCAGATGTCTCCCCTCAGCGGAGCGCCGGACCAAAATATCACCGCCCAGCTAAACCAGGCCATACAGAAAGCCATGGAAACCAAGGACGATGATGTGGTGACGGTCATGAAAGAGGTCCGGAAGCTGCTTTTGAAAATGAGCCGTGAGAAGGTGTCCGAATGAATGTTCGGGACTTTGACGGCCTGATCAAGGCACTCGATGTCTATATCACCAAGGCCGACGACGATCTGGTCGACAAGCTCAAGGGAGAGGGATATATCAAACCCGCTGAAAGCGTGGAAACCATCAACATGCTGGAGGACAGGATCAGCGAGTCCTTGGATAAAGAGCTGGAATATTACCTGCAGGGGCTTGAAGGCGCAAACCTGGAAAACGTCTTAGAAGAGGTCCTTCCCGCTTTGCGGGCCGGCGACTTAACCGACCGGGAGCTGGCCAACATCTTCAGGGACATTTTCGACAACGCCATGCGCAGCCTGACTGATGCCTACGTCAAGGACATTGATAAGGACCTGGCCTTTTCCATGTTCAGCAACCGGACCACAGACTGGATCAACACCTGGAGCGATGAATTGGGGCAGCTCATGAAGCTCGGTTCCCATGATGAGCTGCAGCGGATATTGAGCAATGCCCTGGAAGAAGGCGAGAGCATCCAGACGGTCATGGATAAGCTGACCGACAGTTACGGTTTTTCCCGCACCCGGGCGCGCGCCACCGCCATCACGGAGATGCTGACGGCACATTCCTATTCCAAGGAGGAGGCCATCCGGCAGAGCCCGGCGGTCGACAGAAAAGAGTGGAAGCATACCGGGGAGCATCGCATCAAACCCCGGCCGCACCATCAGGCGCTAGACGGCACGATTGTGGCCAAGAACGAGCTTTTCACTATTTCCGCCCCGACGGGGACTTATGAGGCCATGTTCCCCCGGGATACGTCCCTGCCGGCGTCCGAGCGCGTGAACTGTCATTGTGTCCACCGGGCGATTGTTAACGATGATATCCTGGGGCTTTCGGTGGAAGAACGCCGGACCCTGCAGCAGCAGTCTATAGACGAGGATAACGGCCTGTGGGAAGCGGAGTTGGACGCCCAGAACCGGGCGGCGGCGGGAATTGAATAAGGAGGGATATTTTTGTTTGGGAGAATAGCGGGATTGTTCCGCAAAAATCCGGTCAGGACGGATTACACCGTTATCAACATGAAAGAGTACAACCAAACCAGGCGGAAGCGGCTTTATTACTATGTTGTCGCTCCCGTGGACACCGATGATAACGCCCTGCTGCAAATCTTCCAGGACCTCGACGTCGGGGATCGGGATGAAGTGACGGCCTGGTTCTACAGATTTCCGGATGAAATCAAAGATTGCCTGCCCTACTCCGTGGCCATGCTCTCGCGCAAGGGCAAGGGTCAGCCGATCACCATAACCAGATAGCCTTGAGGAATTAACGTGTTCTCGGACGCGTTTTTTTAATGCCCCTGAAAGGAGGTGAGAATTTGAAGGTTGCAAAATCGTATGAGATTACCGATGCAAAGATCTCATTCGTTTCGCTGGTCGACAAGGCCGCGAACAAAAAGCAGTTCCTGATTACCAAAGCCGAAAAGGGAACGGCCAACTTCACCACCTACGGCCGGATCTTGAAGGTGGACACCCAGCACCATTACGTCACAGGGATTGTCTACGAACCCATGGCCGAGGATTCCCACGGCAACTTTATGACCGAGGAAGAGATTATCAAGGCCGCTTATTGGTTCGCCAAAAATGGCGACAAAATAGACCTGCAGCACAGCTTTGAAAAGCTGTCCGATGCTTTTGTGGTCGAGACGTGGGTGAACAAGTCTGACACCGTGATTGAGGGCGAGGAAATCAAAAAGGGTACCTGGCTCCTTACGGTTGAAATTTCCGACCCGGACGTCTGGGATCAAATCCAGAAGGGAGAGTTGACCGGCTTCTCCATGGGCGGCGTCGGCAAGTACAGCGATCAGGATGTTGATATAGCTGGCATCGAGAAAGGGGGTCAGAGCTCCATGAGGGACAAAAATACTGCCGGTCAGGCGGATGCCCAGAAAGAGCAGAAAGGCATTTTCAAGAAGCTGGCCGAGATGTTCGGCCTGGATGTGGTCGAGAAGGGCGCCATGCTGGACAACTACAGCGCCAGCATTAAAAGCACCCGGTTCTGGACCGCGTTTTATACCTTGGAGGATTTGCTCTACAGGTACAACTGGACCACGGATAGATGGGAATACGAGAAAGACGAAAGAGTTATCAAAGAAGCCCTGGAAGAGTTCTCGGCCATTATCACCGAGGTACTGACAGAACAGAGCATTATCAAAGCGCTGGCGACCGATAAGCCGGTCCGCAAGGCTGGGAAAAAGATGAGCGCGGCCAATAAGACCAAGCTTGATGAAATAGCCCAGTCTCTGGCCGACTTCAGTGCCCAGTTCAATGAAGAAGAGGATGAATCGGTCGAAAAAAACGCAAAGGAGGAAACTGAAGTGAAACCTGAAGACATCCAGAAAATGATCCAGGACGAAATCAAAAAGGCCCTGGAGACCGCCGCGCCCGCCCCTGCCCCTGCCGCACCCGTGGTCAAGGCCGAAGACACCAAGGAAAAAGCCCCTGCGGCCCCGCTGACCAAGGAGGACGTCGCGTTCATCATAGCGGCGGAAATCAAAAAGGCCCTGGCCGACGAAGAAAGCGGCGAGGAAAACGATGAAGCCCCGCTGACCAAGGAGGACGTCGCCGAGGTGGTCCGCAAAGAGTTGGCTGCCGTGCTGAAAGCCAAGGGCGTTGCCTCCAACCTCAACGACACGGGCCAGGTCCAAAAGAGTGAACAGCATTATCTGCACGGGATTCTCTAAGAAGTCCAAATTTACGAAGGAAAGAGAGGATGAATCACAATGAAAAGTAACAGAGTGATTGTTGCCAAATCCGCCCTGAGCACCGGCGACGTATCTGCCGGCCTGCTGAATCCGGAACAATCGCGGACCTTTATGCGCCAGATCTTTGACGCCACTCCACTGGGTGCCCTGATCCGGCATGAAATGAGACGCTCCAGGACCGGCGAGCTCGACAAAATCGGTATCGCTAGCCGCATCCTACGCAAAAAGGTTGAGGGAACGGATGACAACTACCGCGCCAAGCCGACCTTCGGCAAGGTGGAATACGCCTGCACGCCGGTCCGCCTGCCCTGGGAAATCACTGAAGACACCCTGCGGGAGAATATTGAGGGCCAGGGCCTTGAAGCCACCGTCACCGACCTCATGACCCGCCAGATAGGCGTTGATCAGGAAGACCTGTACATGAACGGCGATACAGAAACGGCCGAAACGGACGTCGACTACGACTTCCTGAAAATCAACGACGGCTTCATCAAGCAGATTGAAGCCGGGGGCCATGTCGAGGACCGCACTTCCATCAGTTCCGGCGCCATGAGCATCGACGTCTACTACGACGCCCTGGCCGAGATGCCGAACAAGTATAACAACGGCACCCTGCGCTGGCTCATGAGCCCGCGGCGCAAGCAGGAATGGGAAAGATATCTGATCAACCAGCTCATCACTGCCGGCGGCGGCATCACCGACAATCTGATCAACAATCCGGCGTCCATCCCTGCGGTTGAAGTGCCGTCCCTGCCCGACAGCAAGATCATCCTGACCAACCCGAAAAACCTGATTGTGGTCAACAGCTACAGCATCATCATCCGCAAGACCGTCGAAGGCAAAGAGGCGATCATGCAGGATAAGCGCTTCTACGTGGTCCACTTTGATTTTGACGCCGTCATCGAGGAACTCGACGCCACGGTCATTATCAAGGGCCTGGCGGCGCTGTAAGGAGGAGTGAATACCATGACCATTATGCTTAAACTCATCAAGGGCTTATCCTATCGCGGCGGGGCCAATAGGGCACTGAAAGCCTCGAAGGGTCAGCCCTTTGTATCTGTGGAGACGATGGAAGAGGCCGAGGCCGCCATGGCCACCGGCCACTTTGAAATCGTCCGGGTGCCTCAAGCGCCGCCTCCTGCGGAGCCGCCTGCCGGCACCCAGGAGGATAAAAAGCAGGCGCAAACCCCCAGGACTTCCGCCGCCTTGACCACGGCCGACCTGTCGAAGCCGCTGAACAAAATGACGACGGCTGAGCTGGTTGCCCGGGCGGCCGAGATTGGAGTGGACATCTCCGACTGCAAGAACAATGACGAGAGAAGAGAAGCCATCCAAGCGGCGCTTGACGCAGCGCCCGAGGCACCGGAGCCGCCTGCCGGCACCCAGGAGGATCCCGCCAATCAGCCGGTCGGCGGCGAACCTCCCCACATTCCTTTCACGGAAGAAAAGGAGGGCTAACCAGTGAAACTGACCAACTTGTTTAACGAGGGAGCCTGCGGAATTGAGCAGGCTCTTTATATCGGGAAAATCAAGTTCAACAGCACCGGCGCCGCTACCGGCATCACCCTGGCGGAAGTTCCGGCCAACCATGTCATCACCCGGGCGGTCTGCAAGGTGACCGAGGAATTCGACGCCGGCACCACCAATGTGCTGACGCTTGGAACGGATGAATCCATTGCCGACCTGCTGGGCGCCAATGCGGTTATGGAAGACACTCCTGGTGTATACCAGGCCCAGACCTGGCTGGAAACCGGCGCGACACAAAAGACCGTTAAGGCCAAGTACGCCCAGACGGGCGATGCAGCCGAAGCCGGGGAAGCGGAGTTTTATCTCTTTGTACTGCGCCTGCCCGAGTAAGGAGGCGCATTGCTATGGCAACAAGACCCTGGATAACGCCGGCGGAGGTTAAGGATTATACCGAGTTCGACAACGTGAAAAATCGGCCGGATCCTAAGCTCCTGACCGACATAGCACGGGCCGAGCTCTATATTATCCATCGCACCAACAACGACTTCGCCGATGCCGAAGCATACCCCGCCATCCCGGTAGACATCAAAACCGCGACGCTGCTTGTCGCTGAATTCTATGCCAACGCTGCGCAACAGGACCCGCAAAAGACATACCAGAGCGAGACATTCAAGGATTACAGCTACACAGTGTCCAGTGGTTCCGATAAGAGCGCCGACGACCTTGATATTTCGGCTCTCATCGCGACGCATATCAAAACGGCCTCGACCGGGACGCTGAACATGAAGCTGAGAAAGCTGTAGGTGAGCATTATGGCCATTGAAAACTTTTTCCGGCATCAGTGCGACATCTACCATATTTCCGCTGCGACCAAAACGGCAGGCTACGGCCTGCCGAACAGTGAAAAGACCCTGACGAAACCCGCGGTGCCCAGCCTTGCGAATGTACCCTGCTTCTTCGGCGTCCCCGAAACTGACGGGATCATGGAAGCGGAACCGACAACGGTATTCACGGGAGCGAATGACCTTTCGCTCCCTGCCAGTACCGTTATCCACCAGGGCGATGTCATAATCGATAAGCGCTTTAATATCGGCTACACAGCAGGATTTCCCGAAGATATGAGGGGCAAATATATCTATCTGCCGATTACCCGCCGGACGGTCCAGGAGGCTCTTTGATGGCGAACAAGGGCATGTTTGAATTCGACATCAGCGAGATCCAGCTCTATCTGAAGCTCATCAACAAAGCCGCCGAGGGCGAGTTCAAGCGGCAGATCGCGCTATGGTTCGAGGCCTGCGGGTTTGAGTTCCTGCGCATTGTGCAGGATGAAATCATCCGCCGGAGAGTGGTCGACACCAGGCTGCTCCTCAACAGCTTCGAGAAGGGCAACCGGAATAATGTCTGGGAAGTATCCGACGAAGGGCTGACCCTGGAAGTGGGGACGAACGTGGAATACGCAGCCTATGCCAACGACGGACACTGGACCAATAAGAAGGGGCAGGCCTCGCGTTTTGTGCCGGGCGTCTGGCGGGGTGATGTCTTTGAGTACGTTCGGGGAGCAAAAACCGGCATGGTATTAAAGCAGCGGTGGGTTGAAGGCTCGCATTACTGGGAAGCGGCTATCAGGATATTTGAACGCATCTTCCAGAAGTCCGTGGAGCGGAAGATGGAAGAATGGCGTGATACCTTTTTCAGAAACAAAGGCGGTGGTTAATTGATGCTGGAAGACGAAGTGGCAAGCATAGCGAAAAAAATGTATGACATCACGGGCATTCAGGATATCTATTTTGACGAGGTCAGGGAAGGGTTTAAGCGCCCTTCTCTTTATTTTCCGGCTCCTGAGCAGGAGCCGGCAGCCGACACGCTTAGTTCGTTCGCCTATGACAATGCCATGTATGTCAAAGTCTTCGGCGATACCACCAAAGCCGCCATGGAGATTGCCCAGCAGGTCATCCATGAGGTAAGCCGCAGGCGCAATCTTATTCCCGTCGTCGACGATGACGGGGAACCGACGGGCAAAAGGTTCCGGCTGAGCAGTATTTCAAGCAAGGCCATTGAGGTCGGAACCGCCCAGGTGTATGTGCGGTGGAAGAGCGTCTATGATTACGCCGGGGAAGCTCATACCCGGGCGGCTAAGATGTTCTACAATATCATTTTCAAGAGTGAGGAGGTCCAAGATGAGTAAAAAAGAGGAAACAACCGCCGGCGTGAGGGTGTTCTCTCTGGCTGCGCTGAGGAAAGAGTGCCGCCGGCTGTTCGACATCAGCGCATCAACCTTCGACGGAGCGACCTGCGAGCTGGATCCAGCCAAGGAATATTCCGTCGACGACATCAAAAAAGCCATTGAAAAGTGGCAGGGAAGGAGGGTGTAACCCATGGCAGGAGGTACGTTCAATAAGCTGACCGGCAAGGTTCGTCCCGGTACCTACGTCAATTTCGAGTCCGTGCAGATGGGCCTCGTCAACCTGTCCGAGCGCGGCATAGTCATCATGCCGCTGCCCCTTACCTGGGGCCCGCCGCAGGAGTTTATAACCCTGGTAGTGGGAGCGCCAGACGCAGAATATACCAAGCTGGGGTACTCGGTCTATGAAGACGACCCGGACGGCAACATGCTGATGATCCGGGAGGCGTTCAAAAAAGCTCAAAAGGTAATTGTCTACCGCCTGGCGGGAGGGGCCAAAGCCGCCGCGACCATCGGCGACCTGACCGTAACCGCGAAGCACGAGGGCGCCCGAGGCAACAGCCTAAAGGTGGCCATCGTCGCCAATCCTGTAGAGGGCTTTGACGTCACCGTCTACCTGGGCACCGCCGTGGTCTTTGAGCAGAGCGGCGCAGAAACCATCGGCGACCTGACCGCCAATGACTGGGTTGTCTGGAGCGGAACGGCGGGCACGGCCCTGGCGGCCAACGCCGGTACGAGCCTGACCGGCGGCACGGATACCACCGTGGTAAACAACGATATCACCGGGTTCCTGGACGATTCGGAAACGCAGCAGTTTAACAGCATGTGCTTTCCGTATACTGAAGGCACCCTGCAGACCGCCCTGAAGACCAAGATTAAATACTTCCGGGATGATGTCGGCAAGAAGGTCACGGCCGCCGTGCCGTCCTTTACCGGCACCAACTATGAGGGGATTATCTCCGTGGACAACGGGGTGATCCTGACCGACGGCACCACACTTTCGGCCGCGCAGGCCTGCGCCTGGGTAGCGGCCGCCGACGCCGCAGCGACGAACACGATGTCCAACACCTACCTGGCCTATGACGGCGCAGCCGACGTCAACGGCAAAAAAACGCACGAGCAGGCGGTGGCCGCTATCAACGCCGGCAAGTTTTTCTTCTCGCTGATAAACGGCACGGTGGTGGTGGAGTACGACATCAACAGCCTGACGGACTTCGACCCGCCCAAATCAAAGGATTATCGCAAAAACAGGGTGCGCCGCGTCCTGGACACCTTCGAGGAGAGCCTGTATCTGAACTTCACTCCCAATAAGTTTGACAACGCCGAGGAAGCGGAGAACTCCGTGCGCCCGGGTTGGAACTGCATGGAAAGCCTCGGCAAGCAGATATTAACCACTTTCCGGGACGCCGGCGCCATCACCAACGTGGACCTGGACAACGATTTCCTTGTCGACCGCACAGCATCGGTCGGGGACGAAACCTACTTCAACATAGGGCTTGACCCGGTGGACAGCTCCGAGAAGCTGTTCTTCACCGTCAGAACACGATAAACGGAGGTGTGAATGATGGACAGAAACAGAATGAGCCTCCGTGAAGGAAGGGTCTTCCTTAACGGGGAGCAGATCATGGACATGGTGGCATGTGAAATCATGTTTACCCCCGAAGTGGCCGAAAGCCGCTCCATTGGCCAGAGGGGCAAGTCCCGGCGCTGGATTGGCTATGACATCACCGGCAGCATCACCGAGTACCGGTCCACGCCCTGGCTGAAAAACGCTGTCAAGCAGTATGTCGACACCGGCCGGACCCCCATACTCACCCTTGTCGGCATGCAGGACGACCCCGGATCGGACTACGGCGCCACCTACGGCAAGGACGTCGTGACTGTCGGGGGCGTGGTGCTGACCGGCGACATCCCGCTCCTGCAGTTGGACAGCGAAGGGGAACACGTTCAGAGCGAGCTGGAGTTTGGCGCCGAAAACGTTATTGCAAAATAAAGACGGGAGGATCGCTCTATGGATATGAGATACTTCATGCGCGAGGAACTGAAGCAGGACGAGGTCGTTGAGATTCCCGGCCTCGAAACCTTCAAAGGCGAGGACGGCAAGCCTATACCATTCCAGGTCAAAGTGCTGGGCATCGACGAGGTCAACAAGATCAGGAAGGCGTACTCCAAGAAGCGCATTATCCTGGACGATAAGGGGAAAAGGATGTTCGACAAGCTGGGCCGACCGATGCTCTCGGATGATACGGACTTAGAAGCCGCGACCAGACGCTTGGTGGTCGAGGCGTTGGTGTATCCCAACCTTAAAGACCCGGAGCTAATGCAGTTCTATGGGGTCGGCGATGTCATGGAGATGCCGTTCAAGCTGTTCAAAAATCCGAAGGACTGGTCTTATGTCAGCAACGCGGTGGCCGAAGTGCTTGGCATAGATGGCAGCGACGACATCAGTGACGAGCAGTTAATCAAAGAAGCAAAAAACTAATCAAGAGCGGCGATCCCGTGGCGGGTTGGGCCCATGCGTTGTGGCAGCGCAAAGGGCTCGACCCGTTTGTTTTTGCCGCTCGTGACCGCAGAAAACAGGCGTTCTACATTGCCTCCGAAGAGGTGGAGAAAGAGGCACCGCAAAACGTATTAAACCTCATTTTAAAGCTTTTAAGAGCTCACTGGAGGAGAAAGAGGAGGTGAGACTTTGGCAGTCGATTTCAGCGCCATTTTCAAAGCACAGGATAAAGTGAGCTCTGCTTTGAAAGATATCAACAAAAACGGCAATGCGCTGGAAAGCACTTTCAAGAAACTGGCCGTTGCTGCGGCCGGGATATTTGCCATCGATAAAATCAAGGACTTCGGAGCCAGCAGTCTGAAAGCCTTCTCCAGCTTCGAGCAGGGCATGAACGAGGTCTTCACCTTGCTGCCGGACGCTTCCGAAGCTGCTTTGGGAGAGATAACGAAACAAGTCAAAGCCTTTTCCAAAGAAATGGGCATTTTGCCGGAGCAAACGGTCCCCGCACTGTACCAGGCGCTGTCCGCTGGCGTACCGGAAGATAACGTGTTTGAGTTCCTGGGAACCGCGCAAAAGGCCGCAGTCGGTGGTGTAACCAGCCTGGAAACGGCTGTTAAGGGGTTAACTGCTGTCGTAAACTCTTACGGAGCCGATGTTGTGCCTGTGCAGAAGGCCTCTGACCTCATGTTTCTGGCCGCCGGCCTCGGCGCAACGAGCTTTGACGAGTTAAGTAATTCGCTCTATAACGTGCTGCCATCAGCATCCGCAAGCGGAGTAGCCTTTGAGGATATTGCGGCTACGATGGTTGTGTTGACCAATATGGGTGTACCTACTACGGTAGCAACCACCCGGGTCCGCGCTGCCATTGACGAATTATCCAAGACAGGAACGAAGACAGATAAGATATTCCGGCAGATTGCCGGGAAAAGCTTTAAGCAGTTCATTGCCCAAGGAGGGAACCTCCAAGAAGCTCTGCAAATGCTGGAAGAAGAGGCTAAACAAAATAATCTTGGCATTAGCGACCTTTTCAGCAGTATTGAGGCCGGCGGTGCAGCCATAGCTTTGACAGGAAAAGGAACGGGGGCATTTAGGGACGCACTGGAAGCGATGAGTGGAGCCGCCGGGGCTACTGAGGCGGCCTATGAAAAGCTGGAAAACGGCATTGGCCGGACATTCCAGAAACTGCAATCCAAGTTTGAATGGCTGAAAGTCGAGGTTGGCCAGCGGATAGGCAATGCGCTCTCAGCCTGGTTCGACAAAAATCAGGCAAAAATCGATCAGATTGACTCGGCCTTCGGGACGATGTTCAGCCAGCTCGACAGAGGCGTGCCATTCGCGGAAGCGTTCAAAACCGCTTTCAAGGACCTGATCCCGCCCGGCGCCCTTGACATGATGGGCGACGCCTGGACAGCTCTGGAATACATTTTCACCAAAATCAAAGATATCACCGGTTACATAACGACAAACTGGCCGACAATCAGGCCGGTGGTAATCGGTATCGGCATCGCGTTTGCCACATGGAAGATCGGTAAAATGATCTATGACGTCGTAACGCTCGGCAGAGCGATGTTCGGATTGGCTGGCGCGATTAGGACGACATCAAAGGCCATTTGGGGCAATGTGGCCGCCAAGGCCGTTGATAGAGCAGAGACATTGGCGATACGGGCGATGTATGCCGGCGACTTTTTGCGTTCCTTATGGGCCAGCACCCTGGCCATCGGAGCCCAGACAAAAGCATTTGTTGTCAACAAGGCCCAGATGGGCGCCCAGGCGGTCGGTATGCTGGCGCTGAAAGGGGCTCAACTGGCATCCACAGGTGTTACCGCGGGGCTTACGGCCGCGCAGTGGGCGTTAAACGCCGCCTTTGTCGCCTCGCCCATCGGCTGGGTTGTGCTGGGTATCGGCGCACTGATCGCTGCCGGGGTGCTGTTGTATAAAAACTGGGATGTGGTTAAAGAAAAGGCCGGGCAACTGTGGAACGGCCTCAAGGCCGGGTTTAAGACATTCATTAACTTCATCATCAGCGGGCTGAACTTCATGATCAAGGGCATCAACAAGCTGTCGGTGGATATACCGGATTGGGTGCCAATGGTGGGCGGAAAGAATCTTGGGTTTTCCATCCCGGAGATCCCCATGCTGGCCAAGGGCAGCAGCTATTCCCCGGATATGTTTATCGCCGGGGAACGAGGCCCAGAGCTTATCCTTGGAGCCGGTGGGTCAAGAGTCTTCCCGGCCGATGACACAGAGCGGATTATCAGCGCACTGGAAAGCAGTAACCGGCCAATAACCGTGGCGGCGTCCCCGTTTGCTTCAGATGATACGGACGATGATAGCGCGGGTGAAAAGACCATCAATATCAATCTGCAGGGGAGCGGCTCCATCCAGGGCAGGGGGCTGTCCAAGGACGAAATACTGGATTACCTGGTCGTCCATCTAAAACCCGTCCTGTTGAGTATCATCGAGACGGAAATCTTTGAGGAAGGGGATCTGGCGTATGAGTTCTGAGTATAAGATGCACCTGACGTTTAACAATGAAACAGAAAAGCTGCTCGTGCCCATCCTTCCGGCCAAGATAGATGTTTCTTCCGGCTCGAAGAATGAAAGCATTGATATCGCCGGCCTGGGGGAGATAATCATCCTTCAGGACCGGCCCGCCCTGCAGTTTTCTTTTTCCTCTTACTTCTCGCCCGAAGATTCGGAGCCGCGGGACAACATTGAAACCCTACTCCGCTGGAAAAACGCCAAAAAGCCGGTCCATTTTATAGTCACCGGCGCCGGCATCAATATTTACTGTGCCATTGAAAACCTGACTTATTACGAGCAAGGCGGGGATATTGGGACGATATATTATAGCCTCTACCTGAAGGAGTACCGGGAAGTCACCGTCAGAACCATCACGGTTAAGGGGAACACCGGTATTGTGGCCGCCGGCCCGCAGCGGGTGGACAACAGGGTGCAGGCCAAGACCTACACGGTTAAGTCCGGCGACTGCCTGTACAATATAGCCAAAGCTCAACTGGGGGCCGCCTCCAGGTGGCCGGAAATAGCTTCCCTGAACGGCATCAAGACCCCCTATATCATCCATCCCAACCAGACGCTGAAGCTGCCGGGAAGCGCCGGGAGCGGGGTGGTGAGGGCATGATCGGATGCACTATCATTCAGTCCGGCAAAACTCTGGATATCTCGGAGCTGGTGTCGGATATGAACTGGTCCGGGCGCAAGGGCGCCGCCGGCAGGTCCGTGGCCATGACCTTATTGGACGCTCCGGAGTACGCCCGCTCCGGCATCGACATCGAGCAGGGCTGCCAGTGCATCGCCTCCTGGAAGGGCGCGGAGCTTCTGCGCGGCCTGGTGGTCAGCCAGGCCCGGGACAAGTCCAAAAAGCTGCAGATAACAGCCCGGGACAACCTCATCTACTTTGCCAACAACGACGACACGTTTAACTATAAAAACCGGACCGCCAGCCAGATATTCGTCGATGTCTGCACCCGGTTCAAAATCCCTTACGACGCCGTGGCCGACACGAAGTATATTATCCCTTCCGTTTCAATTGAGAGCGGCAAGATCTGGGACGCAGTCCTGGAAGCCCTGAGCCGCACCTATAAGGCCACCGGCCAGAGGTACTATGTCACCAGTTCCAGGGGTAAAATCAGCCTGCTCCTGCGCCGGGAAAACGTCCAGCAATGGGTTATTGAGGACGGGCAGAACCTGATTGACTACGACTATTCCAAGAGCATCGAAAGTATCGTGACCCGGGTGAAGATAGTCAGCGATCAGGGAGCGGTGGTGGCCAGCGCGATCAACGCGGAGCTGGAGAAAAGGCTCGGCATCTTTCAGAAGATTATCCAGAAGGATAACGACCTGAACGCCGGGCAACTGCAAGAGGTCACCAACAGCACGCTGAAGCTGGAAGGCATGGCCGCGGAAAACCTGTCGGTCACCGGGCTCGGTATCCAAACAGCCGTCTCCGGCGCAGCGATTTACCTGATCATCCCGGACCTCAACATCCGGCGCAGTTACTACATCGACGAGGACAGCCACACGTTCCGGGGGAATTACCACGAGATGAAGCTGACGCTTAACAAAACCAATGAGTTTTAGGAGGTGGAGGCGTTGAGCGAGAAACCGAACAGCCTTAAACAGGCGTTCCAAAGCATGATCCCGGAGAGCATCGGCCTGGTTGAGGGGATTGTGGTAAGTACAGCCCCTCTTTCTATTCAGATAGTCAATAACCCCAAAATGGTTGTCTCGGGTTCCCTGCTTATCATCCCAAGGCATCTGACAGACTATCAAACTAAAATAAGCTTTGATAACCCCGGCATTAAAAATGTTGTTAAGCCCTATTCGATGGATGACGAAGCCGGGAACGATTATAAGCTTACCTTTCAGGAAGCGGTTCAGAACGAGGTCACCGTCTACAACTCATTAAAGATGGGCGAAAAAGTTTATATGCTCCGGTTCGCCGGCGGCAAGCAATACTACGTACTGGACAGGGTGGTGGGATAATGAGCCTGGATATACCGATTAACCTTGAATTGATTGATTCATCGGCGGAGGCCGTCCCGACAAAGACATATTATATTGACTGGGAGGCCGGCAGGATCCACGGTTATGTGGACGGTCTGGAGGCCATGAAGCAGCATGTGAAAAAGACGCTCCTGACGGAGCGTTTTAAATTTTTGATTTACGATAACCAGTACGGAGCGGAAACGGAGCACCTGGTAAGAGGAGACATCGATGTGGAGGTCCTGAAGCTTGAGGTTGTTCGGGTGGTGAAAGACGCTCTCCTGTGCGATAAGCGCATAACCGATGTTTATGATTTCGATTTTAGCGAGCTGCAGCAGGATGAGCGAATAATCCGGTTTACCGTGGATACCGTTTATGGGCCGCTGCAGGGGGAGGTGCCGCTCGGTGTTTGAAGACAGGACGTTTGAGAATATTTTGAACGAAATGATTGAACTTGCTCCGGCCGACATCGATACCCGGCAAGGGAGCGTTTTTCATGATCATGCGATTCCGGCTGCATTGATGATTGCTCGGTATTATACTGAGCTGAATGCTACAATCGAATTGATTTCTTTGGATACGGCCACAGGTCCTTATCTTATCGAAAAAGGCCGGGAACATGGCGTATACCACCTGCCGGCGACACCCAACGTGCGCAGCGTGACTTTTACCGGAGTGTCTGTTGCAGCCAATAAGAGGTTCTTCGCGGAGGGACAGTTTTTTGTCACCGAGTATGACGATGATGGAAACATCGTAGTCGCCGCCGAAATTCCGGGAGAGGCGGCTAATATTATCCCTGCCGGCACGCCGCTGGTTCCATTCGATGATATTTCCGGTTTGACGGGGGCGACGCTCGGGGAAACCATAACCCCGGGGAGCGAGGCCGAAAGCGATGATAATATGCGCCGGCGCCTGCGCGAGAAAATAGCCGGTCCAGCGGCTAACGGAAACCGGCAGCACTATAAAACCTGGTGCGAATCAATCGCCGGGGTGGGCCTGGCCAGGATTGACCCGCTGTGGAACGGCGACAACACCGTCAAGGGAATTCTCATCGACACGGAAGGCCTTCCGGTCAGCTCGACCATTGTCGACAAAGTGCAGGCATACATTGATCCGGGCGGCACCGGGCTGGGAGACGGCGTAGCCAACATCGGCGCCAAGTTTACTGCCGCGGCCGCCGGCGAGTATGCCATCAATATTGCTTTTGAAGCCCAACTTGAAGCGGGAACTGATCCGGAAGATTTCACCGAGCGCACCACCGCAGCCATCGTGGCGTACTTCAGGGCGGTCGCCATGGGCAGCACGGACAACACGTCAATGATTATTCGGACCGCCGCCATCGCCAACGCCATTTTTGACCTGGACGGGCTGGTGGATTACGCAAATCTGACCATTAACGAAGGGACGGCCAATATTTCCGTTCCGTATACCCATGTACCGGTTGTGGGGGTGGTGGACATTGAGCAAGTATGACGAGCTGAGGACTTACCTCCCTGACTTCTACGGTTCGCTGGCTGAGGCCGCAGCTTATTTAACCGCCCTGGGTGCAAAGTTTGATGAATTGCACCAGGACACGATGCAGGCCAGGGATAATAATTTCGTCTTCCTGGCTGATGAGGCGACTATATCCAGACTGGAAAAATTTCTTTACATCACTCATAACCCGGACAGAACTGTATTGGACAGAAAGAAGCTGATTGTTTCTTTTTTCGTGGGCAGCGGTAAGATAGGCGCCAAGGAAATCAAGGACATCATCGCAGTGTTCACCCCTTCACCATGTGAGGTGACTTTTGCCGAAAGCGCCATCAATGTTCGGGTGACAAGAGATATCGAGGATACGTTTATCTTAAACGACTGCTATTTTATTCTGCTACGGAAAATCCCCGCCCATTTGCCGCTTGTTATTACCGTCATCAGCACTTTTGAAGCCGGTATTTATGTCGGCGGCACCATGACGCAGTACAAAGAGGAGGTGCTTAACTGATGGCGAGATGGACATCAACCCTTACTACGGCCGGGGCGGCGTTGCTGGCCGGAGTATCGGGACATCTGTTCAATTTTACAAAGGCTCAGTGCGGCTCCGGAACGGTCAGCGAGGAAGATTTAGCGGCCCAGACTGAGGTTACCGGCGTCGAAAAAAATCTGTCTATCACGCAGGTTACCAGGACAGGCACGATGATTAAGCTCAGGCTGCAGCTCAGCAATGTCGACATTGAAGACAGCTTTGACCTGTATCAGATTGGGATCTTCGCAAAGCTGGATGCTGATCCCTCCGACACGCTGCTGATGATTATCCAGGCCGATACCCCGGACCATGTTCCATCGGCTACGGAGAGCCCCAACTATGTCAACGATTATATCGTAAATGTGCCGATAGGCGCCGCGGCCGAGATCGCGGTAAATATCGATCTGGCAGCCCATGTGACCATCGGCCAGATGGCAGAGCATATTACGGGCTCGAAGCCGCATATCTTTCTCGACGAGGAAGAAACTCCGTACAAATACGGTTTCCGGGCCGAAAACGGTCGTTTAATATTCATGTATGAGGAGGTCGAGGAATAATGCCCGAGGTAATCTTGCCGAACAGAGACGATACCATGAACCGAACCCTGACATCCGCACCTGTCACTGGCGTGGTTACGGTGACCGCGACCGCTGCCGAGATATTCGCCGGCGCATCGCGGAAGTCCGACCGGAGGTTTATGTCGGTCCAGAACGAAGAAACGGTTCTGCGGATACGCATAGGCGGCGCCAGCGTGACACAGCAGAACGGCACCCCGATAGAGCCTGGGGCAAGGGTAGAAATCGAATTCGATCCGAAGACGGATGTGCCGGTATACGCTATAAGCGAAGGAGCCGCTGCGACCGTCTCGGTCATGGAATATTAGGAGGTGCTTGATGATGCACTACGACTTTACCACCGAGCCTCAGAGCGACAACACCCTGCTCACGGTGACATGGTACGATGGCGAGACGGAAATTGTAAGCGGCGAGAAGCTAATCAAAGGTCATGACAGCGCCTTCGAGCAGGAAGCGGGGTTCTTCGCGGCCGACCTCAGGCGCAATTTCTCCGACCGCTTCCCTCCCGAACCGATGCCGGAGACAGGCGACATGATGGACTTCGGGCTGGTGGGAGGCGATGAATAATGAGATATGTATCGGGACGATACACCGTAGCAAGAATCTTGGCCGACCTCGATGCCTATGAACTGGCGCTGACCAACCGGGTGCTCCAGGGCGGCGCTATGTCGGCTGCCGAAGTATATGAGTTTGATGCCAGGATCCAGGATATGTCCGAAGGAAAGAACGCTGTCCTGCGCGGTACGGCGGGAGTACCGTCCGTGATGGTACGGTTCAATCCGATGGCCGGCGATGAGCTGATCGCCGACGGCGGGGTCCAGGTACACCCGGCTTTTATCGTTGCCGGAAACGTCAAGCCGGAAATATTCATCGGGAAGTACCAGTCAAAAACCATCAATATCAGCGGCACGAATTACAGCGCTTCTTTGCGGGGAGTAGACCCAACAGCGGAAATAACCTGGACAAACGCTGACACATACGCCGGTAATAATGGCCCCGGCTGGCACATGATAACGAATCCGGAATCTGCTTTCCTGGCCCTACTCTGCCGAAAAAGGGGCTTTGAGCCGCGCGGGAATAACGCTTACGGCGTTTCCGCCGAGGTTCCTTCAGAAAAAGGCAAGCTGTCATTTACTTACGACGATTCAGGCACGCGCCGGAAGGGGCGGGTGCTCACCGGCAGCGGGCCGATGTCATGGAGGCATGACGGTACCCCATTCGGCGTTAGCGACTTAAACGGCAACGTGTGGGAATGGAACAGGGGCCTGCGCACGATTGCCGGCGAGCCCCAGGTTATCCAGGATAACAACGCCGCCGATAAGACCATTGACCACGGTGCAGCATCCGCACTCTGGAAAGCAATACAGGCGTCGGATGGGGCCTTAATTACCCCCACCGGCACCGGTACCACGCCGGGCAGTCTGAAGTGGAACAGGGACACTGTGAACAATGTCTGGGTGATCGGAACGTCATTCGTTCAGCAAGGCGTGTCATTAAACAATCCGTTATGGTCGAATACCGTGGGTGACGGAATTACCGTACCGGCGATCGCAAAACTGTTGGGCCTGCACCCGCTGGACGCGGGGCCTAACCCTGGCGACGGGTTCTGGTTGAATGACGTGAACGATGAGACAATCGCGCGCCGTGGTGGCGCCTGGCACTCTGGTGGCCTCGCTGGCGTTTGGGCCCTGAATCTCAACAATGCCCGCGGCCACTCGCACATCTACCTCGGTTCGCGGCTCGCTTTTTGTAACCTGTAATCTGATGCACTGTGTTCTGTTAACCGCCGCGATAGCGGCGGCGGTTTTTAGAAAATTTTTTTTAAAATAACGTATTTCGTTATTTTATCACAAAAAGGCGGGTATTCTGACCGTATGCCGTATAATACAAATTACAGGCGAAAAATTGGGGTGTCAGAAATAGCGGACGAGCTTAAAATCCTGCAGAAGATATTTGACATGATGAAATATGGATACCCGGCCCTGTCCCAGTTCCCAAAAAGCGAGAAGTTCGCGATGGCCACGGACATTAAGCATTGCATGCATATCCTGTTGGAGCGGTGCATTGAAGCGAACAAGAAATACTATAAAAAGACGACGCTTCAAGATATGGACGTGGAAATCATGAAGCTGAAAGCTTACCTTCGCCTGGCGCAGGACCTCGGCTTCCTGCCATTCAAGAAATACGAGATTTGGAGCGGTATGGTGGTTGAAATAGGTAAGATGCTCGGCGGATGGATAAAATCCGTTAAGCAATAAAAGGGCGCGCATCATGTATCGCGAACCGTGGTGGCGACTGGCACAATGGTGGCCTCGCTGGCGTTTGGGCCCTGAATCTCAACAATGCCCGCGGCAACTCGAACATCAACCTCGGTTCGCGGCTCGCTTCACCTTCAACGTCAGATATTGCAAGCTTACGGGCTTGCTTTCAGTACAGGAGGTAAAGGGATGCGCATCCTCAATCCGCAGCAATGCGGAGGGAAAAATATTTAGTTGTGTATGCCGCCGCAAGACTGTAAAGCACAACGTTCTTCGGGAGTGGGTCGGGTGGAAAAGCATAAAAACCTGTTTGAGCAGTTTGTGACCTTCGAGAATCAGTATAACGGGTATCTCCTTGCACGGCGGAATAAGCGGTACAAGGAGGCGGTGCTTTCCTACTCCGCCAATCTCGAAGAAAATCTCATCAACGGGATAAACAGGCTCATCTGGAAGGAATACCAGGTAGAGCGCATGCACGAATTCATGGAGTATTATCCGAAAAAAAGGATTATTGCTGCACTCCCATTTGCGGACCGGGTTATAAACTGCGCCGCATATAACATCCTCTGCCCGATATACTCAAAATCCTACTATGAACATAGTTACGGCAGCATTGCCGGCCGGGGGCCGATAAGGGCGGCGAAACAACTCCAATACTGGATGCGGCTGGTCAGTAACAAGTCCGGGCAGTGGTGGTTATGCAAAGCCGATATTGCAAAGTTCTTTTTTCGGATCCCCTTCGATGTCCAGATCCGGGAGCTCAGCAGGCCAATAGACGATCCGGACATGATGTGGTTTTTGGAGATGGCCACCCGGGGAACCGGACAAGCCTTTGGGATTCCGTTGGAAGCAAAGGACGTCGAAAACTGCGCGAGGATCCAGGGAATAGGGATGCCTGTCGGCAGCCTTATCTCACAGCTCACCGCAAATGTGGTGATGACCCCGGCCGACCACTACATGAAGCGGGTAATCCGGATACCGTATTACATCCGCTATATGGATGACATGATATTCCTGGCCCCAAGTAAGGCAGAAATACACGACGCCCTTGATATGTTCAAGGAATTCCTAATCAGCGAGTTGGGCCTGGTTCTCAATAACAAGACGGTTATCATGCGCGCCGATGCCGGCGTGGAATTTGTCGGCAAGAGAATCTGGCCAGATAAAATACAGCTCCGGAAGTCCACTTCGCTGCATATGAAGCAGCACCTGAATTATATCAAAAGGCATTACTCAACCGGTGAGATACCTTACGAATATACGCATGATGTAATAGTCAGTTACCTCGGCCTGATGAAGCACTGCAACTGTGACGCCCTACGACGGAAGGTGCTTGATGATTTTGCGCTAATTAGGCAGTTAGAAACTATATAAAGAGGATGAGGAACGGGCGCTGTTCGCGCCCGTTTTTTTATGCCCGGAAAGGGGTGGTTTTTATCAGCTAAAACCTCATATTTGCAATGGGGAAGGCAACCGGAGGGAGGGAATGACGTTGGATAATGCAGCATCTGTAACCAGGGACCTATGCGACGAAAGGCATAAGGCCCTCGATAATTACCTGAGTAACGACAAGTCCAGACTTAAGCAGCACGACAGCCAGATCAAGAGTCTGGAGGAAGCAATCGTTGTGCTCACCGAGATTCAACGCCGACACGAAGCCCAGGCCGCCGACCATGAACACCGTCTCCGCGGGATTGAGGCCAAGCCAGCCAAACGCTGGGAGGCGGTCGTCGGCCAGATCATTCAACTGCTAATTGCTGTAGCTGCCGGCGCCGGTCTGTCGAGATTGTGGCCATAGAGCGGAGGGATGGTGGTGATGAAGAAAAAAAGAAGGTCCAAAGCGGGCTCTAAAATGGAATTTTCCAAGAAAATTTTTATCGGAGTGTCCGCTGCCAGCGTCGTAGTCTTTATCTTTACCCTCGTCATGGTATGGAGAACGATGGACACGACGCCTTTGACCTATCTTATCCCCGCTGCCGCAGCAGAATTGGCTACGGCAACGGGGTTTTATTATAACAAGGCAAAGGCAGAAAACAAGATCAAGCTCATGAAATCCAATGAAATCAAGCCGGAGGAATAGAGAGCAAAGGAGAAGAGAAAATGACGGAAGCACAAGCACGGTCAAACGTCGTTTCTATTGCGCAGGGTTTCAACGGGTGCAAAGAGAATGACGGGAGCCATAAAAAGATTATCGACATTTACAATTCACACAAGCCGCTGGCGCGGGGATATGCCATGAAGTACACCGACGCGTGGTGCGCTTGCTTCGTTTCAACCGTAAGTATTCAGGCCGGATATACCGACATTATGCCGACAGAATGCGGTTGCGCACAGATGATCGAACTTTACAAAAAGCTGGGGACTTGGCAAGAAAACGACGCTTACACCCCGAAACCCGGCGACGTGATCTTTTACGATTGGGAGGACAGCGGAAACAGTGACAACATAGGTTTGCCCGATCACGTCGGAGTTGTTGTTTCGGTCACGGGGACGACAATCAAAATAATTGAGGGAAACATAAGCAATGCTGTGGGATTCCGAAATATCGCCGTGAACGGCAAGTACATTCGCGGGTATGGATTGCCGAACTATGCAAAAAAGGCGACAGGAGCCGCCACGGTGCCCGCAAAACAACCCACAACGCCCGCACAGCCGCAACCTTCCCCCACCGTCACGCTTTCCGCTGGCGACGTTGTGACCTTCACCGGGACAACACATTACACCAGCGCGAACGCCGCCAGCGGGGTTTCCTGCAAGCCCGGCAAGGCGAATATCACCAGCATATCAAAAGGTTCAAAGCACCCTTACCACCTTATCAATATCAGTGGTGGGGGTTCTACGGTTTACGGGTGGGTGGACGCGAAGGACGTCAAAGTGGCGACCTCGGCTCCTGCGTCGGCGCCATCACCAACGATAAAGGTCGGCTCTAAGGTCAAGGTAAGAAATGGGGCCAAGACCTACACGGGCGGAGGGCTGGCATCCTTCGTTTACCAGACAGTCTACCTGGTAAGAGAACTTAGCGGAGACAAGGCAATCATCGCGCCGGCAGCCACCGGGCCAATCACGGCGGCGGTTAAAGCCGGCGATTTGATAGTGCAATAGAAATTCTGAAGGAGGAACCTATGATGGAGGAAAAGCTTACGAGCCGTAAATTTTGGGTTGCGATTATCAGCATCATCGTCGGCATCTTGGGCGTCTTTGGCGTCGCAGATTCGACGATTGAGACAATCTCCAGCCTGACGCTGATCCTGGTTCCCGGGATTGTGTACATCTTTTCCGAGGCCAAAGTCGACGCAGCGGCCGCGGCCAGGCAAATTGACCTCGAAGCTTTGTTCGAGATCCTGGATGAATATTATAACGTGAATGGTGAGAATGCGGCCGCGATGGATGCGGCATCTCATAAGACAGGTGACCGAGGTTCCGGCGAAAAGCCTCCCAATTCTTAAGAAAATATTAAAAAGCATAGAAAAAGACCCCTATCCGAGAGAAAATTCTTTCGAATAGGGGTCTTTTTCTATTTCTGCTCCTTGCCAAGCCAATAACGTAAATAGTGATAATCTAACAAATCGCAGTTTTAAATAACCGATGATGTTAGAATACCCCCGAAGGAGCAGAGACGCATGGCAATTAGAATTTTACTGTCCACTAAGCTTGGCGAGCTTCGGTGGACCCAGGCCGATCTTGCGCGCAAGACGGGAATACGCCCAACTACAATCAATGAGATGTATCATGAAATCTGTGACCGTGTGAACCTCGAACACCTGGACCTCATATGCGAGGCTCTGGACTGTGATCTGTCAGATATTTTAGTGCGTATTCCCAATGATGTTCCGAGGCTTAGGAACCGCTTGCGTGCCGGTGAAGCTGAAGAAGATGATTAAGGTGTTGCAGCACCTTAATCTATGACGGGCACCCCTCCGGGGTGCCTTTCCCCTGCCATAATAAAGCCCCGTTTTCATCTGCTACGGCAAACTGCAGCCCGGGATTTTCTTTGGAAAGCTTCGTGCCAGCGGCTATCAGGCTTTCACTTTCAAGGCTTGGCGCAATCTTCAGATACTCGCCGGCGGCCGTGACTCTGCAAAGATAATACATAGGCAATTTCACCCCTTTCCATGCCAGATGGAGGGCTTTTTGATGGCAATTATTCACTTGACAAAGAACGTATATGTGAAAGGGGCTCCATGTTTTCCCCTGTGGAGGCGGGTTCCCGCGACCTCCCCGGCGGTGAGCCGGATCATCGGTTTCGGCCGGTACCCTTCCGGCCATCGTCAGGCGGGGTTATAGATCGATAGAGTTCAGGATCGCGCGCAACTTGAGCAGTTCATCCTTGGTGAGGGTGACTCCCTTGCCCATCTTCTCGTGGGTTTCGTTCCAGTCCCGCAGGTCGTACTTGGGCTCGCGGTCGTTCCAGCTCACCAGGTTCAGCTCCTTTGTCCATCCTTTGGCGCTCTCTGACAGAACGCCCAGGTTTTCTTTGATTTCGCATTTGATATCCGGCATACTCATTACCTCCTTGTTATTTACCCGGGTATTACCAGGTTGAGCGGCCCGGATTGCTCCGGGGCGACGGCTTGCACGTCGCTGGCCTGGCCCTGGTTATGGCAAGAGGGGAAAGACTTTATCTTCGCTATGTGGAGCATGTTCGATGATGTCCAGGATTTCCTCCAGCCGCTGATTCGTTTTTTCCCACCAGGCGGCGTTGGCCGCCATTTTCGGGAATTTTAACATCCCGTTCTCGTCCTTTTCCTCGCCCAGTTTCCGGCAGGCTTCCATTTCGTCTTTGCGGTAGTTGGTGGTCATCGTGATGTAGATGGTCAGGAGGATCGCCTGGTCGCCGGTTAAGGTGATGGTCTTCATGTGCATTCTCCTTTCTATTGGACCTTGAAAGTTACTTCGTGGCCGAGGTTCTCCTTGATAAGCAGCTCTTTTACGTCGGTGACGGTCATGTTGTTATCGAGGGCTGCCTGTATGACTTCCACCAGCTTTTTGCCGTCGAGGTAGGCCCAGATTTTCTTCCGCTTCTTTTTCATTCTCATCATCCTTTCCGGCCAGGATTAGCCGCCCGGCTCGGCTAACTATTATCTGAAAGCATGAACCGCTCCTACGAGCCCCAGTTTATATGGTTCTACATCGCGATTAAAATCTTCTTCGGTATAGGGCCTGGGCTTTACATAGAAATGGGCTGCTATGATATTGTCATGCTCGTCGCGCTCGTCCCGGTAGTAAAGTACATGATCGGCGCCGGTTTCTTTTAAGACTTCCTGGGCTGCTTCTCTATATTTATTGCGAAGTTTTACGACTTCGGCAGGCGGGAGTTCCGCTTTTTGTGTACCTCCCCAGAAAATACATGGGACTCTGTCCATTTTCATCTCTCCCTTAAGCGATTTCTCTAATATGTACGACCGTGAACACTTCTGACTGCGACTGCGCGATGCTGACACCTTCTTCCGAATCGATTTCTAACGTTTCGAGAATCTCCGCTTTCCAAGCTTTACGGCGTTCCTCATACTCGGCTTTATGTGCTTTCCATTGGGCATCACCTTCCTCGCCGTCTTCGTAGCAGTCACGGGTATTGAAGCATTCCGACAATATCCAGGCGTTCAGCGCGATGTGGTTCAACCGGATGGTGGTTGCTTCTACCAGATATGACTTGCCGTTTCCGGTTCCATTGTCAACGAAAGCGCCTTTTGCAATTACCCGTATCTCAAATTCATTGCCTTCAAAACTCGTCATTTTTGACTTCTCCTTTCTGCCGGGATTGGCCGCCCGGCTCGGCATCCTCCATCTTAGCTTGCAACTTGCGCCGTCATCGCGTCGTAAAGCTTTGCTTTGAGGTCGATGATCTCGGCCTGCTTTTGTTGGATAGTGGCGTTGAGGTCATCAATTTTATAGGCGTATTCTTTGGCGCGTTCAGTTGTGGTGGCAAGTTGTTCCTTGATATCCTTCCGGTCATTTATAACGGTAGCGAGCGATGCGGTCAGTTCCTTGTTTTCCTTGGCAAGCTGCCGGTTCGCTTCCGTCATGGGGTGGGTGTGCTTGATATAGAAGGCGGTGGCGTCGCGCCAGTTCCAGATGTTAAAGGCGACGAAGTAAAAAGTATCCTGTGTGCCCTTGCGGCCGGTGCTCCATGTCCCCTTGGGGTCGGGCTCGCCTTTCTCGTTTTTGCGCCCGATGTCGTTTGCGAGGGTCACGAGGTCTTCAATAGTCGAGTTCCCGAAGATGTCCTGCGCCCGGTTGATGTCTTCCTGCTTGATGCTCAATCCATGGATAGCGACTTCTGCCACAAGGTCGGCGGCGGTTTCGATATCATCGTATTTGCTCATTTTAGACTCCTTTCTTATCGAGGTTGTATCTCGTCCTTACAGTTATAATATACAGCAAATGCTTAATACTGTCAAGCAAATAATTAAGAAAATAATAAATATTTTTAAGGTATTTATTAATGGTGTTCATTGTTTGCTTGACGTTATCTGAACGATTATGCTATGCTTAATACGATCAGGAGGAGGGAACACTTTGTCGCTGGAACGAAAGATCAAAACGGCAGCGGAATACATGGGGTTCAGCCAGGCGAAGCTCGCAAGGGCTATCGGGATGACGCCGTCTAATTTTAATCAGAAACTTAAGCGGGGAACATTCACCGAGGAAGAGCTGGCTGATATGGCCAAGGCTTTGGGAGCAAAGTATATCTATAAATTTCAATTTCCGGACGGGACGGAGATATGAGGCCAAAATAAAAAAAACCCAATAAAATAATGCTCCTCAGGGTTTGTCCGTGGCTCTATTTTGGCTCTAAAAACTTCATAGAATAGATACACAGGATAGAAAACGGATGCTTATCAGGGGTGAAAAGGGTCAAAAAGTAATGTAAAATAAGAGAAACCAACTATCCATTATAGAGTGGGAGTAAGACACTAATTATACTCAGTAAAAGGCAACGGATATTATGTCCGTTGTTTTTTTGTTGTTTAAATGTTTTTTTATAAACAGGAAATTCCAACTTTATTGCAGAAATTAATAAAATTATGTAAATTTATAAACCTGTAGACCAATACTGTCGTATTGAATGCAAAAATAATGATTAAGTAAATACAAAATAGGAATTGATGATGTTAACAAGAGAGATTTGCACCATAGCAAAGCAGTCAATAGATAGAAAGGGATGGGCAGAATGCCTAACAAAAATAAACTATCTATCTACATGCTCAAGGATGAATTTACAGATCACAACGATATAATTAGAGACTATAATCGTTCCATCCTCCTTGACAACATAGGAACGGTCTATATAAAAAACTCGTATAACTCGATACCCAATTGGGTCAATTCCTTTTTTGTTGACCAAATCAATGCAGACAATATTTTTACTGCCAATGCGAGAGCCGTTTTGCTTGTTAATGTGCCTATCGCACGGAATAGAGAAAAAAAATTTGCTATTACCATGGGATATGGCAAGAATATGATTAGAGAAAATGTTGTTGAAGAGCGTTTTGGGCTTAAAGTAATCCTAAATACTATTAGACCTGACAGTTTACGGAGAATAAATAAAACAAATATTGGAGGAAATCAAAAGCTTAGTAATGAACAACTTCCTTTGAAATCAGGGATAAACGATTTTGGTTTAGACATCAATCGTGACTTGGTAAGTTTTATAACTGGAGTATCTGACGATGAAGATTATGCAAAAGGCATGTTGGCGGGTGGCGATATCCTTTCGTTATCGGCAGAAGTAGACATAACAAATATAGTAAATTTTCTTCGTATGACTTATAGGAAATATAGCTTAGCCACATATAGAACCAACTTTGGTTGGATTGATCAAATTCAAGACGTTAGAGATGCTCGACTTATTACTCAACTGAATACGGAAGCGATTAATGCAATTAATGCAGGTTCGGGTAATATTTGGATGGCTGTTCCAGAGATTATTAATTGGTCTGAAATAGCCGGTTTTAAGTATTATGGCAGGGAGTTATTAGATGATATCTACGTACGCAGGGTAATAGAGTCTTTTCGCGAACCACTACTTAGTATTGAACAACTAAAAACAAAAAAAATCAGCGCAATTAGCTCAGTAGATGATACTACCAAACACAGATGGAGCGCTAATCGTTGCTTATATGGCGAATTATTTCTGGACGAAAGAGCCTATTGCATTAACAGCGGCAAATGGTACCGCATTGATAATAACTTTGTTGAACAGGTAAATCGCGACTATGATCATACCACTGTGGCAGCAATTGATTTTGATGACTTTACAGATGAGCATAATTCTGAAAATTCTTATAGCACAAGTTTCATAGATAACCATCCTAACGATTATATATTGATGGATGCAGTAAATATCTCTTATGGCGGAGGAAGAAGTAGAATAGAATTATGCGATGTCTTATCACGAAATATGGAACTAATACATATTAAGCCATATTCCGGCTCCTCAACTTTGAGCCATCTCTTTAGTCAAGCTGCTGTATCTGCTGAATTAGTGTTATCAGATACAGATTTTTTAGAATTAGCTAATGAAAGAATTAACGAAATCTCAGGAAATAATGATTTTCAAATAATTGATAGAAGATCAATAAGAGTGGTATTTGGCATAATCTCAAAAAGGCATTCGGACTTGCCGTATCTTCCGTTTTTTAGCAAGGTATCTTTCAGATATACCAAAAGACGCTTGGAAGCATTTGGCTTAGATGTGAGTATTAAAACTATAAGAGACGTAAGATAGCTCAGATTCTAGGTGCGATTTAGTTTCCATACATTATTAGATTAAGCCCAACATATACCCTTATCCAGTGATAGCGTTTTATCCCAAGGGGAAAGGCTGTAATGCATTAAAACAAGAGGCCCCAAAAGATGACGTTAGAAATCTATCATCCAAAGGTGGCACACAAAAACCAAGAAGTATTTGCTACTATCGCAGGAGGTTTTGAATTAGTGGCTAAATGGGAAAAAGAACAATGCTATCTGAACTTGAAAAATGAAGGGAAATACATATTTGATCTCATAAATAAATATCATAACTATTTTAGTCAACAAGATAAAAAATATCGTAGGATCGTCAGGGTTCTAAAAATATTAATTTTATCTTTAGCTATGATAAGCACAATCGTTCTAGGACTGAAAACTGTAATTGAAATTAATATGCAAGTTTTTATTGGGCTAATACTTAGTTCCTTAATAACATTTATAACTGCTCTTTCATCATATTTTAATTTTGAAGAGTACTGGATGAGAAATATTGCGATACATATCAAGTTGAATATTCTTAGAGATAATTTTGTTTTTGATGCTGAGGCTGGAAGACTTGAAGACACTAGGATTGAACTTTATCGAAAAGAACTAGATAATATACAATATGGGAATATTTGTTATTGGGAAAAAGCAATAAAGAAGTTATAATAAAGTTAGGTGGGGAAGTAAGCTATGAGCAATATTATGAGAATAACTAAAATTGAGTCTCAGCATAATTTGGAGTTGCTTCGAGCCAAGATGGAAAGCACATATCTAAAAGACAATTTATTAAATGAGAATATATGTGTTTATGCTTGTGGTTCATTGGGCAGACTAGAAATGATTCAAAAAACTGATTTAGATCTTTTTTTTATTGCTATAAATAATGAAGAATCAGAAAAAAGTAAAATTTATTCTAATTTGAATAAATACATATTTTTTTCTGATTTATATAAAATTAATAAAGAACTTGGGTACCAAGAACCAAGTAAACAGGGAGGTTACTGGGATTTCATTCCTAAAAAAAATCTCCTAGATATAGGTAGTCAAAAGGAAGACTTCAATAACAGTTTCACTGCAAGAATGCTTTTAATATTAGAAAGCAAACCAATTTACAATCAAAATGCATACAACGATCTTATCAAAGCCATCGTCCATAAGTACTTTACCGACTACGAAGAACATAGTGGTGAATTTTATCCTCTTTTTTTAATGAATGATATAATGAGATATTGGTATACTTTGACTTTAAATTATGAATATAGGCGGGACGATAATGATGATGCAAACAAAAAAAATTGGAAACGTCTAAAACTTAAATATGCAAGACTCATTACCTGTTTTTCTATGCTTGCATGCTTATACAAAAAAAATGTAACTCCAGATTATGTTAGAAATTGTATACAAATCACTCCATTTGAAAGGCTTCATAGGATTTCTTCTGAAATGAACGAGATAACCGAGGTAGTTGCGAACATTGAAGAAGAATATGAATGGTTTTTGTCTTTGAAAAGTGAAAACCCAAATTGGTGGAGCTCAATACAGAATAAAACGATTGCAAAAGAAAAGGCAAATCGCTTTCATAAACTTGTTGTTCACGAATTAATGAGAGTACTATCTGAAAATAATCCTTCCCTGCGAGATAAAGCGGATGTTTACTAAAGTGGTGTTAATATGAACTATTTTGCGCTTGTTTTAGATAATAATAGTTATGTCGAAAAATGCCTAACGCTGATTAGGTTTATTAGTAATCCCGATAGCAACTCATTGCCACATATTACAATAAGGACTTTTAATAAACAAAATAGCAAACTTGACTATACAAGAGATACTATAATAAATCATTTAGACATAGTTGAACCTGGTACATATAATATTGAAGAAAATGAACCGCCTTATGTTGTATATATCAAATGTGAGTCTGATGAATTAGAAGAAATTAAATATAAGCCAGATTATCCTTTTAGTAGACTTCATATTACTCTTTATGAAGGAAATAATATTTATTATGCCAAGGAATTATATGCGCTTCTTTGCAAGAGGAACTGGCGTTTTCGACTGCCATTTGAAAAGCCGCGTGGTCTTGATGAAAAAAAAATAGGCTCGAAGAAAAACAAAGATTTCATGCAAAATGTAAGATCGTTTTTTTATGAAATAATTGGAAGTAGCTTTGATGAGTTTTATAAAAACAGCATAAATTGCGACTTCAAATTGAACTTAATTATAAAGGTTCTTAATAGCCTTTATGATTATATTGCTGCGAATCCAGAAAAAGTAATAAAACTTGAATCGCGTTTTTTCGAAAAAGACAAGAATTCAATAGGTAGTTATGCGAACTATATAGATGCAAGCAAAAATAATATAACATATAAAGATAATCAACTAAGTTTTGATTTACTCAATCCGGAGAAAGCACCGTATGTAGAAAAGCCTGTGCAAGATGCAATATATGTAACTCCGCCTGAATATGCCAGAGAGATGGCTATATGCGCTCTTGAAGCATTTGGGAATGACTCCCGAAAAATAGATTTTGGCGATTCAGCAATTGGAACAGGAGCGCTATTTTTTGCTATCAGGCATTTAGTTGATGATGTCAATGTAAAAGAAAACAAAAAATATATGTTCAATTCTGCTATAGGAATAGATATAGATGAAGAAATGGCAAAAGAAGCTTTTATTCGCTGCGAAAAACACGGATTAACCGTAATATATGGAGATGCTATTTCGCCTGATATTAATCTAGGATTACCAAGAAATTTGATGGTTGTAAACCCACCTTACAATCGACATGAGAATATTCCCAAGGATTACAGATTGCAGGCCTATAATCTAGCAAAAGAACAAACTGGCATTTGTATTAGGGGGGATGCCGGACTTTATGTTTATCATTTATTAATAATGGATAAATGGTTAAGCCAAGATGGCGTGGCCGTTTGGCTACTTCCAAGTATCTTCCTCCAGTCAAGATATGGAGAGGCTATTCGACAATATCTATTAAATAATGTACAACTAATAAAACTACATGTTTACGACGATAAGAAAATACAATTTGATAATACCTTCATTTCAACGACTATTGTTGCTTTTAGAAAGCAAATTCAGGAAGAACCCATTCAAATCGCAGTATCATATGGGGATTCAGCAATTAAACCATTATTTAATACTGCGATAAGCAAAAAAACCCTTCAAGAAGCATCTGGGAACTGGAGAAAAGTAATATATAATGACAAGAAAAAACAAAACATAGTCAATTACAACCCAAGTGGTATTAAATTTGAAGACCTTTTTGATATCAAAAGGGGTCTAGCAACGGGTGCCAACTCATTTTTTATTATGAAACGAAGTGATGCAAAAAAGCGCGGAATTCCGGATTTTGCATTGAAGCCTTTGCTGCCCAAGGCCAGGTATTTAAACTCTATGATTGTTAAATCCAAAGATGACGGTTATCCGGATGTTGAACCACAGCTAGTTCTTATTGACTGCGATCTAGATGAAAATACAATAAGGACAGAATACCCAAATTTTTTTGATTATCTCCAAATAGCAAAAAAGAAAGGGAAAGATGGAAAGTCCATTACTGAACGAACTTTAGTTAAAGGGAGACATCCATGGTACAAACAGGAAAGGAGAGACCCTCCCCCATTTCTATTGACATATATGGGAAGAAACAAAAAAGAGCTTCCTCCGCTTTATTTTATATTGAATAAATCTGAGGCCACGGCATTGAATACGTACCTGCTGTTATACCCCAAAAAGTGGCTTATGAACCTAATAGATAAAAATAGCTTTCTATATGAAACAATTCTATCTTCTCTAAATAACTCAGCAAAGATATTTGGACAACAAACTCGTGTTTATTCAGGTGGGCTTCAAAAACTTGAACCTGGAGAACTAAAGATGTTACCTGTTGCAGATTTGCCAGATGAAGTAATTAAGGCATTTAATAATAACTTACCATTTGAGTTTGCTATGAAAAACACCTAAAACACGTTATAAAATAGCTCAAGTAGTCAAGTGGGATGATTAGACATGCCTTTTATACCGGCTTCGGGAATGGGATGTGCAGCAGGCGCATGATCTCCTTCTGCGTTTCGTATACCCGCTCAGCAATAAAGTCACAGAACGGCCGGTCATCTTTGTGGGCTCGCTCCAGCAGGCTGTTATACTCCTGGCGCAAAACCGGCGGGTGTCACAGCCAGCATATAACTGTCCTGAATGAGAGCTGTGTTCATCAACAGCCTAGAAATTCGCCCGTTGCCGTCAATAAAGGGATGAATAAATACAAACCGTTTATGTAACTGAGTTGCGAACTCTACAGGGTGGTATTTATCCCGCTTCTCCGCAACCCATTGAAATAGTTTCGCCATCTCCTGCCTGATCTGCTTTGCTTCACACACTTGGTATTTGGAACCGGTTACGAAAACAGGGCGATTTCGATAGTAGCCGGCTTCTTTATCATTTATTCCTGTATAAAACATCCGGTGCATTGTTAGAGCATCAGTCTCGGTAATACTACGGCTACCCAGCAGCGTAAACATAAAATCATACGCCTGCGCATGCCCCAGTGCCTCAAATGTATCTTTAAGCGGTTTACCGCCAACAGTCAGTCCATCCTCCAGCAGGACTTTTGTTTCGCTAATGGTGAGGGAATTTCCTTCCAGAGCATTACTAGACCAAGTGAGACCAATACGGTAGTAGCCCTTTATTTCATTGAGTAGGTGGCCCTCAAAAGGACGCTGTTCATCAATCGTCGCTTTGTAGTGGTCGATTTTTTCATATATCGTCATTCTCAGAAACCTCTCTCTGATTAGTATGTAACTCTCTCGCCGGACGGCGTGATAAAGGAACCCTCATATTTGTGAATATTCTTGTGCGGCGGAGCCGCAGTTCCGGTGTGGCGTGAGCCACCTGTCCGGAACCGTTAAGCCAGCACCCTTTAGTATTTAGTTATTCACTAAGTAGTTTATCCAAACCGTATACCTCACGCATTGAAATGTCCTTGGATGGATCAAGGCTTTCGATGTTGATTTTATATGCATCATGAACGATGCGGTCCAGTATGGCATCAGCCAATGGTCCATCATTACCGCCAAGCTGTTCGTACCAACCGTCTGCTCTGTATTGGGAACAGAAAAGTGTAGAGGATTTCTTTCTGCGACGATGCAGTAGTTCGAAAATGTCCTTGCACTCATTTTCATTTGGTTTTAGCAATAACCACTCATCTACTATAAGCAGTAAGGGATTAGCATACTTAGCCATAATCTTTTTGTAGGTGCCATCATTCCTTGCCATTTCCAGGTCAATCAGAAGGTCAGGGAGTCTTACGTATTTTGTAGTGTAATATTGTTTACAGGCTTCCATGCCAAAGGCACAAGCCAAATAGGTTTTCCCACTCCCAGTGGCGCCGGTAATGAAAATATTACGATATTCCGTGATATATTCACAGGTTGCCAGTCTTGTAATAAGCTGTTTGTTCAACTTGCGTCCGGATGTGTAATTAATGTCCATGACACTGGCATCCGGCTGGTCAAATTCAGCATTCCGGATCAGTCTTTTCAATCGGTTATTTTTTCGGCTGCTGTACTCAATGTCTACCAGCATGCCGAAGCGATCCTCAAAAGGTACTTCTTTTATTTTACTATCAGTCAGCTGGTGGCGGAATGAATTTGACATGGCGGTCAGGCGCATTTCAATTAATTTATCAATCGTGCTTTGGTTTGTCATAGATGTTTACCTCCCGTAATAGCCGGCACCTCTGGTAATGCCGTAGTTATTGGGTGTGGATTCCGGTTTGCCCGGTTCACCTTGCGGCTTGTCCTGCCCAGTTGTAAGTATGTTTTTGATACTCTTATAACTGGGAGTAGCTGTGTAAGAAAGTGCCTTATTACAGGCGGCTTCCAGACGCTCAGCTGAATATTTGTCAGCCAGCTTTAAAAGCCCTATACAGCTTTTGTAGGTCTGCTGTTCCACACGCTTGGAGGTAAGTATTGCATCTACCACCTGATACGTATTGCTTCCAATCCGCTCAGCCCATTTGCGGAAACGGTTGCCGTTCCATTCCAGGTATTTCTGGTGGTCTTCCGGCATGTGTTCTACTATGGTGCTGTACTGCCCTTTGCGTCCGCTGAGACGGCGATGAGAGGCAATGCGGTTATGGTTATAGAAAATTTCAATTGTTTTATCTGTTACCCGCACATCAACCTTACGTTTTATGTATTCGTAAGGCACGGAGTATAGCATTCCTTCAACGGATATGTGATAATTGAACTGAACGGTGGCTTGTTTCCATTCTGCCAGTTCATAAGGGGTAGCAGGTAATGGTGCCAATAATGGCAATTCTTCGTCGCGGAAGAGACCTAGCCGACTACCCTCTTTCTTTTGGAAAAGCCGGGCATTAAAGGCCCCCAGTTTCTCCCGGATAGCATGGTTTAATTCAGCTAATGAAAAGAATTGTTCGTTTCGCAAAGCGGCGGTAATCCAGGTGGATATATTTCCCACAGAACCTTCTGCACTGGGTTTGTCTTTTGGTTTTCTGACCCTGGCGGGGATAATGGCAGTACCATAGTGTTCCGCCATCTCTCGGTAAACGGCATTTAACTGCTGGTTGTACCAGCCCCCGTTATGAATCACGGCCGTCTTGCAGTTGTCAGATACAAGAATTTTAGCTGCGCCGCCAAAGTATTCATACATGTGAACATGGGCAGTTATCCAGGCCCGCTGTTTTTCATTAACGAAGGCTTCGACATAAGCATACTGGCTATAGGTCATAACCCCGACAAACAGATAGGCATTAATGATTTCACCAGTATCAGGATCAGTAATGTGTGCAGGGTCGCCCGCCCAATCTACTTCAACCTGTTCGCCTGGTTTACGTTTAATGTGCATGGTTGCCCGGCGTTTCTGCTCATCCTGCTGGATGTAATAGCAGAATTGGGAATACATGAGTGGTTCCTCACCGTTTAGGCGGCAATCCTCCATGTATTCGGTCCATAAGAGCTTTTTGCTGACCCCGTTTTTGAGCAGCTCTTTATGGATGTAGGCAAGATCAGGCATCTTCTTACTGTTTATGCCCTTGCTATCCTTTGGGAAGAGAATGCCCTCTAACACAGCATTAGTTTGGTTGTTGGATATTGGCCACGAAATATCCAACTCTTTGGCCCTCTTTAGGGCCTTTGATACAGTGTTCCTGGAACAAGGGCAGCTAAGCGCAATGTTCCGCTCGCTGAATCCCAGGCTTTTTAGCCTTAGGATTTCACGATAATCGGTCATTATG
This sequence comes from Bacillota bacterium, assembly GCA_023439185.1. Taxonomy (GTDB): domain Bacteria; phylum Bacillota; class Desulfotomaculia; order Desulfotomaculales; family Desulfallaceae; genus BRH-c8a. The sequence goes on along the minus strand of JAEXOR010000003.1, from coordinate 88,319 downwards.
ATGACCCCCTTTACATGTATTTACATCAGGTAATGATGCATGGATACATTATAAAGGGACTATATAATAATGGCTCACTTGGTCCGGAATGGTGGCTCACTCAAAAACGGAAGAGTGGCTCACTTTGGCCGGACAGGTGGCTCAAAATGGACAAGATTACTCAATTTGCAGCCTGACGCTTCCGCGATATGTTTTAATTCATCAACCGTGAAACTCTCCCGCTTCATTTTCTGGCTAAAAGCCTGCGGACTTTTCCCGGATAGCCGTCCAAGTTCGGATACACTTATCCCTAACTTGACACATAAAATTTTAAGCTGTTCAGAAACCGCCACACCACTCACCCCTTTTATTACTATTATTATAAACAAAATCATTGATTGAATAAACGTAATTATTGATTTTTTATTGATAACCATTAAAATATTGAAACTAATTAAAAGACTTTCATAAACAGGAAATTTCAGCTTCATTATAGAAATTAAAGTAAAATCCAACTCTGCATAACCTTTGCTAACCGATTTAAGTGATTTAATCTGATTTGATTATAGTTGGTGGAGAATCTGGTTAACACTGTCGTCCAATTAGAAGCATTGGTTTAAGCGATGTAAAGGATAAAGGAAAATTAATATATGGAAGAACAAAGCCATTCTTGAACAAGGTTTTATGTACAATGGCCAATTTATCACTTTAGTTGGCCCTCAGGGAATATGGAAACCCAAAGCCTTCGAACTAATACCGTTATCCATAACCACAGTTGCTGGTGGTCCTTATAATGATTCTTTTAATAAGGACGGATTTCTTGTTTACCGTTATAGAGGCATAGAGCCAAATCATCGGGATAATGTCGGTTTGCGTGAAGCAATGAAAAGACAGGTCCCTCTTATATATTTCCATGGCGTAGTGAAGGGCAAATACCTTGCAGTATGGCCGGTATTTATTATTCGTGATGACCCAGTAACATTATCATTTATTGTAGCTGCTGACGATCCAAAATCAGCCAAATTATTGTTTAACAATGAAGTGCAAAACAACGTGTATCATTTAGAAGACGACAGTACATATTTTAAAAGAAACTATATTACGTCAACAATACGGCAAAGGCTACATCAGAAATCATTCCGGGAAAGAGTTTTAGAGGCTTATGCAAGTCAATGCGCATTTTGTGCGCTTAAACATACTCAACTTTTAGACGCTGCTCACATAATTCCTGATTCAGATGAATTAGGCGAACCAATTGTTAACAACGGTTTGTCATTATGCAAAATTCATCACGCTACCTTTGACAGCAATATTATCGGCATCACCCCTGACTACAAGATAATGGTGCGTGAAGATATACTATTAGAAAAAGATGGTCCAATGCTAAGACACGGTATTCAGCAACTACATAACCAAAAAATAATTCTGCCGAAAAACAAGAAACTCTGGCCTGACAAAGACAGGTTAGAAGTCAGATATAAAAAATTTAAAGATGTTATATAGAATAAAAACGTAAATTACCAAGGATTTCGAGAATTATCTTTCCCCTGGATTGGAGATAGCATATGAATGTTAAATTTGCTCATACAAACATCATAGCCGAGGATTGGAACAAACTTGCCAAATTCTATATTGACGTATTTGGCTGTGAACCGGTATACCCCGAGCGCGATCTTAATGGCGAGTGGCTCGACCAGGTAACAAACCTAAAGAATGTTCACATCAGGGGCATTCATCTTCGCCTGCCTGGCTATACGGATGGGCCAACTTTGGAACTTTTTACATCCAACCAACAAGACAAGCGCAATGAACTGCCTGGCATTAATCAGCCGGGGTTTGCCCATATCGCTTTCCTCATCGACGACGTCCATTCTTACTACAATAAAATATTAGAACATGGCGGCAGCGCACTAGGTAAAGTAGCTGAGCAAAAAGTTGAAGGCGTTGGCATTCTGACTGTCGTTTATATGAAAGATCCTGAAGGCAACATTGTCGAGATACTTAACTGGAAATGATTAAAAACATTGCAGTGAAGAGACAATATAAAGAGTACCAACCCATTTAGAGGAGGTCACCTTTTATGACTTTCATAGAGCGGGTTCTCAGTTCAGTCGGCAGGTATACCGTTTGGGACTTTGCCTTTTTGAAAATTACGTTTGTTTCTTTAGGTATTCTCCTGGGAACTTACTTCGCGGATTTTTTCTTAAACTACACAGTTTTTCTGTGGGTTATATTTATTGGCTCTTATCTTTGGATAATGTATAGAACTTTTTTCAAGCATTTGGATGTAACATGAATAAACCCGTCGAAATCGACGGGTTTGAAAAAAAGCGGTATTTTTTCAACGATGAAACACTTACTTCGGAAAACTGAAATAAAAAGTCGCGCCTTTATCGACCTCGCCGGTGATCCAGGCCCGGCCGTTGTGTCTTTTGAGGATTTTCTGGCATATGGCCAGTCCCACGCCGGAACCTTCAAACTCGTTCTGCGAATGGAGCCTCTGAAACACCCCGAAAATCCGATCCGCATAACGCATATCAAACCCCACGCCGTTATCCTTAACCGCAAAGACATATTCGCTTTCCCCTTCGCTGCAAGTTACCTCGATCACGGCAGTTTCCCTGGTCCGCGTGTACTTTAACGCATTGGAAAGGATATTGGATACCAGCATCCTCATCATCACCGGGTCACCGATGACACCGGGCATGGGTTGAAGATTTAATTCCGCCTGCCTTGGCCCCTGCAGTTGAAGGAGCTCGTCATACACATCCTGAAACAAACTTCCCAATCGGATAGTTTCATGCCGCATGGTCATTTCACTCATCTTGGAGAAATCCAGCAGGTGGTCGATAATAGCCATCACTTCCAGGGATTTTTCCTGAATAATGGCCACCAGTTCCTGGCCGTCGCTGTCCAGTTCGGCCCTGTAATCCGTCACCAGATATTCAATGAGCTTGTTGATGGACAGCAGGGGAGATTTTAAATCGTGGGCTATGGTATAGCAAAAACTGTCCAGTTCGAGATTAGCCTTTTTCAGCGACTCGGTTTGCTGCTTCAGCTTGATATGCGTGACCACCCGGGCAAGCAGTTCGGAGGTGTGGAAAGGCTTGATCACGTAATCCTGCGCTCCCAGCTCGAATCCTTTGCGGATACTGTCTTCATCATCCCGGGCGGTTAAAAATATAATGGGCACACTGCTATACGCCGGATTTTCTTTAATGGTTTTACACAGTTCAAAGCCGTCCATTTCGGGCATAAAAATATCCAGCAGAATTAAGTCCGGCTGATGCCGGCTCAACAGTTTTAAAGCCGTGTTCCACTTTTTGGCCACCCTGATTTTGAAATTGTTCTTTTGCAGCACCGCCAAAACCGCTTCAATATGTTCCGGCGTATCCTCAACCAGTAATATTTCCGGTTGATTGCTTTCCGGGAATAGGCTCAAGTAAATCATCTCCGTCACGTACTGGGGGTTTCTTTTTAAATATTAAACGAGGTACTGCGTTAACACAATCTATTTTACCATTGCAAAACATTGCCGGTGTGGTTTACAATAAGTTTCAAGGCAAAGAGGCTGTGGTACGCAAAGCTTGCAAGCTGGCGGACCCGACCTCTTTGCCTTATTTATTAGCCTGCCGGACGTTGCCCCGCAGGTCCCGGGGGTCTTGAAATGAACTCAAAAATGATTATCCGCCAGTCAACGATCAGCGCGCTGATCCTGGGCATATTCTTTCTCATCGCCATCCTTTTGGGCGGCAGTATTCTGTATATGAGCCGGAGTATCAAGGCCGAGCAAACGGCTGAACAAAGAAGAACTGAATTTAAGCAACTCGGCTTGGACCTGGCGGATGCTTCCGACTACCTGACGGACGAGGCCAGAAAATATGCCGTAACCAGGGATATCACCCATTTGAACAAATACTGGGAGGAAATCAACGTCACCAGGATCAGGGACTATGTCATCGACCGGCTTGGCGAACTTGATTCGCCCCCCGCCGAAAAGGCGTTGCTGGCGGAGGCGAAAAAACACTCCGACGACCTGGTGGAAACCGAGCGGCATTCCATGCGGCTGGTGCTGGAAGGTTTGGGGGAACCGGAAGCCAACATGATCCCCGAGGTGGCCGGTTACCGTTTAACCGGGGAAGAGCAGCGGTTGAGCAGCGAGGAGAAGTTTGCCAAAGCCCGGGAGATTATGTTTGACGCCAAGTACGATGAAGACAAGAGAAGCATCATGAGCCCCATTGACCAGTTCCAGCAGGTGATGAACGCGCGCCTGGAAACCGAACTGGCGGTGGCCCGGGAGGGCACCGGGCGGGCGGCGCTTCTGCAGGCTATCCTGGCCGGCATCATTATCGGCGCGGTGGCCCTGCTGTTTAGAATCCTTTTCACCCAGGTCAACAATCCCATAAAAAACTATACCGGGCTGCTTAAAGATATCTCCTTCAGCAACGAAAGTTTCCGGCTGAACCCCGAAGGGTCCTATGAACTGAGGCTGCTGGCCAACACCTTTAACGACCTGTATGTCACCTTTCAGGACGAGTTGGTGAAACGGAAACAGGCGGAAGATATCATGAAAGCCGCCAAAGACGAGGCCGAGCGGGCCAACAACGCTAAAAGCGAGTTTTTGGCCAATATGAGTCACGAAATCAGGACCCCGCTGAATACCATCACCGGTTACACTTATTTATTGGAAAATACCGCATTAGCTCCCAAGCAAAAGGATTATGTCGACAAGGTCGACATGGCGGCCAATAATCTGCTGGGCATTGTAAATGAAATTCTCGATTTTTCCAAAATCGAAGCCCGCCGGATGACTCTCGAAATTGTTGATTTCAACCTGTTTAAGATTTTGGACGATCTGTGCAATATGGTCAGTTATGAAGCCAACAGCAAGGGAGTCCGGCTTAACAAGCATATCGGACCGGGCGTGCCACGGTACCTCAAAGGGGACCCGGTGCGGCTCAAACAGGTGATTTTAAACCTGCTGGCCAACAGCGTGAAGTTTACCCACCAGGGGAGCATATCTGTGGGTGTGGAACCGGCGCCCGCGGAGCAGGACCGGCTGGCCTTGCGTTTCAGCGTCGCCGATACCGGGGTCGGCATCTCCGGCAAGCAGAAAAAATCCCTCTTCCAGGCTTTCAGCCAGGGGGATGCTTCCACGTCGAGGAAATACGGCGGCACGGGCCTGGGGCTGGCCATCTGCAAAAGAATGGTGGAGCTCATGGACGGCCGTATAGAAGTGGAAAGTGAGCTGGGGATAGGTTCGACGTTCACATTCACGGCCAATTTTGCCGCCGCGGACAAGATCCCCACGGAACAGAACGAAAGAGAATTTGCACAGTTAATCCAAATTTACGAAAAGAAAAAAATTCTGCTGGTGGAAGATAACCCCATTAACCTGCAGATGACCCGGGAAATCCTCACCCGGTTCGGTTTTGAAGTTGATGCGGCGGAAAACGGCTTTTTAGCGTTGCAAATGGTGAAACAAAACTTTTACGACGCCATACTGATGGATATCCGGATGCCTGAAATTGACGGCTATGAAACAACCCGCCGCATCAGGGCTTTAAAGAACACGGCCAGACTGCCCATTATCGCCCTGTCGGCGGACGCGGTGGAAGGCGTGGCCGAAAAAGCCAAATCGGCGGGCATGAACGGCTATTTGACCAAACCGCTGAACCCGTCCAAAATGATCGGCATTTTGCAAAGCTATCTACAAATCAAGGCTGCTGGCGAGGAAGTGGACGAATCGCCTGAAACTTGCCTTGATTGGAAAAAGGGTCTGGCCAGATTGGGCGGCGACAAAAGGAAGTATCAAGAACTGATTGGACAGTTCTTAAGCAACCATGCCAACGACGCCGGTAAATTTGAGCGCCTGCTGTCGGTAAACAATTTGAACGCAGCGAAAACCCTGGTCCATACCATCAAGGGCGTCGCCGGCAATATCGGAGCCACGGCCCTGCGGGACGCAAGCGCCGCACTGGAAAAAGCCGTCACTGGTAACGACCCAAAGCAACTGGAGCTGGCCATGGGTGATTTCAAGGCCAATCTGCAGGCGCTTAACGACTTTGCGGCGGTAGAATTGAATAATATACTGCAAATCGAAGCAGAGGCGGAAAAGCTGGCCGAACCGGCGGACAACCGGGAAACGCTCATGGAATTGCTGGTCATGCTGCAGGACGGCAACGCCGAGGCCAAAAACCTGTTTCAGAGGTGCAGAAGCAAGTTCAAGCGGGAATTAAAGAAAAATGATTATAATCTGCTGGAGCAAAATATCTCGTCTTATAACCTGTTCGAGGCGGCCGCCGCTTTAAAAGCCATCTTGAAAACGGAGACGTAAAAAATGTACCAGGTATTGATTGTAGACGACGACAGGTCCACAAGGTATATGCTCAAGCGTTACAAAAAATGGGCCGACCATGGTTTTACCATCGCCGACGAGGCCTGTGACGGCAAGGAGGCTTTGCAGAAGCTGCAGTCCGGTCATTTTGACCTGGTGATCACTGATATCAAGATGCCCGGCATGAACGGCATTGAATTCATGCAGGAGCTGAAAAGCATGAACTGGCAAACCTGCGTCATCTTCTTAAGCACCCACAGCGATTTTGAATACGCCAAACAGGGCATCCGGTTGGGGGTTTTTGATTATATGACCAAGCCTCTCAGCAATGATTTGCTTGGTGAATCCCTGGCCAGGGCTAAAAAATTCCTGGATGCGGAAAATCAAAAAAAGGCGGAGCAACCGTATTACCCCCGGGAGCGTGAAAAAAAGCTGACCGCCTGCATTTTATCCGGCGGCCCCATAAACAAAGCAAAGATCACCGGTGCCGTGGCGGAAATTGCGGCGGTGTTTGAAAACGACCTGCACAAAACAGGGCTCCTGCTGAACATGCTGCTGGCCAATATCAATGAAAAGGTTTACGCCGCCTTTCCCGGGCTGCGGAATATCGAGGGCGCCGCCTTGCCCCCCGACCTGTCGGAGGCCGGATCCCTGGCTGAAATAAATGAAAAATTTCTGCACTCTTTAAGAAGCAGCCTGGCCATAGTCAAAAAATATGAACTGCATCACGCCGACAGCGTAATCAGACGGATTTGCTCTTACGTGCTGGAACATGTGGAAGAGGATATCGGGCTGGAAATCATCGCCGGTCAGGTGCACATGAGCAGGGATTATATCGGCAAGCTGTTCAAACATAAAACCGGCTGCAATTTTAATGATTTTGTAACCAGGGTCAAAATGGAGCACGCCAAGCATTTATTTCAAAACGGGGATCTGAAAAACTATGAAGTCAGTGAAAAATTGGGCTACAGCAAACCCGACTATTTCAGCCGCCTGTTTAAAAACCATACCGGGCACACGCCTTCGGAATTTAAAAAAATACATAATATTAACAACTGATTTTTAGGGTAAAAATACTGTTTTGTGATGTTTCTTTTATCTATGCCGGAGTGTAAAATACCAACAAATGATGACTTTAGAAATGACTTGGGGAAAGTCATTTCGGCATAGCTAAGGTGCTATGATTAATAACATAGCTAGGGCGCTATGAGAAATCACATTCGCTGTCGAGTGTGGGTTTTTCATAGCGCTTTTTGCTTTGTTCAAAAAGCTCGGTCATCATGAGCAAATCACATTCATGGCCATGAAAACCACATTAAGAAAGAGAGGCGATAGGTTATGAAAATTAATTTGGCGGATAAATTTAAAACCGATCTGTTCGGTATAATTGCCATCTTGCTAGCTTTGTCGCTGCTGTTGACTGGCTGCGGCGGCGGTTCGGGAGAAACAGACGGGGCAACTGAAGAATCTCCGGGTACGACAGAAACAGGTGACGCCATCAAAGTCGGCATTTTGCACTCCCTGAGCGGCACTATGGCTATCAGTGAAGTATCCGTAAAGGACGCCGAGATGCTGGCCATTGAGGAAATCAACGCCGGCGGCGGCGTGCTGGGCAAACAAATTGAGCCCATCATTGAAGACGGCGCGTCCGACTGGCCTAAATTCGCGGAGAAAGCCACCAAGCTGCTGCAAAACGATAAAGTAGTCACCGTGTTCGGCTGCTGGACATCGGCCAGCCGCAAAGCGGTGCTACCGGTATTTGAAGGCAACAACGGGCTGCTGTGGTACCCGGTGCAGTACGAAGGGATGGAAGCCTCGCCGAACATTTTCTACACCGGCGCCGCTCCCAACCAGCAAATCGTGCCGGCTGTGGAATGGCTGCTGGAAAACAAGGGCAAAAAGTTCTTCCTCCTTGGCTCCGACTACGTCTTCCCCAGAACAGCCAACAAAATCATCAAGGCCCAGCTTGAAGCCATGGGCGGCGAGTTGATTGCGGAAGAATACACCCCCCTGGGACATACCGATTACAGCACCATCGTGAACAAAATTAAAGCGGCCCAACCGAACGTGGTCTTCAATACCCTGAACGGCGACAGCAACGTGGCTTTCTTCAAGCAGCTTAAAGACGCCGGGATCACTGCCGACGATCTGACCACCCTTTCCGTCAGCGTGGCGGAAGAAGAAATCCGCGGTATCGGAGCTGAAAACATGCAGGGGCATCTGGTTTCCTGGAACTACTACCAGACCACGGATACCCCGGAAAACGAAGCCTTTGTAAGCAAATACAAAGAAAAATACGGCGCGAACAGAGTAACCGACGACCCCATTGAAGCGGCTTACATCCAGGTTTACCTCTGGGCCGCGGCGGTTGAAAAGGCCGGTTCCACCGATGTGGAAGCGGTCAGGGAAGCAGCCAAGGGCCTGGAATTCAAGGCTCCCGAAGGATTGGTCAAGATTGAAGGCGAGAACCAGCACCTGTGGAAACCGGTCCGCATCGGCGTAGTGCGGGATGACGGCCTGATTGACGAGATCTGGAGCACCGACGAAGCGGTAAAACCGGACCCGTACCTCAAGTCCTACGAATGGGCGCAAGGTTTGAGCAACTAACGTTTTAACTTAGCGATTTGTCTGTGCGGGAGCAAATAAATTCCCGCACAGACAAAAAAACGGAGAGTGACCGGGACTGTGGAAACATATGCTCTGCAAATATTTAACGGACTCAGCGTAAGTTCCATACTGCTGCTTGCCGCTCTGGGCCTGGCCATTATTTTCGGCCTGATGAAGATTATCAATATGGCCCACGGCGAACTGATCATGATCGGCGCGTATGTAACCTTTGTCACCCAAAACTTCTTTGTGTCCCATTTCGACAGCAGTTTTTTCAACCTCTATTTTCTTTTTGCCTTGCCCGTCGCTTTTCTGGTTACGGCGTTCACCGGTTACCTGATGGAAATTTCCATCGTCAGGCACCTTTACGGCCGGCCGCTGGATAGCCTGCTGGCCACCTGGGGCGTCAGCCTGGTGCTGCAGCAGTTGGCCCGAAGTATTTTCGGCGCCCCCAATGTCGACGTCAAAAGCCCGGAATGGCTCAACGGGGGGATCGTTATTTTAAGCGGCCTGCAACTGCCCTACAAAAGACTGTTCATCATGCTGCTGGTGGTCCTTTGCGTGTGCGGAGTCTGTTATTTTCTTTATCAAACAGCCAGCGGGCGCCGGATTCGGGCCGTGATGCAAAACCGTTCCATGGCGCAAAGCCTGGGCATTAATACCCGGCGGGTCGACGCCATGACCTTCGCCCTGGGCTCCGGCCTGGCCGGCATCGCGGGCTGCGCCTTGACGCTGCTGGGCTCCATCGGGCCGACCCTGGGCACCAATTATATCATCGACACCTTTATGGTGGTGGTCCTTGGGGGCGTGGGCACAATTATCGGCACCATCGCCGGCGCCGGAGTAATCGGCGTGGGGAATACAACCTTTGAATTCCTGACCAACGCCTCCCTGGGCAAGGTGCTGGTATTCACGGTGGTGATTTTGTTCCTGCAGTGGAAGCCGCAGGGGTTCTTTTCCGTCAAAAGCCGCGCCCTGGACGAGTAACGGAGGTTTGTAATGAAGAAATATTTATTCAACCGCCATGTTGTCATCTCCGTCATATTTGTTTTGTTATGCCTGGCGCCTCTGTTTTTATCGGACTTCAGGATTAACCTGCTGGGTAAATTCGTGTCCTTCGCCATCCTGGCCCTGGGCATCGATTTAATCTGGGGCTACACGGGAATATTAAGCCTCGGGCACGGGGTATTCTTCGGCCTGGGCGCTTATTGCGCGGGCATGTACCTTAAGCTGGAATCTTCCGGGGGCGCGCTGCCGGACTTCATGTCCTGGAGCGGGCTGGAAGCATTGCCCTGGTTCTGGCAGCCCTTTGCTTTCGCCCCCTTTGCCCTGGCCATGGCCGTCATCATCCCGATGCTGCTGGCATCGGTGATTGGTTACCTGACCTTTAGAAACCGTATCCGCGGCGTATATTTCACCATCCTGACCCAGGCTCTGTCAATTATATTTGTCGTGCTGTTTATCGGTCAACAAGCCTACACGGGCGGCACCAACGGGGTCACCAACTTTAAAACCATTTTCGGTTTCACTCTGGCCGACCCGTCAACCAAGCTCGCCCTTTACTATATTGCGGTTTTGCTGCTGCTGGCCGCGTACGTGTTCTGCAAGCTGATCATCGACAGGCGCATCGGCCGGGTGCTGGTGGCCATCCGGGACGGTGAAAACAGAATCCGTTTTTCGGGCTATGACCCCACCGTTTACAAAGTATTCGTTTACGCCATTTCAGCCGGCCTGGCCGGTTTGGCGGGCGCCACTTACGTGCCCCAGGTGGGCATCATTTCGCCAGCGGAAATGGGCATTATACCTTCCATTGAGATGGTCAGTTGGGTTGCCATAGGCGGACGCGGCACGTTAACCGGCGCCATTATCGGGGCCGTGCTGGTCAACTCGTTAAAAAGCGTGGTCAGCGAAAATTTCCCCGATATCTGGTCCTATTTTATCGGCATTACCTTTATCGTGATTGTTATTTTCATGCCGTTGGGGCTGATGGGAATCTACAAGCAAATAAAAAATGTCTGGCACGGTTCCGCGCTGTTTAAAAGCAGGGAAGCGGCCGTAAAACAATAGATTGGTTTTTAAACCATCATTAGATAGGGGTGATTTTGATGGATTCGGTATTGGAAATCAAAGACCTGACAGTGAGTTTTGACGGCTTCATCGCGGTGAACGACGTCAGTACCGCCGTAAAAAGGGGGGACATCCACTTTTTCATCGGCCCCAACGGCGCCGGCAAAACCACCCTGCTGGACGCCATTTGCGGGCGGGTCAGACCCACCTCGGGTGCGATAATGTTCAAAGACCGCGGTGACGTCACCAAATGGGCCGAACATGAAATCGTTGAACGGGGCATCGGCAGAAAATTTCAGGTTCCTTCCGTATTTAACAGCATCACGGTGTTCGAAAACATGGAACTGGCGGCGGAAAAGAAAAGGACTATTTTCTCCACCCTTTTTTCCAAACTCAGCCGGGAACAGCTAGAAAGAATTGATTACGTCCTGGACATCATCGGTTTATACGATAAGCGGTTCGAGAAGCCGGCCACCCTGTCCCACGGTGAAAAACAATGGCTGGAAATCGGCATGCTTTTCGTCCAGCAGCCTGAAATCATGCTTTTGGACGAACCGGTGGCCGGCATGGGCCGGAATGAAACGGACAAAACCGGCGCGCTGCTGACAGAGATCGCCAGGGACTGTTCCGTGGTGGTTGTGGAGCACGACATGGAATTTGTCCGGGACTTTGCCAGTACCGTTACCGTCCTGCATGAGGGGGCGCTGCTGGTGGAAGGCAATATGGAATCGGTGCAGAAAGATCCGCGGGTAATTGAAGTTTACTTGGGCCGGGGCGGTGAGTAAATGCTGCAGGTAAACGGCCTGGACGCCTATTACGGCGACAGCGTGGTTTTAAAAAACATCAACCTGGGCATCAAGCCGGGCGGGGTCGTCTGCCTGCTAGGCAGAAATGGCGTCGGCAAAACCACCTTTTTAAAAAGCATTATGGGCCTGGTTAAAACCCCCGCCGGCAGCATCAAGTTAAACGGTACGGAAATCATCAAGATGCCCACCTATAACCGGGCGCTGCAGGGAATCGGCTATGTCCCCCAGGGCAGGGACATTTTCCCCAATCTAAGTGTTTACGAGAACTTGCTCCTGGGCCTGGAAAGAAATAAAAACAACCGGGTGCTAAACGAATCGGTTTTTGAACTATTTCCGGTCTTAAAAACAATGCTGAAAAGAAAAGGCGGCGATTTAAGCGGCGGGCAGCAGCAGCAATTGGCCATTGCCCGGGCCCTGGTTTCGGACCCGGCGCTGCTTTTGCTGGACGAACCGACCGAAGGAATTCAGCCGTCCATCATTCAGGAAATCTCCAGGGTGATTAAAAGGATTAAGGAAACCGGCCAGGTGACCATGTTAATAGTAGAACAATACCTGGAATTTGTTTTGGAAGCGGCTGATTACTTTTATGTGCTGGATAAGGGCGCCATTGTTATGGAAGGCCGCACGGCGGGTGTCGAGCCCCGGCAGATCCAGGCCAAAATAGCCATTTAAAGAGGTGCGTGAGCATGCATTTAACCCCCGGCGAACAAGAAAAGCTCTTGCTGCACGTAGCAGGGGAGCTGGCTAAAAAAAGGCAGGCCAGAGGACTGAAACTGAACTATCCCGAGGCGGTGGCTTTAATCAGCGCCGAGCTGCTGGAAGCCGCCCGGGACGGTAAAACCGTTACCGAGTTAATGCGCTGCGGCGCTCAAATCCTGACCAAAGCCGACGTGATGGAGGGAGTGGACGCCATGATTCACGAGATTCAAATTGAGGCCACCTTTCCCGACGGTACGAAACTGGTTACGGTGCACAATCCAATACGTGATGTAAAGGGTGAGGATTAATGATTCCCGGGGAATATTTGATTGAAAATGAATATGTGACTTTAAACAGCGGGCGCGGGAAAACCGTGCTCAAGGTGGCCAATACCGGCGACAGGCCTGTTCAGGTGGGGTCGCATTATCACTTTTTTGAAGTTAACAAATGCCTGGATTTTTCCAGGGAGCAGGCCTTCGGCAGGCGGCTGAACATCCCCTCCGGAACGGCGGTCAGATTTGAACCCGGCGAAGAAAAGGAAGTGGAACTGGTGGCCGTCGGCGGTAATGCCATAGTCCACGGCTTAAACGGCCTGACCGGCGGCGGCGTCAATGACCCGGAGATCCGCGAGAGAGGTTTAACACGAGCAAAAAGCCTGGGTTTCAAAGGAGTTGAAATCAAGTGAGCTATCAAATGCCGGGCCGGGATTACGCCGGCATGTACGGTCCCACCAAGGGGGACCGCATCAGGCTTGCCGATACCGATTTAATCATTGAGATTGAACAGGATTTCACGGTGTACGGAGATGAATGCAAGTTCGGGGGCGGCAAATCCATCCGGGACGGCATGGGTCAATCTCCCTCCGCCACCAGAGGTGACGGAGCGCTGGACCTGGTGATCACCAACGTCGTGATCCTGGATTCCTGGGGCATTGTCAAAGGGGATATCGGCATCAGAGAGGGCAAAATTGCGGGCATCGGCAAAGCGGGCAACCCCGGCGTGATGGACGGCGTGGCGCCAAACCTGGTCATCGGCGCCGCCACCGAGGTGATTGCCGGCGAAGGGCTCATCGCCACGCCGGGGGGCATCGACACGCACATCCATTTCATCTGCCCGCAGCAGATCGAAACAGCGCTGTACAGCGGCATTACCACCATGCTGGGCGGGGGCACCGGGCCGGCGGACGGCACCAACGCCACCACCTGCACCCCCGGCGCTTTCAATATCCACCGGATGCTGGAGGCCGCGGAACACTGGCCCATGAACCTGGGCTTTTACGGCAAGGGCAACGCCTCCTTCCCGGGCCCGCTGGCCGAGCAAGTGGAAGCCGGAGCGATGGGGCTGAAGCTGCATGAAGATTGGGGCACCACCCCCAGGGCCATTGATACCTGCCTGCAGGTGGCGGACATGTACGACGTGCAGGTTTCCATCCACACCGACACGTTAAATGAAGCCGGCTTTGTTGAAGATACCATCCGGGCCATCGACGGCCGGGTCATCCATACCTTTCACACCGAAGGCGCCGGCGGCGGCCATGCCCCCGATATCATCAAAATTGCCGCGCACCCCAACGTGCTGCCGTCGTCCACCAACCCTACCATGCCCTTTACCCGTAACACCATCGACGAGCACCTGGATATGCTGATGGTCTGCCACCACCTGGACAGCAAGGTGCCCGAGGACGTGGCCTTCGCCGACTCACGGATCCGGCCCGAAACCATCGCCGCCGAAGATATTTTGCACGACCTGGGCGTGTTCAGCATGATGTCCTCAGACTCCCAGGCCATGGGCCGGGTGGGCGAGGTGATCATCAGGACCTGGCAGACCGCCGACAAAATGAAAAAGCAAAGGGGGCCGCTGCCCAAAGACAGCAGCCGCAACGACAACTTCCGGGCCAAAAGGTACGTGGCCAAGTATACCATCAACCCCGCTTTGACCCACGGCATCGCCGGTTACGTGGGCTCTTTGCGGCAGGGCAAGCTGGCCGACGTGGTACTTTGGAAGCCGGCCCTGTTCGGGGTCAAGCCGGAAATGATCATCAAGGGCGGCTTTATCACCGCCGGGAAAATGGGCGACGCCAACGCGTCGATCCCCACGCCCCAGCCGGTGATGTATAAAAATATGTTTGGCGCTTTCGGCCGGGCCAAATACGGCGCCTGTCTGACCTTTGTTTCCAAAGCGGCCTTTGAGGCGGGCATTGCCGGGCAGTTAAAGCTGCAGAAGCAAATCGCGCCGGTGGAAGGCTGCAGGAGCATAGCCAAGAAGGACATGGTGCTAAACAACGCCACCCCTGCCATCGAAGTGGACCCGGAAACATACGAGGTTAAAGTTGACGGGGAGCATCTGACCTGCGAGCCGGCAAAGACGCTGCCCCTGGCCCAGAGATACTTTTTGTTTTAATCTTGACTCCTGACGCGCCTAATCACTTGGCTGTATTATCCGTAATACTCCAGAGGTATTTTGTGTTTTATCCTGACTTCTGACTCCTGACTCCTGCTTTATAGGAGGTGCTCCCGTGCTGATTGAAATTGCCCATGAGCTTAACGAATATGACATAGACGGCCTGGAGTGTGATTATGTGGCCCTGGAGTGGTATGAAGCCGCAAAGAAAGTGCTGCACAAAAAAAGCCGCGGCGGATTGGACGTGGGGATTCGCAACCTCGGGGGACACCCTTTGCGGGACGGCGATGTTTTATGGCGTGATGACCGCCGGGCCTTGCTGGCGGAACTGCTGCCCTGTGATTGCCTGGCTTTAAAACCCCGGACCATGCCTGAAATGGCCAGGGCGGCCTACGAGCTGGGCAACCGGCACGCGCCCCTGTTCGCAGAAGGGGAAGAATTGCTCACCCCCTATGACGCCCCGCTTTTTAACGCCCTTGAAAAATGCGGCTTTACAGTGACCAGGAAAACAGCCAAATTAAAAACTCCCCTGGGTGGTTATGAACATGAACAGGGACACGAACACAGGCATAGGCACGGACATGGACACGCGCACCGGCACTCCTGAAGAAGCGGCGGCTCGGACCGGCTCACTTTTTTATCTGCTCCAGATCAGCGACCCGCTCTTACCCATCGGCGGCTTTACCCAGTCCTACGGCCTGGAAACTTACGTGCAAAAGGGCATCGTCCATAATGCCGGCTCCGCTCAAGAATATTTGTCCGGTTACCTCCGGAACAATTTCCTTTACAATGACCTGCTGGCGGTCAGGCTGGCCTGGGAATATACCGGCGCCGGCGATTTGGAGCGGGTGGCGGCCCTGGACAAAACCATCGGCGCGGCCAAAACCCCCCGGGAAATCAGGACCGCCGGCATAAAACTGGGGGCGCGGTTCGCCATTATTGTGGATACTGTGTTAAAAGACAACCCCTTTTTTAATTCGTTCCGGAAAAAAATCAAAGATGAGGGGTGCGACGGCCATTACTGCGTGCTCTACGGCCTGGCCACAAAACTCCTGGCCATAGATAAAACACCCGCCCTGTCGGCGTTCACCTATGCCGCCGCCGCCCAGATTATCAACAACTGCGCCAAGCTGGTGCCCATCAGCCAGCAGGACGGGCAACGAATCTTGTTCAACGCGCAAGGGCTGTTTCAGGAACTGCTCAGCACGGTGGAAACGCTGACCGAAGACGACCTGGGCGTCAGCTGCACCGGCTTTGACCTGCGGTCCATGCAGCACGAAAGGCTATATACACGACTGTACATATCGTAGGGGCGTCCCTCGCAGACGCCCGGAAGTAATAGGCAACTTGTAGGGCGCCCCTCGCGGGCGCCCGCTGGAGGGTATTATCTAATGTTAGTCAAAATCGGCGTCGGCGGGCCAGTGGGCTCCGGCAAAACCGCCTTGATCGAGCGATTGACCAGGATACTGGCATCCGACTACAGCCTGGGCGTAATCACCAATGACATCTATACCAAAGAAGACGCGGAATTTTTAGTGCAAAACAGCGTGCTTCCGCCGGAAAGAGTCGTAGGCGTGGAAACCGGCGGCTGCCCGCACACCGCCATCCGCGAAGACGCCTCCATGAACCTGGAAGCAGTGAACGACATGGCCGGTAAATTCCCCGACCTGCAGATCCTGTTTATCGAAAGCGGCGGCGACAACCTGTCGGCCACCTTCAGTCCCGACCTGGCCGATGCCACAATCTACGTCATCGACGTTGCCGAGGGGGATAAAATCCCGCGCAAGGGCGGGCCGGGCATTACCCGATCCGACCTGCTGGTGATCAATAAAATTGACCTGGCCCCCTATGTGGGAGCCAGCCTGGAGGTTATGCGCCGGGACTCAGAAAAAATGCGGGGCGCCAAGCCTTTTGTATTCACCAACCTGACCACCAACCAGGGTCTGAACGAGGTAATTAAATGGATCAAGCAGAGCGTATTGCTGGAAGGTCTCTGATCATGGACAACCGGTACAGCCAGGACAGCGAACTGTATATTAAGGCCGGAAATGTAAAGGGCCGAACCTCACTGGCGGATTACTTCTTTACTGCCCCGTTTAAAATAGCCAAACCCTTTTGGGATGAGCAAAAAAACATCCTGAACATCATCGTGATGAACGCCTCCGCCGGAATCATGGAGGGCGATCGCTACCGAACCAGTATTAAGTTGAGTGCCGGAGCGCGAGTTTCCCTGCAAGGCCAGTCTTATACCAAAATCCACCGCATGACAAAAGGCCGGGCCGAACAGCACAACCGGTTTTTTTTGTCCGCGGGGGCCATGCTGGATTACGCGCCAATGCCAACCATCCCCTATGCCGGCTCAAGCTTGCACTCCGTTACGGAATGCTTTCTGCAGAACGGGTCCGCGCTGATTTATTCAGACATCTTTGCCTGCGGGCGGGTAAAGAGAGGGGAACGCTTTGCCTTCAGCGAGTATAAAAAATGTCTCAAGGTTTACTGCCAGGACGAATTGGTTTTACTGGACCGCCAGGTGCTTCTGCCCGGCAGCCAGGACCTCGAAGGAATCGGCTTTTTTGAAGGTTTTACCCACCAAGCCACCCTGGCCTTCATTCATGACGGCTTTGACCGGCAGCTGCCGGATCGCCTGTTTGATATTTTAAAAGAGTATGCCGATATTGAGTCCGGCTTGACTGAAATTAAAAAATGCGGCTTGATGATCCGCATTTTAGGCCACAGCGCCGAGCACCTCTCCCGGGTTATCAATAACCTGAAGCAGCCGCTGCTCCAACCCTAAATTTCCCTTTTGCCCGGTTTCGATAGCAATTATACGCGCATCTTTATTGATATGCGCATAAAATAGGCGTATAATAAATAATGCAAAGAAGGGAAGACGAAAGCCATTCGGGCAATATCCCCCCCGGAAAACATTACGCAGCATAAAAAAAGCAGGCCGGGCTAAAATAAAGCCCCACCTGCCGCGTGAAAGGAGTTATGCATATGCGCAGGTTGTTATATTTGGCGGTCTTTGAGCCCGGCAAGGACGGGTACGGCGTGTACTTCCCGGATCTCCCGGGCTGCATCAGCTTTGGCGCGACCTTTGAGGAGGCACAACGGAAGGCGGCTGACGCGCTTGGACTGCACATCTACGGTATGGAAAAAGACGGCGATCCAATTCCGAAGCCTTCAAAGGCGCCTGAAATTGCTCCAAAAATCGCGCCCGGCTATTTGGTTTCTCCTGTTGTCATATTCCCCGACATGGTAAAGAATGAGTTGGACAATAAACGGGTAAAGACCAATATCACCCTGCCGGCATGGCTAAAGGAGGCCGCCGAGCAAAAGGGTGTAAATTATTCGAGGTTACTTGAGACCGCGCTTCTTGATTATCTCAATATATCGGCGAACCCCAACCCGCCGGCGCGAAGCAAGCAATAAATTTTTTTATTCAGAGGGGGGCTTCTATGAACTATATTGAAATAATCAATGATGCCATGCAATATATTGAATCGAATTTGCACCGGAATATATCCTTGCAGAAGTTGGCATCCCGGTATTACATTTCACCCACCCACTTTCTTCGCATCTTTCAAGCGGTAACCAATCAAACAGTAAAATCATATATCCTGAAGCGAAAACTTTCCCAAGCTGCCGTTGCCCTTAAAGAAACAGACCGCAAAGTGGTGGACATTGCCTTTCAATACGGGTTTAATTCACATGAACAGTTTTCCCGTGACTTTATAAAAATATTTCACGTTACCCCAAGCCTCTTCCGCAAAGAAAGATTGCTGACCCCGTTAATGGAGAGGCTGGATATTATTGAGCGGGACTTTAAAAGCAGAAATAAAAAAATTATTGTCAACTACTGCTGCCGGGAAATAAAAGAAATTAAATTGCTGGGCAAAAGGTTTTTTTTAAACCCTGAGTGTTCATGCGAAATGGAAGAACTAATCGGCAGGGTTTACGATTTTTACGAGGAGTATTTTGTCCGGGGCACCGCCCAGCGCTTGTTCAGCATCGGCTGCAGTGACAGCGTGGGCAAAAGAAGTTTTACCGGCCCGCCGGAAGTGTCTTGGTTCAGCATTAACGACAGCATGGGCCCGTCCCACGGTTTCTGTTTTTACGGTATGGCCGCGGATGAGCATAGAGGAAACCGTTCCGGGTTGGCGGAAATGACTATTCCGGCATCCAGGTACGCCGTATTCGTCTACCCGGATTTTATGGGAGCGGTATTTCGCACGGTACGGAAAGATTTAGATGAATGGTTTAAGAATACCGGGTTTATATTTAACCATCATGCCGGTTTTGATTTTTTTGAATTTCATGATCAGGATTACGAACATACCAAAAAATTTTATTTGTATGTGCCTGTGTTTTAAACCGATTGCCGCAAAAAAGCTCAAGAGTTTTTTCTTAATTCAGACTATTATTTTTATACAAAGGACTGGGGCGCTGCCGTGAAGAGGTGAAGATTATGCCAACGTATAAAGGAATGGTCCAACCGGTTCGGGCCACACCGGACGAGCTGCGTAAAATTCACATTGAACCGGTGCCTGATGAGGAAAAACCGCAGAAAGCGCTGGAATTCCTGGATCAGATCCGCCAAAAGTTCCGTTCGTTCGTCCTGGCCATGGAGTCCTGCACCAAGTGCGGCCAATGCGCGGAAAACTGCCATACCTACCTTGGCACCGGAGACCCCAATAATATCCCAACCAACCGGGCGGAGCTAATCCGAAAGATTTATAAGCGTTACTTTACCCTGGAGGGCCGCTGGTTCGGCAAACTGATAGGGGCTGAGGATATCAGCCTGGATGTTATTGAACAATGGTACTCCTATTTTTATCAGTGCAGTCAGTGCCGGCGCTGCGCACATGTTTGCCCCTTCGGCATCGACACCTGCGAGGTAACCTTTATCGGCCGCCAGCTGCTGCATTGGCTGGGCATTACCCCCAAACTGCACGCCGGCATTGGCGCGGCTATGGAAAGGGTCGGCAATCATACAAATTTCCCCAAACCAGGCATTGTTGACACTCTGGAATTTATGTCCGAGGAAATCATGGACGAATTTGGTGTGAAAGTAGATTTTCCAGTCGATAAGCCCGCATCCGACATCATGTATATCCCCTCGTCGGCGGATTTTTATCACAACCACTATACTTTGATGGGCGCGGGCATGTACTTTAACTATATTGGGGCCAACTGGACCATTCCCAGCGCAGTCACCGAGGCCGGCAATTTCGGTCTCTTGTTTGACCAATATTACACACAGAGACATAATGTTATACGCCTGCTCAATGCAGCCCAGGAGCTGGGTGTGAAAAAGATCGTCTGGGGAGAATGCGGTCACGGTTGGCGAGCGGCCAAGATGTACATTCCCTCCTTGGCAGACAGGCCGGTAATATGGCCCATTACTCATATCCATGACGAAATTGCCGAAATGATCCGTAACAAGGAATTAAAGCTTGACCCGTCCAAAAACTCAAAGCCCATGACACTGCACGACCCGTGCAACTACGTGCGGGCTTGCGGCTTGAATGAAAACATGCGTGTCATTATGCGTGCGGTGACCACCGACTTCAGGGAAATGACGCCCCATGGAATGGATAACTTTTGCTGTGGCGGTGGTTCAGGTATCCTGTTTGACGACCCGGAAATGTACCAGCGCCGGATTCTGCTTAGTAAGAAAAAAGCTGAACAGGTGCGGACTACCGGAGTGGGCAAAGATGGGGACGGCATCCTTTGCGCGCCATGCTCCATTTGTAAAGCTCAGCTTTATCCCATGGTGGAGGAGCATGAGCTGGGTGTGGAAGTTAAAGGCCTAGTTGACCTCGTAGGCAAGTCTTTGGTTTGGAGTTAAACAATATCAAAGCATGGGAAAGAATTTGCCGTATGCTCTGATAGAATACTGGAAGATGCTGAACATCTCTACAAAACCAATATTACCGATGTGTGGAAACACATCCGGTTTTTTTTATCAACCCATAATATGGCATCATCTTTAGCGGATCCTAATATTAATTCATTTTATGTAATGTCTTTATCCAATGGTTGGTATATAATTAGAATTAAATGGCGTACTTAGCCTTGTCCCGTTTATATGCACTGCCACGGGCAATGATGCGTCCTTTGGTAATAGCGTATTCTTCACAAATTTGTGCCACTGCCCATCCAGCATTCTTGATGGCCGGAGTGATATATTAAGTTCGTATTTCCTGTTCCGTTAATTGTTTTTTATCCACTCCGTTGCCCCCTACCTGAAAACACCTACGAATGCAGGAACATCATACCAAAATTTTGCAAACGCTTCAATCAGAAATCAACATAATTTCGCAATTTATCTGAATGCTAATTTTATTATTATGTGAAATTATGTGAAATTTAAGCCCTATGATTGTGCGATCTACTTTACCCATAAGAGATTTTCCATATATAATACATAATAAAGATAATAACTAATAATCGATTAGATTAAATATCCAAACTTGTTGCAGCAAGGGGGGATAATTATGAGTACGATTAAAAAAAAGATCCACGAAATGGTAGATACTCTACCTGAAGAAAAAATAATTTTGCTTAAACAAATTCTGGAAGATTTAATCAATGCTCAAAAAGAAGACCGTTCTTGGCTTGAAGCAGATCTTGCTGAACTTCCTCCATATGAATGGGGAGCGGACGGTCCACCCAAGGGTAAAGCCGTTAGATATCGACCCGGGGTTGGATTAGTGGTGCAAGAGGAATAGAACCATGACAGAAAATATTATTGAGCCCGGTGATGTGATTTTAATTTCATTACCCATTCATAAACCTAAGGGACACGAACAGGAAGGAAGCAGACCAGCCATTGTGGTGGGTGTACCAAAGGGAGCAGTTCGTTATCCGGTGGTTTTTATTATCCCTTTAACAACGCGAACCGAGCCATGGACGGGAAAAAATCCTTCATTATATCCACTTATAATATCCACTTATACCACAAGGTACGGCAGGAGGAATAACCCAAAATTCTATTGCCCTTATTGATCAATTGCGAGCAGTGGATGTACAACGGGTACAGTATTATTTAGGTTGTTTGGATAAAGAAATCTATAACCCGATACGAAGAAATGTGCTTCGTTTATTTTGGCGTAGCACAAAATAGGCGCCGCGGCTCCATCCCAAAATTTCCCCCTTTTTTATTGACTAATTCACCCGGTTTGTTTATTATTATTGTGAAAATATGTTTTTATAATCGAAAATAGCGAGAGAAAGTGTACCTAGGGTTCCACGCCGGGCAGCCGGCGGTTCGGTCCAAGCGGTACAGGCAGCGCGGAAAATTAGCGCGGCTACACCGGTCGGGATAAAAGCCCAGGCGGGTAGGTTTCCTCAACCAGAACCTACTGCCGGGGCTTAACTATTTTTAAGCCCGTAATGTGTTTTAAACAGCGGAGCGGTTAAAAATAACGGCAAGTCAAGGAGGTCTTTGATTGGGTAAACCGCTGGTGGGGATCGTCATGGGCAGCGACTCAGACCTGCCCGTGATGAAAAACGCAGCCGCAGTGCTGGACGAATTTAATATTCCATGGGAAATTGTCATTTCATCGGCCCACCGGGCGCCGGAAAAAACCGCGGCTTACGCCAAGGAAGCGGCGTCCCGGGGGCTGCAGGTCATTATAGCCGGTGCCGGCGGGGCGGCCCACCTGGCCGGAGTAATCGCCGGGCATACGCCGTTGCCGGTGATTGGCGTGCCTGTCGCCTCCGGCGCCATGCAGGGTACCGACGCCCTGTACGCCACGGTGCAAATGCCCCCGGGGATTCCGGTGGCCACGGTGGCCATCAACGGGGCCAGGAACGCCGGCATTCTGGCGGCCCAGATCATCGGCGCCGGCCGGCCGGACGTAAGGGAAAAGATTATTGCTTTCAAAGAGCAGATGGTCCGGCAGGTGGAGGATAAATCACAGCGTTTGCAAACCCTGGGCATTGCCGGTTACCTGGAGAAAATGGGGGGAAACAAAAATTGATTGACCGTTACACATTGCCTGAAATGAAGGCCATCTGGTCCCAGGAGAATAAATACCGCAAGTGGCTGGACGTGGAGATCTGCGCCTGCGAAGCCCTGGCTGAAAAGGGTGTTGTTCCGGCCGGAGCACTGCGGGAAATCAAAGAAAGAGCAAATTTCACCGTGGAGCGGATAGACAAAATTGAAGCCGTCACCAACCACGACGTGATTGCCTTTTTAACCTGCGTGGGCGAATACGTCGGCGACGCCTCCAAGTACATCCACCTCGGGCTTACCTCCTCGGACGTTCTCGACACCGCCCTGGCCGTGCAAATCAAGGAAGCCGGCGAACAGATCCTGCGCCGGATGGAAAAGCTAAAGGATGTGCTGCTGGAGAAAGCCCGGGAACACCGCAATACCATCATGATTGGACGCACCCACGGCATCCACGCCGAGCCCACCACCTTCGGGCTAAAAATGCTGCTCTGGGTAGCAGAAACCGAACGCAACATCAAGCGCATGAAAAACGCCGTGGAAACCGTCAGCGCGGGTAAAATATCCGGTGCGGTAGGCACCTACGCCAATATCGATCCCTTTGTGGAAGAATACGTCTGCCGCAAGCTGGGCCTCAAGCCGGCCCGGGTATCCACCCAGGTGCTGCAGCGGGACCGGCACGCCGAGTTCATGACCACCCTGGCGGTAATCGGCAGTTCGCTGGACAAGTTTGCCACGGAAATCAGGAGCCTGCAGCGCACCGATATCCTGGAAGCCGAAGAGTACTTTAAAAAAGGCCAGAAGGGTTCCTCGGCCATGCCGCACAAACGCAATCCCATCACCACCGAACGGATCAGCGGGTTGGCCCGCCTGCTGCGGGGCAACGCCCTGGTGGCCATGGAAAACGTGCCCCTGTGGCACGAGCGGGATATCTCCCATTCCTCGGTGGAAAGGGTAATTATCCCCGACAGCACCATCACCATGGATTATATGCTGCACAAGTTTACTGACATCATGCAGAACCTGCTGGTTTACCCGGAGAACATGAAAAAGAACCTGGACAAAACCCACGGGCTAATCTTTTCTCAGCGGGTGCTGCTGGCCCTGGTGGACAAGGGCCTGTCCAGGGAGAGTTCTTATGAGCTGGTGCAGCGCAACGCCATGCGTTCCTGGAACGAGGGCGAGGACTTTAAACAGTTGCTGCTGAATGACGCTGAAATTATCGCCGTGCTGCCGGAAAACGAAATTGAAGGGCTGTTCGATTTCGGATACCACCTGCAGCATGTGGACGACATATACAAACGGTTCGGATTATAGGAGGCCATAAAAAATGCAAAAAAAAGAAATGATTTACGAGGGTAAAGCCAAGAAGGTTTACCGCACCGACGACGAGAACCTTTTCTGGGTGGACTACAAAGACGACGCCACCGCCTTTGACGGGTTGAAAAAAGGCACCATTAACGGCAAGGGCGCGCTGAATAACAAGATTTCCGCCTACTTTTTCCGGTTGCTGGCCCAAAACGGTATCGAGTCCCACTTCGTGGAGGAAAAATCCGACCGGGAAATGGTGGTCAAGGCGCTGAAAATAATCCTGGTGGAAGTGGTGGTCCGCAACATCGCCGCCGGCAGCCTGTCCAAACGCCTGGGCCTGGAGGAAGGCACCGTAATGCCGTCCGCCGTGGTGGAATATTACTACAAAAGCGACGAACTGCACGACCCGCTGATCAACGACGACCATATCAAGGTGCTGGAACTGGCGACCCCGGAACAAATGGCCCAAATTAAGGGAATCGCCCTTAAAGTCAACGATATACTGCGCACCCACCTGGCCGAACGGCAACTGGACCTGATCGACTTTAAACTGGAATTCGGCCTGCATAACGGCAAACTTATGCTGGGCGACGAAATATCGCCCGACACCTGCCGTTTCTGGGACAAGAACACCAGGGAAAAACTTGATAAGGACCGTTTCCGCCGGGATTTGGGCGGGGTTGAAGAAGCTTACCAAGAGGTATACCGCCGTCTGACGGGGAAGTAAATATTCAGGAATCAGGAGTCAGAATTCAGTAGTCAGAATAAAAGTCCGGTTATTGTCTCGAAGTATTCTGAGTTCTGACTACTTAAATATGGGGGAGATCTATTATGGGAGGCTGCCGAACCAGGTGTCCGGAAAGAACCGATTGGCCTGACAAACCCCGGGAAGAATGCGGCGTATTTGGCATTTATGCTCCGGGGCGCGATGTGGCCAGGCTTTCTTATTATGGACTGTACGCCCTGCAGCATCGCGGGCAGGAAAGTGCCGGCATCGCCGTGGCCGACGGAGAAAAGGTGCAGCTTTATAAAGGCATGGGACTGGTGCCGGAGGTTTTTTCAGGCAACCAGTTAGACAGCCTGCAAGGCTGCGCGGCCATCGGACACGTGCGTTATTCCACCACCGGTTCCAGCCACCCGGTGAACGCCCAGCCACTGTTGTTTCGATATTCCGGCGGCATGCTGGGCCTGGCGCACAACGGCAACATCACCAATGTCACCGAACTGCGCTCTCAACTGCTGGCCACCGGCTCGGTATTTCAATCCTCCACCGACAGCGAGGTTATCGTTAACATTATCGCCCGTTCGGCCCAGCACAACCTGGTGGACGGGCTGATTAAAAGCACCTTCGACGTCCGGGGCTCCTACTCTCTGGTGATCATCACCGAAAAACAACTGCTGGCCATGCGTGACCCCCACGGATTCAGACCCCTGTGTTTGGGCACCCTGGGTGAAGGCGGCTACGCCGTGGCCTCAGAATCATGCGCCCTGGATACCGTGGGGGCGAAATTCCTGCGTGACGTGCAGCCCGGTGAAATTGTGATCATCGATAAAAACGGGCTGGAATCCATTCAGATGCTTAAACCGCGCAAGCGGTCCCATTGTATCTTCGAATATATTTATTTTGCCCGGCCGGACAGCAAGATTGACGGGTTCAACGTGCACAGGGTCAGGCAGGAAATGGGCCGGACGCTGGCTGCGGAATACAAGGTGGAAGCGGACCTGGTGATCCCGGTGCCCGATTCCGGCACCCTGGCGGCCCGGGGTTTCGCCGCGGCGTCGGGCATTCCCTTTGAAGAGGGCTTAATGAAAAACCGCTATATCGGGCGGACCTTTATCCAGCCCAACCAGGACATGCGCGATCTGGCCGTAAGGCTGAAGCTGAACCCCGTCAGGGAAGTGCTGAACGGCAAGCGGGTGATCATGGTGGACGATTCCATCGTCCGGGGCACCACCAGCAACAAGCTGGTCAACATGCTGCGGGACTGCGGGGTAAAGGAAGTGCACATGTGCCTTAGTTCGCCGCCCATCACCCATTCATGTTATTACGGCATTGATACCTCAAATAAAAAGGAATTAATCGCAGCCCAAATGTCCCTGGACGAAATCCGCCGCACCATTGGCGCCGACGGGCTGCATTATCTTTCCCTGGAGGGGCTGCTGGGTATTTTCGGCGAGGCGCGGGATAATTTCTGCACCGCCTGCTTCGACGGCCACTACCCGGTGGAAGTGCCCAAGCCCAGGGATACCGGCAAATACAGCCTGGAATAACTCTGGAATTAACGCGGAACGGAGGATACGCATGCCGGAAAAGAAACCGGTTACTTATGCCGAGGCGGGAGTCGACATAGACGCCGGCAACCGCGCGGTGGAACTGATGAAGAAATCGGTGGCCTCAACCTTAAGGCCCGGAGTGCTCACCGGTATCGGCGGGTTTGGCGGCCTGTTCGCCATCGACACCGCAAAGTACCGTCAACCCGTGCTGGTATCCGGTACCGACGGGGTGGGCACCAAGCTGAAAATCGCGTTTTTATTGGACAAACACGACACCATCGGTATTGACGCCGTGGCCATGTGCGTTAACGACATCCTGGCCCTGGGCGCGGAACCGCTTTTTTTTCTGGATTACCTGGCCGTGGGCCGTCTGGAACCCGAAAAGGTGGCGGACATCGTATCGGGGGTGGCCGAGGGCTGCCGCCAGGCGGGCTGCGCCCTAATTGGCGGGGAAACAGCCGAAATGCCGGACTTTTATGATCATGGTGAATATGATATCGCCGGTTTCGCCGTCGGGGTGGCCGAACGGGACAGGATTATCGACGGCACAACCACCGTCCCCGGCGACGTGCTCATCGGACTGCCTTCCTCCGGCCTGCACAGCAACGGTTTTTCACTGGCCCGGCGGGTGCTGCTGGACAACCGGGGATACCGGGTGGATCAGGTACACCTCGCGCTGGGGCGCACCGTGGGTGAGGAAATGCTGAAACCAACCAGGATTTATGTCCGTCCGGTGCTGACTTTAATGGAACAATGCGCCATCAAGGGCATCGCGCACATCACCGGCGGCGGGCTGCCGGAAAACGTGCCCCGTATGTTGCCTCCGGGGACCGCGGCCCAAATTGATACCGAAGCCTGGGATAAACCGGCGGTATTTGAACTGATCGCCCGGGAAGGGCCGGTGGAAAAAGAGGAAATGTACCGGGTTTTCAACATGGGCATCGGCCTGGTGCTGGCAGTGGCGGAAAGCGAAGCCTGGCCGGCGCTGGACCTGCTCAGGCAGCAGGGCGAGGACGCCAGGATCATCGGCAGGGTAATCCCCGGCGACGGCACAGTGAAGCTAGAATAAAAGATATATAAATAACCTCAGCGGGGGGAAAGTATGAGTATATTGAACGTGGGAGTACTGGCCTCCGGCCGGGGATCAAACCTGCAATCCATTATCGACGCTTGCATCGCGGGGCAAATACCGGCCCGGGTAACCGTGGTGGTCAGCGACAACCCCAACGCCTACGCCCTGGAGCGGACCCGCCGGGCGGACATCCCGGCGGTGCATGTCGGCATCGATGACTTCGACACCAGGGAAGAATACGAGCGGCAGATCATACATCATTTGACTGCAAACAATGTCGGCCTGGTTTGCCTGGCCGGTTACATGCGCCTGGTGGGGAGCGAATTGCTGCAAGCCTTTCCGAGGCGCATTCTAAACATCCACCCGGCTCTGCTGCCCGCCTTTCCCGGACTGCACGCCCAGGAGCAGGCCTGGAACTACGGCGTGAAACACAGCGGCTGCACCGTGCACTTTGTGGACGAGGGCATGGACACCGGCCCCATCATCATCCAGGCCACGGTACCTGTTTTGGAAGAAGACACCGCCGATAAGTTGGCGGAGCGCATCCTGACCCAGGAACATCGTATTTACCCCGAGGCCGTCAGACTGTTTGCCGAAGGCAAACTGACCCTGGAAGGCCGCAGGGTCCGCATTAAAGAATAAAGCTTTATGGTACATATTTTCATCAATTTGCAAAAAAGTCGCGCTCATTCAGTTCCATTAGCGCGCGACTTTCAGTACTTTATTCTTAGCTTTGGCAGAAGTTGGGGACATTCCTCCGAAAGAGATGTGTTCCCTGACCGCAGAATGGCCAAATATAAGAGTCTAAAGTGCAACAACTGGCGCCAAAGGAGATGATTATTATTAAAAGGGTGTTGATCAGCGTTTCAAACAAGCGGGGCGTGGTGGAGTTCGCCCGGGATCTGCACCGCCTGGGCTATGAAATAGTTTCCACCGGCGGCACTGCCAAAACGCTGCGTGAAGCGCAGGTACCCGTCACTTACATTTCGGACGTCACCGGTTTTCCGGAAATACTGGACGGCCGGGTAAAGACCCTGCACCCCAAGGTACACGGGGGCATTCTGGCCATGCGCAGCGACGAACACCTGGCCCAGCTCCGGAAACAGGAGATTACCCCCATCGACCTGGTGGCGGTGAACCTGTATCCCTTCAGGGAAACCATCGCCAAAACCGGCGTCACCCTGGAAGAGGCCATTGAGAACATCGACATCGGCGGCCCGGCCATGGTCAGAGCGGCGGCCAAGAATTACCGCGCCGTGCTGGTGGTGGTAAACCCGGAACGCTACGGCGATGTAATCGAGGCCCTGGACAAGGGGGAAGCAACGGAAGAATTCCGCCTGAAACTGGCTATGGAAGCATTTGCCCATACCGCTGCTTACGACGGAGCCATTACAGGTTATCTGTCCGGCTTGCAGGAGCCCACCGGACCCTTTCCTGCCCACTGGCAAAAAACATATGAATTGGTCCAAACCCTGCGCTACGGCGAGAATCCCCACCAGCGGGCGGCTTTTTACCGCGACCCGGGGGCCACAGGCGCCTGCGCGGGTAACGCCAGGCAATTGCACGGCAAAGAGCTTTCCTATAACAATATCCTGGACCTGAATTCAGCCTTTGAAGCCGTCAAGGAATTCAGCGCCACCGCGGTGGTGATCGTCAAGCATAACAACCCCTGCGGCGTAGCCTGCGCCGCCAGCCTTGTGGACGCGTACATAGGAGCCTACGAGGGTGACCCGGTATCGGCCTTTGGCGGTATCGTGGCCTGCAACACCCGGGTGGACGCCGCCACCGCCGCCGAAATGAATAAGATTTTTATCGAAGCCGTTATCGCTCCCGGATACGACCAAGACGCGCTGGCAGTTTTAAAACAAAAGAAGGACATCCGGCTTTTGGAAACCGGGCCGCTGGAAGCGATGTCCGGTGACCGCTCCGACCTGCGCAAAATTAACGGCGGCCTGCTGGTGCAGGATATGGACCTCGGTTTAGTGGATCCCGAAAAACTTAAAACCGTAACCAAACGCGAACCTTCCAAAGCGGAGATGGACGACCTGCTGTTCGCTATGGCGGTGTGCAAGCACGTCAAGTCCAATGCCATTGTGGTGGCCAAAAACAAAAAAGTGCTGGGGGTGGGCGCGGGCCAGATGAACCGGGTGACCTCGGCCCGTATAGCATTGAACCACGCCGGCGAAGAGGCCCGGGGCGCCGTTCTGGCCTCGGACGCGTTTTTCCCCTTCCCGGATACCCTGGAAGAAGCCGTAAAGGCCGGTGTCACCGCAGCCATCCATCCCGGCGGCTCGCTGCGGGACGAAGAGTCGGTGGCAGTTGCCAATGCCGGCAACATGGCCATGGTGTTTACGGGCATGCGTCATTTCCGGCACTGAAAAACATGGGAGGGGATACCCGTGAAAGTATTGGTTGTGGGCGGAGGGGGACGTGAACACGCCCTGGTATGGAAATTCAGCCGCAGCCCCCGGGTGAAAAAAATATTCTGCGCCCCGGGTAACGCCGGCATTGCCGCGCTGGCGGAATGCGTGAACATCAAATCCGAGGATGTGCCCGGCATTCTTGATCTGGTGCGGCGCGAAAAAATCGACCTCACCGTGGTGGGCCCCGAAGCGCCCCTGGTGGCCGGGCTGGTGGATATCCTGGAGCGGGAGGGGTATCCTGTTTTCGGCCCCCGCAAAAAAGCAGCGGAAATAGAGGGCAGTAAAGTACTGTCCAAAGAGATTATGCTCAAGTATAACATCCCCACCGCCTGGTACGGCGTGTTTGACAACCCCGAACAGGCCGCCGGTTATATCAATAAAATAGGCGCTCCCTGCGTGGTCAAAGCAGACGGCCTGGCCGCGGGCAAAGGGGTTATCGTGGCTGAAGACGTGGAAACAGCGCTGGCGTCCGTGGATTTAATCATGAAACAAAGGGCCTTCGGCACCGCCGGAAACCGAATCATCATTGAGGAACTCCTGCGGGGCGAGGAAGCCAGCATACTGGCTTTTACCGACGGGAAAAACGTCATCCCGATGCTGCCGGCACAGGATCATAAACGCGTATACGACGACGACCGGGGTCCGAACACCGGCGGTATGGGAGCCTACGCACCGGCACCGGTAATGACCGCAGAGCTGCAAAAGACGGCGCTGGAAAAGATACTGATTCCCACGGTGCGCGGCATGGCGGAAGAAGGCCGCCCGTACAGCGGCATACTGTACGCCGGACTGATGATTACCGAACGCGGTCCTTATGTTTTGGAGTTCAACGCCCGTTTCGGAGATCCGGAGGCCCAGCCGATCCTGATGATGCTGGAATCCGACCTGGCCGATGTCCTGGAAGCACTGCTGGCGGGTGAATTAAACAAGGTGGACCTGCGCTGGCACAATGGCGCCTCGGTCTGCGTGGTACTGTCGTCGGGCGGTTACCCCGGCAATTACCGCAAGGGGGACGTCATTACCGGCCTGGACAAGATGCCCGAAAACGTGGTGGCGTTTCACGCCGGCACCGGTTTAAGCGGCAACCGGGTAGTCACCGCCGGCGGGCGGGTACTGGGCATCACCGCCCTGGCCGAAAACATCCCCGCCGCCATCGACCTGGCCTACCGGGGAGTATCCAAAGTCCACTTTGAAGGCATGCACTACCGCAAAGACATCGGCAAAAAAGCCCTGTTATGATCGTCACCCCTATGGCCGGAACCGTAGGGGCGCCTCTTGCGGGCGCCTAAAGAACACAGGGAGAAAAACACAGGGGACGGTTCTTTTGTGCTCTAAATTGCTCGAAGAGCCTAGAGCACAAAAGAACCGTCCCCCTGTGTTAGGCTTTTTCTTATTAACGCTTTGCCTAATTAAAGGACTTTCAGCCCCCCTGTCGAATTACTGATGGTTAATAATGAAATAATATCCAAAGCAAGTAGACAGCGGCTCCGGCTATATTAAACGAGGGGGAAATTTGTTTGGCATACAGTGGAAAACTGCGGGATCCGATGTTGGACCAGTTGTTCCAGGCCATGTTGCTCTTGAATGATCTCGACGAATGCTACCAGTTCTTTGAAGACGTCTGCACCGTAGCCGAAATAAAATCCATGGCCCAGAGACTGGAAGTGGCCAGAATGCTGGAAAGTAACTATACCTACGGGGAAATAGCGGCCCGCACCGGCGCCAGCACCGCAACCATCAGCCGGGTTAAAAGGTGTCTTTATTACGGCGCGGACGGATACAAAACCGTCCTGGCCAGGTTGAAAACAAACGCCGATAATCAATAGACCGGGAAAGAAAAAGTTATTGACACGGCGCGGGTATTGATTTAGGATTTTATTATATCATCACTTTAACGCAATAAAGGGGGCCAATAATGATCCCGATTATCACCCCGGGGGAAGAACGCTTTTCTGCCCTGCTGCAGGGAAGGGCCTTTGACCTGGAAAAGGTTGAAGCAACCGTGGCTGAAATCATCAACGCTGTCAAAAACGGCGGAGACAAGGATTTGTGCGCCATTACCGCCCGTTTGGACGGCATTGACCTAAAACCTTCCGGCCTGCCTGTGACCGCCGGTGAAATAGAGGAGGCCTATGGCCGGGTTAACGAAGATTTTTTAACCGCCCTGCGCCGGGCCGCCGATAATATTTTTCGCTACCACCGCCGCCAACTGAAAAATTCATGGTTCGACCCCCAGCCCAACGGCGCGGTGCTGGGGCAACTGATCACCCCGCTGCAAAGGGTGGGCATTTATGTGCCCGGCGGCAAAGCTTCCTACCCTTCATCGGTATTAATGAACGCCATCCCGGCGGCGGTGGCCGGCGTGCAGGAAATTGTCATGGTCACTCCCCCCGGCAGGGACGGCTCGGTGAACCCGCACACCCTGGTGGCGGCAGCCGAATCGGGGGTGACGGAGATTTACCGGATTGGCGGAGCCCAGGCGGTGGCGGCCCTGGCGTACGGCACCGCGGCCGTAAAGAAGGTGGACAAAATAACCGGCCCCGGGAATATTTACGTAACGGCCGCCAAACGCCAGGTTTACGGTGTCGTGGATATCGACATGCTGGCGGGACCAAGCGAAGTGCTGATTGTGGCGGACGATACCGCCAGGGCGGATTTTGTGGCCGCGGACATGCTGGCCCAGGCCGAGCATGACGAGATGGCGTCGGCCATTCTGGTTACGCCGGTGCGCCAGCTGGCGGAGGATGTCCGGCAGGAACTGGCGGCCCAGCTGGAGCAACTGGACCGGCGGACCGTGGCGGCCAGGTCTTTAGCCGATAAAGGTTTTATCGTCCTTACGACCGACCTGGAAGAAGCATTCGAGGCGGCCAACCGCTTTGCCCCCGAACACCTGGAACTGATGCTGGCGGAACCATACCGCTGGCTGGGCCGGGTTTCCGCCGCCGGTGCGATCTTTTTGGGCCATTATTCACCCGAGGCGGTGGGGGATTACATAGCCGGCCCGAACCACATATTGCCCACCAGCGGCACGGCCAGGTTTTTTTCACCGCTCAATGTGGACTCCTTTACCAAAAAGACCAGTTTGATTGATTACTCACCCCAAGCGTTGCGTGGAGAGGGCGGGCACGCCATGGCACTGGCCGAAACCGAAGGACTCGGCGCGCACCTGGCATCAATCAGAATCAGGCTTGAAAATACAAAGGAGAATAACAATCACGCCAACGGCAACAGTGGCCGCGTGCCAAAGAATAAGCCCGCAGATATTTCATTTGCCAACAGCCATGGTTTACGGGATTTTCCGGGGATGCAAACATTAAAACCCTCCTTTGGCAACCTGCACAGGGACACCAGGGCAAAAAAAACCGACCGGGCCGGACGAAACGACAGCGGCAAACCCAGGTCCGACGGCCCACCCGGAGAGGATGAAAGGTTATGATCAATTTTGACGCCGGCAGTTGCGTCCGGGAGGAGTTAAGGGGTCTGACCCCGTATAAGCCTGATTTGTACCCTGGTTATATCAAGCTGGACGCCAATGAAAACCCGTACGCATTTCCCGGGGAGATTCAGGAAAAAATATACAAAGCCATTGATTCCGAAGCTTTTAACAGGTATCCGGACCCCATGGCGGAGGAACTGGTCAATGAAATTTGCGCCTGCTACGGACTCTCCCCGGACCAGGTCATGGTGGGCAACGGTTCCGATGAGCTGATCCTGAACCTGATGCTGACCTTTGGCGCCGGAAACCGGGTGGTCATAACGCCGCCGACCTTTTCAATGTACGGCATTCATGCCCGGGTGGCCGGGGCGGAAATCGTGGAAGCACCCAGAGACCAGGAATTCGCTCTGGTGACGGATGAAATCATCCAGGCCGGAAACAGCGCGGGGCTGGTGGTCATTTGTTCGCCCAACAATCCGTCCGGCAATTCCGCCGCCACCAATCAGATTACCTCCATTCTAAAAGGCTGCCGCTGCCCGGTGGTGGTGGACCAGGCTTACCTCGAATTCGGCGGCGCCGACATGCAGCCGCTGCTGGCCGATTACGATAACCTGGTTATTTTACGGACCATGTCCAAGGCCTATGGACTGGCCGGTTTGAGAGTGGGGTACCTGTTTGCCGGTCCCGGTATCATAAATTATTTGTTAAAGGTTAAACAACCATTCAACCTGAACAATTTTTCCCAGGCCGCCGCTCTGGAAGTGTTGCGCCGCAGAGACCTGTTTATCCCGCAGGTGGCGCAGATAACCGGCGAAAGGAAAAAAATGTACCGGGCGCTACGGGACATCCCAGGCATCCAGGTCTTCCCGTCGGACACAAATTATTTGCTTTTTGCCGCCGGCGATAAGGCCGGCGAGGTGTATCAAGGCCTGCTGCGGGAAAAAGTGCTGATCAGAAATTTTGGGGAACCGTCGTTGGTCCATTACTTGCGAGTGACTGTCGGCACCCCCGAAGAAAACAAAATATTTTTAAGCGCTCTTAGGAAGGTTATTGATACCCTGGGGGAGAAAAAAAATGATTGAGAAAAATTTCTCGCGCTGCTCGGAAGTGCAACGTGTAACCGGTGAGACCGAGATTAAACTGAGTTTATGCCTGGACGGCAACGGAGAAGCGGCAATCGACACCGGCGTCCCCTTTATGGACCACATGCTGACCCTGTTTGCCGGGCACGGCGGATTCAACCTGGAACTAACCGCGTCCGGCGACATTGAAGTGGACGACCATCACACCGTGGAAGATGTGGGGATCTGCCTGGGACAGGCTGTCCGGGAAGCGCTGGGCGACAAGGGCGGCATCCGCCGTTACGGCCACGTGATCCTGCCCATGGACGAGGCCCTGGCGCTGGTGGCGGTGGATATCAGCGGACGCAGTTTCCTGTCCTTTGACGTGCCCATGCCCCGGGCCAAAACCGGCGCCTTTGACACCGAGCTGGTGGAGGAATTCATGCGCGCGCTGGTGGTAAATGCCGGGCTCACCCTGCACGTGAAGCTTTTGGCCGGCAGCAACACCCACCATATCATAGAGTCGGTTTTCAAGGGTCTGGCTCGCGCTTTGCGCTCGGCGGCTGAGATTATCGACCCCAACCGGGGCGTGCCTTCCACCAAGGGAGTATTATAAAGTTCAAAGTCTAAAGTCCAAAGTCTTTTGACCTTCGACCTTCGACTTTCGACATTTGACTATGTTTGACGGGGGAGAGGGAAGTACTTGATTGCCATTATTGATTACGGTATGGGCAACCTGCGCAGCGTAGCCAAGGGCTTTGAGAAAATGGGCGTTACCGCGCGGGTAACCGACAACCCCAAAATTGTGGATGACGCACAGGGAGTAGTTTTACCGGGGGTGGGCGCTTTTTCCGATGCCATGAGCAATTTAAGACAACGAGGCATGGAAGAGGCCATCCACCTGGCAGTAGAAAAAGGAAAGCCTTTCCTGGGTATCTGCCTTGGATTGCAATTATTATTTGAATCCAGCGAGGAGTGGGGTACCTCGGAAGGGCTGGCTGTTTTTCCCGGCCGGGTGCGCAGACTGCCCCCCGGTTTGAAAGTGCCGCACATGGGTTGGAACACCATCAAGGTGCAAAACCCCTGTCCGCTTTTCACCGGCACCCCGGAAAACGCCGCTTTCTATTTCGTCCATTCCTATTATGTGGAACCGGCGGAACCGTCACTGTCGGCCTGCACCACGGATTACGGCATCGAGTTTACGTCCGTAGCGGCCAGGGACAACGTGTTCGGCATCCAGTTCCACCCGGAAAAAAGCAGTGCTCTGGGCCTGCGTATCTTGCAGAAATTTGGGGGGTTGGTTGAAAAATGTTAATTATCCCGGCTATCGACCTGCGGGCCGGCAAATGCGTCCGCCTAGTGGAGGGAAAGCTGGACCGCGAAACCGTCTATTCCGACGATCCGACGGCAGTGGCCCGAATTTGGGAAAACAGCGGAGCCCAGTGGCTGCATATCGTGGACCTGGACGGCGCCTTCGCCGGTAAGCCAAGGAACCTGGAAACCATCGGCACCATTATCAGTTCGGTCGATATACCGGTCCAAGTTGGCGGCGGCATCCGCGATCTGGATACAGTGGACAAGCTGCTGGAGATGGGCGTATCCAGGGTAATCCTCGGCACCGTGGCGATACAAAAACCCGTGCTGGTTGCGGAAGCGGTGGAACGTTTCGGCGACCGGATCGTGGTGGGAATTGACGCCCGCGACGGCAAGGTGGCCATTGAAGGCTGGGGGCTTACCGCGGAAAAGGACGTCCAGACCCTGGCCATGGAAGTTAGTAAGATGGGTGTCAGCCGGGTTATTTTTACCGATATCTCCCGGGATGGAACACTAAAAGGCCCTAATATCGAAGCGGTCAAAAAACTGGCCATGGCATGTAAAATTAAAATTATCGCCTCCGGCGGAGTATCCACCATCAAGGATATCGAGGCGCTGAAAAAGCTGGAACCCCACGGTGTGGAGGGAGTTATCGTCGGCAAAGCGCTGTACGCCGGCACGGTGGATATCTTCGACGCCCTGGCGCTGGCGGAGGAAAAAAGGACCGTATCATGTTAATGAAAAGAATTATCCCCTGCCTGGACGTGGATTGCGGGCGGGTGGTCAAAGGCACCAACTTCGTCAACCTGCGTGACGCCGGCGACCCGGTGGAACTGGCGGCGCTTTACGACCGCGAAGGGGCGGACGAACTAATTTTCCTTGATATCACAGCTTCCCACGAAGGGCGCAAAACCGTGCTGGACATGGTGCGGCGTACCGCCGAGGAAGTATTTATTCCATATACCGTCGGCGGAGGGATCGGGTCTCTGGAAGACATCCGGGCCATGCTCACCGCCGGGGCGGACAAAGTGTCCATCAACACCGCCGCGGTCAAAAACCCCAAGCTGCTCACCGAAGCCTCGGCCCGGTTCGGCAGCCAGTGCATAGTAGTGGCCATCGATGCCCGCAGCTCGGAACCCGGCAAGTGGGAAGTATACATACATGGTGGGCGAACGCCCACCGGCATCGATGCCGTATGGTGGGCCTCGGAGGTGGAACGTCTGGGGGCGGGTGAAATTATGCTCACCAGCATGGACCGGGACGGCACGCTGGACGGGTACGATATCCCCCTTACCCGTGCCATCTCACGGGCGGTATCGATCCCCGTCATCGCCTCGGGCGGTGTGGGTAACCTGGACCACATCATTGAAGGCCTGACCGCCGGGGAGGCCGACGCCGCCCTGGCGGCTTCCATATTCCATTTCGGCACCTATTCCATCGCCGAAACCAAACAATACCTGCACCGGCATAACGTCCCCGTTCGCCTGGTGCCAGGTGTTAAAAGTTGAAAGTGTTAAAAGTCAAAGTTAAATTATACCACTTTTGAGGTGTCACAGGTGCAAATTAAACTCGAAGATTTAAAATATGACGTAAGCGGCCTGATACCGGCCATCGTACAGGACGCCGCCACCAGGGAAGTATTGATGATGGCGTACATGAACAAAGAGGCGGTGGCCAAAACCCTGGCCACCGGGGAAACCTGGTTCTGGAGCCGCAGCCGGCAGCAGTTCTGGCACAAGGGCGAAACCTCCGGCAATGTGCAGAAGGTGCTGGAAGTTTACTTTGACTGCGACCGCGATACGCTTCTTTTGCTGGTGGAGCAAAAAGAGGCGGCCTGCCACGAGGGATACTTCTCCTGTTTCCACTACGCGCTGGCGCCGGACGGAGCTGTAACCATCAAAGGCGAGCGGCTGTTCGACCCGGAAAAAGTCTACGGCAAGAAGTAGTTGTAAGGGCGCCCGAAACAAAAACAGCTTGAACAAGCTTAACCACCGCAAGGTGGTATTTTACTGCAGCATGACCCGAATATGGAGGTTCTCATGGATTTAAGCTCTCTTAACGAAGCGCAACTTAAAGCGGTTACCCACGGCAGCGGCCCGATGCTGATCCTGGCCGGTGCGGGCAGCGGCAAAACCAGAGTGCTTACCACCAGGATCGCTTATCTGTTAGAAGAAAAGGGCGTCGACCCTTTCAATATCCTGGCCATTACCTTTACCAACAAGGCGGCCCGGGAAATGCGGGACCGGATCGCCGCCGAGGTGCCCGATCAGGCGCGGGAGCTGTGGGTGTTCACCTTTCACGCCGCCTGCCTGCGCATACTGAGAAAACAGTCCGGCTTCGGGAGCTATACGGGAAACTTCGTCATCTACGATACCGCCGATCAGAAAACCGTCCTCAAGGAATGCCTTAAAGAGCTGAACCTGGACGAAAAAAAATTTCCCCCCGCCGCCATTGGCGCCGCCATTTCACAGGCCAAGAACGTGCTTTACGGCCCCGGGGAACTGGAGAAAAAATCTTACGACTTCTTTAACCAAAAGGTATGCGAAGTTTACCGGCTGTACCAGGAAAAACTACACCGGAACAACGCCCTGGACTTCGATGATTTGCTGATGCAAACCGTGCTCCTGTTCCGAAAAAACCCGGCGGCGCTGGACTACTACCAGGACAAGTTCCGGCATATCCTGGTGGATGAATACCAGGACACCAACCACGCCCAGTACGTACTGGTGAAACTGCTGGCCGGCAAACACCGCAACCTTTGCGTGGTGGGTGACCCGGACCAGGGGATCTACGGCTGGCGGGGAGCCGATATAGCAAATATCTTAAACTTTGAACGTGACTACCCCGAGGCGGCGGTAATCACGCTGGAGCAAAATTACCGTTCCACCCGCTCCATCCTGGACTCCGCCAATAAAGTAATCGACAACAACCGGGAACGCAAACCCAAAAACCTGTGGACCGCCGGACCGGTCGGAGACCCGCTGGTGGTTTTCACCGCCCGGGACGAGCATGCCGAGGCCAATTTCGTGGTTGAGCGCATCAGGCGCTGGCATGACGTCCGGAGCAGGGCATACGGAGACTTCGCGGTATTATACCGTACCCACGCTCAATCCCGGGTACTGGAGGATAAACTCATTGTAGCAGGCATCCCGTACGTCATTGTGGGCGGGCTGCGCTTTTACGAACGCAAGGAAATCAAGGATCTGCTGGCCTTTCTGCGGCTGCTGGTTAATCCCGGGGACCGGGTCAGCCTGCGGCGGGTGATTAACGAGCCGAAACGGGGCGTCGGCGAGGCGTCGGTGGAAAAAATTTTTGCCCGGGCCGATGAACTGGGCGTCACGCCCATGGAACTGCTGGAAAGTCAGGCCTCCGTCCCCGGTCTGTCCGGCAAGGCGGAAAAGGGCGCCTTGGGCTTTGGCCGCACCATGGGCGCATTGCGTATGCTGTTGCCCAAACTGTCCGTCACCGACCTGGTGGACATGGCTTTACAGGATACCGGATACCGGTCGGCCCTGGAGAACGAGCGCACCGTTGAAGCCGACACCAGGCTGGAAAACCTGAAAGAGTTTTACTCCGTGTCGGGAGAATACGATCAGAACTTCCCCGACGGCAGCCTGGACGATTTTCTGGCCGGGCTTTCCCTGCTCACCGACATGGACGAGTACAGCGAGGAAACGGACCGGGTGACGCTAATGACCCTGCACAGCGCCAAAGGTTTGGAATTTCCGGTGGTTTTTCTGACCGGGCTGGAAGAGGGGGTATTCCCCCATTCCCGTTCCCTGGAAGACAGGCACGAGCTGGAAGAGGAAAGAAGGCTCTGCTATGTGGGTATCACCAGGGCCCGGCAGCTGCTGTATCTTTCCCACAGTTGGCAGCGCACTTTATACGGCTATACCCAGCTTAGAGAACCGTCACGCTTTTTGAAGGAGTTGCCCGCGGAGCTGATTACCGATACCGACCCGCTGGAGCAAATAATCAGACAAACCGAACGAAAGAATAATTCCGCCTGGACAAATAATAGATCTGACCCGGACCGGGGGAAAAGAACAATCACCGTCGATCAACTGCAAAACGGCGACCAGGTGGAGCACCGCAAATGGGGCCGCGGCACCGTGGTAAACATTAAAGGCAAAGGCGAGAAAGCTGAAATCAGCATTGATTTTCCCGGGGCGGGAGTGAAAACCCTGCTGGCCTGTTACGCGCCACTGGAAAAATGCTAAACGGCAGCCAAAGCCAAAAAAACCGGGGCACTGGAAAGGGGAACCGGAATGAGCGCCGGAATGGGAAAAGCGCGGGAGCGGGCGGAAACCCTGCGCAGAGAACTGCAAAGACATGATTATCTGTACCATGCACTGGACGCGCCTGAGATCACCGACGCCGAATATGACCGGTTGCTGGTGGAACTGCAGCAACTGGAAAAGGAATACCCGGAACTGATCACCCCCGATTCACCCACCCAGCGGGTAGGGGCCAGACTGCGGGAGGGTTTCGCCACCGTCAGGCATACCGTTCCCATGCTCAGCCTGTCCAACGCCTTTGGCGAGCAGGATTTGCGCGAATTTGACCGCCGGGTACGCAGCGGCCTGGGTGAAGAAATGTCCCCAAATTATGTCGTAGAGCTGAAAATTGACGGCCTGGCCGTATCCCTTGTTTACCGGGACGGTATCCTGGTGCAGGGAGCCACCCGGGGGGACGGGGAATACGGCGAAGACATCACCCATAACCTGAAAACCGTTAAAAGCATCCCCCTGCGCCTGCTGGAACCGGGTGTCAACCTGGAGGTGCGGGGCGAAGTCTATATGTCCAAGGAGTCCTTTGTGGAACTGAACCGGGTACGGGAGGAACACGGCGAAACTATTTTCGCCAACCCGCGCAACGCCGCCGCCGGTTCGCTCCGCCAACTGGATCCTTCGGTTACCGCCAGGCGGAACCTGTCCATATTTGTTTACGGGGCCGGCAGCGTGTCACTGCCTGGTGCTCAAGCGCCGGCCACCCACATGGAGACGCTGGCGTTGTTTGACCGGCTGGGGCTCAGGGTCAACACCCACCACCAGTTGTGCCGGGATATCGAGGAAGTAATCAGCTACTGCCGCCTGTGGACGGAAAAAAAAGCGGAGCTGCCCTACGCCATCGACGGACTGGTTATCAAGGTCAATTCCCTGGCGCAGCAGGCCGCGCTGGGGGCCACCATGAAAAGCCCCCGCTGGGCCACCGCCTTCAAATTTCCCGCCGAGGAAGCCGAAACCACAGTCCGGGATATTATTGTCAGCGTGGGGCGCACCGGCGCGGTGACGCCGACGGCCGTCCTGGAACCGGTTAGGGTGGCCGGTTCCACCATCAGCCGGGCTTCACTGCATAATGAGGATATTATCCGGGAAAAAGACGTGCGCATCGGCGACCGGGTAATTATACACAAGGCCGGGGACGTGATCCCGGAGGTAGTTAGGGTGCTGGCGGAGCAAAGGACCGGCGGCGAAAAAATCTTTACCATGCCCGCGACCTGTCCGGATTGCGGCGCCGAAGTAATCCGCCAGACCGGAGAGGCGGCCTACAGGTGCGCCGGCGCTTCCTGCCCGGCTCAGCTGCTGGAAGGACTGATTCATTTTGCTTCCCGGGGCGCCATGGACATAGCCGGCATGGGTCCCGCCGTTGTTACCCAGCTGGTAAACGCCGGGCTGGTGCGTGACGTGGCGGATATTTACCGGCTAACCGGCGAACAATTGCTGGCCCTGGAAAGGTTCGCGGACAAGTCGGCGGAGAACCTGGTCCAGGCCATCCGGGACAGCAAAGAGCGCCCCCTGTACCGGCTGTTATACGCCCTGGGCATCAGGCACGTGGGCGAACGGGCATCCCGCATCCTGGCGGAACACTTCGGCGACCTGCGCCGGATCATGGAGGCCGGGGCGGAAGAACTAACCGCCATCCCGGAAATCGGCCCCAAAATTGCCGAAAGCGTGGTTAATTTCATGCGCCAGGAGCAAAACAGGGCTCTGATCGACCGGCTTACCGAACTGGGCCTTAATGTCACCATGGATAATCAAACCGGTCCGGACAGCACCGATGCCCTCCTGACCGGCCAAACCTTTGTGCTCACCGGCACCCTGACCACCTTAAAAAGGGACGAGGCCAAAGAGCTAATCGAAAACCAGGGCGGCAAAGTTGTTTCCTCGGTGAGCAAAAACACCGGCTACGTAGTGGCCGGCGAAAACCCGGGCAGCAAGTACGACAAAGCAGTCAAGCTTGGTATACCCATTATCGGGGAAAAAGAGCTGCTCGAAATGCTCAACGGGTAACCCAAAGATTGTGGTATAATGATGTCAGTTTTTAGTAGAACAGGATGGTGGATCATGATCAGCATCAAAGAAGTGGAACACGTGGCCCTGCTGGGCCGGCTGGAGCTGAGCGAGGAAGAGAAAAAGCTTTACTCCAGGCAGTTAAGCGATATTTTGGAACACGCCCGGAAACTGCAGGACCTGGATACTGAGGACGTGCCGCCCACCGCGCACGTACTGCCGCTGCATAATGTTTTCCGCGAGGACCGGCCCGGCGAACATATGGCCACGGACAAGGTACTGGCCAACGCGCCGGAGCGCCGGGACGACTATTTTAAAGTACCCAGGATACTATAGACGGTTGGAGGGACTGTTTTGGAATTATATTACCTGACCGCGCATCAATTACATGACCTGCTGATGAAAAAGGAGATCAGCGCCGGAGAAATCACCGGCGCGGTTTTTAGCCGTATAGAAGAGATGGAAGACAAAATCCGGGCCTATATCACCCTGACCCGTGAAACAGCCGAAAGGCAGGCCCGGGAAGTGGACCAGGCCATTGCCGCGGGTGAAAAAATAGCCCCGCTGGCGGGCGTTCCCATCGCCATTAAGGACAACATGTGCACCACGGGGGTACGCACCACCTGCGCTTCCAAAATACTGTACAACTTCGTCCCCCCGTATAACGCCACGGTTATTGAACGGCTTAACGAAGCCCGCTCGGTAATGATCGGCAAAACCAACATGGATGAGTTTGCCATGGGGTCGTCCACGGAAAACTCGGCCTTTTTCACCACCTGCAACCCCTGGGCCACAGACCGGGTGCCCGGCGGTTCCAGCGGCGGCTCAGCGGCGGCGGTGGCGGCCGGCGAAACCATCCTAGCCCTGGGTTCCGATACCGGCGGTTCCATCCGTCAACCGGCGTCCTACTGCGGGGTGGTGGGGCTGAAACCAACCTACGGTTCGGTGTCCCGTTTCGGGCTGGTGGCCTACGCCTCATCCCTTGACCAAATTGGCCCCATCACCCGGGACGTTACCGACTGCGCCCTGGTTTTCAACGCCATCAGCGGGCACGATCCCAAGGATTCAACCTCCGCCCCCGATGACAAACCCGACTATACCGGTTACCTCACCGGCGATATCAAAGGCATTAAAATCGGCGTACCCAGGGAGTACATGGGTGAAGGCATCGATCCGGCGGTA
Organism: Bacillota bacterium; assembly: GCA_023439185.1. Taxonomy (GTDB): domain Bacteria; phylum Bacillota; class Desulfotomaculia; order Desulfotomaculales; family Desulfallaceae; genus BRH-c8a. The sequence goes on along the minus strand of JAEXOR010000003.1, from coordinate 45,098 downwards.
AGGGAGGTCGTCCAGGCGGCGATTGGCGTCTTTACCGGTTTGGGCGCCGAAGTGGAGGAAACATCGCTGCCCCACAGTGAATACGCCCTGCCGGCCTATTACATACTGGCCCCCGCCGAAGCCAGCTCAAACCTGGCGCGCTATGACGGCGTGCGCTACGGCTACCGGAACGAAGAAGCCGAAGACATGGTGGAAATGTTCATGAAGACCCGCAGCGAAGGTTTCGGCGCCGAGGTGAAAAGAAGGATTATGCTGGGCACATACGCCCTTTCCGCGGGCTATTACGACGCCTACTACAACAAGGCGCTCAAAGTGCGGACCCTGATCAAGGGCGACTTCGACCGGGCTTTTGAAAAATATGACCTGCTGCTGTCACCCGTCGCACCGGGTCCGGCCTTCAAACGCGGTGAAAAGCTGGACGATCCGCTGCAGATGTACATGGTGGATATCTGCACCCTTTCAATCAACTTGGCCGGCATACCGGCAATTTCGATACCGGGCGGCTTTGCGAATAATTTACCCGTCGGGCTGCAACTGATGGGCAGGCCCTTTGGCGAAGGCGACATTCTGCGCGCGGCGTATGCCTTTGAACAAAGCACAGCCCATCATCGTCTAAAACCGTAAGATAAACCCTGGAGGTGTGCCGTTTTGGCCCAATATGAACCCGTGATCGGTTTGGAAGTACACGTTGAGCTAAAAACTGAGACCAAGATATTCTGTGATTCCAGCACCGCGTTCGGCGCCGATCCCAACCACCATACCTGCCCGGTATGCCTGGGTTTGCCCGGAGTGCTGCCGGTGACCAATAAAAAAGTGGTGGAATTCGCCATCAAGGCCGGGTTGGCCCTGAATTGCCGGATCGCGTCTTATTCCAAATTTGACCGCAAAAATTACTACTACCCCGACCTGCCCAAAAACTATCAGGTATCCCAGTACGACCTGCCCATAGCCGAACACGGTTTCCTTGAAATCGAAGTTGACGGCGCTGCCAAGCGGGTGGGCATCACCAGGATACACATGGAGGAGGACGCCGGCAAACTGGTCCACCAGGGCACCATCGCCACTTCGCCTTACTCCCTGGTCGATTACAACCGTACCGGGGTACCCTTGATTGAAATAGTGTCCGAGCCGGACCTGCGCAGCCCGGAGGAAGCCGTCGCCTACCTGGAGAAGCTTAAAGCCATCATCCAGTACACCGGCATCAGCGACTGCAAAATGCAGGAGGGTTCGCTGCGCTGCGACGCCAACGTTTCGGTGCGTCCTCTTGGTCAAAATGAATTCGGCACCCGGGCGGAGCTGAAAAATATGAACTCATTCAAGGCGCTGCAAAAGGCGCTGGTTTATGAAATCGAGCGCCAGATTGACATTATCGAAGACGGCGGCGCCGTGGTCCAGGAAACCCGTTCCTGGGATGAGTCCAGGGGCGTCACCCTGTCCCTGCGCAGCAAAGAGGAAGCCCATGACTACAGGTATTTCCCCGAACCGGACCTGGTGCCGATGGTTATCTCCGCCGATTGGGTAGACGAAATCAGGGACACGCTGCCGGAACTGCCGGACGAGCGCAAGGACCGGTTCGTATCGCAGTACGGATTACCGGCCTATGACGCCATGGTGTTAACTTCAGCAAAGGAAATGGCCGATTTTTACGAGCAATGCGTGCAGCAGTATAATAACCCCAAGGCGGTAAGCAACTGGATGATGGGCGATTTTTCACGCCTGATGAACGCAAATAATATGGAAATAACGGAGGTACGCATCCAGCCCGCCCAGTTGGCCGAGATGCTGCGGTTGCTGGAGGAAGGCACCATCAGCGGCAAAATCGCCAAGACCGTCTTTGAGGATATGTTCAACACCGGCAAAGACCCCGGCGTCATCGTCAAAGAAAAGGGCCTGGTGCAAATCAGCGACGCAGGAGCTATTGAATCCATTATCGACGGCGTCCTGGCCGATAATCCCAAGTCGGTGGAGGATTACCGCGCCGGCAAGACCCAGGCCCTGGGTTTTCTGGTGGGCCAGGTGATGAAAGCCACCAAGGGCAAGGCCAACCCCGCAATAGTCAACAAAATGCTCAAGGAAAAACTTTAAGTATACAGTATTTAACACCAGCGCAACTTCTCACCTTTCAACACTTATGATAAAATATTAATCTAGTTATTTAACAGGTTTTCATATTTCTAACAAACTGAAAGGAAGTTGTTCCATGCTGGAGAATTTTATGCCGCAAATCAAAAAAACCATTTACATTGTCGACACCACCCTGCGCGACGGTGAACAAACCGCCGGCGTGGTATTTGCCAACCGGGAGAAGGTCAGAATAGCCAAGTTTTTGGATGAACTGGGCGTGCATCAGATAGAAGCGGGCATCCCCACCATGGGCGGCGACGAAAAAGCGGCCATCAAGAAAATCTGTAATAGCGGTCTAAAAGCCAGCATCATGGGCTGGAACCGGCCGGTGATCAAGGACATTGAGGCTTCTTTGGAATGCGGCGTCGACGCGGTGGCCATTTCCATTTCCACCTCGGATATCCACATTAAGCACAAGCTGAAGACCAGCCGCGAATGGGTAATTGAAAACATGGTTAATGCCGTGCAATTTGCCAAGAAAGAAGGCCTGTACGTTTCCGTCAACGCCGAGGACGCGTCCCGCAGCGACATTGATTTCTTGATTCAATTTGCCACGGCAGCCAAGGAAGCCGGCGCCAACCGCTTGCGTTACTGTGATACGGTGGGCATCCTTGAACCATTCACCACCTTTGACAATATTAAAAGAATCCTGGACAATGTGGATATCGATATCGAGATGCATACCCATAACGACTTCGGTATGGCCACAGCCAACGCCTTGGCCGGAGTAATGGCGGGGGCCAGCTATATCGGGGTTACCGTAATCGGCCTCGGCGAGCGGGCCGGCAATTCCGCGTTAGAGGAAGTCGTCATGGCCCTTAAACACCTGTTCAAGGTTAATCTGAACTTCAAGACCGAGATGTTCCGGGAAGTGGCCGAATATGTGTCCAGCGCCTCCGGCAGAGAGCTGCCCACCTGGAAAGCCATCGTGGGTTCAAATATGTTCGCCCATGAGTCCGGCATCCATGGGGACGGGGTATTGAAGAATCCCAAAACTTACGAAGCTTTTCTGCCCGAAGAAGTGGGCTTGGAAAGACAAATTGTAGTGGGCAAGCACTCGGGGACCGCTTCTCTGAAATCAAAATACGCCGAATACGGCATCCGGCTTACCGATCACCAGGCCGAGGAGCTGCTGCCCAAGATCCGCTCTTACACTGTTTCCATGAAGCGACCCCTGTTCGACAAGGAATTAATGTATATCTACGAGGACTATTTCGGCGGCATCCACAGGGATTAACCATCGCGAAAAAAGTCCTGACATAATTGGAGGTTAATAATGGCATACGACATCACCCTGATCCCGGGAGACGGTATCGGACCGGAGATTTCTCAGGCCGCGCGCAGGGTTATCGACGCCGCCTGCCCGGGCATCAACTGGGAAGTGGTGGAGGCCGGTGAAGCGGTTATCGAACGTTACGGCACTCCGCTGCCCGACTACGTGCTGGACTCAGTCAAAAAAAACCGGGTGGCGCTGAAAGGCCCCCTGACCACTCCGGTGGGCAAAGGGTTCCGCAGCGTCAACGTAACTTTAAGGCAAAGCCTGAACCTGTATGCCAATGTGCGGCCGGCCAGGTCGTTACCTGGAATTGTGACCCGGTATCAGGATATCGACCTCATCGTAGTCAGGGAGAACACCGAGGACCTGTACGCGGGCATTGAACACCGGGTGGGGAAGGACGCCGCCGAAAGCATTAAAATTATTACCCGGGAAGCTTCGGAACGGATTTGCCGCTACGCCTTCGAACTGGCCCGCAAACAGAGCCGCAAAAAGGTTACGGCGGTACACAAGGCCAACATTATGAAGCTTTCCGACGGGCTGTTCCTGGAATGCGCCCGCACCGTGGCCGGGGAATACCCGGACATTGAATTTGAGGACATGATCGTGGACGCCATGTGCATGAAGCTGGTCCAGGCGCCGGAAAACTACGATGTGCTGGTGCTGCCGAACCTGTACGGCGATATCGTCAGCGACCTGTGCGCCGGTCTGGTGGGCGGCCTGGGCGTGGCTCCCGGAGCCAACATCGGCCTGGAAGCCTCAGTCTTCGAACCTGTGCACGGCAGCGCCCCCAAGCATGCCGGTAAAAACCGGGTCAACCCGCTGGCAATCCTTTTAAGCGGCGTAATGATGCTTCAGCATCTGGGCGAATATGATGCTGCGGACCGGGTGGCCCGGGCGGTCAACACCGTCCTGACAGAGGGCAAATCTTTGACCTACGACTTGGGCGGCAGCACCGGCACCGGCCAGATGGCCGACGCCATTATTGATCATCTGTAGGCCGCGCCCCTGTGCTACTTGTAGGGACAACCCCCGCGGTCGCCCGAAAAAATAAATCCATCATTCATTAAGAAACCTCAGTGTCAGGCATGATTTGCCTGACACTTTTTTTCGCATAAAAACAAAACGGATCATGGATAATAGTTTCGAGCAAAATTATTTTCGGAGGAGATATAAATGGCTAATCCCACCAACTTCGGCACCGGAGAAAACAAACTCAAAGCTATGCACGATGCCCGCTACCCGGGCGGTGTGGTTGTGGATCCAACCCCCATTACCACCGGTGAAGAAATAACAGTTTTATATGACGGACTGCTGGATGCCAGCGGCGCCACCCAGATGTACCTGCATGTCGGGTACGGCGACGCCAGGGAATGGCGCAACACCAGCGATATGCGGATGTCGAAAACAGGCTGGGGCTGGGTAAAAACTATGCAGATCCCCGATGAAACCAGGTTTAATTTCTGTTTTCACGACGGCGCGGGCAACTGGGACAACAACAACGGCATCAACTGGAGCTTTGAAATCCATAACGGCAGGCGGCATTAAGGTTTAAACTTAAATCAAGGAAACAAGGCCCCTTTCTACCACACCACTGGCAGCAGTGGTGTCTTTTTTTATTTAAATCACAGTCATAAATTGGCCCTCACATACATAAGATAGAAATGTTGTCAAAAAGCCTAAGGAGGACGTCTATGCGCGTTGCCATGCTTTCCTGGGAATACCCGCCCAAAAGTGTCGGCGGACTGGCCCGGCATGTGTATGATCTTACCGGCGCCATTGCCAATCACGGAACGGAAGTGCACCTTTTCACCAGGGGCGAGCCCGGCCTGCCTGAATACGAATGGGTTAACGGGGTGCACGTTTACCGCGTGACCCCCTATAACGTATCTTCTCCCGATTTTACCACCTGGGTTTCCCAGTTTAACGTGGCTGTGCTGGAAAAAGCCGTTCCGGTAATGAACCAGCACGGCAACTGGCATGTTGTCCATGCCCACGACTGGCTTGTGGCTTACGCCGCCCGGGCCATCAAACACGCCTACAGGATTCCGCTGGTGGCCACCATCCATGCCACCGAATACGGCCGGAACCACGGGCTGCACAATGACACCCAACGCCATATCAGCGACGTGGAATGGTGGCTGGGGTACGAAGCCTGGCGGGTGATCTGCTGCAGCCACTACATGGAAGAAGAAATCAAGTTTGTGTTCCAGATTCCCGAGGACAAACTGGTGGTAATCCCCAACGGCGTCGATCCCAAGAACTTTGTGCAGCAGAACAATAAAATGTCCCGCGGCGACTACGCCGCCGACAATGAAAAAATTGTTTTTTTTGTTGGCCGGCTGGTGCGGGAAAAAGGAGTCCAGGTGCTGTTGGACGCCATCCCCAAGGTACTGCACTATATGCCCAGCACAAAATTCATTATTGCCGGCAAGGGGCCGCACTATAACGAACTGCAAAACCAGGCCGTGCGCATGGGTATCTCGAAACGGGTGTATTTTACCGGATACGTGGACGATTATACCCGCAATTCCCTTTTCAGTTGGTCCGATGTGGCGGTGTTCCCCAGCCTGTACGAACCCTTCGGCATCGTGGCCCTCGAAGCAATGGCCGCCCAAACCCCGGTGGTTATATCGGATACCGGGGGACTGAGTGAAATTATAATCCATAACCTGGACGGTCTGAAGACATATCCCGGCAATCCCCACTCATTGGCAGATAACATCCTCGCCATTCTGGGTAATCCCAAACTGGGTCAGCAACTGAAACAAAATGCCTACCGGAAAATAAAGGAGCATTTTAATTGGCACGACATCGCCGCCAAAACCATTGAAGTATACAAAGACGTGCAGGAGGAACACCGCAGCCAGAACTGGTATGCCCGGCAAAACGGAATCTTTGGCCGGTTCTCCAAGGTGCTGGGCAAAAACGCCTAACCAATAACCATAACTAAAGGAGGCTCCCATTCTTTGAAAGCAATCATCATGGCCGGCGGGGAAGGCTCCCGTCTGAGACCCCTGACCTGCGGCCTGCCAAAACCGCTGGTGCCGGTACTGAACAGGCCGATTATGCACTACATTATCAACCTGCTTAAAGAGCACCGTTTTTCCGACATTGGCGTCACCCTGCAGTACATGCCCGAGGAAATCCGCAGCCATTTCGGCAACGGCAGCGAATACGGCGTCAACCTGAGTTATTATGTGGAAGAAACCCCACTGGGCACGGCGGGCAGTGTGAAAAATGCCGCGGCTTTCCTGGACAGCACATTTATCGTCATCAGCGGCGACGCACTGACGGACTTTGATCTTTCCCGGGCCATGGCATTCCACAGAGAATCAGGCTCCCTGGCCACCCTGGTGCTGACCAGGGTGGCCATACCGCTGGAATACGGAGTGGTAATTACCGGGCGGGACGGCAAAATTATACGGTTTTTGGAAAAACCGGGCTGGGGCGAGGTCTTCAGCGATACCGTCAACACCGGTATTTATATCCTGGAACCGGAGGTGCTGGACTACATCCCGCCGGGCCAAAAATTCGACTTCAGCAAGGATTTGTTTCCCCTGCTGCTGAAGGAAGGCCGGCCGCTTTTCGGCGCGGTGCTTGACGGTTACTGGTGCGATATCGGCGACCTGACCCAGTACCTGCAGGCCCACTTTGACTTTCTTTCCGGCAGGGTGAACCTGAATATCCCGGCCCGGCAAATCAAACCAGGCGTTTTCATGGAACAGGATGTTTCCGTAGACGATTCCGCCATTATCGAAGGACCGGTATACCTTGGTTCCGGAACTGTAATCGGCAAGGACGCCCGGGTGGAACAGTTTTCCGTACTCGGCTCGGGATGCAGCGTTCAAAATGGCGCGTCGATAAAAAGAAGCGTGCTTTGGAACAATGTGTTCACCGGTCCGGGCGCCGGCCTGCGCGGCGCGGTAATCGGCAGCCGGGTGCAGGTGCACCAGAGCAGCAATATTTACGAGGGAGCCGTGATCGGCAATGATTGCGTAATCAGGGAAAGATGCTCTGTTTACCCGGATGTCAAGCTATGGCCCTGCAAAATTGTAGAAACCGGCACGGTGGTAAGAGAAAGCCTGGTGTGGAGCACCCGGGCCACCCGCCGCCTGTTCGGGGCCGAAGGAATATCGGGCATAGCCAACCTGGAAATTAACCCGGAGCTGGCCGCCCGGGCGGCAGCGGCATTTGCGTCCGCCCTGGGAACGGGGTGCCGGGTTCTGGTCAGCAGCGACACCGGAAATATGTCCCAAATGCTTAAAAACGCCCTGGTCTGCGGTTTGCAATCGGCAGGAGCGAGCGTTTTCACCTCCGCGGACGGCACCACACCGCTGCACCGTTTCATAGTCCGGGAAATAAAATGCGACGGCGGCGTGCACGTACGCGCCTCATCCCGGCGTCCTGACGCTGTGAACATATTGTTTACCGGCGTCAGGGGCGGCAACATCCCCCGCAGCCTGGAACGCAAAGTGGAAAACCTGCTGGCCAGGGAGGACTTCAACCGTGCGGACAGTTCGCAAATTAACAAGCCGGGTTTCGTGCCCGCCATGCCGGAAGCGTACCTGGACCGGCTGCTGGACAGCGTAGACGCCGGTACGATCAAAAAAACCGGTTTCAGAATTGCCGCGGCATACGACCCGCAAAATCTTGGCCCCCTGCTGGAACCCCTGTGCAATAAGCTCAACATTGTCCTGGAACCGGTTGACAGAGAAGGGGAAGTTCATTTACCGGCCGACTGGAGCAAACACCGCATACTTGCCGAACAGGCGGCCGACCTAATTACCGGCCGGGAACTGGATTTCGGAGTTATTATCGACGCCGGCGCCGACCATTTTGTAATCATTGACAACCTGGGCCGAACAGTGCAGGAGGATATGTTACTGGCCCTGATCGCACTGATGATCCTGCGCAGCCGCGGAGAGGCGGTGGTGGTTCCCGTCACCGCGACCCGGGCGGTGGAAAGGATGGCCTCCCGCTATGGGGCCAGGGTCATCCGGACCAAGACCGCGCTGCAGGATTTTTACGAGAAAATGCTGGATCTGGAAAACGACGCCGGCAGCGCCGCACCGGTTTCCGTGTCTCAGTCCCTGCTGCACTTTGACGCCCTGGCGGCGGTATGCAAAATAGCCGAATATCTGGCTGTGGAAAAAATGAGCCTGGCGGCTCTCATCGACGAAATACCCGCCTATTTTATGACCAGCAAAGAAACGGCCGTGCCATGGGAAGCCAAGGGTACCGTGATCAGAAGCATTGCCGAGGACGCCGACAACGACGACCTGGAACTGCTGGAAGGGGTGAAGGTGTACCATCCCGAAGGGTGGGCTCTGGTGCTGCCGGACCCCGATGAGCCGGTTTGCCGGGTTTTCAGTGAAGGCAGCACCATGGAAATTGCCGAATCCCTGGCCGACTTTTACATCGATAAAATCATCAGCATCGCCGGCGCGCACAAAAAAGCCCAATAAAAACAGCTCCACAAACAGAACACCACCAACACGCTTTAAAAGCGTTCGGTGGTGTTCTAAACTAAGCCTGTGCCCTTGAGTGCCGTGTGCTTTTACTACCTTTACTTATTTTTCAAGTAAGGTTAAAAGCACATTTTTTGTGTCCGGTGTATTTACCAGCCAAAGGATGGTCAAGATGCTTTTGCGTGAGGGACTTCTCATTCACTAGAAGTCAGAGCAACTGTTAAAGTAATTTCATATCGTATCCACACTTAACAATTGTTTTTATAGTCTTTTTTGAATCTGGCGGAGTACCGGACTTTAAGCATTCAGATCTCCATTAACTCGCTACGTTGCTAAAGGTTTTGCTTAAATTCCGGTTATGATTGACGTTGTCAATTGCAGCAAACGTTTCGGCATTCGGATTTTCAATACGAAGTTTAAACGGATATTAATGCTTAATTTTTTTGTCATAAATTGCAAAATAATGTTGGAAAAATTTGTTGCTCTATTGCAAGGTTTTACCCATATTTTAAAGAATTAACAAATAATTATTACATTTTTCCAGGGGAGGCCCCAAAATGCATTATCAAAAAGCCGTAAATATTTCTTTTCTAATTATGTTGCTGCTAATTCTGTCATGCACATACGCAAATGCTGCTGAATTAAATAAAACAAGTATTGCAGCCGACAAAAACTCCGTAAGTAAAGATGTTTATGAAACAGATTATGAAAATGCAAATGAAATTAATTTTTTTATTGAAGATATTGTTTTAGATGTTAACAAAAACATAAATTCGAAATTTAAAATTTTTAACCGTGGCGGTAGCCTTGATGTTGGATTATCTCCAGATACTGGTGTAAATTTACTAAGATTTTCACATAAGGGAGCGGATTTATTTATATCTCCGGAAGGGGTAAAAAGAGTAACAGGTAAAGTGGATAAAAATTCAATAAAATACGAAGAAATATATCCATATACGGATATTCGTTATACAGTTAGGCAAAATAGCCTTAAAGAAGACATAATCCTGCACAAGTACACAGGTAAAAACTCGTTCACTTTTAATTTTGAGGCTCACAACACACTATACAATAAAACGCCGGATGGCATAGTTCTTTTCTATGAACCGGAAACAAAAGAATTGCTTTTTATAATGACCAAACCATTTGCCATGGATAAAAAAGGCGACAGATGCGATGACGTAAGTTTTGAAATATCCAGTGATGGCAAATTAGTTGTTTCTATTGACGAACTGTGGTTAAAACAAGCCTCCTATCCTGTAGTAATCGATCCTACATTATACTTGGCAAGTGGCTCATTGAAGCGGTCATCAATTGCTTATAACCTCAACGGTAATCAAGTTGAAGTAAATCAACCCAGATACGAAATGGCCGATTACGACCAGGGGATATTAATTGAGGAAGGCACTACTCAATATTTAGTCAATGCGGATTTTAACTCTTTAACTAACTGGTCCTATGCCACAGGTATGGTACTTACCGACTCTTATTACGGAGCGGCAAAAATAGTTCGCGCCAGTGCCAATAACGGCACCACCAGAACCAATATAAATCAAAGGGTTGAACCGGCCGCCGAAGGAGAAGTTTGGACGTTGCAATGTGACTATCGAAAAATAGGTGAAGTAGAAAAGGTCCAGTCAAGAATTCAGTTCTTGGACGCGAACAACACAGTAATCAATTATAAAAACGTAGACTTTACAAATCAGCTTACTGATGGGTTTAAAACTTTCTCGGTAACCGCAACAGCTCCGGCAGGGACTGCAAGAATCAGAGCTTATTTGGGATTAGACAGCAGTCAGCGTACAAATAATGAGTTTGAAATATGTAAACCCATGCTGTCTAAAAAAAGCTATGCGACCACCTGGCATGCCATGGGTAAACGCTCTGTAGAAATCCTTACTATTCCGGCAGCATGCATGTTTAACAAAGGAGACTGGTCTGTGGATTTAAAGTACATGCCAGTGGATGATCTCAATGATGGAAATACTGAGTATCTGCTTAGGATTTATATAGACAGCAATAATTATTACCAGCTTTATACAACCTCGGGTACGACCCAACTGAGGGCAAGTATTAGATCGGGTGGTGTCACCTTTAATAGCCCTCTCGGTCCTGTAATAGAAAAGAACCAAAATTACTATATTACCCTGACTGGCGATGGCAACCAAATGAAGCTATTTGTCAACGGAGTAGAGTATGATCCCGGAACAGCTTATTTAGAGCCGGCAGGCCCTCTCCCTGAAAACATATATATAGGTAGTACAAATAGTGGTAGTGCACAATGCAATGGCATTATTTCTGAGCTCCGTATTTCCAACCTTCCCCGTTCCCTGGAGGAACACCAGGAAGGATACCATTCCGGCCAACCCTTACCCTTTGATGTTAATACCACATGTAAAATGATTTTTGACGGTGATCTTGAAATAGTCTCATATATTGCCAGTTCACCCGATACAAATTCATTTAAGCGATCATCGGTTGCCTATAACCTCAACGGCAACCAAGTTGAAGTAAATCAACCCAGATACGAAATGGCCGATTACGACCAGGGGATATTAATTGAAGAGGGTACTACTCAATATTTGGTCAATGCGAATTTTAACTCTTTAACTAACTGGTCCTATGCCACAGGTATGGTACTTACCAACTCTTATTGCGGAGCGGCAAGAATAGTTCGCGCCAGTGCCAACAATGGCACCACCAGAACCAATATAAATCAAAGGGTTGAACCGGCCGCTGAAGGGGAAGTTTGGACGTTGCAATGTGACTATCGAAAAATAGGCGATGTGCAAGTTGTTCGGTCAATGATTCAGTTTTTGGACGCAAATAATACAGTAATTAATTATGGGAATGTAAATTTCTCAAATCAACTTACCAATGAGTTTAAAACTTACTCGGTAACCGCAACAGCGCCGGCCGGAACTGCAAAAGTCAGAGCTTATCTGGGATATGACGGCGGTCAGCGTACAAATAATGAGTTTGAAATATGCAAACCCATGCTGTCTAAAAAAAGTTATGCAACCACCTGGCATGCTTCGGGTAAACGTTCTCCAGAAATCCTTGCTATTCCGACGGTGGGCATAATTAATAAAGGAGACTGGTCTGTGGATTTAAAGTACCTGCCTGTAGATGATCTCAATGATGGAAATACTGAGTATCTGCTTAGAATTTATATAGACAGCAATAATTATTACCAGCTTTATACAACCTCGGGTACGACCCAACTAATGGCAAGTATTAGATCGGGTGGTGTCACCTTTAATAGCTCTCTCGGTCCTGTAATAGAAAAGGATCAAAATTATTATATTACCCTGACCATTGATGGCAGCCAAATGAAGCTATTCGTCAACGGGGTGGAGTATGATCCCGGAACGGCTTATTTGGAGCCTATAGGCCCTCTTCCTGAAAGCATATATGTAGGTAGTACAAATAGTGGTAGTGCACAATGCAATGGCATTATTTCCGACCTCCGTATTTCCGACCTTCCCCGCACTCTGGCCGAACACCAGGCGGTGTACCAGAGCAATCAGCCATTTCCTTTCGATGCGGATACGACATTAAAGTTATCGTTTGATAACACTTTAGACGCTTATGTATCCGTAATTAATTATTATTATGACAGCTTAAATCGTTTAAACACTATTGTTACACCAAAGAAAACAATTATTTACCAATATGATGAAAATGGTAATTTGATACGGCGCGCAATAAACCAATAATTATGTTTAAACATTAGAAGGGGGACTAATTAGTTGAAAAAGTGCTTAGTATATTTGCTGATTTTATCCTTATTGCTAAACATACCGCTACCGGTATTTGCTCAAATCGATGGTTTAACCGCCGGGCCAAATAGCATTTCAACCGTTCCCACAGATACTGATGAAATGGATGCTTTAGAAGAACTCCTGATTCCGGGTGACAAAGAGCACTCGGTTTCCGGAAAAACATATAAAGAACAACTAACTTTTTTTATTAAGGATAAAATAGAACCTCCCATAAAAAATGAAATTATGGAGCTTCATACGCCGCAAAACGGCTCTGTTGTCGATTTTATTTACGGCCACTCCGCATACTATGACACTCTCAAAAAACACAACAGGCTGGATCTTTTGGGCAAATTATCAGCTAAAGAACAATCAGTGTCGGAGAAAGTATATAAATACCAAAATGAATCCGTAGAGGACAAGCTATATCAAGAACAAAAGGAATCAATAGTGGACAGCGTATACACAGAACAATACAACTCCGTGTCCAAAGAAGTATACGAAACAACCGAACAGAAGCTGTCTGCGATGATAACTCAGAGCAGCGCCAATCAAGCCTGGTACAACACATTGGTCGGCCCATCGGTTATGAACGGGGTCAACAACGAGAAATATTCCGCCTGGGCCGATACGGAAGAAATAATCTCACCCCAGACCGGTGACCTGACAATTAAACAAACGGATATTAAACTGCCGGGCAGAAACGGCCTGGATTTAGCAATTAGCAGGATATATCAAAGCAATCAATCAATGTTCGGCGACCGGCGTATTTCAGGTGACGGCTCCTACGGGTACAATGATTACTCAACCTATTATCTGAACAGATACGCTCTGGGTATGGGCTGGTCTCTCGGCTTTCCCTCCATCCAGATAGAAGAGGAAGGCGGAAATAAAGAGCTCTACTACCATACCGGTGAAGGAAACGTATACCATGTGAATTTTTCCGCCGGAACATACAGCAACCTGGAAAACTATTACCTGAAAGATGCCAAGTTTAACAACGATACCAGTTTTTCCAACGGGCAGGTGACATCCCAGTATTCATTCGTCACAGCCGACCAAACCAAAAGGTACTTTGCTGCAGATGGGCGGTTGACGGGCGTTGTGGACCGGTTTGGGAACCAGATAATATTTAAACATACAGAAAAACCTGTAACCAACCGCACTCCCAATAATGACTTTGAATACCCGGAGAACCAGGGTATTTGGACCACTAACGGGTATTATTCTTACGATCAGACATTTGGTAAAGATGATACCACTTCGCTGAAGTTCAGCGGTTCCGGAACCAGCCAATCATCATTTTCCAGTTATGTACCGGTGCTGCCCAATACAAAATATTACCTTAGCGGTTACATTTATAATCAACTGACCAGTGGTAATGCCCAGCTTACTTACCGTGAATATAACCAAAATTATAATGAGATTAAACGAGGCGCCGCGAAAACCTCTGCCGTCAATAATGCTTGGGAGTTATTATCCCAAAATTTTGTTACTTCTTCCAACGCAAAATATATTAAAATAGAATTTTCAAATACCAGCGCCAGCGGAAAAACATGGATAGACAAAGTCAGGTTTGACAGAGCCTGGCCGTTAATTTCCGAAATTACCGACAGCATCGGTCGTAAAGTAACTTTCAAATATAACGATAAGCTTTATGAAGAAAACTCCGATGGCGGAACAATCACCGTTAAGGTTAGCGACCCATCATTAACAAACAGCCATACCCTAACCTATACCCGGGGAAAATGTATCTACAACTTCCACTGGTCTACATGGGACGAGCAAAGGAGATACCCGAGACTCTATAGCTATTATGACGGAGAACTGTATAATTATTATGATTATACCTACCCTGAGGAAAAATATAGTTTTTGGGAAAAAACCGTAAGCAATTACTCCGGTTGGTCGTCTCGACCTCTATTAAACGCAATCTATCCAAGGAATTCCAAAACAACATATGAATATCAAAAGACCACCAAACACTTGGGAGCGGATGGTTTTTACGAAACCCACCGAATCGCCAAACGCTATGAACAAAAAGCATACAGTGACGGTTATTCAGGAACAAATTACCGGCGAACCTATTCATATAGCGGAAACCATAACGGAACAAATTATAACAATGAAACGGGTTATCCCGGTCCGTACAGCTTGTATGAAAACCCCAATTACCAGTTTACCGGCACCGTAAAGCAAGACAATGGTCTGGTGAGCAAAGAAACCTACAAGGGCAAGCGAAAATTTAAGACAGAACAAAGCCATTCCAGCGGCGAAAAGGAAATCACTTATTATGAAGAATACCATTCCAGTTTTAAAGATAACGTCACCAAGATTAAAAATGAGCTCTATAACCCCGGCGGCAGCGTCTTTACCCTTTACACGGGATACGCCTATAACGACTGGGGCGGTGTTGCTTCCGAGACAGCGCCACTGACTCCGACTCAGTGGAACAACAGCGCCGTTAAAAACCAACATACCATTAGCTATACCTATGATTCAAAACATAAGTTCTTAAAGACAAAAAGCTATTACCAAAACCCCGGGTTAATGCTTACCGAGTCAACCAACTACGACAGCACGGGGCGCGCAACATCCACCACCAACGCCAAAGGAGAAATTACCAAATACACATACGGGGACGCGAACCATCCGGGTAATCTCACCAGGTCAAGAATATACCACAGTGATGGGCGAATCACCAGGACCGATTACGACTATACCGGGGCTTACTTTGCCTTTCCCGCCATTATCACCGGTTATTATACCGAAGCGGGAGTTCAAAAGACCGGCACAACCATAAAAAACTACGAATTCATCCGGGGCAATGTGCTCAGCGAAGAGGACGCCTTGGGCAGCATAACCAGTTATGAATACGACTTGCAAGGCAGGATTAAAAAGATAACCTATCCGGCTTCAACCGGTCAAAACGGAGACTACGTAGTGGAGGATAACTTTGAATACGATAATTATATCTATCCTGGTAATCCTTCCGTAGAAGATCCACAGAGGACTTTTAGAGTTAGAAACTATAAAACTGAAAACGGCTCCTTATTCTCGGATGCCTACAGTTATTATGATGATCACGGAAACCTGCTTTTGGCCATGTACTGGGATTACGACCGGGGGATTTGGGTGCCGGCGACATACGGATACAACAAATACGGCCAGTTAACCTGGACCAAAGACGCCAATGGCTACAAGACGAAATATCTCAGTGACGAATGGAACCGCTTAAAGAAAGTCACCGACCCCCAGGGGAATTTCCATACCTTCGATTATGACATAACAAACCGCACCAAGACCACCACATTTACCCCGGCGGATACCGGGATGGCCGAAAACCACTACGTGGAAACCTACGACCAGTGGGGCCGGACAATTTCAAGAAAAGGCTTTCCCGACGGGCCGAGCGGAGCCGCCGTTGAAGAAAAATACGAGTACGATCTGGCCGGCAACGTTACCAAAATAATTGACGCCAACAATAATAACACAATATTCGGTTACGACGCCTTGAACCGGCTGAACAAAGTTACCAACGCCCTGGCGGAAACCACCGACTACGATTACGACCGGCTGGGGAACCTGACCCAAATCAAACAATACCAGGGCGCGGATACCTATTCCACCACAAAGCAATATGACGAAAGAGGCCTCATGGTATCCAGGCAACTCCCGGCGGGACAGCCCGGCGCCTATAAATACAACGCCAACGGTCTGCCGGTGGAGATAATAGCCCCTTCGGGCAAGATCACCACCATGCAATATTACGCGGACAACAGCCTTGCGGAAAAAAGAACCAACCAGGACCGGATACAATATTACTACAGCCCACTGGGGGGCGTGGAAAAATACCAGCCCGTAAACGACACCACCGGGTACGGCGAACCGCTAACCTTCGACTTTTACAGCACCGGACTGACCAAACAAAGAAGAACCGCCAACTACAACGTCGGTTTTGAGTACGACATACTGGGTAACAAAACCAAGGTCACCGACCCCTTTGGTTTATCAACCAACTACCAGTACAACAAACTAAACCGGTTAACCAAAGTTACCGCGGATGGGAAAAACTTCACCTACGAATACTACCCCGACGGGATGGTCAAAGCGGTAAACTATCCCCAGTTGGCCAACGGCACAAGCATCCGCGCGGAATACACCTACGACAACATCAACCGGCTGACCACCATGACAAATAAGCTGGGCAGCCAGGTTATCACCCAATACAGCTACAACTACGACAACAATGGCAACATCATCGCCATCACCGAAAACGGCCAGACCGCCAACTACACTTACGACGCCCTGAACCGGCTGACCGGGATACGAAGACCAAGCGGTGAACAAATCACTTACCAGTACGACACCAGGGGCAACCGGGTTATTGCCTCTGTGAACGATAAAAGTCTGGACGGGTTCATTTCCGGGGAATTCGACTACAACAACTGGGACCAACTGGCCGCATTCACCACCGGCGGGGATACCTACAACTATCACTACGACCCCGAGGGGTTAAGAACCCAAAAGACAACCCCCGCCGGTACTACCCGCTATCATTTAGACGACAGCGGCATGGTCATTGCCGAGTCGAACGACGGCGGCACAGCAACCGCACAGAACATATGGGGCATAAACGCCCTGGCCCGGAAAATAAACGGCGCCTACTACTATTACATTTACAACGGCCACGGCGACGTCGTAAAAGTAATAGACGCCAATGGCGTTATAATAAACAACTATTCATACGACGAATGGGGCAATATTCTGTTCATGCAGGAACAGTTGCCCCAGCCGTTAAAATATGCCGGTGAATATTTTGACGACGAAAGCGGGCTGTACTACTTAAGGGCCAGATACTACGATCCCACCATCGGCAGGTTTATATCCAGGGATACCCTGGAAGGCGATATAACCAACCCGCTGACCTTAAACCAATATACGTATGTGGAAAATGATCCCCTGGGATACGTAGACCCCTCAGGACATTTTTCCATTGGAGCGGTTATCAGAACCGCAGTTAGTGTGGCGGTTAGTGTTATCTCCAGCATGTCCCGTTCCTCGGGAAGCTCAAAGTCAAGCAGTTCAAGCGTACCCAAAAGCTCAAGCAGTTCAAAACCACCCGGGATATTAGTGGCAAGTCTGACTATGACTGGCATTTTGAATGACTTGGGTGCTGCACGAGATCAATTTAGTAAGCAAAATTTGCAAAATGCCTGGGATAATGCAATAGAATATGGAGCTGAAGGAGGAAGAGTTTTTGGTGAGTTTATTTATGATACAGGCGAATCTATTTATAATGAAATTGCTCCTATTGCAAAAGAGTGGTGGGATACTCCCTTTGTAGGGGGAAGAGTGAAAGGGCCAGTTAATGGTGGATTCGGAATAATTAAGGGAATTAAGGGCGCGGGGAAGACTAGTTTAAATAAACTAGATACTAAAATAGCTGAAAAAATTGCAATAGAACATGGGTACACAGGAGCAGAAGATTTAAAGAAAGCTTATGTGGGCAAAAGCCAAATATCTAAATTTAATATGAAAGTTGACAAAAAAACAGGAGAAATAGTCTTAGAAGGCATACAAAATGGGGCACAAGTACGAACAGGGGTATATAAAAAATAAAAAACGGAGATATGAAATTATGGAAAATTTACCAAAAATTGAAGTTTGTTTTTTCTTTGAAGGAGACGATTTTGATGTTAATGATGTTACAGATCAAATGCAATTAACTCCCACACAGATAAGAGAAAAAAAAGATTTTCCGATAGAAGAGCTTGCACATACAGAGTGGTTACTAACTACAGAAAAGGAAAGCTGTAAGGTTGTTTTTAGGCAATTTGAAAAGCTAATGAAATTATTAGTTGGAAAAGAAAAGGTAATTAACCAGATTTGCAGTAATCATAAGATATCGGTTGGATTTTGTGTTACCATATGGATGGAAGATGGAGATAAGCCAGAGATAGTTTTGACTAAGGAAATTGTTTTGTTTTTAGCATCTATTAACGCAGAAGTAGGATTTGATCTTTATATTTATTGAGACATTAATATAACCAGGAATTTTCTATGGGGTCATGCTTGACCCCATAGGTGATCGGTTTACCAGGGATATCAATCAATGGTATTTAGAACCTTATAGGACTTAAACGAGCTTCAAGCAGATGTCTTATTCCTAACATTATCCGGTTTTATACGTATTATTTTACTTCTCAATATTTTACCAATTAATAGCAATACAGAAAAAGGGCTATACATGATTTTTTTGCTAATTCAATTGTTGTTCAAAAAGTGGAAAATAATACCGAATAATTCATGTGTGCTCTTAGCAATACGACGAAAGAGGCCTCCTGGTATCCAGGCGGCTCCCGGCGGGACAGCCCGGCACCTATAAATACAACGCCAACGGCCTGCCGGTGGAGATCAAAGACCCTGCGGGCAAAATCACTACCATGCAGTACTATGCAGACAACAGCCTGAAGGAAAGCAGGGCCAACCAGGATGTCGTCAAATACTACCACAGCCCCTTGGGGGGCGTGGAAAAATACCAGCCCGTAAACGACAGCACCGTAAACGGGGAACCGCTAACCTTCGACTTTTACAGCACCGGACTGACCAAGCAAAGAAAAACCGCCGACTACAACGTCAATTTTGAGTACGACATTCTGGGTAACAAAACCAGGGTCACCGACCCCTTTGGTTTATCAACCAACTACCAGCACAATAAACTGAACCGGTTAACCACCGTAATTGCGGATGGAAAAAACTTTACCTATGAATACTACCCCGACGGGATGGTCAAAGCGGTAAACTATCCCCAGTTGGCCAACGGCACAAGCATCCGCGCGGAATACACCTACGACAACATCAACCGGCTGAAAACAATGACCAACAAGCTGGGCAGCCAGGTTATCACCCAATACAGCTACGGCTACGACAATAACGGCAACATCATCGCCATCACCGAAAACGGCCAGACCGCCAATTACACCTATGACGCCCTGAACCGGCTGACCGGGATACGAAGACCAAACGGCGAACAAATCAATTACCAGTACGACGCCAGGGGCAACCGGATTATTGCCTCTGTGAACGATAAAAGCCTGGACGGGTTCATTCCCGGTGAATTCGACTACAACAACTGGAACCAACTGGCCGCATTCACCACCGGCGGTGCTACCTACAACTATCACTACGACCCCGAGGGGTTAAGAACCCAAAAGACAACCCTTCAAGATGGATTTTTACTGTGGCTACTTTTTCTCAACTAAAGCTCAAGCAGGCATCAGCCTAAATAATGAAATATTAAAAAGAATATCAGAACTGGGAATAGATTTAGGTATAAATTTATATGTCACTTAAGAGATACTGTTCGGAAATTGGGCTCTTTAACTTGTATATAGGGGTTATAGGGCTTGCCAACGATAATGTCAATTTCCAATACGATATACTGGGTAATAAAACAAAAGTGAGAATTGCGATGAGAGTTGCAGTAAAAGCCACGGTAAGCACCGCGTTCAAAGCCGTTCGCTTGTATTAACAATTTGTATAAAATGATTGCGGAAGGAGGTATTTATGATGTCCAATACAACTAATATAAATATCCGTGTTGACGAAGAGCTAAAGCGCAGAGCAGAGGCTATTTTTTCAGAACTCGGTTTGAATATGTCCACGGCCGTAAACATATTCCTTCGATATGCTGTACGTTATGGGGGCATACCTTTTGACCTTCGCACTGAAAATCCGAATGCAGAAACCCTCGCGGTAATCGACGACGTCAATCATAACCGAAATTTAAGCAAAACCTTTGATAACGTTAGCGAGCTGATGGAGGATTTGAATGAACAGCGTAGCCGATGACACGGCTACACTGTTTTAGTCTCTACCCCGTTGCCGGAAAGGCCTCGGTACGCCGGCCGGCAAAATGATTGATATTTACATCCGGGAAGATATTGTTTTTGTACTCCAGGTCCCTCAGAAAGCCTTCATCGATGCTATGATTTTTAATTTGATCATACAAACGCAAAAAGTTCTGGATATGCTGCTTGGTCCTTCTGACGGCATAGTCCACCATGGTGCCGGTGTGCATGATGAAAGCCCAGTCGCTGCTCTGGGCCAGGAGCAGTTCCCTGGCTGCCTGTTTCAAAGCCCTCTCTCTCAGCCCGCCCGCGCCGGCGTTCTCGTCCGCCAGTTCGGTCATGCGCTCCGCGGCAATGTGCAGATGCCGGTAAACCCAGTCGTTTTCCCGGCACAGCCACACCTCGTTGTAACCCTTGTTCCCCCATGTCGAAGGGCAGGGTCTGACCACCTGGTTGCAGGGGTATTTCTTCAAATAGTCCCCCGGTGTAATAGTATTAATGCCGGGAAAATCGTAATGCGCTTTGCGCAGCACATTCTGCAGCCAGTAGGGACCCTCGAACCACCAGTGCCCGAACAGTTCCGCGTCGTACGGAGCCACAACCACCGGTTCTCTGTCCATCAGCGAATTCAGGTATTTAAATTGGTGCTCCCTGTTAAACAGAAAATTGGCGGCATGTTCTTCGGCTTTGCCGCGGGCATAGCCGATATTGTAGGGCTCTTTGTCATAGCTCTTGCCCGTGATGCGGCAGTATTTGATGCCGGTGTTCAGCCTGATGCCGTCCGGATGGATGTAGGGGCTGATGTAATCATAGTCCAGATCGTGGCCGATGTCCCTGTAGTATTCCCGGTAATCAAAATCCCCCGGATAACCTTCGTTGGAACTCCACACCTGCCTGGAGGATTCCAAATCCCGGCCGAACACGGCCACGCCGTTGGGACAGAAAACCGGCGCGAACACACCGAATTTCGGCCTGTGGGAAGCAAAAAGCACTCCGTGGGTGTCAGTGAAAAAGTATTTAATGTCAAACTCCTTTAATATACCCTCTATGCCGTACGCGTACGCGCATTCCGGCAGCCAGATGCCTGCCGGCGGCCTGCCGAAATGTTTTGCGTACAGCTCAACGGCGACCCCCACCTGAGCCCGTACCGCGCCCGGCTGAGTCATCAGCAGCGGCAGAAACCCGTGGGTGGCCGCACAGGTGATGACCTCCAAACGTCCGAGGTCCTGGAGACGCCTGAAGGCATTGATCAGATTGCAGCCGTATTTTTCAGCGAATACATATCTGACGTGACGGAACCGGTCCCGGTACATCACCGCCACCGGGTGGAAGGCGCTATTTTCAGTACGCCGGATCTCCTTTTCGGACAGCTCGATCAGTTTATCCAGATGACGCAGGTACCTTTCCTGAAGCAGCCCGTCGGTCAGCATGGTAATCAGGGTGGGGGAAACCGAAAAAGTCAGCCGGAAGGGTACGCCTTCCTCCACCAGTTCTTCAAAGGCAATAATCAGCGGAACATACGACTCGGTAACGGCTTCATAAAACCACCGTTCCTCCAAAAAATGCTCGTCCTCGGGATGCCTGACAAAAGGCAGATGGGCGTGCAGCACAAAACACAGGTTTCCTTGGTCCAAATTCATGTTCTTCCTTTCTCTTTTGGTTTGCTCCAATATAGATTACTTCCTCAATTACTTCCTCGCGCCGTTGAATTCAGGCGAGCTTATGCCAAGGGGCGCCAGGCCCATCCGTTTGGATACATCCTCCGCCAGCAACGGCGAGCTGCCCGCGTACAACCTGGTAATGGTACGGTAAATGCCCTCAATCCACATCCATTCTTCATCGGCCAGATCAGAAAACGCCATACTGGGCGTATGCACAATATTTGAACGTAGCAGGGTGACAAACCTGCCGTCCGGAAAAACCCGGCCCACGTCAACACAGAATGTACTGTTGGGTCTGGACACTTCCAAATGCCAGTTGTCCACATCATCATTGATGGCAAAATCAATATAGTTGTTGGCATTGGCGCCGTTAAATTCAATCCCGGTCACGTCGTAAACCCTCAAAACAGGTCTGGAGGCACTCCAGGCTGTTTGCCCGTATTGCTGACTGAATTCATCCTGCTTGGCCGCGGTTATTTCCCAGTAAGCAAAAAGCCAGTTTGGGTCACGGACCATTAAAACCAGCCTGTCGGACCCGTATTGCCAGGGAATATCCGGGTGCTGTATTTTATTTTTGGGATCCGGCGTCGGCGCCGCCAGAAAATCACCGGTCATTTCATCGGCATATTCTTCCATGATGGGCGGCATCGAAAAGCTCGTTTTTTTTCTCAGGGCTTTTTTGCCGGCGCCGGACCGCCACACAAAAACGGCCAGGAACAGCAAAACCGCTGCCAACCCCAAAGCCCAGGCCATGATGTTCATGCGTTACCCTCCTTATGTTGGTTATGAATTTGAAAGTCCTGTCATGCAAACAAAAAAACAGCGGGATATACGCCTGTGCAGGCTATCCGCGGTGTAAGTTTATTATTGGCGGAATTTATTTTATTATTGCCAGTACCTTTTTTGTTTATAAATTAAAACGAACTGCAAATGCCTGTAAAAACCAGCAGATGTGCTGAAATTTTTCGTGAATATAAAAACTTTTCTTTGGGATTCTTTCAGATTGAGAAAAATTGCAGTATACTTGGAGCAATGAAAAATTCAGCACCCCAAGCAAACCACAAAAAAATACTGAAACTGCTAGCCGGGCATATCCCTGACGCCGGACCCACTCTGAATTACAGCAGCCCCTTTGAGCTGCTGGTGGCGGTAATACTGTCGGCGCAATGCACGGATGTGCGGGTAAACATTGTTACCGCCAGGCTGTTTGCCCGGTACCGGACTCCCGGTGATTTCGCGGCCCTGGAACAAGAAGTCCTGGCCGAAGAGATCAGGGATTGCGGCCTTTACCGCAACAAAAGCCGGCACATCATTGAAACAGCACGGATTTTACTGGAGCAATTCGGCGGACTGGTCCCGGATAACCTAAAAAGTCTGGAATCGCTGCCGGGGGTGGGCCGTAAAACCGCCAATGTCGTGCTGAGCGTAGCGTTCGGCGTGCCCGCCTTTCCCGTGGATACCCACATTTTCCGCGTCACCCGCCGGCTGGGCCTGACAAAGGGCAAGAACCCCCTCCAGGTGGAACAGGATTTATCCCGGCTGCTTCCCGCCGCCGAGCTGGGGAACTGGCACCACCGGCTGATTCATTTCGGCAGGACCACCTGTACCGCCCGGAAACCGGACTGCGCCAACTGCGTGGTCGGCGCGCTGTGCCCGGCCAACACTGAAACCGGGGGGCCGCGGTAATGCACCTGGTACTGGTACATCCGGAGATCCCGGCCAACACCGGCAATGTGGCCCGCACCTGCGCGGTAACCGGAGCCCATCTGCATTTGGTGAGACCGCTGGGTTTTTCCGTGGACGACAAACATCTGAAAAGGGCCGGCCTGGATTATTGGCACCTGCTTAACATCCATTACTACGATAGTTTTAACGAAGTCCTGGACGCTTATCCGGGGCACCGGTTTTATTTTGCCACCACCCGGGGCGGCCGTTACTACACCGGGGTACACTACGGACCAGACGATTTCCTGGTTTTTGGCCGCGAAACGTCCGGCCTGCCGGAAGAAATAATCAATCGTTTCAGGGAAAGCTGCATTCGCATTCCCATGCTCAGCGAGGCCCGGTCCCTGAACCTTTCCAACTCGGTGGCCATCGTGCTTTACGAGGCCCTGAGGCAAAACAATTTTGCCGGAATGAAATAATCAGCAGGAGGAACACCATGCCCGATACGATAGCGGAATTACGCCTGGCCATGGAAAACCAGGGCTACATTTGTGAAGATGAACTGGTGGTAACAGTGTACCTGGCCCTGGCCCTGCAAAAACCCTTATTGGTTGAAGGGGCGCCGGGGGTGGGGAAAACGGAAATAGCCAAGGTCCTGGCCGCTGTCTTTAACACTGAATTAATCCGTCTGCAGTGTTACGAGGGCCTGGATGAAAATAAAGCGCTGTACGAGTGGAATTACCAGCGCCAGTTGATTAAGATTCAGATTTCCAAAAACTGCGGGCCCGGCGAACAACTGGAACGGGACCTGTTCAGCGAGGAGTACCTGCTGGAGCGCCCACTGCTCCGGGCTATCCGGTCCGGGTCCAAAGTAGTGCTTTTAATTGACGAAGTGGACAAGGTGGAAGCGGAATTTGAAGCCTTTCTGTTTGAGTTGCTCTCCGACTTCCAGATTTCCATCCCCGAGCTTGGCACCATCGGCGCCAAGCACATACCAATAGTAGTGCTTACCAGCAACGGGGAGCGGGAACTGTCCGACGGTCTGAAACGACGGTGCGTCTACCTGTATATTGATTTCCCGTCCATAGAAAAAGAATCCCGCATCTTAAAGGTTAAGGTTCCCGAGGCCGGCGAAAAAATCACCGCCCAAATTGCCAATGCCGCCAGCTACATCCGGACCAACTTGAACCTGCGCAAAAAACCTTCCATATCCGAAACCATCGACTGGACCCGGGCCCTGGTCACACTGGGGGAAGATTCCCTGAGTGCAGGCGGCGTCAACAAAACATTAAACTTATTATTAAAAAACAGGGACGACCAGGAAATGCTGAAAAATGAACTGGGGCTGGATAAGCTGGTCCGGGCGGCAAATAAAAATTAACTGAACCGATTGTGCAAAGCCTGAAATTAGTATAAAATTCCCCTTGAGAAGGGGGATTTTTATTTGACTTTGGAAACCAAAGAAACGGTCTTTGGACTGCCCGGCCGCGATATTAACCTGCTTCTGGTGCGGGATATTGAGAAGCTGATCACCGACCCGGGCGATGAGGACAAGGTACCCTGCTGGGCCGATATATGGCCGGCGGCCCGCGGCGCGGCGCAATGGATTTGGCAGCACCTGCGGTTTGACGGAGACGAACTGATTGAGCTGGGCGCCGGACTTGGCCTGCCGGGCATCGTCTGCGGGCTGAAAGGCGCCCGGGTGACCTTTTCGGACTTCAATCCCGCAGCCCTGGAACTGGCCGCAGCCAACGCCGCGCGCAACAACCTGGAGCATTTCTCCACCCTGCAGGCCGACTGGCGCAGCTATCAGCCCCCCAAACAGTATCCCTGGGTGCTGGGCTCGGACATATTTTATGATCCCAAGTTAAACGCGCACCTGCTGCGGTTAATACCAAAACTGCTCCTGCCCGGCGGCTGCTTTTTAGCCGCTCATCCGGGGCGTCCCGCCACCAACGAATTCCTGCCGGCGCTCAAGGAGGCGCTGCGGGTGTCCGAGGAACGGGAGGCCATGGTGCCGGTGATTATAGACGACCCTTATTTTCCTTATTACGAAATTAAGATCCACTACTTTAAAACTATCGCTTCGGATTAAGATACCCCTTAAAAGCGGAGGTTCCGGTTATGCCAGCCGAAAACAGTACCAGCAACAACCGATTTATCCACCTGCACGTCCACACCGAGTACAGCCTGTTGGACGGCGCCTCCCGGATTAAAAAATTGGTGGAAACCGCCGCCGGCATGGGGATGCAATCCCTGGCCATCACCGACCACGGGGTTATGTATGGCGTGGTCGACTTTTACAAAGCCTGCCGGAAGCAGAACATCAAGCCCATCCTGGGCTGCGAAGTTTACGTGGCGCCCCGGACCAGGCACGACCGCACCCCTAAAGTGGACGACAATCTGTACCACCTGGTACTGCTGGCGGAGAACGAAACCGGCTACCGGAACCTGCTCCGCCTGGTTTCACTGGGCTTTACCGAAGGGTTCTATTATAAGCCGCGGGTGGACAAGGAACTGCTGGCCGCCCACAGCCAGGGATTAATCGCGTTAAGCGGCTGCATTGCCGGCGAAGTGGCCACCCGCGTAATCGACGGCAACCTGAAGCAAGCAATCCAAAGCGCCGCCGATTATATGGATATCTTCGGCAAAGACAACTTTTACCTGGAACTGCAGGATCATGGCCTGGAAGAACAGAAAATAGCCAACCGCGGCTTGTTGGAACTGCACCGGAAAACCGGCATTCCCCTGGTGGCCACCAACGATGTCCATTACGTGCTCAAAAACCATGCCGAGATGCAGGATGTGCTGCTCTGCATCCAAACCGGCAAAACAGTGGACGACCCGGGCCGGATGCGTTTTGCATCCAGTGAGTTTTACCTCAAAGATCAGCGGGAAATGGCCCTGTTGTTCGGTGAACTCCGGGACGCCATGGAAAATACCGCCCTGATTGCCGAACGATGCAGCGTGGAGCTGGAGTTCGGTAAACTGCACCTGCCCGACTACCGGGTCCCTGAAAAGCAGGATCCTGATTTATACCTGAGGGAGTTGTGCCGGGCGGGAATCCGTTCACGCTACCCCGAAATCACCGACGCCATTAACCAAAGGCTTGAGTTTGAACTCAAAGTAATCAAGCAAATGGGTTACACAACCTATTTCCTCATTGTCTGGGACTTTATCGACTTCGCCAGGAAAAACGAGATCCCGGTGGGTCCGGGCCGCGGCTCGGCGGCCGGCAGCCTGGTGGCCTACGCCCTGGGGATTACCAATATCGACCCGCTGCGGTACGATTTGCTTTTTGAACGGTTCCTCAACCCGGAACGGGTTTCCATGCCTGATATAGATATCGACTTCTGCTTTGAAAAACGCGGCCGGGTGATTGAATACGTGGCCGAAAAATACGGTCAGGACCGGGTGGCCCAAATAGCCACCTTCGGCACCATGGCGGCCCGGGCGGCCATCAAGGACGTGGGCCGGGCGCTGGGTATACCTTACGGGGACGTTGATCGCATCGCCAAGCTGATCCCCACCGAACTGCATATTACCATCGATAAAGCCCTCAACGACACGCCCGAGCTCAGCACCCTGTACCGGGAAGACGATCAGGTGCGCAAGCTGATCGACACTGCTGCTTTGATTGAAGGGATGCCCCGTCACGCCTCCACCCACGCCGCCGGAGTGGTGATCACCCGCCAGCCGCTGACCCACTACCTGCCTCTGTACAAGGCTGCCGACGGCCCGTTGACCACTCAGTTCGCCAAGGACCCGGTGGAGGAATTGGGACTTTTAAAAATGGACTTCCTGGGTCTGCGCACATTAACGGTAATTGCCGACGCCATCCAGTCAATCAAGCAGAACCGGGGCATAGAGATAGATATAGACAATATTCCACTGGACGACACAAGCGCCTTCGAGCTTTTATGCCGCGGTGAAGCGGTGGGTGTCTTCCAGCTTGAAAGCAGCGGCATGCGGGCCATCCTGAGGGATTTAAAACCCGAAGTATTTGAGGATATCATCGCCCTAAACGCCCTGTACCGGCCGGGACCCCTGGGCAGCGGCATGGTGGAGGATTTTATTAAAAGCAAACACGGTGAGAAAAAAGCGGCTTACCTGCACCCCAAGCTGGAACCCATCCTCCGTGACACTTACGGTGTTATATTATACCAGGAGCAAGTGATGCACATTGCCAGCAACCTGGCCGGTTTCACCCTGGGTGAAGCCGACATGCTGCGACGGGCCATGGGCAAGAAGAAACCGGAAATCATTGCCGGCCTGCGGGCCCAGTTCGTGGAGGGAGCGGTGAAAAACGAGGTAGATGAAAACGTGGCGGGGCAAATCTTCGACCTGATGGCCTACTTTGCCGGATACGGGTTTAATAAAAGCCACAGTGCCGCTTACGCCATGGTCGGCTACCAGACCGCCTACCTGAAGGCCAACTACCCGGTGGAATTCATGGCGGCCCTGTTAACCTCGGTAAATGACAACTCGGACAAAGTGGCTTATTATATCGAGGAATGCCGGAGGATGAATATAGATGTGCTGCCGCCGGACGTCAACGTCAGCGGCATCAGTTTTACGGTGGACGGGAATAAAATCAGGTTCGGCCTGGCGGTGATTAAGAACGTGGGTCAGGGCGCTGTTCAATCCATCCTGGAAAATAAAAGACAGGGCGGCCCGTATCTTTCCTTTGCGGATTTCTGCCAGCGCCTGGACACCAAGGCGATCAACCGGCGGGTGCTGGAAAACCTGATTAAAAGCGGCGCCCTGGATTCCCTGGGCCATTACCGCTCCCAGATGATGGCGGCGGTGGACGCCGGCCTGGGCCTGGCCCAGGCTACAAACAAAGACCGCAGCAGCGGCCAACTGTCGCTGCTGGATTTCTGGGGCGAAGACGTAAAAAACACCGTCAATATCGAAATGCCGAAAATCAGGGAATACCCGCCGTCGGAATTACTGGCCCTGGAAAAGGAAGCGCTGGGTCTGTACGTCAGCGGCCACCCCCTTAACGAATACCGTGATGTCATCAACCGCAGCGCCTCGCACCCGATTGCCGGCCTGGCCGATCTGGAGCAGCGGTCCGAGGTGGTAATAGGCGGACTTTTGTCAAATGTCAAGCGGATCACCACCAAACGGGGTGACAACATGGCTTTCGCCAACCTGGAGGACCTGACCGGGGTAACGGAACTGGTTATTTTTCCGCGCACCTTCCGGGAATGCGCCGCCCAGTTAAATGATGACAAGGCGGTGCTGGTCAGCGGCGTCACCGGACAAAACGCCGACGAGGTCAAAGTAATTGTCAATACCATAAAACCGCTGGCAATGAAACGGAATGACGAATTATTCCTTAAACTGGAGCAGGTTTCCACCGGTTTGGTGGCCAGGATCCAGCAGGTGCTGAGCTCTTCTCCCGGAGAAACGCCGGTTTACCTGTATTTCCCGGACCGGAAAAAATTGGCCTGCACTGACCGGAGGTTCTGGGTCAACCTGGATTCGGAGGTGGTGGAAGAACTGGCGGCGCTTTTAGGGCCGGACCGGGTCAAAATAAAGGAGCAGGCCGCACCGGTTAATACCGGTGGAACAGGCATGGCATAACTTGTCAAACCGGTGGCCTTATGATATCATGACTCTGTAATAACGCACGGCAAGCTAAGATACCACGGGGTGAAAAAATGAATACACCAAATGAAGTAAGCGGCGAATATGTGGTAATTAAAGCGCTGGAAAACGGGGTAACCATCATCGGGCTCACCAGGGGCCGGGATACCAAGTTCCACCATTCGGAAAAACTTGATAAAGGCGAAATAATGATTGCTCAATTCACCGAACATACTTCCGCCATCAAAATCCGCGGCCGGGCCGAAGTGATGACCAAGCACGGCGCCCTGAAAACCGACGTGTAAACAATATCCAGAGTTCTAGACTCTGGATATACTTGTTTCACAGGTAAATTACACAAAAATGAATTGCATATTTAATCCGCTGGAGCAAAAAGTATAGTTGAGGTATTTCGTTATTATGAAAGGTGGGCATGTAATTGCTCAGAATTGCCGTTTTGACCAGCGGCGGCGACTCCCCGGGCATGAATGCCGCTATCCGCGCCGTTGTACGCAAAGCCATCTACCACGGCCTGGAGGTAATCGGCATCCAGCGGGGCTTCAGCGGTTTCATTGAAGCCGATATGGGTCCGATGAATCTGGGCTCGGTGGCGGATATCATCCACCGGGGCGGCACTGTTTTGCGCACCGCCCGTTCCGAGGAATTCATGACCGTCCAGGGGCGGTCCAGGGCTTACGCCAACGTGGAAAGGTTCGGCATCCAGGGGTTGGTGATTATCGGCGGCGACGGCTCTTTCAAAGGCGCAGAAGTATTTCAAAACGAGCATAACGTGCCGGTCATCGGAGTGCCGGGAACCATAGACAATGATATCGGCGGAACCGATTACTCCATCGGATTTGACACCGCGGTAAACACCGTGGTGGAAGCGATTAATAAAATCAGGGATACCGCAACTTCCCACGAGCGCACCTTTATTCTGGAAGTGATGGGCCGGAAGAGCGGCTGTATCGCCATGGCCGCCGGGCTGGCCGGGGGTGCGGAATCAATTCTGATCCCGGAACTGAAATATAACCTGGACGAGGTATGCGAAAAACTCTACCGGGGCTACAAAAGGGGCAAGCTGCATAGTATCATTATTGTAGCGGAGGGAGCGGCCAGCGGGATTGATGTCAGTCGGGTAATTAAAGAAAAAACAGGATTGGATACCAAGGTTACCATCCTGGGCCATTTGCAGCGGGGGGGCACACCCACCGCCTTCGACCGTATCCTGGCCAGCCGCATGGGAGCCATGGCGGTGGAGTTACTGATGTCCGGCTACCGCAAACACATGGTCGGCATGAAAGCCGGCAAGATCGTGGCCTGCCCGCTGGAAACCGTCTTTAATGCGCAGAAATCCATTGATATGGACCTTTATAACCTGGCGGGAATATTATCGATTTGAGCTTCATTGTGACGGGGGGAATGACATTTGCGGCGCACCAAAATAGTATGCACCATCGGTCCCGCCAGCGAGCAAACCGAATTGCTGGAGAAGATGCTGCTGGCCGGCATGGACGTGGCCCGGCTTAATTTTTCCCACGGCAGCCACGCGGATCATTCAAGGCGCGTGCATGCAGTTCGTACGGCGTGTCTCAATACCGGCGCCAATATCGCCGTTCTTCTGGACACCAAGGGTCCGGAAATCAGGCTGGGTTACCTGGAACAGGAACCGGTTGAACTCCTGCCCGGGGCGGAAGTCCGGATCACCACCTGCGACGTCAAGGGCAACGAAAAGCTGCTGCCGGTTACATACAAAGACCTGCCCCGGGACGTCCGGACCGGGAACCGGATTTTAATCGCCGACGGGCTAATCGCTCTCCAGGTTAAACAGGTGGAAGAGTGCGAGATCCTCTGTGTGGTGGAAAACGGCGGCAAATTGACCAGTCAAAAAGGGGTTAATGTGCCCGGAGTCCGAATCAACCTGCCGGCACTGACCGACAAGGATAAAGAAGACATTTTATTCGGTATTGAGCATGATTTTGATTTTGTCGCGGTTTCATTTGTGCGCAAAGCCGGAGACGTATTGGCCATCCGACGGATTATTGAAGAAAATAACGGCCATATGGATATCATCGCTAAAATTGAAAACCAGGAAGCCGTGGAAAACCTGGATGAAATTATCAAGGTTTCCGACGGGATCATGGTGGCCCGGGGCGATCTGGGCGTGGAGATACCGCCGGAAGAAGTGCCCATCATCCAAAAAGCCATTATTGAAAGGTGCAACCTGGCGGGTAAGCCGGTCATTACAGCCACCCAGATGCTGGAATCAATGGTGCAGAACCCGCGTCCCACCAGGGCCGAGGCCAGCGACGTGGCCAACGCCATCCTGGACGGAACCGACGCCGTCATGCTGTCCGGTGAAACGGCGGCCGGAAAGTACCCGGTAGCGGCCGTGCAAACCATGGCCCGGATTGCCGTCCGGGCGGAAGCGGCCCTGGCGTACGATGAACTGCTCAGGAGCAAACGCCGGGCTATTTCCCGCACCATCACCGATGCCATCAGCCATGCCACCGTCACCACCGCCCTGGACCTGGGGGCGGCGGCCATCATTACTTCCACCGAGTCGGGATATACCGCCAAAATGGTCAGCAAATACCGTCCCAAAGCCACCATCATAGCAGTGACGCCCCATAAAAATGTGCTGCGCAAAATGGCTTTGGTTTGGGGCACCCAACCGTTGCTGGTGGAGCGCACCAAGGATACCGACAGTATGATTGCCGCGGCGGTGGACGTTTCTTTGCAGTCCAAATTAATTAAAGGCGGGGACTTGATTGTCATCACCGCCGGAGTCCCGGTGGGAGTGCATGGGACCACCAATTTGATTAAAGTGCAAACCGTGGGCGACATCGTGGCCCACGGCACCGGCATCGGCAGCCGGGCCGTGACGGGCAAGGCCTGTGTGGCGGCTGACGGCCGCCAGGCGGCGGAAAAAATCTCCCGGGGCGACATTTTGGTTACCGGAGACACCGACCGGGAATTTATCCCGGCCATTGAAAAAGCCGGCGCCATTATCACCGAAATGGGCGGCTTAACCTCGCATGCCGCCATCGTAGGCCTGGAATTCGGTATCCCGGTGGTGGTGGGAGTCGCCGGGGCCACCAGTATTATTCCCGACGGGGAAGTTATTACCGTGGACGGACAGCGGGGGCTGGTCTACCGCGGTTCCGCAAGGGTACTTTAAAAGCAGGAGTCAGAATAAAAGATTTCAAAATCGCGTAAAAGCAGGTTAGTGGGAAAAACTGCATCTATGTTCTGGCCCCTTGGATAAGATCGGCTTCCCGGAGGGTATGCTATTTGCCGGGAGGCGATTGGGCGCATGCAGGAGTTCGCGGCTGATTACATGAATACCCTGGGTCTGGGGGGGCTGCTGGGCGGACTGTTTATCGAGGCCATGGGAGTGCCGTTTCCGGGCGGGATCATGATCATCCTGTCAGGTTTTTTGATTAATCAGGAAAGGCTTGACTTTTATGCGGTATTCCTGCTGGCCATGCTGGGGTTCAACCTGGGCGCCGCCACCGCTTTTTTTATCGGCCGCAGGGTGGGGGAACCGCTTTTTCACCAGTACGGCAAGTACCTGCGGGTAAAAAATTACGACCTGGAGCAGGCCCGGCAAAGCATGCGGCGTTCGGCGCCGATGTTTATCATCGCCGGACGGTTCATCCCCATGGTCAGCAACCTTACACCCTATCTGGCCGGTGCCAGCGGACTGCGGTGGGGACAATTCCTCTTTTATAACTTGATTTTTACGATCATCTGGATTTCAATGAATATCTCCGTGGGCATGTTGTTTGGTCATAAATGGCCCCAAATCGCGGGCTATCTGAACAACAAACTGCCACTGGCGGTACTGGCCCTGGCGGCGATTTATCTGACGGTAAAATTTTTAATTAAACATTTTTACATTTTGAGGAGTGAAAAGATATGAACCGCTTGGGTGAAATATCCGCAAACAAATTCCTGGTTTTCCTCGGGGACAGTATCACTTACGGTTTCCCCGGCGGTCCGCAATCGTCCTGGGTAAATCAATTGGCCGGCAAAATTGAACCCATACCGCTGAACTGCGGCGTCAACGGCGACAGCATCGCGGATATGCTGCAGCGGCTGCCCCCGGAATTGGAGCACCCCGGCGTATCTCATGTACATATTCTGGGCGGCGCCAACGACGCCTGGATGGAGCATGATCCCGAATACTCAAGGTTCTGTGTTGAGCAAATGGTGCAGTTGTGTGTCGAAAGGGATATTACTCCCATCCTGGGCCTGCCAACCCCGGTCTGCACAACCGCCGGCGGAAGCTTTTTCCCCTTCGGGCTGGAGGGCATCGTCAACTGGCTGGACCGGCACCGGGCCTGGCTGCGGGAATACGCCCAGGCACAGTCCATCCCGCTGATTGATTATTTCACTCCATTATGCCTGCCGAACACCAAATACGGTGATCCGCTGTACTTCATTGACGAGGCGCACCTGAGCCGGGAAGGAAATACAAAAATGGCCCGGGTGGCTACAGAAGCGCTGGAACATATTTTGCGCTGACTCGTCAGGCGGGCCTGGAATTGTTTGATTTCGTAACCAGATTGTGATACAATTTGAAAAGGAGTTCAAATCCTGACCAGATAATTCGTAACCTAAAATTTAATATGCAAATAGGTTCGGCAGATACTTGTTATCGCCGATTAAATGGGAAGTGGGTGTAAATCCCACGCGGTCCCGCCGCTGTAATAGAGGAGTTTTTGCAAAGTGCCACTGGGCAACCGGGAAGGCTGCAAAAATGATGACGCTTGAGCCAGAAGACCTGCCTATTTTTACGTACCGAGGGTACTCTACGAGCGATAGGGTGGTATTTGTAATTATTCAACTGAGTAGTTTAACAACTCTCAGCTTCTAAAAAATTGTAGAGGCTGAGAGTTTTTTATTTGCTCAATTACGTGCGGGGAGGTGGGGCGGCAAAAGAAAATTTTTAGCGCGTGTTGCAGAAAACTTAAAAAAGAAAGGAGCAAATGATGAAAAAAACAGCCCAAACAAGTATCGCTTTACTTTTTGTGACGGCCTTGCTCATTTCCCTGGTGGGGTGCAGCTCGTCAATCACGGCAGGCAGCTTCACTGGTACGGCGGCGGCTTATCACGGAGATCTTGAGGTAACCACCGAGATTGATCAAGACGGAAAAATTATCGATATTATCGTGGGTAAAAACAACGAAACAGATGATATCGGGCCTGTTGCCATTGAAAAAATCCCCCGGCAAATTATTGAGGCACAGTCATTGAATGTAGATGTTGTTTCCGGCGCCACGCTTACCAGCAACGGCATCATCAATGCGGTGGCCGATTCATTGAGGGCCGCCGGCGCAGATCCGGCAAAATACGGGTATGTTCCTCCGGTTGAAGAAGAAGTGACGACAGTAGCAATAAACAAAGACGCCATGCCTGTAAAACAGGAAATTACCGGCTCCGTGACGATAACGGACGCCAAGGGCCGGGAAGTAACCATTGATTTGCCGATTTCCTCCTACGCGATAAGCACCATGGATGTTATTGAATACATTATACCCCTGAAGGACGAGGATGCCTTTAACATGCTGGTGGCTTCCGGACAGGACGGCGGCGGGGGCATCCAAAAATACGGGAAGCTGTACACGCCCGTGGTGGGTAATTACCTGGAGCACCTGGGACAGATATCCGACCATAACGCTCCCTTTGACCTGGAAATGATCCTGGCCATGGATCCCGACGTTCTGATCGTCAATTCCGCCATGTCCGCCCATAATTACGCGCTGGAAATAGAAGATCAACTGACCAGGGCGGGAATCCCCATCGTTCTGATCAATGTGCCCGGCAAAAATTTGGATAAGTCCATTCAGCAGACCATGAAGCTGCTGGGTCAGGTATTCCAGGAACAGGAAAAAGCTGCCGAAGTATCGGCATTCCTTGACGAGCAATATGGATTAATCGCTTCCAAGAAGCTTGCCCAGCGTGAGGACAAGCCTACGGTGTACTATGAAAAGTCGGGGTATTCCGAAATCTATGGCTCTACCGCCACCAGCGCTTCGGGCTGGGGTTTGCCCATCAGCATCGCCGGCGGTGAAAACATTGCCGACGCGCTTCTCCTGGACACCGCGGCCGCAGGCGGGGGCGGCAACAGTCTTGATCCCGAGTATGTCCTCAAAGCCGATCCGGATTACATTATCCTCAGCGGCGTCAACGACGGGTGGCTGGACTCCGTCAAGGAAACAAAAAAATGCGCCTTTGACATTGTCGACCGGGTTGGCTGGCGTGATCTGACGGCGGTTAAAAACGGCAATCTACATGAATTTGCCCATGCGGCCAGCCGCTCAATTTACGCTTTCTATCCCTGCCTGAAAATGGCCAAAATATTTTATCCCGAAGAATTTGAAGAGCTTGATCCGGAAGCGGTTCTCGACGAGTTCTTTGATCGGTTTATGCTTCTGGACAGCGATATCACCACCTGGTTTATCAGTCTTGAAGATGTAGAAGCAAATAAATAACGGGACGGAAGCGCCGGGGAAGCAGCTGCCAAGGGCGCCGGGCCTAACGCATACCGGCGTCTGCTTCCTCCTTCCGGCGCCTTTCGGCCATTTTTTGCTTACCGAAAAATATACGGCGGAGTAATACAAGATAATGGCATACCAACAAATAATTCGTCAGGAGAGCGCCAACCGCAAGCTGTATAACAGCCTGGTCAGAAAAAGAGTGGTGCTGATCGCGGCCCTGTCCGTGGGACTGGCTTGCCTGACCATCCTGAACATTTCCATCGGTTCCTCTTCCATAGCCGTCCGGGAAATATTAAGCGTGTTGTTTGCGGGCGGAGGGGACGGGCATAATCCCATGATCATCAAGGAGATCCGCTTGCCCATGGCACTTATGGCGGTAGTTATCGGGGCGTCCCTGGGTATTGGCGGCTGCGGGATTCAAACCATCCTGCGCAACCCCATAGCCAGTCCCTTTACACTGGGCATATCCGCCGCCGCATCCTT
Source organism: Bacillota bacterium (assembly GCA_023439185.1). Lineage (GTDB taxonomy): Bacteria > Bacillota > Desulfotomaculia > Desulfotomaculales > Desulfallaceae > BRH-c8a. Next base: position 8,700 of record JAEXOR010000003.1, on the reverse strand, counting down.
TGGAGCGGCCATGGGATTGATATTGAACGCCAATTTGTTTCATGTTTCGGACACGCTGGCCGTGACGGTGAACGCTTTTTTCTTTGCGTTGCTGGTGGCCGCGGGGATCTACACCTTCTCGCGCCAGAGGAATATCGGCAAAACCGCCATTATTTTATTCGGCATCGCGCTGAATTTTCTTTTTAACGCCCTGACCATGATTTTGCAGTACATTGCCGATGAAGATCAGCTGCAAAGTTTAATTTTCTGGACCTTCGGCAGCCTGCTGAAAACCACCTGGAATAAGTTTTCCATTGTTCTGGCCGTGCTGGCGGTGTGTTTTTTTATGCTGTTTAAGGATGCATGGAAACTGACCGCCATGACCCTGGACGATACAAAGGCCAAAAGCTTGGGCGTGGATACCGCCAGGGTGCGCAGAAATGTTATTTTGATCACTTCCCTGCTTTCCGCCGTGGCGGTCTGTTTTGTGGGCACCATAGGCTTTGTGGGCCTTATTGCCCCTCATATCGCCCGCCAACTGGTGGGCGAGGACCAACGGTTTTTTATGCCCCTTTCCGCATTAACGGGCGCCTTTATCATGTCCTTCGCCTTTGTGGTCAGCAAGGTCATTATACCGGGGGTCATACTGCCCATCGGGTTGATCACGGCCGTCATCGGTATTCCGTTTTTTGTCGTCATTATATTTACGAAAATGAGGACGATGCAGTGATTAAAATAAACAATCTGCGCTTCTCCTATCACAAAAAAAAAGGAGCCCATAACGTATTTGACGACTTAAATCTTGCCTTCGCCAAAGGCTTCAATGTGATCCTCGGGCCCAACGGCGCAGGAAAATCCACGCTGCTTAAATCCATTTTCGGATTGCTGCATTATGACGGGAACATATTGTACGGCCAGGAAAGCATTACCGCCATGGATACCGAAGACAGGATCAAGCTGATGTCTTATTTGCCGCAAATGGATGTGGAGATATCCACCCTTACCGTTTTGGAAATGGTTATTTTGGGGAGACTGCCCGAGCTCGGCCATAAAATATCCGATGAAGATTTGGATATCGTGATGGATACGCTGGAATCCCTGAATATCGCCGCTCTGGCTACCCGCAACTTCAGTGAATTAAGCGGAGGGCAAAAAAAGCTGGTCTTCATCGCTCAGACCCTGGTGAGAAAGCCAAAGCTGATTTTGCTGGACGAACCTGTGAATTCACTGGACCTGCAAAAGCAACTGGAACTGTGCCAGTTGCTGCAGAAAATCATAGCCAAACAAAACGTGGATATTATCGTTGTCCTGCACGACATCAACCTGGCGGCCAGGTATGCCGGGCATGTCGTCATTATAGATGAAAAGGGCTCCTTTTACAGCGCGGGCAGGCCGGATGAAGTGATTACCCCGCGGATGCTGGAAGAAGTTTACGGCGTAATAGCCACTGTAACCTGTGATGCCAAAGGCATTCCCATGGTTTCACCCGTATGTTCGGTGCGCAAAGTCTGAGGTTTTCTTATTCGGGCGGGCTTTCGCGTCCGGCAAATGAAAAGCTAGCGGGAAATATGAAAGCGCTAAAGGCGGCAGGGAGGTTCGTATACTGATGCGACGCAATGGTTTTCGCCAAAAACTCCCAACCAAAAAGAACTTAATGATCCTGACGACGGCAGTATTTATGGTAGGCACCGGCGGCGCCACCGTGTTGAAAGCCGGTGAAAACCCTTCCTTCTGCGCCGGCTGTCATATTATCAAGCCGTATTACGAATCATGGAACGAAGGGGTATTATTGGATGCCAAACATGCCCGGCACGATATAACCTGCCTGAAATGTCATCAGCGCTCCATTCCCGATAAGATGCAGGAAGGTCTTAATTTTATTATGGAAAACTATACCCTGCCTGTGCAAAGCGCAACGGTCGGACGGGATTTCTGCCTGGAATGCCACTCCGGAGAAGGACCGGGCAACGGTTGGGACGATATTAAGGTGGCCAGCAATTTCAAGAACGGTAATCCCCATGATTCACATGAAGGAGAGCAAAGATGCACTCTGTGTCACAATATGCACCAGCCCTCCCAGGTTAGATGTCTTCAATGCCATAATTTCAACTGGACCGGCGAGCTGGACGAAAGCTGGAAATAACCAAAGGGTTATAAACTATGGGCACCATGCGGCAGATATACAGATTTATTTCCTCCATGAAAACCGGACTGGCTTTATTGTTTATAACCGGCCTGGCTGCGGCGGCGGGGGCTTCTCTATGGCCGGGCACATTTTTTAAAACGCCGCTTTTTAAGCTGCTGCTGCTTTTGCTGCTATTGAATATGATCCTCTGTACCGTCAACCGCCTCAAAGGCGCTTATGGCGCACTGCTGAAAGGGGCGGGCTTCCGGTTCTGGTTTCGTCAAACGGGTATTCTGCTGCTGCATCTGGGCATGACATTGATTTTGCTGGGCGGGGCGATAGACGCCGCCCGTGGACAGGAACACACCATCCGCCTGTTCTCCGGCGACCGGGTGGATATATCCCGGATGCTTGATATTAAGCATCCCTTCGCCCTGCGGCTTAATGAGTTCAGGATCGATTTCAATGCGGACAGGTCTCCATCTCAATATGTATCCGAAGTCACCGTGCTGGAACGCGGGCAGGAGATTAAAGATGTGTCCATCAGTGTAAATAATCCTTTGAACCATGAAGGCGTCAGGGCTTATCAGAGCAGCTTCGGTTATTTAATAAAAGTACAATATACCGATCAAAGCGGGGCTGAGCAAACAGTCCGCTGCACGGAAGGCGATCTGCTGGCACCGGCCGGCACCAACCGGGTGGTCAAGGTATATCGCTATCTAATCCGGCCCATGGCATGGACCCGGTGATCATGCGTCCCGACAACCCCCACATCATATTTTCGGTCTATGAAGGCGAACAGATGCTGGGGGTCGGAGCGGCCAAGCTCAACGAGCCTGTCCGTATTGATGAAGCTGTGGATCTGGTTTTTAGCGGGGTGGAGTATTATACCATGCTGCAGGTTAAATCCGGCCCCGGACTGCCCCTGGCAACGGCCGGCGGGATTCTGCTCCTGCTGGGGATATGCCTGGCCGTTCCGGCTATGCCGGTGCAACGGAACCCGCCCCCCGGGGAGCTGATATAATGAAAGCAATGCTGGCGGCGCTGGTCTATATAGTGGTTTTTTTCTATTTTACGGCGGCCCTGCTCTATTTACGGGGAGCCGGGAAGGAGCGGCTGTTGAAGGCGGCCTTTGCCCTGGCCGGCTTGGGCTGCGTTTTTCACCTCGTGGCTCTGGTTACAAGAACGACGCTGTCCGGGATACCGCCTTTAACCAACGGGACGGAATTCTTGTTAAGCTTTACCTGGTTTACGGTTTTTCTGTACCTGTTATTCACGCTTCGCTACCGGATTAAGGGCGCCGGCGGGATGGTGATGCTGTTTTCCGCCCTGCTGGTATCTCTGGCGGCGTTATTTATGCAAGACCAATTGATGGTGGTGGCTCCTCTGACGCCGGCTTTAAAGAGTCCCTGGCTGACGGTGCATGTGATTACCGCGGCGGTGGCCTATGCGGCCTTTACCCTGGCGGCGGGATTGGCGGTGATGCAGTTTTTTAAGACGGACCAGGCGGTCAGGGATGAGTACCTCCACCTGTTGGTGGGCGGCGGATTTACCCTGCTGTCTTCATCCATTGTGCTGGGCGCCGTCTGGGCGGAACAGGCCTGGGGCAGGTACTGGTCCTGGGATCCCAAGGAAACCTGGGCTTTGTTGACCTGGATTATCTACGCCCTCTACCTGCACCTGCACCGCAGCCGGGAATGGCGGGGCAGCCATGCCCGCTTGCTGGTCATCGCCGGTTTTATTCTGATGTTGTTTACTTTTTTCGGCGTCAACTATTTACTGCCGGGCTTGCACAGTTACGCCTGATGCATAAGGACCGGGAGCCGCCCCGGCTGCACAGCCCGGCAATTTTAACAATAGTAACGCGGATGAATGGGGTACGGATGTGAAAAAACCGGCTCAGGATAAGTTGAATGATAAAAATATATTTTTAATTTTCATGGTGCTCTTCTTCAGTTTCAGCTTTCTGGCCGGCTGCGGCAACAACCCGGAAATTCCCGTGGAAAAACAGGGTTTTTACATGGGAACGGTGGTAACGGTAAAAGCCTACGGCCAAAAGGCTCAAATAGCGGCCGACGAGGCAATGCTGCGTGTCAAGGACCTGCAGGATAAAATGACTATCCATGCGCCGGACGGCGAAATCGACCGCCTGAACACATCCGCCGGAAACGGCGCCTGGGTGCCGCTGAGCGCCGATACCGTCTATGTTTTAAAGACCGCCTTGAAATATGCGCAATTAAGCCAGGGGGCCTTTGATATTACCATCGGTCCGCTGGTACGGTCCTGGGGAAATTTTGCGCAAAATCCGCAAATACCTTCTCCGGCGGAGATTGACCGGGTGAAAAAATTAATTAATGATCAAGATTTGGAAATTAACGAAAAAGAAAATGCGGCCAGGTTAAAAAATCCGGGGCAAATGGTGGACCTGGGCGGGATCGCCAAGGGGTATGCCGGGGACGAGGTGATAAAAATCTTCAAGGCTTACGGGATTGAATCAGCTTTCATCAATTTGGGGGGCAACGTTGTCGCTTTGGGCGGCAAGCCCGACGGCAGCCCGTGGAATGTGGGTATCCGGGACCCCGAAGCACAAGACGGAGAATGTATCGGCGTTCTGACGATTAAAGACAAGGCGGTGGTTACTTCAGGGGACTATGAAAGGTATTTTGAGGCAGGCGGCGTTCGCTACCACCATATTCTAGATCCTCAAACCGGGTATCCCTCCCAGTCAGGTCTGGTCTCCGTCACCATCGCAGCGGAAACATCAATGGACGCGGATGCCCTTTCCACGGCCGCCTTTGTCCTGGGTCTGGCTGAAGGCCTGGAATTGGTGCAAAGTCTGGAGGATGTCGAAGCCGTCTTTATTACCGGGGACGGGAAAATCCATATCACATCCGGGTTAAAAGATTGTTTTGCCCTTGCCGATCCCGGAGGAACATATCAGTGCCATGAGAAAACATGATCTTATACTGGCCGGCGTCATTATTTTGATCACGCTCACCGGTTTCGGAGGGTTAATTTTTTATCAGGGGCAGAATGAAAACAAACCCCGGTTTGCCGTAATCACCCAGAATAACGAACTGGTGGAGCGCATTGACTTAAATGCCGTGGAGGAGCCGCGGGAAATTATCCTTCCCGGGCCGTACCACGAAATCATCCAGGTGGAAAAAGGCCGGATCAGATTTAAATCAGCAGACTGTCCCGACCGGATTTGCGTCCGCGCGGGGTGGCTGCAAAACCCCGGGGATATGGCCGTTTGTCTGCCCAATAAGGCCATCGTGCGCATTATCGAAAACTAAGCGCCGTCTTTGCCGGAGCCGGATAGCGGCCGGGCTTTGGATTTTTCAAGCCAGCCCAGGATCTCTTCGCCCGCTTCCCTGATGCTGCGGACATTCGTTTTCAAATCAAATCCCCTGGCGGATAAGGCCAGCAGAATCTGCAAAAACTCCGGTAATTCAAAATGGTAGCGGGCAAGGGTTTCCGTCCTGGTCAGCAGTTCTCCGACGTCTCCAAAAAAGACCAGGGAGCCTTGGTCCAGAATGGCGATCTGATCTGTTATGGTCATGATTTCTTTGAGATTGTGAGAAATAATGACCGTTGTTTCGTTTCTTTGCCGGCGTTTTTTAATGATCTCAAGAATGAACCTGCGTCCGGCTGCATCCAATCCGGCCGTTGGTTCATCCAGTATGAGCAGTTCAGGCCGCATGGCCAGCATTCCGGCTACGGCCACCTTTCTCCGCAACCCGCCGCTTAAGGACGCCGGCGTCAGCGGAGCGGTTTTTTCCATGTCCAGGCCGACTTGCGCCAGGGCTTCGGCAACCCTGGTTTCGATTTCATTTTCCGGCAGGCCCAAGTTTCTCGGACCATAGGCAATTTCATCATAAACGAACACTTGAAAGATCTGCTGTTCGGGATATTGAAAAACCAGGCCCGCCTTTTGCCAGAGGACTTTGCTTATTTCAGGAGCGGCGGTATTCAGCCCACATACAAACAGGGAGCCGCCGGTGGGCCTGAGCAGTCCGTTGAAATGCTGAGCGAGGGTTGATTTGCCGGAACCGTTGGGCCCGAAGATGCCCAGGACTTTGCCCCGCTCCAGGGAGAAGCTGATGTCCCGAAGCGCCTGCCGCTCATAAACCGAGCCCGGCAAATAAGTATGGGAAAGCTGTTCGGCTTCTACAATTTTAGACATAGGTCGTCCACCAGCTCTGAAATGGATTGAACGTTTTCGGAAACAGCGTACCCGTTTAATCTCAATTGATTAATTAATGCGTAAACCGGGGGGATATCCAGGCCCGGGAGGGCCGGGCCGGTGCCGGCAAAGACTTCCCGGGGAGGCCCCTGCCTGTAGATTGAGCCGCGGTCCAGCACAATGAGTCTGTCGGCCTGGACCAGGTCCTCAGGGTTATGACTGATCAAAATAACAGTCATGCCTTCCCGCTGGTGCAAAATGCCGAGCTGTTCCAAAAGCTTTTTCCGGCTTGCGGGGTCCAGCATGGAGGCCGGTTCGTCCAGGACAAGGTATTCGGGCTTCATTGCCAGGACAGAAGCCAGCGCCACCCTTTGTTTTTGCCCGCCGGAAAGCAGATGCGGCGCGTGGTGCCTCTGGTCTTCCAGGCCGCAGACCTCAAGGGCCCATTGGACGCGGCGCTGGATTTCTCCAAGGGCAAGGCCCAGGTTTTCAGGACCGAAGGCGATTTCTTCCTCCACCACGGGAGCGATTAATTGATGATCGGGAATTTGAAAGACCAGCCCCACAAGCCGGCGAATTTCAGGCAAATTTTCCGCTATCGCCGTATCCATGGCATTGACATATACTTTTCCGGCCGTAGGCTTGAGCAAGCCGTTAAACAGCCTGGCCAAGGTAGATTTTCCCGAACCGTTCATGCCAAGTAAACCGATATATTCCCCCTTGTTGATGGACAGGGTAATATCCTTAAGCGCCGCTTTTTTTCCGGGCCGGGCGGCATACTGCTTGGTGACCTGAACCAGTTCAATACCTGCACCTGTCATTTTTGCAATCCCTTATTTCATGAGTATTATTGTGACGATACCGGCCAACAAGAGCGTAAACATCAGCAGCAGCGCCAGGATATCTTTGCCCGTCATTTTCAAACTGTTTAGCCGTAATTGATTGGGATGTCCCGTGAAACACCTGCTGTCCATTGCCTCGCCCAAATCCGCGGCCCTGACCAGGGAAGCTTCAAAGAGCGGGATCAGGATGGCGGTATAGGCTTTGATCCGGGTCCCGATTTTGGGGGAGTCAAAGGGGGCTCCCCGGGATTTTTGAGCATTTTTTATGGTTGCCGCCTCTTCAAACAGAGTGGGCAGAAAGCGAAAAGAGATGCCGAGCACGGTGCTGAAATGATGAACGGGGATTTTTAGCTTGCTTAAAGGCTGCAAAAGGAATTCTATTCCCGCCGCCAGCTTGAGGGGAGAGGTCGTCATAAGCAAAACCATGGAGCACAAAAACAAGATCAGCATCCGGGAGATATTGACTGCCCCCAGCAGCAGTCCTTCCCTGGTCATACTCAATTGCCCCAGCAGAAGAACCGTCTGGCCCGGCGTGAGAAAGGCCTGGAAAAGGAAAGTAAAGAGCAGCAGATATCTTAATTTCAGCAAACTGCGCACGATCACTCTACCGTTCAAACCGGCGTCGAAGATGGCGGCGGCCATTAAAAACAGCAAAAAAAGCAGATAGTAGCAGTTATAGCTAAGGAAAACAGAAATAATGACCAATAGGCAGCACAAAATTTTTGTGCGGGGGTCCAATAAATGGAGCAAAGAGTTCCCATATACAAATTGCCCCAGCTTCATTCCGGTCATTAAAAATGCTCCTTTGTCTTTCCGTTATCAATTTGCGTTAGCGCGAAAGGAGAACCAGGTTATGGGATGGGCGGAGAAAATGATCCCGACCAAAAAACTGGCCATTATCGCCATCCTGGTAGCCCAGGCGTCAGCTCTTCATTTTCTGGAAAGCATGCTTCCCAACCCGCTGCCCATACCGGGAGTCAAGCTGGGCCTGGCCAATATAATCACCTTGCTGGCCCTGGTGGTCCTGGATTTTAAAATTGCCATGCAAATCACTGTCCTGCGGACAATCCTCGGCGCTCTGCTCAGCGGAACTTTGTTCGGCATCGGTTTTTTCATGAGCTTTGCAGGCGCTGTAACCGCTGCCTTTATGATGGCGCTGCTGCTGCGTTTTTTTAAAGGTTTCAGCATCGTCGGTATCAGCATTGCCGGCGCCGCGACCCATAATCTGGGTCAATTGGCTATGGCAGCCCTGATTCTCCGGTTTCCCGGCATTTTTTTTTACTTGCCCTTTATACTGTTATTTTCCGTGCCGACGGGAATCCTGATTGGTCTGTTAACGAATGAATTAGTTAAATACATCAAGGCCACCAACCGGTTAAACAGTATATTTAATGATTAATATATACTACCTGTTATATGTCCAAATCGGCCGAAGGCGTATTTTCTTGAGTAAGCATGGGCGTTACCGCCCATACTCCTCGACGGAACCGTACGTGCCCTATTAAGGCATACGGCTCTTCACAACATATTCCTAATAACTATAGAATAAGCTAACTCTTATAGTCGGT
>JAEXOR010000046.1 GCA_023439185.1 Bacillota bacterium | reverse complement strand
TTGCGGTGGCGGGGGGGATTCTGGGGGCCGCTGCTTTTTTCCTGGCTCCGGAGCTGTTGGGTTTTTTTACCGGCGGCGGCCTGTACCTGGTTGGCCGGACGCTGGACCTGGGGACGGGGGGGCTGTTTCTCCTGAACACCGGCTCCTTTTTGCTGCCTTTGTATGTCATGTGTGTTTGGGTGCTGCTCAGAAAAAGAGCCGGTTCGCTGTTAAGTCTGCTGGGGTGCTGGGAATTTTGGGCCGTAACCGGTATCGGAATGCTGCTGTTGCTGCGCCTGCCGGGCAGCCTGGACGCCGGGTACGGAATGGAGAAAGTCAAGTACTACCTGGTCAACAACACAGTGTGTTTTCTTGGTCCGGTTTTGGCGACGGCGGCCTGGGGCATCCGGGGACTGCACCGGTTTTTAAAGGGTGTTTTTCTGGGTGGTTTGGGTCTGTTGGTTTACTTCTGGTTCAGCGCGTCGTATACCGAGCTGTCCCTTAATACCTACGCCGTGTTAAATTTCAATCCCATCGGACTGAGCCGGATGGTAGGGCTATGCCTGCTGCTGGCGGTTTGCGCCCGGTTTCTGCCCCTGGCCCTTCCGGTCAGGCTGACGCTGCTGCTGGCCGGCGGTGGCGCCATGGCGTTGTTTGACGCCCGGGGTCCGGTGGCGGCGCTGGTCCTGGCCCTGCTGTGGGCGGGGCTGGTCAGAACGGAGCGGGCGGCCGGACGGCTGCCCTTACTGGCGCTGGTTTTTTTCATTGTCATGGTGGGGTTGACAACTGTCTTTCACTGGCTGCCCGTTGACCTGTACAGCCTTGACGATACCGGCAGGCTGCCGTTGTACCGGGCGGCCCTGGAAACCTTTGTCCAAAACCCGGTCATTGGCGCCGGTACAGGCTCCTTTGCCGCTCTGGCGCCGGTATCCGGAGTGGCCTACCCGCACAATCTTTTCCTGGAGCTGGCGGCGGAACTGGGCGTGCTGGGCCTGGTGCTTTCGCTGGGACTGGTTTTTATCCCCCTGGGCCGGCTCGTTTTTGGCGGGCGTCCCGTTGGGGATGCGTCCCTGGCCGGAGCGTTGATGATTTACTGCCTGGTAAATGCCCTGGTTAGCAGCGACGTTAACGGAAATTTCCCCCTTTGGCTGGCGGCCGGGGTGACCGCCTCCCTGACCATGGCCGGGAAGGAAGACGGGTATTGAGGATATTGATGATTTCCGGCACCGCCGGCCGCGTTTCCGCCGGCGATACCATTCATACCCTGGAACTGGCCGGGGCGCTGGCCGCCTCAGGAGTCCGGGTGACCCTGGTGCTGCGGGGTATCCGTCCTCCGGCCGGCCAGGCCGGACTGCGCGTGGTGGCGGTCCCCGCCTTCAGGAGCAAGCCGGTCGACATGCTGCTGCGCCCGGTGCTGTTTAGCCTGACGGTGTTTTGGCTGGCGATCCGGTTCGGGTATGACGCGGCTTACGTGCGGGACAGTGTTTTTGAAATGCCGGCGGTAAAACTGCTTGGCTTAATCGGATTACCGGTGCTGCTGGAGGTTAACGCGGTCACGTCGGCCGACCTGCTTACCGGCGGCAGAAAACGCTGGAAGACCGTATTGGCAAGCTGGGTCCAGCGAAAATCCTGCCGGGGGGCGGATGCGGTGCTGCCTGTTACCACGACTCTGGCCCGCTGGCTGCGCGGTATGGGCGTTCCGGCGCAGCGGGTAATGGTGGTGCCCAACGGGGTCAACCCCGGCCTGTATTATCCTTTAGCCCGCCAAGAGGCAATGGCGGCGCTTGGTTTAGACCCGCTGCGCCGTTATTTCTGTTTTGCGGGCAACCTGGCGGCCTGGCAGGGCGGCGGGATGGTGCTCGAAGCCTTCTCAAGGCTGGTCCGACGCTATCCCGACGCCGGCCTGCTGGTGGTGGGAGACGGAAGCGAGAGGGAAAGGCTGGAGAAACAGGCCGCCGGAGAGCCGGGCCGGATTGTTTTTACCGGATTGGTGCCCTACCAACGGGTTCCTGTTTATATCAATGCCTGCGTGGCCGGTATCGGCGGGGGCTGGCAGCAAGACGACCCATTGCTGCGGCAAAGGTATGCGCTGACCGGCAGCTCGGCGCTGAAGGTTTTTGCCTACCTGGCCTGCGCGGTGCCGGCAATTATCCCCGATATTCCGGACCTGGCCGCTGTGGTGCGCCGGCGGCGCTGCGGCCTGGTGGCGGACGCCGGCCGGGTGGATGAACTGGAGGGAGCCATGCGGGCGGTGCTTGAATACCCGGGGCACTGGGCGGAGGCAGGCTGGAGGGGGCGGGCCTTTGTGGAGCGGGAAGCCGCCTGGACGCACCGGGCGCGCCGGGTGCTGTCCCTGGCTATCCGGCTGAAAGGAGAACGCCGGTGAAGCGGCTGCTGTATATCACCGTCGCCGCTCCCCTGGGGCGGGCCGAGTCGTTCATTATCCAGGAGATGAACTGCCTTGTCCGGCGCGGGATGGAACTGACCATTGTGCCCCTTCGTCCCGCCGGGCAGGTTTTCCACCGGGACGGGGTCTCCCTGCTGCCCTTCGTGCTGGTTACCGGCCTGTGGAGCGTCAGGGTCTGGCTAGCGGCGCTGCATTGGCTGATTAAAGCTCCCCGGCGGGTAACGGGCTTGCTGCTGATGCTGCTGCGGCGGGGCAGCCTGAAAAACCGGCTCAGAAATGTGCTGGTATTTCCCAAGGCGTTATTAATCGCCCGACAGGTGCGCCTGCTCAAGGTGGAACACATCCATGCCCACTGGGCATCCACCCCGTCCACCTGCGCCATGGTGGCCTCAAGTTTGACCGGGGTGGGCTGGAGCTTTACCGCCCACCGCTGGGATATTCAAAACAACAACCTGCTGGCTGAAAAGATCGCTCACTGCCGTTTCGTCCGGGCAATTTCCCATTGCGGGCACGGGCAACTGCTCGAGTCGGCAGGTCCGGACCGGGACGGTAAAGTATTGCTGGTGCCCATGGGGGTCGAGGTGCCTGAAGTGGCGGCTGCACCGGCCGGGCCGGACAGGGTCGGGAAATCCGCCATGATTGCTGCGGTGGGCAGCTTGACCCCGGTAAAAGGCCACCGGCACCTGGTCAGTGCTTGTGCATTGCTGGCCCGGCATGGGGTTGACTTCCGCTGCCTGATTATCGGCGAGGGACCGGAAAGGAAAGCGCTGTCCGGACTGATTGACGAACTGGGATTAGGGGACCGGGTGATTTTAACCGGTGCGTTACCCCACCAGCGGGTATTGAAAATCCTCGGCAGCGGGGCAATCAATTTGCTGGTGCATCCCAGCGTGGAGACCCCGGACGGGGAACATGAAGGAGTGCCGGTAGTGCTGATGGAAGCCATGGCCCGGGGGGTGCCGGTTATCGCCGCCTGTTCGGGCGGCATACCGGACATAGCAAATGAAACGACCGGTGTGCTTGTCCCGCCGGGCAACTCTGTGGATTTGGCCCGGGCAGTAAAAGAGGTGCTGGACGATCCGCAGGCCGCCCGGGCGAAGTTGCCGGCAGCACGGCGCTTGGTGGAAGAAAGATTTAACCTGGAAAAAAATGTTTTTCTATTATTAAACCAAATGGGAGCCTGAATATGGAGCCGGTCATAAAACGTTCGCTGTGGATCATCAACCAGCATGCCCCGGGGCCGGGCAGGCACGAATACTTTGCCCGGGAACTGGTTTCCCGGGGTTGGCGGGTTACCCTGTTTGCAGCTAGCTTTGTGCACAATTACGGCATTGAGCGGCGCCGGTATCCACCGGGCTGTGATTGGCTGCAGGAGGATGCCGCGGGGGTGAAGCGGGTTTGGATTAAAACTCCGGTTTACCGGGGCAACGGCTTGGCCAGACTGTACAATCATTTGGTTTTTGCGCTGCGCGCCGGTCGGGTGGGGATTGGGTTGGAGCCGCCGGACATGGTCATTGGCTCCACTGCCCACCTGCCGGCCTGTCTGGCCGCTTACCGCCTGGCCCGCCGGCACGGCGCGCCGTTTATCTTTGAAATGAGGGATTTTTCCCCCCGCGCCCTGGTGGACATCGGCGCCGTCAGCAGGTTTAACCCGCTGGTGGGCTGCATGGGAGCGCTGGAAAAATATTTGTGCCGTAAAGCCCGCCGGATCATCAGCGTTTTACCGGGCGGTGGCGATTATGTATCGCTAATCGGCGCCGACGCCTCCAGGGTAACGCATATTCCCAACGGTGTCGACCCGGGTTGGTTTGACCGGCATGCCGCGGCAATTAAACCTCATTCCTGGGAAGCGCGTTTTTTTCAGCAGCACAGTGATAGTGTCGTTTTCACCTATTCCGGAGCCCACGGTTACGCCAACGGGCTGGAAACGGTGGTCGAAGCCGCCGTTCTATTGCAGCAGGCAGGTGTAAAGGGCATCCACATTTTGCTGGTGGGAAGCGGACCGGCCAAGGATGGTTTGGTGCGCGCCGCCCGGGAAAACGGACTGACCAACGTAACCTTTATGCCGCCGGTGGCCAAAGACCGGGTGCCGGCAATACTGGCGCGTTCCGGTGTTTGTATTTTTCACCTGCGCAACAGCCGGGCCTACCGGTACGGTTTAAGTCCCAACAAGCTATATGAATACATGGCGGCGGCCAGGCCGATTATAGCGGCGGCGGATAACCTGCCGGTGCCGGATTTTTCCCGGTTCGGCCGGCACGTTCCGTCCGACGACCCCCGGGCGCTGGCCGGGGCCATGATCGACATGGGTTATATGTCCGGAGAAACCAGAGCCAAGCTGGGACAGGGGGGCAGAATTTATTTTGAGCGGTTTCATGCTGCGCCGGTACTGGTGGATAAGCTGGAAGCATTGCTTCTGGGCGTTGGTTGAACAGTCAGTCCGGTTGGATATAGGCCCGGCCCGGTTTTTAATCGGTCCGGGTTTTTATTACCGGACCACCGGCGCATGGCGCCAAAAAATAAGTGGTTTAATTTACCAACAGGCAAATTGAAAAAAATGTCGAATTTTACTATAACCGGTACCTCGCCGGAGGACAGAAAATTTATTACAGCAGGAGGTATTGTATGCGAGGGAAAAAAAGCACCAAGTGGAGCACGGTAGTTTTGATTTTGGTATTTTTAGCAACACTGCTGCCCATGCAGGCGATGGCGGCGAATGCATCGGAATTAAAGCAAAAGTTCAACAGCCTGGATACCATCAATAACGGCAACTGGCATAAGGACGCCAATAACGACAGCGCTACGCTGGCCTGGGGCGAAAGTTATGTGCTGGATGCCTACGTGACGATGTACGAAGCGACGGGTGACACTTATTACCTGGATAAATTCATCACCCACGGCAAAGGGGTACTGGCCCAGCGGGATGTTTCCCGCGGCGTTGGCGACTATCGGGGGCTTAAGCTGCCCGCCTGGCGCAATGGAAGCTATACTTCAAACGGGCAGTACGCGATTTTTGCCGTGCACACCGGCATGATTACATACCCAATGGCTAAATTTGCCGCCATTGTGGCTAAAAACCCCGCCCTGGCCCGTTATTCAGCGGAGAAAGAACTTTTTTTGAAAGCGGCCAAGGACGCGGTGGCGGTTCACGCCGATGAGTGGGTGGACAATGGAAATACCGGCTATTACAAGTTTCGGGCCGGGATGCCTTACAAGCAGGCCGGGATGGGTCTGCCGCACAACCAGTACCTGGCCATGGCCAGGACGGAATTAATGATTTACCGGGCCACCGGGGATACCGGCTACCTGAACCGGGCCCGGAAAATGTTCCAGTATTTTAAAAACAACTTGCTGATTGATTCTGCTACCAACGGGTACTACTGGCGCTATTCGTCGTTCTACAGCTCGTCTTACGAAGATATCGGACATGCCGGCATAGACGTTGAAGCCGCTTTTCAGGCCTACCATGCCGGCCTGGTTTTCAGCAAGGATGACATGCTCAGGTTTGCCAATACCGCGGCCAAAAAAATGATTAAATCAAACGGCGCCATTGCCAACAACGTGCTGGGTGACGGAACCACCCCGTACAACTGGTATATCGGATTCTGGTCGGCTTACGGCCAGTTTATGCCAGTGATCACCGACACCATTTACACCAAGCTGTCCGCCATGTCGTACGGCGGTCCCACCGGCCTTCTGGCGATGGCCATGTTGAATAAAGCCAATTCCAATCCCGGTTACCGGGGCGACGGGTCCGATGATCCCCCGCCGGCTGGGGAAGAACCGCCGGTGGACAACCCTCCCGCGGGTGAACTGGTGCATAACGGGAGCTTCAGCCTGGGCGCCGGGGGCTGGTCCGGCCCCGACGTGGCGGTGAAGAGCGAATCCGGAGGCAACAAATACGGCAGCGCCAAATACGGCTGGAACTTTTATCAGTACGTCACGGTACAGCCGGGAGCCAAGTACGTGCTCACCGCCAAAACCCGGAAGGGCAACGCGTCCAGCGACGCCCGGATAGCCTATTTCTTCTACGACTCCGCCGGCAAGCAGCTTACCAGCGGCAGCGTGCTGTACAAGCACAAGGGCGGGGGCTGGGAGCAGATGCCCCGTCAAACGGTGGCCGCCCCGGCCGGCGCGGCCCGGATACTGATTAAGCTGTTGGTTAACAGCGGTTCGGGCGCCCATGATTTCGACGATGTTTCCATGTACAGTGCCGATAGTCCGCTACCGCCCGGTAATCCGCCGGTAGATGAGCCGCCGGCTGAGGAAGAACCTCCGGCGGAGGAACCGCCGGTGGACAACCCCCCCGTGGGTGAACTGGTGCATAACGGGAGCTTCAGCCTGGGCGCCGGGGGCTGGTCTGGTCCCGACGTGGCGGTGAAGAGCGAATCCGGAGGCAACAAATACGGCAGCGCCAAATACGGCTGGAACTTTTACCAGTACGTCACGGTACAGCCGGGAGCCAAGTACGTGCTCACCGCCAAAACCCGTAAGGGCAACGCGTCCAGCGACGCCCGGATAGCCTATTTCTTCTACGACTCCGCCGGTAAGCAGCTTACCAGCGGCAGCGTGCTGCACAAACACAAGGGCGGGGGCTGGGAGCAGATGCCCCATCAAACGGTGACCGCCCCGGCCGGCGCGGCCCGGATACTGATTAAGTTGCTGGTTAACGGCGGTTCGGGCGCCCACGATTTCGATGACGTTTCCTTTACCAAAGCATAGGTTAATAAAACAATATGCTCATGCTGCAAGGGCCGCTTTTATTAAAAAGGCGGCTCTTTTATTTTCAGCGGCGGCGGTACGTTCACCATAGTCCGGCCGGGGTCATATTATGGAAGAGCAAAAGCAGATCGGTTGGTGGGTTGCTTGACAAATTATATCCACCCCCTGGCCAGGGTGGAACAGGACTGCCAGGTTGGGTTTTTCACGGTTATTGCCCGGGACGTGATTGTCGGAAGCGGTTCGCGGATCGGCAACAATGTAACTGTATATCCCGGTACGGTAATCGGGGAAAAATGCAGCATCGGAGACAATTGCGTAATCGGCAAGCAGCCCCACCCGGCGCCGACCAGCCGGCGGCGGGCGGCGGGTAAACTGCCGCCCCTGCGGATGGACTCCGGCTGCGTGCTGGGCAGCGGGGTGGTGCTGTACGCCGGCACTGTTTTGGGCCGGGATGTAATGGTGGGGGATTTGGCTTCGGTGCGGGAAAACTGTGTCGTCGGCTGCCAAGTAATCATCGGCCGGGGGGCGGCCCTGGAAAACGACGTGCTGGTGGGGGAATATACGAAAATTCAAACCGGAGCTTACCTGACGGCTCAAACCGTGGTCGGCGCCCGCGCCTTTATAGCGCCCATGGTGATTACCGCCAACGATAACCGGGCCGGCAGGGGCAAGGACGGAGCGGGCCGGTTGGTCGGGCCGTGTATTGAAGAAAATGCCAGGGTGGGCGCCGGGGCGCTGCTGCTTCCGGGGGTCAAGGTGGCCAGGGAATGCTTTGTGGCCGCGGGATCGCTGGTGACCGGGGATACCCGGCCGGAATCCCTGGTTATGGGCCGGCCGGCCAGGTTCGTCAGGCCGGTGCCGGACGCTGAAAAACTTTAAAGAGGTGAGCAGGTTGGATTGCGGGCGATTAATGGAGGCAGTCAATAAAAGGCTATTTTTTGTTCTGGTTACTGTAATGCTTGCCGTGCTGGGTGCCGGAGCGGCCTGTATGATTATACCCGTCAAGTATCAGGCCAGGGCGGTGATGATGCTCAACGGGTATGGCCAGGCAACCGGTGAACTGAGCATGGACTATAACAGCCTGATGATGTACCGGCAGTTGGCCAGGACTTACAGTGAACTGGCCGCCGGCAAGCCGGTGCTGGAAAAGCTGGCCGCGGAATTGGGCGGCGGGCTGACGGCGGATCAACTGGGGCAAATGGTAAGCGTACGCAAGGTGAAAGATCTGGAATTGCTGGAAATAGTGGTGCAAGACGCCAACCCTGTCAGGGCGGCCCGTATAGCTAACTCGCTGTGCGATATCCTGCTGCGGCACGAGACGCAGGTATGGAAAATGAATAACCTGCGGCTGTTGATCCCGGCGTTGCCGGACGGTAAACCGGTGGGGCCGGATATTTTATTAACGGTGCTCGTTGCGGCCGCGGCCGGGCTGTGTATTTCGGTACTGGCGGTATTGGCGGTGGATCACCGGGAGCCTAAGGCATGACCGGCGCCCAGGTTAAATTCGGCATCGTCGGCTGCGGGCACGCGGCGAAGAGCCATGCCCGGGCCCTGCTGCAGTTACCGGGGGCGGAACTGGCGGCGGCCTGCGATAGCGATGCCGGAGCGCTGGAAAACTTCACCCGCCATTATGGTATCAGCGGTTATCTTCATTACGAAGAGATGCTGGAGAAAGAAAAAAGCCTGGATGTAGTGATCATCTGCACCCCCAGCGAGCTGCACTCCGCGATGGGGATCATGGCCGCTCAAAGGGGCAGGCATGTTTTGATGGAGAAGCCCATGGCCCTGTCTCTGGAAAGCGCCGACCGGTTGATCGGCACCTGTGAGCGGGAGGGAGTATACCTGTCCGTGGTGCTGCAGAACCGTTTCAGGCCCGCGATGCAGATATTGAAACTGGCCGTCGACGGGGGCAAGTTTGGCAAACTGAGTCACGGGACGGTTACGGTGCGCTGGAACCGTAACAACGATTATTACAGCCGGTGCTCCTGGCGCGGCAGCAGGGAAAAAGGCGGGGGCGTATTGATGAACCAAGCCATCCACAGCATTGACGCGCTGCAGTGGATCATGGGCGGGGTGGACAGTGTAACGGCGCAAACGGCCACCCGGTACCGGCCCATTGACGCCGAAGATGTGGGCCTGGCGCTGCTGAAATTTCAGAGCGGCGCACTGGGCTTGATTGAAGCCGCGTCCACTGTCTATCCCCGCAATCTTGAAGAGACCATTGCGGTGTTCGGCCAAAGGGGCACGGTGGTCATCGGCAACGAAAAGGGCAGCAAAATAAGGGCTTGGGATTTCTGTGATTTTATCGGCAAAGAACAGGCCATGTATATTTGCGCGGGGACGGACGAAAATTATGACGCCGGGCACCTGGCGGTGCTGCGGGATTTGATTGATGCGCTGCAAAAGGGCTGCCGCCCGGCTGTAGACGGCCATGAGGGCAGAAAATCCCTTGAACTGGTACTCGGCATTTACCAGGCGGCCGGAACCGGCCGTCCGGTTTCGCTGCCCCTGCTCGTAAGCGGAGGAAAGTGATGTGATTGAGCTTTTTGACTTGCGAAGCCAATACTTTGCACTGCGGGAGGAAATCACCGCGGCAGTGCTGGAAACTCTGGCCGCTGGGAAATATATTCTGGGACCCCGGGTACGGCAGCTGGAAAAAAACATCGCCTCTTGCTGCGGAACGTCGTTCGGCATCGGGGTTGCCAGCGGCTCCGACGCCCTGTACCTTTCTCTGTCGGCCTGCGGCGTCGGCGCCGGGGACGAGGTAATCACCACCCCGTTTACTTTTTTTGCCACCGCCGGAGCCATCACCCGCACCGGGGCTACCCCGGTGTTTGCGGATATTGATGGCGACACTTTCAATATTGACCCGGAAAAAATAAAACATCGCATTACCGGCCGCACCAGGGCCATTGTTCCGGTCCATGTTTTTGGCCAAATAACCGACATGGACGCCGTGATCGATCTGGCCGGCCAAAACGGCCTGGTGGTTATTGAGGATGCCTGCCAGGCCATGGGTGCGGAATACAAGGGCCGCCGGGCGGGCTCGCTGGGACACGCGGGCTGTTTCAGTTTCTTTCCCACCAAAAACCTTGGCGGATATGGAGACGGCGGCATGGTGGTAACAGGAAACAGCAGTCTGGCGGCCCGGATTGAGGTCCTGCGCGCGCACGGCAGCCGGAGCAAATTTGTTCACGAAGCAATGGGTTACAACAGCAGGCTGGACGAATTGCAGGCGTCGGTGCTGCTGGTGAAATTCAAGTACCTGGAAACATTGATTGAAAAGCGTAAAGCCCTGGCCGCACATTATAATCAATTGCTTGGTGATGCAGTTAAAATCCCCCGGGAGACGGAGGGTAACAGGCACACCTATCACTTATACGTAATCAGGTCGCCCCGCAGGGACGCCATTAAAACCTATCTGCAAAAAAACGGCATTGATTGCGGCATATACTATCCCATACCGCTGCACTTGCAGCCGGTTTACAAGCACCTGGGATATAAAGCGGGCGATTTTCCGGAGGCTGAAAGGGCCGCCGGGGAAGTATTGGCCATACCCGCGCATCCCGGGCTTACGTTCCCGGAGATTGAAAGAATCGCCCGTCTGGTGCGGGAAGCGGTTTTAGATGCCTGATTGGCAAAAAAATCAGTGAAAAAGAAGGTAGTTGGCATGATGGTACCTTTATCGTCCCCGGATATTGGGTCCGGGGAACGTGAACTGGTCGGCCGGGTGCTGGATAGTGGAGTTTTAAGCATCGGCCCGATGGTGGCGGAATTTGAGCGTATGATGGCAGATTACCTGGGGGTTGCGGATGCGGTGGCGGTCAGCAGCGGGACCGCGGGGCTGCACCTGGTGGTGCGCGCTCTGGATATCGGAGAGGGCGATGAGGTCATCACCACTCCCTTCAGCTTTGTGGCCTCCAGCAACTGTATCCTGTACGAGCGGGCCCGGCCTGTGTTTGCCGATATCGAGCCCCGGACCCTCAACCTGGACCCCGGGCAGGTGGAGTCGTTAATCACGGACAAAACCAGGGCGCTCCTTCCGGTGCATGCGTTTGGCCACCCGGCCGACATGGACGCCTTAATGGACATTGCCGCCAGACACGGCCTGGCGGTGATTGAAGACGCCTGTGAAGCCATTGGTGCAACGTATAACGGCATAAAAGCCGGTACAATAGGAGATGCCGGGGTATTTGCCTTTTATCCCAACAAACAAATTACCACCGGTGAAGGCGGGATAATCGCCACCAACAGCCCGGAACTGGCCGGTCTGTTCAGGAGTATGCGCAACCAGGGCAGAAGCGCGAATAATCTATGGCTGCACCACGAACGCCTGGGCTATAATTATCGCCTGGATGAGCTTAGCGCGGCCCTTGGAGTGGCCCAGATGACCAGGATAGATGAGATTCTGGACCGGCGGGAAGCGGTGGCCCGGTCCTACCAGGCCAGACTGGGCGGATTGAAAGGAGTTATTTTGCCCCGGGTGTTCCCGGGTGTCAAAATGAGCTGGTTTGTATATGTTATCCGGCTGGAACAGGGAATTGACCGGAACCGGGTAATGCAATACCTGCAGGAGCATGGCGTCGACTGCAGGCCCTACTTTACGCCCATCCATCTGCAGCCCTTTTACCGGCGGCTGTTTAATTATCGCGAAGGGAATTTCCCCAACACCGAGGCTGCGGCTTCAGCCACCCTGGCGCTGCCGTTTTTCAACCGGCTTACCGGAGAGCAGCTGGATTATGTATGCGGGGTGCTGGGCGAAGCGTTGAGCAGGGTATAGGTTTATTGCGGAAAACTGGCCGGACAAATAGGAAAGCCGGGATTGCACCGGCTTTAATTCTTGTTTTCGCTGCCATAAAACAACGAAGATTTTTCTGTGGCTGTTTTTTCCGTCAAATCTACGTTGATATCCACATCGGCGGGTATTTCGTAGATAATCCGGTTTTCATTCACCAAAACGAGTTTGGGCGGCTGGCCTGAAGTATTGCCCGTGATGGTGATGTCAATAACCTTGTACGTGTTGGTTGCTTTGGTTACCACCATTTCAACGTCGCCCAGCGTTATGATATCCCCAACTTTACAGCCCGGGACGATAATGCTGTTATTAGCGGCGGGCGTTGCTTTTGGCGCCGGGTTTTGCGCTGCCGGGGGAGTAGCGGCCGGAGTTGCGCCCGGGGGCGAACTGCCGGGTACGGCGCTTGGTGCTGCCGGGGTTGCCTGGTTAGCCGCTGTTGCCGGGCCGGATGTTGCCGGGGTCCCCTGGTTGACTGATGCCGCCGTCGTGTCCGAACCGCCTCCCTTTAATTCTTGCGCAGACTGCGGTTCGCCCTTCCCCTGCTCCGCCGGGGCATCCGTCTGGCCGGCGATAAACCCAGTTTCCACTGGATAAGCAGCGTTGCTTTTCCAGATGTAAACACCCAGTAATATGAATAATCCCAGGCAGGCCAGGGACACCATGTAAAAAATTTCTTGCCTGGTCACTTTGTTTTTCTTTCCCCTCCTTTCCTTTTGCCGCCTGCCCATTGAACAGCAATTGTTGATCTATTCTATTCAGCCAGCTGCAAAGTGTGAAAGAGAGGGCGCCGATTAACTTGACTTTACGCTTTAAAATGTTATAATTAATGATGCTAAAAATACAAATTGCGGGTGTAGCTCAATGGTAGAGCATCAGCTTCCCAAGCTGAGGGCTGAGGGTTCGATCCCCTTCACCCGCTCCAGGAAAATCAAGGCCTCGGAGGATTTACTCAATCCTCCGAGGCTTTTTTGATGTTCAGTGATTAAACCTTTTAAAAGGAAAAGAATAATTTATTAGTTGGTAGCAATTTTTGCCAATTAGCATAGAATTTAATATGTGCCGAAGCAAATACTTATTAAGGGGAGAGTCTGCATGAGCAGTGACCATTCAGTACGCGGGAATGAAAATGTCAATCAAAGAGAAATGGCAGGCGGAAACCAGAATCAGTTGGAGTCATGTTCGATTGGGCCGGTAAGTGCCCGCCGGCGCCGTCAAGAAGCATTTCAAATCCGTTTGGATGCCGCGCTATTTCAAAGGGACCTTCCTCTTCCGGGACATCCTTGTAACGGTGATGAGTACTTATACCCCAATAAAATTGCCAGTTTTTCCAAGGCGCTGCCGCACAATCACCTGGGTGAAGTTGATATCAACGCCTATTGGGAGCTCACCAGGGCTTTATCAACGGGTAATCCTGAGGACTTTGAATACATCCCCCTGGGAGGTGCCGCCAGGCTGGCCAATCCACAGGCTGCTTATGCATTCGAGATGGCGGGACCCGATTCCCATCATTTAAGCATAGAGATACCACCGCCCTTCAGCAGCGCCTGGAGTGCCGGCGAGTTGGCTGAGCTTTACTGGCTGGCGTTGACACGGGATGTGCCTTTTGCCGGATACGATACCGATCCGCTTACCATTGCGGCCGCCGCAGAGTTATCCAATTTTTCGGATTTCCGCGGTCCCAAGGTTGATGGAATGGTCACCACGGGAACCCTGTTTCGCGGAAACACGCCCGGAGATCTGGCTGGCCCTTATATTTCCCAGTTCTTATGGAAGGATATACCCTTCGGGGCCACAACCATTATCCAGCGCTACCGGACAACGGCGGCGGGCGTTGATCACATAACGTCTTACGGGGAATGGCTGAACCTTCAGAACGGGAGTGCTCCTCCATCTCCGAATGTATTTGACCCCACACCGCGTTATATCCGCAATGGCCGTGACCTGGGCGAGTGGAATCACCGCGATTTCACTTTCCAGGGCTTTATTGGCGCGGCCCTGATTTTGCTTGGTTTTGGCCCGGCGGCGCTGTCGCCAACCAACCCCTATCTGCGTACCGCAACCCAGAACAGTTTTGCCACTTTCGGAGCGCCGCATATTTTGGATTTTGTGGCCCGGGCCACCAGGGCGGCGGACGAGGCCGCCTGGTACCAGAAATGGCTGGTCCACCGCCGGCTTCGGCCCGAGGAGTTTGGCGGACGGGTTCATAATGTGCTAACCGGCGCGGCTAATTACCCAATTAACCAAGAGCTACTCAATTCCCAGGCGGTTACCGGGGTATTTGAAAAATTCGGTTCTTACCTTTTGCCCCAGGCTTATGCCGAAGGTTGTCCCACTCATCCGGCTTACCCCGCCGGTCATGCCTGTGTTGCCGGTGCGGGAGCAACCATGCTGAAAGCATTTTTCAGAGAATCGTTTATTATTCCCAATCCGGTGGCAGCCGGCGCCGACGGTTTGGAGCTGCTCCCATATACAGGGCCGCTTTTAACGGTAGGCGGGGAGATTAACAAGCTTGCCGCCAATGTCGGCTTGGGTCGTAATGCCGCCGGTGTACACTACCGTTCGGACGGGGAAGGCCTTAAGCTTGGCGAAGCGGTAGCGATAGGAATTTTACAGGATTACAGAAAAACTTACAACGAGGATTTTGGCGGCTTTTCGTTCACCAAATTTGACGGGACTACAATAATCATATAGCAACATTTCGTTGTTTAATTGGATACGGAAAGAGTATCCAGATAAATTTTTGCCTCCGGGTCTTACCGGGGGTTTTGTTTTACGGTTTTCAGGTTGGTGCGTACTGTTTAATTTTTAATGCATCAGGACCTAAGTTTTTTGGGCGGCTTTAACACTCCAGTCATTATTTGCATAGTATGGTGCAAATTTGGAGGGGTTGACATGCTGCTCAAAGAGATAAGCTGGATCCGCGCTAAAAGCGGAAAAATGTGCCCGATGCTGAAAAAGGCGGCTTTAAACAGGTACCGGCCGCTTCGCGGCGTGCCATGTTTTATTCAGCAGCCGTTAAAGTTCATTAAACAGCGCCTGTTTGCAATACCGGTGGTGGTACAGTTGCATGACCACATCCCCGGCGCTTTGCACATGAATGACTTGGCAGCGTTTGTCGGTTGCCGGGTAAATAAAGAGCTGAGCGTCATTAATGCATTTTCAACCAGGGTGAACATGAAAAAACTGGAATCCCTGGTTGGCAACAGGTCGGTGAAAAAGGTATGGTATGACCGTGAAGTCAGAGCCGTCCTGGATGTGGCCTCGCCGACGGTGCAGGCCCCGTCGATGTGGGAAAGAATGCTCACCGGAAAGGGGATTACCGTTGCGGTGCTGGATACCGGTGTCTATAATCACCCGGATTTAGCGGGCCGGATTAAAGGTTTTAAAGATTGCATCAACCGGAAAGACGGCCCCTATGACGACAATGGGCATGGAACGCACGTTGCGGGCGATATTGCCTCGAACGGGAGCAAGTCCGGTTTGCTGTACCGGGCTCCGGCCCCGGAAGCTGAAATTGTAGGAGTTAAAGTTTTGGACAAAAATGGTTCCGGAACAATTTCCACGGTGATTGAAGGTTTGCAATGGTGCATAGACAAAAGAGAGGAACTGTCCATCAAGGTAGCTAATCTTTCCCTGGGTGCGCAAGCCTCGGAATCATACCGGGACGATCCCGTATGCCAGGCGGTGGAAAAGGTCTGGCGAGCCGGTATCGTCGTTTGCGTGGCGGCTGGTAACGACGGCCCGGAGTTAAACTCCATAAGTTCTCCGGGGATTGATCCTCTGGTTATTACCGTTGGCGCTCTCAATGATGCTGGAACCATTGAGCCGGGTGACGACGCGGTGGCCGATTTTTCCAGCCGGGGTCCTACAGTCGACAATCTGGTCAAGCCGGATGTGCTGGCTCCGGGAACCAACATCATTTCCCTGCGTGCGCCCGGCTCCATGACTGATAAAAAGAGCAAAAAAACCCGGGTGGGCCAGTGGTATGCTTCTTTTTCCGGTACCTCCATGGCCACGCCGGTATGTGCGGGGGTGGTGGCGCAGATGCTGCAGTTGAACAATTCAATGCCCCCGGAGCAGGTTAAAGCCAGGTTGATGGAAACCGCCCGGAAACTGAGCGGCCTTGACCCGAATGTTCAAGGGGCCGGGGTTATAGATATAAAAAAGGCGGCCCAATATTCCGGTGCGGCGGGTGGGCCTGCCCCTAATGTCTAAGCGTTAAAAAGAGTAGGGCCGCGGTGACCGTCATAAAGTGGACTTATTGAAAACCTTTCCTTAAAATGGCTTGCTAAATAATTTATGTTTGTCATATAATTTAACCAGTGAATGTGTTAGGAGGCGACGGGGTTGGGTAAACATATCAAGACCATCAGCGGCCGGAAGCTGCAGGACACCATGCGTGACGGAGGCTGCGGCGAGTGCCGTACTTCATGCCAGTCGGCGTGCAAGACCTCGCTGACCGTGGGCAACCAGGCCTGCAATAAGAAGAAAAACTAAAAAATGCCTCATCCCTCGCGGGATCAGGCATTTTTTCGATCCTCTTGTAAGCGCGCTATCGGCTGTAACTTGCGCGCCTTTTTCTTGAAGGGACGGATCTCGCATTGATTCATGCTTTTACCTTTGACGGAACATATATTGTGCTGGACGTCAACAGCGGCGCCCTGCACGTGGTGGATGAGCCGGCTTATGAAATAATCAGGGCGCTGGAAACAGAACCTCCGGGAGACGTGGCGGCCCGGTTTGCCCCGGCGTATGGGCCTGAAACAGTGGATGAGGTGCTGCGGGAGACCGGCGTTTTAAGGGAGCAGGGCCTGCTTTTCGCGCCCGACCCTTTACCCCGGGGATATACTCCTCCCTCCGGAGGGGTGGTGAAGGCTCTGTGCCTGCACCTCGCCCACGACTGCAACCTGCGGTGCCGGTACTGTTTCGCTGGTCAGGGTGATTTCGGCGGCGAGCGTAATTTAATGTCCCCGGAGGTGGGACGGGCCGCCATTGATTTTTTAATGCGCGCGTCCGGTGACAGGCGGCACGTGGAAGTGGACTTTTTCGGCGGTGAACCGCTGTTGAACCGCCCGGTGATGGAGGAACTGGTGGAGTATGGCCGGCGCCGGGCCGGCGACGCGGACAAAACAATCAAGTTTACCCTGACCACCAACGCTCTTTTGCTGGATGCCGGGGTGCAAAGATTTATTAAAGACAATGAACTGGCGGTGGTGCTGTCGGTTGACGGCAGACCGCGGGTGCACGACCTGATGAGGCCCACGGCGGGTGGTGGGGGCAGTTACGGGCTGGTGATGGAACGCTGCTCCGAATTCGTTTCTCTGCCCTTTGACAAAGAGTATTATGTCCGGGGGACTTTTACCCGCCACAACCTGGATTTTGCCGCGGATGTCCGTCACCTGGCGGAGGCAGGCTTCGACCACCTGTCGGTGGAACCGGTGGTGGCCGGCGCCGGAACGGATTACGCCCTGCGCGAAGAGGATCTGCCGGTGGTGATGGTTGAATACGACAAACTGACCCGGTATTTGCTGCAACGCCACCGCCAGGGCCGGCCGGTGGAATTTTTCCACTTTAATATCGATTTAGAGGAAGGCCCCTGTTTGGCCAAGCGGCTGGCCGGGTGCAGCGCGGGCACGGAATACCTGGCGGTGGCGCCGGACGGTGAAATGTACCCCTGCCATCAGTTTGTGGGCCGGCCGGAATTCATGGTGGGCACCGTGTTTGAAGCTATGGAAAAAAACACCATCAATATGTTTAGCAACGCTCATATATATAATAAACAAGCCTGTCTGCAATGTTGGGCCAGGTTTCACTGCAGCGGCGGCTGCCATGCCAATGCCCTGTCCTTTAATGGCGACCTCTTGGAACCATACCGGCTGGGTTGCGTTTTAGCCAGGAAACGCCTGGAATGTGCTCTTTATCTTAAGGTTTGTACTCTGGCGGGCTAAAATCCGCCTTTATTAGTGATGAAATTCCACTGGTCATGGTTTTTCGTCCATTTCTGGTAGTTTACGACAAGTTCTGTTCTATGGTATAATTTTCATGTTTGGTTTGTCCAAAAAATGTTATCCAGCGGAGGTAGTACTTGATATTGAGTAAATTAACAGACTGGTCAAAAGAAAAATTAAGCAGTTTACTAAAAGTAAGCCGTGCATTGTTGGGCTCCCGTCCCGCTCTTAAAATAACGTTGTTGCTGCTGGTCCCCGTGGTCGCCGTGGTGACTGTGTTCAGCCGGGCGGGGTGCGCCATAGTGATGGACAATGAAGTTATCGCCGTTGCTTCGGACCGCGGCGCCGCCGAGTCCGTTGTACAGGATTACATAGCGGAATTGGAAGAACAATCTGATTTGCCGGTATCGGTAAATGAGGAGATCGAGTACCGCCCGTCCTGGCGGAAGGCTGATAACCCGGCGGAAATTCGCCTGCAGTTGGCGCAAAAGCTGGACTACCATTTTGGCGTCGCAGGCATTTACGTGGACGGGAATTTGGTTGTCTCCGTAAAGGATCAAGTAACCGCGGAGCAGGTGGTCAACAAATTGCTGGCAATTTATGATAACAATGGCCAGTGGGATGCCGAATTTAAACAAAACGTTGCCGCCAAACCGGTTCAGGCGGATAACGCCAAATTAATGGATATGGAAGAAGCCGTTGAGTATTTCCGCTTCGGCGGCCAGGGCGTCAGGACCTACCAGATCAAAGACGGGGATAACCTCTGGGATATCGCCGCGGCGGTTAAACTGCCGGTGGATGAACTGGTGCTGTCCAACCCCGAACTGCAGCCGGATAGACTTCAGGTGGGTCAGGAAATTAAAATCTCCCGCACCTCGCCGCTGGTGGACGTGATTACCACCTATAAAGATACCCGGCAGGAAGAAATCCTCTTCCAGGTTCAGGAGAAGGTTGACGAGAACCTGTACCTGGGAGAACGCAAGGTCGTTCAATCCGGCAAGGCCGGTCAGCGGGAAGTTGAATACCAGGTGACCATGGAAAACGGGGTGGAGATAAACAAGGTAGAAATTAAAGAGAAGATTATTGAGGAACCGGTGCACCAGGTGGTTGCCAAAGGCGCCCGTAAGCTGCTGGCTTTCCGGGGCGGTAACGGCAGGTTGGCCTACCCCGCCGGCGGAGGTATCGTATCTCCCTTCGGCACTCGCTGGGGACGACCCCACCTGGGGGTTGACATCGCGGGCGGTCAGGGTAGTCCAGTGGTGGCGGCGGAGGCCGGGACCGTGACCAGTGCCGGTTACGAGGGCGCTTACGGAATGTGTGTAGATATCAGCCACGGGGGCGGTGTTGTAACCAGGTACGCGCATTTGTCGTCCGCGGCGGTTAAATCCGGGCAAAGCGTTGAACGCGGCCAGTTTATCGGCCGGATCGGCGCCACCGGTAACGCCACCGGTCCCCATCTGCATTTTGAGGTTATCGTGAACGGCGCCCATAAAAACCCGGCATTGTTTATTTAAACTTTAATATCAAATGATCGTTCCAGGTAATGGCGTTTTAATTTACCATCAGTTTAATGTATAATGTTTTTAGTTTGTTTAATTGCGATTTTTTAAACAGGCCGGGAGGTAAACGCCATGGTCAATAGAACATCCGGCAGGTCCGGAAAGAACGATCCATTTTCCTTTGTTAACGTGGCCCGGCGCAAGAAAAACCAGAAGATAGTTTTTATTGTGTTAACCGCTTTTCTGGCGCTGGGGCTGGTTGGTTCGTCGGTGTTATGGCTTTTGAGCCCGGACATTGCACCCGCCGATATGGGGCAGGGGCAGCAGCAGGAATTGCCGCCGGAACAGCAAATAGCGGCCCTGGAAGAACAACTGAAGGATAATCCCGGGGATCCGGCCCTTTTAAGACAGTTGGCTGAACTATACTGGCAGGCGGGCAGGGGACGGGACGCGGTGGATCAATACCTTAAGGCGGTGGAGATTCTCCCGGACGATGTCAAGCTGCGTCAGGACCTGGCGCTGACATATTATCTGCTGGGGGATTATGACGACGCGGTGCGGCAAATTGAGGCAGTTCTGGCCAGGGAGCCGCAAAACGCCACCGCCCATTATTACCTGGGCCAGTTTTACGCTTACCGCAGCGATGGCGGACGGGATGTGGAAAAAGGAATTGCCGAACTGGAGAAATTCATCGGCATCGCCGGGGAAGGACTGGAAGTGGACAAAGCAAAACAAATGCTGGAGGAATTGAAACCCGGCACAGACTAGAAAGTTTTAAGGTCGCGCATTAAGATTTCAGCGCGCCTTAATTGTTTTCCAGATATTACTTGAAATTTTCAGCTAGTTTTTTAATTAAATTGTCAATTACTATGAAAAAGGTGAAACTATGTCAGCCAGGCGGCAGCTTTCCCAACCCCCTTTCGAAGCCCGGGCGCCCCGACTGGTATCGGTTATATATGCCACGCTGGTGCTGTTGATCATGTTAAGCGCTTTTATCATCGTGCGGGTGCCGGACAGTGTGAAAGGTTATATTTACGGGCTGTTCAGAGAAATAGCCCGGGCCCAAATGCTGTTGCGAACCCACGGGTGGCAGCAAATGCAGGACGATTTGTTTATTGTGCGGTACCAGGGTGATGATGCGGGAGCCCGCCTGGTTCAGGAAACAAGCCGGATGTTCTACGACCGGGTGTACGAGGATTTTTCCTACCTGCCGGGTTTGCAGATTCCCCGGATCCCCATCGTGATCTACCCGTCCCGGGAAGAACTAAACGCCAGTTTTGGCTGGCCGGCCAGCGAAAACGCCATGGGTGTTTACTGGGGCGGTGTAATCAGGGTTCTGACCCCCCAGGCCTGGGTTAACGAAGAAGATCCGCGGGCGATGCGGCAGGTTTTCCAGCATGCCGGTCCCATGGCGCATGAATTGACCCATTTGGTGCTTGATTATGCGGCCCGGGGTAATTACCCCCGTTGGTTTACCGAAGGCGTGGCCCAGTACCAGGAATATAAAATTACCGGATATATATTGGGTTCCCAGGAAGGAATTTGGGATCAGGGGGTGTATCAATTTAAAAAGATGGACCGGCAGTTCGACGAGCTTGCCAACCAGGCTCTGGCGTACAGGCAGTCCCTGTCGGTGGTGGAGTACATTGTGGCGGTCTACGGCGAAGAAGGCCTGCATAAAATAATACAAAATTTGGCCCGGGGGATAAATTTTAACAATGCTCTGGAAAATGCCCTGGAAACGGACCTTCAAGGATTAGAAAGGGAGTGGCGGGAATGGCTGGCCGGGGAGCTGCAACAGCCGTTGTTTACAAATCAGGAGGATCAGCTTTGACAATGGACAAACTGATGATCAGCGGAGGCGAACCTCTGCGGGGCCGGATCCGGATTAGCGGCGCCAAAAACGCTGCTCTGGCCGTGATCTGCGCGTCTGTGATGTCTGCTGACAGGATCAGGCTGGAAAATGTTCCCGATATCAGCGATGTACAGGATATGTTTGAAATAATCAGGCACCTGGGAGCGGAAGTGCTCTGGCTTGGTGAATCTACGGTGCAGATAGATCCTCCGTCCCGTCTGAAAGCCGATCCGCCATGCCACCTGGTGAAAAAACTGCGGGCCTCCAACCTGCTCTTAGGACCCCTTTTATCCAGGTTCGGCTATACCAGGGTGTCGCTGCCCGGCGGCTGTAATATAGGCGTCAGGCCCATGGATCTGCACTTTAAGGGCTTGGCCGGTATGGGCGCGGATATTAGTATTGAAGGGGGCTTTGCCGTCGGCCGCGCGCCGAGCCGGCTGAAGGGAGCCCGGATTTATCTTGACTTTCCCAGCGTAGGGGCCACGGAAAATTTGATGATGGCCGCCTGCATGGCCATAGGACAAACCATTTTGGAAAATGTGGCTAAAGAGCCGGAAGTGGTGGACCTGGCCAATTTCCTCAACTGTATGGGGGCGAAGGTGCGGGGCGCCGGCACCGACATTATTAAAATTGACGGAGTGCCCGAACTGGGCGGCTGCCTGCGCTACTCCGTTATCCCGGACCGTATTGAGGCCGGTACCTTTATGGTGGCCGCCGCAGCCACCCGTGGTTCACTGGTGCTGGAAAATATTATTCCGACGCATGTTGAACCTATTTGCGCCAAACTCAGGGAAGCCGGGGTGGAAGTACTGGAAAACGGCGACAGCGTCATGGTTAACGCCCTGGAACCCCTGCAGCCACTGGATATCAAAACCCTGCCCTACCCGGGATTTCCCACCGACATGCAGTCGCAAATGATGGCCATGCTTACGTCGGTGGATGGTATCAGCGTGATTGTGGAAAATATATTTGAAAACCGCTTCCAGGTGGCCGACGAGTTTAAAAGAATGGGCGCCCGGATTAAGGTGGAAGGCCGGATGGCGGTGGTGGAAGGGGTATCCGAACTGCACGGTGCCGAAGTCAGGGCCACTGACCTGCGGGCGGGCGCGGCTTTGGTAATCGCCGGATTGATGGCCCGGGGACAGACGGGCATCTCCAACGCCCATTACATAGACCGCGGTTACCACCGTCTGGAAGAAAAGCTGCGCTCCCTGGGGGTTGAAGTATCAAGGTCACATTGACAGGCAAGGGCGCCCCGGCGCCCTTTTATTATTTATATGGAGCGGAGTACCGCCACTCTGCTTAACGTTTGTGGCAACGGAGCGGCGGCCGAGAGAGGTGCGAAATTGCGGGTTACCATTATTGCCGTGGGCAAGCTGAAGGAAAAATACTGGCGTGACGCGGCGGATGAATATGTAAAACGGATTATCCCTTACTGCCGTCCGGAAATAATTGAGGTGGCCGACGAAGGCTGTGCCGCCGAATCAAAGGCGGCGGAGGAAGAAAGGGTGAAACGCCTGGAATGGGAAAACGTTTCCCGGCGCCTGCGGGCGGGAACTTACCTGACGGCTCTGGACGTGCGGGGTGAACAGGCTTCGTCGGAACAGTTCGCGGGGCACATTGAACATTTGGCGGGCACCGGGCGAAGCGACATTACCTTTCTCATCGGCGGCTCCCTGGGGCTGGCCCGGGAAGCCTTGGAAAAAGCGGACCGGCGCCTGTCTTTTTCGCGGCTGACCTTTCCCCACCAACTTATGCGGGTGATCCTGCTGGAGCAAATATACCGTGCCTTTAAGATCATCCGCGGAGAACCTTACCATAAGTAGATCATAAGTAGCGGACACGGGAGGAATTTGTATTGCCAGTATCTGTGGCTATTAAGAGGCAAGTGCTTTTGGCCGGCGTCGCCGTTATAATGTTCCTGCTGTCTGGGATTTTAATCGCTTCCCCCGCCCGGGCCGGTGAAATTGAATACCACCCGCTGCGGGATGAATTGCGTCATTACCTGGCGCAGCAAAAGGGCGTGTACGGGTTATACATCATCGACCTGCAAAGCGGCCAAACCGCCGGAATTAATGAAAATCAAGAATTTTACGCCGCCAGCACATTCAAAGTACCGATATCCCTGTATGTATACCGCCAGGTGACGGCAGGCGAACTGGACCCGGAAAAGCTGATTGCCACCGCCCCCTCCCATATGGAGGGAGGGACGGGACGCTTGCAGTTTAGTCCCCCGGGGACCCAAAAAAGTGTTGATGAACTGGTACGGTACGCTATCGTTTACAGTGACAACGTGGCCACCAACATGCTCCTGGACCAGGTGGGTAAAAAGGAGGTTAAAGATTACATGCGCTCATTGGGCGGCGAAATGGTGGACGACCAGGAAAACACCACCTGCCCACGGGATATGGCTGTCTATATGCAGGAAGCGGTCCGGTTTGCCGGTGCAAGCCCCTGGGGGGAAAAATTGTTGGACCACCTTCGCCATACCGTTTATACCGACCGCATCCCCTATCCCTTGCCGGACGTGCCCGTAGCCAACAAAATCGGCGATTGGCCGTCTACGGGAACATATAATGATGTCGCTTACGTGGAGCATCCCGTACGACCGTACATAATTTCGATTTTCAGCCGCGGTACCGCCGGCTATGGGAATGCGGCAGCGGTGATCAGGGAGGTTTCCCGCACCGCATATCAATACCAGGGCGAGCCGGCCCTGCAAGTCGGCGTGGCCCTTGACGGTAAAGAATTATCCCTGGCGGAACAAGCTTTTACCATGAAGGGCGTTACTTTAGTGCCGCTGCGGGCTTTTGCCGGGGTGATGCCGGAAACGAGCCTGGGCTGGGAAGCATCAACCGGCGCAATCACTATCGATTCCACCCTGGGCGGGGCGGATAAACATATCGTGCTCGACCTGGCAGACGTTGAGGTTATCGAAGGCCGCAGTTATATACCGGTGCGGGATTTGTGCCGCTACCTGGACCTGGAGCCGGCATGGGAACCTGAAACTATGCGGGTAAACATACTTTCTTCCGGCGCCATGGCGAATTAAATATTTTTTAACAACGGTTAAAATATTTGTCCGCCCCCCCCCCTTGCTCAAGGTAAGGGGGTTATTTTTTTGTGTTACAATAAAATTTATTATTGACAATAGTTCATAAAAGATCTATATTAATAATGAACATATGAACCCAACGATAATGGTCGCGCCGGGAGGCGAGCAGATTGAAAATTGCTGTTAGTGCCGCTGGTTCAAATATGGATTCTGCTGTCGACGAACGATTCGGCAGATGCGCTTTCTTTGTAGTGTTTGACGAAAATAACGGTGAGACCCGGGCTATCTCCAATGACGGGGTATCCGCCGCCGAGGGTGCCGGAATTAAGAGTGCCGGGCTGATGTTGCGTAACCATGTGGACGTGGTTTTAACCGGCCGGGTCGGACCCAAGGCGATGCAGGCATTGCTGGCGGGCCGGGTGGCGGTTTACACCGGGGTTGCCGGTACCGTGGCCGGGACGATGGAACAATACCGCTGTGGTGCGCTCAGCCCGCTGGGGATTCCCAACGCCGGGTTGCACAGTGGAAAAACCGGCAAAGAGATGTCGGCCAAATGAACATCGCAGTGGCCAGTGGCAAGGGCGGAACCGGCAAAACCACCATTGCCGCCGGGCTTGTTCTGGCGCTTCGCGACATAGGCTATCAGACGGCTTATCTGGATTGTGATG
Organism: Bacillota bacterium; assembly: GCA_023439185.1. Taxonomy (GTDB): domain Bacteria; phylum Bacillota; class Desulfotomaculia; order Desulfotomaculales; family Desulfallaceae; genus BRH-c8a. The sequence continues at coordinate 17,915 of JAEXOR010000046.1, read as the reverse complement.
TTGAAGAACCAAACGGACACATCTTCCTGGCGCCGCAATTTAACCACAGCGAGGATGTTTTTATCGAGGTGCCGGAAATCGACCGGGACAGGTGCACTTTGTGCGGTAAATGCGCTGAACTGTGCGTTTTCAACGCTCTGTTGGTGACCGCTGAAGAAGTTGTCGTATTTCCCGAACTCTGCCACGGATGCGGAGGGTGCCGTTATTTTTGCCCGTCCGGAGCCGTGCGTCCGGGAAGGAAGAAAATAGGCTCCGTGGACCGAGGCACAGCTGGCGGGGCTGTTTTTGTGCGTGGCGAACTTGATGTGGGCACCGCCCTGAGTCCGCCGCTGGTACACGCGGTTAAGAAGAGCCGGCTCTCCACGGGCGTCAACGTGGTGGACGCGCCCCCGGGCGCGTCGTGCCCGGCTGTGGCGGCGCTGCGGGGGGCGGATTTTTGCGTCCTGGTTACCGAGCCCACGCCCTTTGGACTGCATGACCTGGCCCTGGCGGTGCAGATGGCCGGGAGCCTCGGTGTGTCCTGCGGTGTCGTGGTCAACCGGGCCGGAGACGACCGGGGGTTGATTGATCATTATTGCCTGCGGGAAGGCTTGCCCCTGTTGATGAAAATCCCCCTCAGCAGGACCATCGCCGAAGCCGGTTCCCGGGGCATCCCTTTAAACCGGGCGGAAGCGGGCTGGGATCGGATGCTGCTTCTTTTATACAGTAAAATCAAGGGGCTGGTCATGGGTGAAGGAGCTCACGGTAATCAGCGGCAAGGGCGGAACGGGTAAAACCAGTGTCACCGGCTCTTTTGCCGTGCTGGCGGAAAAACACGTGCTTGCGGACTGTGACGTGGACGCCGCCAACCTGCACCTGATTCTCAATCCCCGGGTACGGCACAGGGAGTATTTTCACAGCCTGCCCGGGGTGGAAATAATAACGGAAAAATGCACGGGCTGCGGATTATGCGAAGAATTATGCCGTTATGACGCCGTCAAAGATGGCAAAGTGGATGAGATATCCTGTGAAGGATGCCTGGTATGCTACCAAGCCTGTCCGGAAAAGGCGGTGCGACTGGTGGACAATGTGGCGGGTGAATGGTACATATCCCATACCAGGTACGCTCCCATGGTCCATGCCCGGCTGGGCATAGCCCGGGAAAACTCCGGCAAGCTGGTGACCGAGGTGCGGCGCCGGGCCAAAAACCTGGCTGAGGAAAATGATAAAAACCTGATTATCGCCGACGGCCCGCCGGGCGTCGGCTGTCCCGTAATTTCGGCGCTGGGGGGGTCCGACCTGGCCCTGGTGGTTGTCGAGCCCACCTTTAGTTCCATTCACGATTTGAACAGGGTGCTGAAACTGACCGCGCATTTCAAGGTGCGGACCGCCGTTTGCATTAACAAGTGGGATATTAATCCGGATAATACAAAAGAAATTGAAAATATTTGCCGTAATGAAAAAATAACCCTGGCCGGGCGGCTGCGCTACGATCCCGCCGTGGTGGCCGCCGCCATGGAAGGTAAACCGGTGATTCGGGTGCCCAGTACCGTGGCGGACGATATTATGGCACTTTGGGATTGCGTACGGCGGGAATTGGGTGTATAGTAAATATTTGCGAGAGGGTTGATGCCCGGCTTACCTACCGGTCCGGGTATGATAATAATACTTGATCATGCTGCATTTAGAAAAGGGGGAAGGATAAAGTGTCAGCCGGAGAAAAATGTAGTACCTGCGGTGATAAAACGGAAGGATGTGCGCCGGACAAGTGCGGGGTAACGGCATTGCCCCAGAATGATGTCAATGACATTAAACACGTGATTGCCGTCATGAGCGGCAAAGGCGGAGTGGGCAAATCCGCCGTGGCCGGCCTGGTGGCCGTCAGCCTGGCCCGCAAGGGTTACCGGGTGGGCATTCTTGACGCCGACATCACCGGCCCCAGCATTCCCAAAATGTTCGGGCTTAATGAACGCCCCGTAAACAGCGGCGAATACCTGTTGCCGGTTAAAACGCCCTCCGGCATTGCCGTGATGTCGTTAAACCTTTTGCTGGAGCGGGAAGACCAGCCGGTACTTTGGCGCGGTCCCATTATCGCCGGCGCCGTGAAACAATTCTGGACCGATGTGGCCTGGGGTAAGCTGGACTATCTGGTGGTGGACATGCCTCCGGGCACCGGCGACGTGCCTCTTACGGTAATGCAATCGCTGCCCCTGGACGGCGTAATTATCGTTACCTCGCCCCAGGATCTGGCCAACATGGTGGTTAAAAAGGCCGTCAACATGGTGCGGCAAATGAACGTGCCCCTGCTGGGCATGGTGGAAAACATGAGTTACCTGCGCTGCCCGGACTGCGGCAAAGAAATTAAAATATTCGGCGAGAGCCATGCCGGCCAGTTGGCGGCGGCCGGGGTGCCCCTGTTGGAAAAACTGCCCCTGGACCCGGAACTGGCGCAGCTTTGCGACGCCGGCCGCATTGAAAACTATAAAGAAGAAATGTTCGCCAATCTGGACAAACTCATTATCCAACTCCCGGTGGGCAACATCAGCTAAACAAGATTATAAAAAATCAGAGTTAATATGGCGAGGCGGACAGCGGATTAAGCTGTTTGCCTCGTTATAGTTATTTGCGATATTTTTTTGGCAGGTACTACCGGTGGAAACATGCCTGTTAATTGATTAAAATAAAAACATGTTTTGTCTGGCCGGGTTTTCATCAGAATTCTAAAAAAATGGCGCCGGCGGGAAGGAATATTGCAAACAAACAACGAATAGTTGTTTTAAGGCAAACGGCCAGTAAGGCGTTAATGCCACTCGTTGTATATGCTGGCCCGCGAGACGTATTTTTAGGGGACGTTGGTTGGGCTGGGTTTTCGCGTCTTTGTGACGGAATGAACGACGCGCGGACGGGTGCAGACAGCCTGACCGGCATAATTATGACCCGTGTAATTTTAATCACCAGAAAATTGCACTGTACTCCGGAAAGGGGGGGATTAAGGCTATAGTTAGCCGTGATACTGTACCAGGAAAAATTTTGTGGTATTAACACTCAGTATTCAGCTGAAGGAGGTATTGAGGTGGCTTTTGAACCTAAAGAACCGCAAAACGCAATAAATTATGCGGAAAACAGAATTTACACCGATGCGGAACTGAATAACTACACTGAAGAAGAACTGAAAAACTTTAAGGTCAAACACGAAATTCCCGACCTCGAGGAACTGGAAAAGGGTCCGTGGCCCAGCTTCGTGTCCGACGCCAAACAGGGCGCTCTGCACAGAAAGAAACTCGCCGACGACCGGATGTTGATTGACCGGGACGTTATTGAGGACATGCTCGGCCAGCTGCAGATATCCTTTGACGAAGGCGAAACCCACTGGAAGCACGGCGGTATCGTGGGCGTGTTCGGTTACGGCGGCGGCGTTATCGGCCGTTATTCCGACCTGCCGGAAAAATATCCCTCCATCGCCCATTTCCATACTGTCCGGGTGGCCCAGCCCTCCAGCAAATTTTACGATTCCAACTTCCTGCGCTCCGTGTGCGATATGTGGGAATACCGGGGCAGCGGTTTAATGAACCTGCACGGTTCCACCGGCGACCTGGTGCTGCTTGGTACCACCACCGAGCAATTGGAACCCATTTTCTTTGAACTGACCCACGAAATGCAAGTGGACATCGGCGGCTCCGGCTCCAACCTGCGCACGCCTGAATGCTGCATCGGCAAAGCCCGTTGCGAGTGGTCCTGCTACGACACCCAGGACCTATGCTATGAATTGACCCAGTACTATCAGGACGAGCTGCACCGCCCGGCCTTCCCTTATAAATTCAAATTCAAATTTGACGGCTGCCCCAACGGTTGCGTGGCTTCCATCGCCCGTTCCGACATGTCGTTCATCGGTACCTGGAGAGACGATATCCGCATCGACCAGGAAGCCGTCAAGGCTTATATTGCGGGAGAAATTGTCCCCAACGGCGGCGCACACAAGGGGAGAGATTGGGGTAAATTTGATATTAAGAAAGAAGTTCTCGACCTTTGCCCCACCAAATGTATGTGGATGGAAAACGGCGAGCTGAAGATTGACAACGCCGAATGCACCCGCTGCATGCACTGCATCTGCGTTATGCCCAAGGCCCTGCGGCCCGGCGCCGACACCGGCGTAACCATTCTCTGCGGAGCCAAGGCTCCCATTCTGGAAGGCGCCCAAATGGCCACCCTGGTTGTACCGTTCATGAAAGCCGAACCTCCTTATGATAACATTAAGGAATTCATTGAGAAGGTTTGGGAATGGTGGATGGAAGAAGGCAAGAACCGTGAGCGCCTTGGCGAACTGATTCAGCGCGCCACGCTGCCCAAGTTCCTGGAAGTTCTGGAACTGCCGGCTATGCCGCAATACGTTAAAGAGCCCCGTTCCAACCCGTACATCCTTTGGAAGGAAGAGGATGTGCCCGGTGGCTGGGACAGGGATATCAAAGAATACCGGGCCAGACATAAGAGATAGGGGGTTTTGTGTTATGGCGTTATCTACCGAAAGATTGGGTAAATACGATCCTAAGAATCCGCAGGAAAAGAGAATTACCGACATTGGCCCCAGGCACTTCTGGCAGTACTTCCCGCCTGTGGTCCAGGAAAATTACGGCCAGTGGACCCACCACGAAATCCTGGAGCCGGGCATTTTGGTACACTATTCCGAGACCGGCGGCCGGGTATATACCGTTCGCTGCGGCGCCGCCCGTTTCATGACCGTGCAGCACGTGCGTGAAATCTGCGACATCGCCGACAAGTATTGCGACGGCTTTGTGCGCTTCACCACCCGGAACAACATTGAGTTCCTGGTGGATGCCCCGGAAAAGGTCGAGGCTCTGAAGAAGGATCTGGAAAGCCGCAAGTTCCCCGGCGGCAGCTACAAGTTCCCCATTGGCGGAACCGGCGCCGGCGTCACCAACATTGTGCACACCCAGGGCTACATCCACTGTCATACGCCGGCCACGGACGCTTCGTCCATGGTTAAAGCGGTGGCGGACGAACTGTTTAGAGAGTTCCAGACCATGGACCTGCCGGCCAAAGTCAGGGTTTCCATGGCCTGCTGCCTGAACATGTGCGGCGCCGTGCACTGCTCCGACATCGCCCTGCTGGGTTACCACCGGAAGCCTCCCATTATCGACCACGAAGTGATCGCCCAGGTCTGCGAAATTCCGCTGGCCATCACCGCCTGCCCGGTGGGCGCCATTTCGCCCGACAAAACCGAGGACGGTAAAAAGACCGTTAAGATCAAGAACGAGCGCTGCATGTTCTGCGGTAACTGCTACACCATGTGCCAGGCCCTGCCCCTTTCCGATAAAGAGGGTGACGGCGTGACCATCCTGGCCGGCGGCAAAATCTCCAACCGCATCAGCATGCCCAAGTTCTCCAAGGTTGTCGTGCCCTGGTTGCCGAACAACTTCCCGCGGTTCCCGGAAGTGGTCGAAGACGTCAAGAAGATCCTCAACGCCTACGCCAACGACGCCAACAAGTACGAGCGCCTGGGCGACTGGGCCGAGCGGATTGGCTGGGAGAAATTCTTCGAGAAGTGCGGTCTGGAGTTCACCGACCACCTGATCGACGACTACCGGCTGGCTTATGACACCTGGCGGACCAGCACCCAGTTCAAGTACACCGATGCCGCGTGGGCGGTATCAAAAGCGGCGGGTGGCATTGACGATTAAGCGCCTGTAACTTGCCTGGTATAAAGGAGATGTTATCATGGAAGAACTAAAAAAGGTGATTGTTGAGTTTGCCGAAACCAGCAAGAAAACCAAGTTCTATTTCAAAGACATTGAGAAGGCCGTGCAAAAGGTTCTTCCCGATGCCAAGATGAGGGAAATCAAAAAGGCTTGCACTGCCCTGATCAATGACGGAACTTTGATCTACTTCTCCACCGGCAGCAGCACCATGTACGGGCTGAAGGGCAGAGGCATGACCGAGGATCCGGAATAGGCACATGCAACACCAGAGGTTGCCGTCCGTGTTGGATGGCAACCTTTTTCTTTAAGGGGGTAACCATGAAAACACCGCAGGGTTCCAGAGAATTTATCAATGAACAGGTGCAAATGCTCAACGAAAACCCGGAATGCGCCAATGCCCAGTACAACCTGGGCGTCACCGCCATGCAGTCCGGCCAATACGAGGAAGCCATCCAGTTCTTTGAAGAGGCCATTATCAACAGCGGCCGCATGTTCGAGGCCTGCGTCAATTTAGGGTATATTTATTTTAAGCTGGGCAACCTGGAAAAAGTGATTGAGGCCAACAAAAAAGCGGTGGAAATTGAACCCCGCTACGCCCGCGGATACGCCAACCTGGGATTTGCCTACCTGGAACTGGTGCGTGCCGACGAGGCCATAGAGGCGCTGGAGAAGGCCATTGAACTGAACCCGGGTATTGCCCAGGCCTGGAGTAACCTGATTAATGCCTACATTCAAAAAGACGAGCTGAACAAAGCGGTGGAAACCGGTGAAAAAATGCTCGGTGTGGCTCCGGATTTCCCGCTGGGGCTGAATAATCTGGCCTATGCCTACTATTTGCAGGCCGACTACCAAAGGGCGATCCAGTTCGTAGACCGGGCGGCGAAGCTGGGTTTCGCAGTACACCCCGAATTTATCAAGGAACTGGAGCGATACCGTTAAAATGAGTGACCATGAGCGCCTGTTTGAAGAATATGAAAAACTTGCGACCGGGGCGGACCGGGCCTTTCAAAAGGTCCAACAGGAGCACGATGCCTGTGTTAAATGCGAGGCGGGCTGCTCCGATTGCTGTAACGCCGTGTTCGGCATTTTCCCCATTGAAGCCATGTATTTAAACCGCCATTTTGGCGACCTGGGCGAAGAAGCTAAGCAGCAAGCCTTAAAGCAGGGGGAAATCGCGGACCGGGAGCTGCTGGAGATGCAGAAGCAGCTAGAGCGGTGCGGGGACGACCAGGACGGTATAAACCGGGTCATGGCCGGAACCCGGGTGCGCTGCCCGCTGCTGACGGAAGAACAAAAATGCCTTATTTACGACCACCGGCCGGTAACCTGCCGGGCTTACGGCATCCCCACCCGGGTGGGCGGAAAGGCCAGGGCGTGCTGGAAAGCCGGTTTTGAAAGCGGCAAAACCTACCCGGTATTCGACCTGGACGCCATGTACCGTGAACTATACCGCCTGTCCGGCGAAGCTTTGCAAATGGCCGGAGAAACAGACCCGGAAAAAGCGGGCCTGCTGGTCTCAATCTCCCAAGCCATCAAGTAGCGGAACACGCCAGATGCCAGGTGTTAAAAGTTAAAAGTTGCGTTTTTTGCAGCTTTTAACTTTTAACACCTGGCATCAAAGCCAACCACTATGCATTTAAAAAACCCCAACCCACGGCATCAAAGCCAACCACTCAAACTCTCCCCAACGCCTCTACAACAATCTCTCCCACCGTTTTCTCTACCAACTGCCCCGCTTCATAAACCTTCAGTTTACCACTATCCTCCCGCAGTTTTTCAAGCTCGCCGCTTGCTTCCCCGGCCTTCAGCAATCCCAAAAGCATGGCGGCGTAACCGCGGGTTTCCGGGTTGTTATCCCCCAGAAAAGGCACAAAAAAAGAGGGTCTTTTGGGCAGCAATTCCGGATGCGTTTCAGCGATCCGGCCCAGGGCGCGCAGCACCCGGGGTTTTAGCGAATCGTCCGTCAGAAACTTGTACAACTCCGGGATATAACCCGAAAAGATACCCGGCGCCGCGGCGACAACCTCTCCGGCGGCGTCCACGGCGCCCCAGCTTGAAGCAGCCGTGTCCTCCAGGGCGGTAAAAAGCCGGTGCAGCAGTTTGGCCACCGCTCCGGAATCCCGCCTGGATATCACCGACGCCGCCCGGCCCAGGGCTTCGGCGGCCCTGAGCCGCAGCAGTTCGTCACCCGAGTAAATCAGGCGCTGCAGATCCCGGAGCACCCTGTTGTCGGCAGCCGCAAATTCAAGCAGCGGTTCCAGCCGGTATTCACCGACCAGTCCGGCCACTTCCTGTTTGGTAAAGGACCTTTTAACGGCTCCTTCGGCCGGCCCCTGAGGTATCTGTTTTACCGGCCGAGCCCGGGCCAGTTTCTTCTGTACCCCTTCTTCGGTGGCCTCGCGGATATCGTCGTGCAAACGGACGAAGTACAGCGCCCCGGATATTTTTCTGCCGTTCAGATAACCGTCCGGCACAATCAGGTTGCTTTCAGCGTCGTAGTGCTTTATCAGCAACTCCAGGTAATCTTCTTCCGGCAGCAGGTTCCAGGCCAGATCCCAGTCCATGTCGCAACTGAATACCAGGGCTTCGGAAAACGCCGCCCCCAGGTTGTGACCGGTGACGTCGAAGGCGTATACCGAGCCGCAGGTGCAAGAACCCACCGGCATCTCCCCCAGCCTGTGGGTGTCCAGTTCGCCGGGCCGCTCAATGGGCAGCCCGCAAAAGGGGCAGCTTGCTTTTTCCGTTACATCGCGTCCAAAAGGCCCCTTCTCAATGCTATACCTGTTGTCCTTCATTGACAGCCTCCGGAATTAATCGTCCGGCCCCGGCAGTTCAAAGGACGTGCAACTGTTGCCGGGACTGCATGATTTGGTTTCATATCTCGGTTTGGCGCTGCCGCCGCCGGATTTCATGGCGTAATTAATGCTGCTGATTACTCTTTCAAAGACGTCGGACTTGCATTCGGGGCATTGCAGCTCGACCCGGTCGTCGGCTTTAACGAACAGCTTCTCAAAAATATGACCGCACTTCAGGCACCTGAACTCGTATATCGGCATGATATTTTTTTGCTCCTTTTACTAAAATAAAATCCGTCCAAACTAAAGTATAACAGCAGGGCTGATTTATCGTCAAATACACCCGTCAAGCGGCGGATGGGAAGGTAAACGCTGGCATATTGTGCTCGTTGACAGGCTAATTGATTACATGCTAAGCTACAAATGAAAAATTATTTGGCTGGCGCCGCCCTTTTAACGATCCATTAAAAGCGGCGGTCTTTTATCGCTGTTACGTGGTGGACAGGCCTGACGGCACGTGGTCTGCCGGGTGCGGTTTTCGAAAAAATATGCGGCCCTTTGCTCCGACCGGGAGGAATAATTGCGCGGACAACGAATATTTCAAAGGGGATTTATCTGTTTTTTAAACCCTTTGTTGTTTTTTAAGGACGTTCTGCCCGGGGAGGAGACCTGTAACAGGGTGGGCTGTCCACGAAAAGAGAAAAGATTTTTAAGGAGGTGAGCCCTATTTTTAAGGTAGCCATCGATCGTGACAAATGTGAGGGTTGTGGTGAATGCACGGAATCCTGTCCCGCCGACATTCTGGAGATGGACGACGGGAAAGCCGCGGTAACCGACCCCGAAGAATGTCTTGGTTGCGAAACATGTGTTTCCGTATGTCCAAGCGGCGCTATCACCGTTGAGGAAAGCTAAAGAAACTGTTTTGGTATCACTGAATTAATACAACCAGGACACATAAGAGTTATGCTCCGAGGGAGGTGCACTTTTGAAATTATTAATCGGACAAATACTGCCGTATATTACGGTAACCCTTTTTACCCTGGGAGTCCTTTACCGCCTGGGGCGCTGGGTGGGACCGCGGATTGTGCACAATATCACGCTGTCACCCTGGCCGAAAAATAATACCGAAGTAGCTGTCAGGATAGGTACGGAGGCATTTTTATTCCGCAACTTATTCCGGTTTGATAAACCTCTGTGGGCCGGCGCTATTTTGATGCACTTCGCCCTGCTGAACATTCTCGGCGGGCACGTAGTTGGTTTCGGCTTTTTGGGCGAACAATTCGCTTTAATTCCCGGCCTTGGCATCAGCCCGGAATTGAGCAGGGAAATGTCCGACATGCTGGGTACGGTGTTCGGCCTGGTGCTGTTCTTTACCCTGTTTTACCTGCTTTACAGACGCCTGACTCTGACCCATGTCAAACAGGTTTCCAAAATCAGCGACAACATGTGGCTGATTTACCTGATCGTGCTGGTCGGTGTGGGCAATATCATGCGCCTGTTCCATTCTTTTCACGTTGAATACGTTGAAGTGCGCGATTATATCGTGGCGCTGGCCCTGTTCCAGCCTGTTACCGACATGCATCTCTTGAGCAACTACTTTTTCCTCACGCACTACCTGCTGGTGCAGATACTGCTGATTGTATTACCGTACAGCAAACTGATGCACATTTTCGGCATGTTCGCCGAGCGCTGGATCGTCAACCGGGTTTACAAGGACCCCGCCCCCGGTATACCTAACATAGATGTGGCGGCGGCCCGCCGGGCCGGCATCGGTATTCCGGCCGACGACGCCGCGGAAGAGGGGGTATAGATTATGCCAGAGTATAAAGGAATGGTGCAACCGGTAAGAGCCACACCGGAAGAGCTGCGCAAGATTTTTGTCGAACCTGTGCCCGACGAGCAAAAACCGGAGAAAGCTCTGGAATTTATGGACGAGATCCGCAAGAAATTCCGCTCTTTCGTAGTGGCCATGGAGTCATGCGTCAAGTGCGGTCAGTGCGCGGAAAACTGCCACACTTACCTGGGTACCCGGGACCCCAACAACATCCCCGCCAACCGGGCGGAACTGATCCGCAAGATTTACCGCCGTTACTTCACCCTGGAAGGCCGCTGGTTCGGCAAACTCACCGGGGCGGAGGATATCAGCCTGGACGTCATTGAACAGTGGTACTCTTACTTTTATCAGTGCAGCCAGTGCCGCCGCTGCGCCCATGTGTGCCCCTTCGGTATCGATACCTGTGAGGTAACCTTTATCGGCCGGCAGCTTTTACACTGGCTGGGCATTACCCCCAAGCTGCACGCCGCTGTGGGCGGCGCCATGGAAAAAGTGGGTAACCATACCGGCCTGCCGAAACCGGGGATTATAGACACCCTGGAGTTCATGTCTGAGGAAATCATGGACGAATTCGGCGTGGAAGTTGAATTCCCCGTTGACAAACCCGATTCCGATATTATCTATATTCCGTCTTCGGCCGACTTCCTGCTAAACCCGTATACCCTGATGGGCGCGGGCATGTTTTTCACCTATATCGGCGCCAACTGGTGTATTCCCAGTACCGTCACCGAGGCGGGCAACTTCGGCTTGCTGTTTGACCAGTATTACACCCAGCGGGGTAACGTCAACAAGTTGATGAACGCGGCTCATGAGCTGGGCGCCAAGAAAATAGTCTGGGGCGAATGCGGACACGGTTACCGGGCCGCGAAGATGTACGTGCCGTCGCTGGCGGACCGGCCGGTGCGCTGGCCGCTGACCCACGTCCACGACGAGGCGGCGGATTTAATCCGCAAGGGCGAACTGAAACTGGACCCCGAGAAAAACCATTATCCGGTGACGCTGCATGACCCGTGTAACTACGTGCGCGCCTGCGGCTTAGACGACAACATGCGCACCATTATCCACGCCGTGACCACGGACTTCCGGGAAATGGCGCCGCACGGCGCCGATAACTTCTGCTGCGGCGGCGGTTCCGGCATCCTGTTTGACGACCCGGAAATGTACCAGCGCCGGATTCAGCTCAGCCAGAAGAAGGCCGAGCAGGTCAGGGCCACCGGCGTGGGCAAAGACGGCAACGGCATCCTGTGCGCGCCCTGCTCCATCTGCAAGGCTCAACTATACCCGATGGTGGAAGAACACGAACTGGGCGTCGAAGTTAAAGGGCTTGTCGACTTGCTGGGTAAAGCGCTGGTCTGGAAGTAATACCTGCTTATTTGCTGAGCAGTCATTGCAGTAGATGGCGTGTCACTGGTTAACGGCTGGTGGAGGTGTATTCGCAGTGCCCTGCTTAACCGTAAACGGTGTGGAAATAGAACTGGACGAAGACGGGTTCATGATCGACCCCGATTTGTGGAATGAAGACGTGGCCAGGGCATTTGCCGCTTCCGAAGGCATAAACGAGCTAAACGAAGACCACTGGAAGGTGATTAACTACCTGCGGGATTATTTTAAGCAATACCACATTGCGCCCATGGTCCGGAAGCTGTGCAAGGAGACGGGCTGCAGCCTGAAATATATCTACGACTTGTTTCCGTCGGGACCGGCCAAAGGAGCCTGTAAGCTGGCCGGGCTGCCCAAACCCACCGGCTGTGTGTAAACGGCGCTTTATTTCATACCCCTGCAGGATTTAGTCGCGGTTTTTAAATCATCAGGCACAGGCTGTATCCGGCGCTTTATGCTCCGATACCGCCGTGCCTGTTGCTTTTGGTGCCAGGTGTTAAAAGTCGAATTTGTTAAAAGTGACGAACTATAGTTCATGACTTTATTCAGGAGTCAGTATAAAAAAGAGAGTAAAAAACAGATCCGGGAGCAGCCGTTTACTGTAAAGTGGAATTATTTTTGGTGATCATTATAAATACTAACTACTGCTTTGAAAAATTCTGACTCCTGAATTCTGACTCCTGCTTTATCGAAGGGCGGTGAACCAATGGGGCGATACGAAATACCCCGGCTGGTGATTGCCGCGCCCCACGGCCGTTCGGGCAAAACCATCACCACCATCGGGCTGCTGGCGGCGCTGAAAAAAGCCGGTTATAACGTACAACCATTTAAAAAGGGACCGGACTTCATCGACCCCAGCTGGATGACCAGGATCACCGGGCGGAGCTGCCGGAACCTGGACAGCTTCCTGATGAGCCGGGAAACCATTCGCGCCTCATTCGCGGGCAGCGCCGGGGATGCCGATATAGCTGTAGTGGAAGGGGCCATGGGTCTCTTTGATGGCGTGGACCTGGAAGGCAGCGGCAGCACCGCGGAAATAGCCAAGGCCATTGAAGCTCCGGTGGTCCTGGTGGTGGACACCACCAGGATGACCCGCAGCGTGGCGGCCATGGTGATGGGGTATCAGCATTTTGATCCCGGCGTGCACGTGGCGGGAGTAATTTTAAATAAAGTGGCCCGGCCGCGTCACGAGCAGATGCTCAGGGCGGCCGTGGAGCGTTACTGTGGGATACCGGTGCTGGGGGTCATCCCCAAGGGACAAAAGATGGATATTCCCGACCGGCACCTCGGTCTGGTGCCGGCCGAGGAAAGCGACGAACTGGCATCGGCCATTGACGAAGCCGGCTCGGCAGCCGGGGATTGCCTGGACCTCCCCGCCATTATTGATACCGCCCGCAGCGCGGCGCCCCTGGCGGTTGAACCTGCCGGCTCGGCGGGACCGGTATTGGCGGAACCCCGGGTCAGGGTGGCGGTATTTATGGACCGGGCATTCAGCTTCTACTATCCGGAAAACCTGGAGGCCCTGGCGGAAGCCGGGGCGGAAATAGTCCGGGTGAACTCTATAAGCGACACTTGCCTGCCGGATATCGACGCCGCCTATATCGGCGGCGGTTTTCCTGAGGTTCTGGCCGCCGATCTAGCGGCCAACCGGGCGCTGCGCAACGACCTGCGCGGGCGCATTGAAGACGGGCTGCCGGTTTACGCGGAATGCGGCGGCCTGATGTACCTGAGCCGTAAAATTACCTGGCGCGGCGTGGAATATCCCATGGTGGGCGCTTTACCCTTCGACGTGGTGATGATCGACAGGCCCCAGGGGCACGGTTACATTACGCTTCAGGTGCAAAATGAAAGCCCGTACTTTAACACCGGGGAAGAAATCAAAGGCCATGAGTTTCATCATTCCCGGGTGGAAAACCTGGATCGGGAGCAAATTCGCTACGCTTTCCGGGTCACCCGGGGCAGCGGCCTGGATGGCCGGTATGACGGCATAATTTATAAAAACGTGCTGGCCTGCTACACGCACCTGCACGCCCTGGCCACGCCCCAATGGGCGCAGCGCCTGGTGGCGGCGGGCAGGAAAGCCAAGCAGGCCTGACAAAAGCGCCGGCCGGCTGCCGTCGCGGTACCCAGACTGTGGGGGCGCCCCTTGCGGGCGCCTGCCGGATCTACCGGCGGTTTTTTTTGTACGTTTCGGCATACATACCGTAGAAAAAGGCCGCTGTACCGGCCACCGCCAAAAAAATCAGGAAAGCAACCGTATTGCCGTTCAAATTAATTAACCCCCGTTTATTTAATGATCCATCCTGCCATGCTCAAAGTTTTCTTGTTCCTCCAACATCTCCGACACCAGGCGCAGCACAGCTACGGTATTGGTGATTAACACCTCATAAAGCAACAGGGGAAGTACTTCCTGGATAGTTGCATTTACCTCTCCATCCGCCACTTTCTGTTTGATCACGTCCCCCGCCCTGTTTAGAGCAGTGTTCACAAGGTACTCTATCTCACCCTGTTTTTCTTTGACAAACTTATCTATATCTATCCTTTGGTCCAGGGATTTCACCCCCTTTGTCAGATGGTGTCAAGGATGCAGTACTTGTTGCTAAATATTCTCGCTTCAACCTTATAAATCCTGGCCCATGAAAACATAAAAAAAGCTGATTAACACATAGTTTTTTCTTTTCTTCAAAAACTATGAAAAATGATCAGGAGGTGCATTTTTTGGGCGGACGGTTAAAAGCAAAGAAAAGCGTGGTTTTAATTATTGGTGCAATGTTTATTATATCCGCTGCTGTTATTGCATTCCAGAATCATGAGACCGACGCCGTGGCGGCGCCAAAACTCAGCGAGGCGGCAGAAGGTAATTCCGACGTTTCCCGTGGGGCGGTTAGAACTTCCCAGGACGTGATGCTGCTGGCCCGGGTCATTGAAGGTGAAGCCGCCGACGAACCGCAGACCGGAAAAATAGCGGTGGGGGCGGTAATTTTAAACCGGATCAGGAGTTCGGCGTTTCCCAATACCCTGGCGGGAGTGGTCTACCAGCCCCTGGCATTCGAATCGGTAAGCAACGGTCAGGTAAACCGGCCGCTTACCGACGAGTCCATTAATGCCGCCAGGCAAGCCATGGCCGGCGCGGACCCCACCGGTGGCGCCACGTTCTTCTGGAATCCCTCCAAGCGGGTCAGTTCATGGGTTTGGAGCAGACCGGTCATCACCCGGATCGGCAATCACGTTTTTGCCCGCTAAATATCCGGTCTGAATTATTGAGCAAGTTTGTTGAAAATTATTATCCTGGAAATTGAGGAGTGATTTGCACTTGTACAGGAGATGGATACTGCCGGTGGGACTGCTGGTCCTGGCTCTGGCGGCGGGTTACTGGGGTTACGCGCAGCATAATGAAAACCGCCTGCTTAAGGTTACCATCGGTAACAACTACCAGCGCGCCTTCTATAACTTATCCGACCATGTGCAGAATGCCGAAGTTATGCTTGGTAAATCCCTGATATCAGTAGACCTCATTCAAAACCAGAAGCTTTACGAGCAGATATGGGAGCAATCCAACCAGGCCCTGGATAACCTGGGCCAACTTCCTGTGGGGGATGCCCTGTTAGGCCGGACCGCCAAGTTTATCACCCAGCTTGGCGACTACGCCCGGACGCTGTCCGATCAGACTGCCCTGGGAAAAAGCACTACCAACGAACAGTGGGAGACATTAAACCGGCTTTATAACCAGGCTTCCAGCTTAAACAGCGAGCTGGGTAAAATCCATACCGCCACTGCCGACGGTAGTTTCAGTTTCACCGAACTTGCCGCCAACAGCGCGCGGCGGCTGGCCCGTGAAGGGCAGAAACTGGCCGGCGGCAATTTTCAGACTATCGACCGGCAGATGCAAAAATATCCCACCCTGATTTATGACGGACCGTTTTCCGATCACCTGGAAAAGGGCAAGGCCCGGGGCGTCACCGGCGATAACGTATCCCAGGCCCGGGCCCGGACGGTGGCGATGAAGTATTATGATTCCGACGATCAGGATGACATCATAGCCCGGGTAACCGGCTCCGTGGACGGCAACATTCCGGCTTACCGGGTGGAGATGACCCGCCGCAGCGGGGGCAAGGTGGTGGGTGAACCCGTGGTGGCCGATGTCTCCAAACAGGGCGGGAAACTGATCTGGATGCTCAACCAGCGGGATATCGCCGGTTCGGAGCTGAGTTTGGCGGAGGCCCGCCAAAGGGCCGTGGCTTACCTGAAAAAACAGGGTTATGGTTCGATGAAGGAAAGTTACTACCAGCGTAATGACAATACCGTCACCTTTAATTTTGCCGCTCTGCAGAACGGGGTGATCATTTACCCCGACCTGGTTAAAGTAACGGTGGCGCTGGATACCGGGCGCATTTTGGGCATTGATACCCGTTCCTACCTGATGTCCCACCGGGACAGAAATCTGCCGGGGCCCAAGCTGACCGAAAGCCAGGCCCGGAAAAAGGTGAGCGACAGGTTGAATATCAAAGACCGGGGCCGACTGGCCCTAATACCCGTCGGCGCCGATAAAGAACAGCTGACCTGGGAATTCAGAGGCACCCTGGACCAGGAAATTTACCTTGTATACATCAACGCCATGACCGGCAGCGAAGTAAACCTGCTCCGCCTGATCGAAAACCAAGACGGCGCCCTGACACTGTAAAAAGAAAAACCTTGGTGCCAGGTGTTAAAAGTTAAAAGTGTTAAAAGTGATGAACTATAGTTCGCTACTTTTAACTTTTAACACCTGGCACCAAAGCCTGCCACCTGACTTGTAACAAAACCAACTTGCAACACCTGGCACCAAAGCCTATAATTGAGAGCAAGGTGACAGGAGATGATCCCTTGCTCTCAGTAACACATTACCTGAGCTGTATAATTACCCTTTCTTTGGTGGCGGCGGTGGGGGTTTTTTCTTTTTTTAAGGTTAAAAGCGCGGACGACTTTTCCGTGGGCGGCCGGCGTTTGCCGGCGGCCGCTGTCACCGGGGCCATTGTGGGTTCCTTTGCCGGCGGCACTGTTACCATTGGTACGGCGCAAATGGCATATTCCCTGGGCGTGGGGGCCATGTGGTTCACCATCGGCGCCGGCGTGTCCTGTCTGCTGCTGGCGATACTGATGGTCAAACCGATGCGGGAAAAGGAAGTAGTAACTGTAACGGAGTTTCTGGTACTTGAGTACGGGCCGTCCATCCGAATGTGGGTGGCCTTTTTTACCGCTGCCGGCATGTTTATCCAGGCGGCGGTGCAGATTATGGCCGCGGTGCCGGTTTTAAAGGGCCTGCTGCCGGTATCCTCTGTAACGGCGGCGGCAATGACAGCGGTCCTAATGGTTCTGTACGTTGCCGGTGGGGGCATCTGGGGTACCAGCATGGTGGGCCTGGTAAAATTACTTTTGCTTTCGGTATCTCTTTTTGCCGGCGGTTATTACAGTCTTTCTTTCTTTGGCGGTCCGGACGGCGTAATGCAGGCCTTACCGGCCGGACATCTGCAAAGCATGGTGCCCCGGGGCGCCCTGGTGGATCTGGGCGGGGCTTTTTCGGTGATTGTAGGATTTGCTTCCACCCAGGCTTTTTTGCAGCCCCTGTACGCGGCCAAAGATGTGCGTACCGCGCGGCTGGGCGCCGTTTACTCGGCGGTGTTGATTCCCTTATATGGGCTGGCGGGGACCGCGGTGGGGCTTTTTATGCGCGTCCGGCACCCGGGCATTGACCCGGTTTCGGCGCTGCCGGGGTTTATCTTCGGGTATCTGGCGCCGTGGCTGGCGGGTATGGCTGCCGCCACGCTGCTGGTTTCCCTGGTTTTGACCGCCGGCGCCCTTACCCTGGCGGTGAGCACGGTTCTGACCAGGGACATCTACTGCTATTTACGCCCCCACACTTCCGATGCCAGGCTGCTGCTCCTGAACAGGGGTTTTGTCCCCCTGGCCGGCGCAGCGGCACTGTTAATGGCCTTGACTTCAATAGATTCGCTGATCCTGGATTGGACGTATTTATCCAATGCCATGCGGGGCGCCGCGGTGTTTTTGCCGCTATTGGGAGCTGTTTTGCTGCCCGGCCGCCTTAAGGCAGGAGGGGTTTACTGGTCCGTCATTTGCGGTCCCCTGGCCACCATCCTGTGGGCGATCTTTTCCCCCCTGGATGTGCACCCGCTGTTTGTGGGCCTGTCCGTGGCGCTGGCCTGTATCGTCGCGGCG
>JAEXOR010000067.1 GCA_023439185.1 Bacillota bacterium | reverse complement strand
CCTGTGTAAAGGCGCGCGGACTACAGCTTATTCAATCTCCAGTATATACTCAACGCACAGTACATAGCGGCATTATAATTATGACAATCAAAATTAGGGTGGGTGACAATGGCATTCAGAAAACCTAAAAAAAAGGAACCAGGCACAAAAAACACTGCTGTCGTTGCGGAAAAAAAATCCGGCGGTCCCAGCCTGCCGGTAATGTTTGCCATGATGATGGTGGTATTCCTGGTGGGCGCCGGCATGGTGATCGGTTACTTCCGGTTCCTTGATCCGGGCAGAAGCGAAGCTCAGGCGGAAGCAAAAGCAAAAGAACCGATCTTGCATTCAATGGAACTGGGCGATATGGTGGTCAACCTGGCAGACGAGGACGGCAGCCATTACTTGAAGCTCACCATCACCATCGAATACCCGGCGGACAAAAAAACCGAAGAGAAAATCAATGAAAAAAAACACCTGATTACAGAAACCATTTTACTGACCTTGCGCAGCAAAAACCTGAACCAGGTTCGCCCCCCGGAAGCCATCGACCAGTTAAAGAACGAACTGGTAACGGCGGTAAACAACCGCCTGGGCGAGAAGGTACTCAGCAAAATGTATTTTACCGAGTATATTGTTCAATAGTTTAATTCGAAAGCTAAGGGGTTAAGGTATGCTATCTCAACGCGAACTGGACGAGTTCCTTGGTGATTTCCGTTCCAACAAACCAACGGTCAAGAAAGTACAATTCCCTGCGTTTAAAGCCGGTACGGAGCTGCCCCGGGCTCGTCTGGCCATGGATTTTGTAGGGGACGTGACGGTGGATATTTATGCGGAACTGGGCGAGGCCACCCTTACCATCAGGGAAATCCTGAACATCAAAGAGGATTACGTGATTGAACTGGAAAAGGCCGCCGGAGATAACGTGAATCTTAAAGTGAATCACCAGGAATTCGCCGCCGGTGAAGTGATCATTATCGGCAACAACCTGGGTATCCGGGTGGACCGGATCCGCGAGCCGGAGCAAACCAGAAACAGCAAGGAAACAGAAAAAGATGGATAAAGAATTAGTGGCCGCGCTGATTCGTATCGTTATTTTATTACCCGTGGTTTGCGGGCTGGCTTATCTTACCGTACGTTTCGGCCTGGGCAGGTCCAAATACCTGGCGGCTTTCGGAAACGGCAGAAGAATGCAGGTGTTGGAACAAGTATCCATGGGTGCGAAATGCGGCCTGACCCTGGTGCGGGTGGGAAACCGCTATCTGCTTTTCGCCCACCGGGAAAACTGTATTATCCTGGTGAGTGATACGGAGCAGCCACCCGAGGAAATTGAGACGGCAATTAAGGGATCCGTATCCGGCGTGAATAATGCAAGGCGGGAGAAATTTGACAACTGACTGCTGGAAAAAAAATGTGATATTGCTTGCGCTGCCGGTGACATTGATGGTCCTGTTCATCTGTCCGCACCCGGCGGCAGCCCAGCCGCTGCCGGGCATCGACTTAAACGTCCAGCTCACCGACGAACCGGGACAAGTGGTAAATAGCATCAAGATCCTGATTATGCTGACCATGCTATCCCTGGTGCCGGCGATCTTGCTGATGATGACCAGCTTCACCCGCATCATCGTGGTATTGTCACTGTTGCGTACAGCCCTAGGCACCCAGCAGACGCCGCCCAACCAGGTAATTATCGGTCTGGCCTTGTTTTTAACCTTATTTGTTATGGCCCCCGTGTTCCAGCAGGTCAATGAACAGGCTGTGCAGCCTTACCTGAATGATGAAATTTCTCAGGAACAGGCCTGGGAAAACGCATACAGTCCGCTGCGCTCCTTTATGCTCCGCCAGACCCGGGAAAAAGACCTGGCCCTGTTTATCAGCCTGGCGGAGATGGAAAGGCCGGGCAATGCCGAGGAGCTGCCGGCCCGGGTGGTGATGCCGGCCTTTGTAATCAGTGAATTAAAAACCGCTTTTCAAATCGGTTTTATGATTTATGTTCCTTTTCTGGTTATTGACATGGTGGTGGCCAGCACCCTGATGTCCATGGGGATGTTCATGCTGCCGCCGGTAATGATATCACTGCCTTTTAAAATATTACTGTTTGTGATGGTTGACGGCTGGTATTTGGTGGTTAAAACCATGGTGGAAAGTTTTTAAGGAGGGCTTTAACTGTGACGGAAAGCTTTATTATCGAACTGGTGCGGGAGGCCATCCTGATGGTTTGTATCATCGCCCTGCCGCCGTTGGCGGCAGCCCTCCTGGTGGGCCTGGTGATCAGTATCCTGCAGGCGGCAACCCAGGTACAGGAGCAGTCGCTTACTTTCGTACCCAAAATAATTGCGGTTTTTCTGACCCTGGCCGTTATGGCCCCCTGGACGATCCGGATAATGACCAGCTTTACCAACCGGGTGTTTAACAGGATTCCCGATTTACTCAGGTAAGGGGGGCGGGTGTTGCCGGATATTGATCAACTGGCCTTGTTTTTCCTGGCTCTGGTAAGGGTTATAGCTTTCTTTATTTCCGGACCCGTTTTTTCAATGCAAAACATTCCGGCAACAGTCAAGGTTGGCCTGTCGTTCCTGGTTACAGTAACGGTTTTCCCGCTTATCGCCACCGAATACACAGTTCTCCCGGCGGACGGGTGGGCATATGTTTTCGCCCTGGTGCGGGAAACCCTGGTGGGCCTGGCCATAGGCTACACCGCCGGCCTGCTGCTGGCGGCGGTTGCTTACGCCGGCAGCCTGATGGACATCCATATCGGTTTTTTTATGAGCCAGATATTCGACCCGCTTTCGGGCAGCATGGCCGGTATTCTGTCCCGGTTCATGTATCTGCTGGGAATGGCGGCGCTGCTGGCCTTTAACGGTCACCACCTGATTATTACCGCGCTGGTGCGAAGTTTTGAACTGGCGCCGCTGAACACGGCCCAGGTCACCGGCGCGTCCGCCCAATTCCTGATTAAAGTTTTCGCCCAGATGCTCGGCATCGGGGTACAGATTGCGGCCCCTTTGGTGGCTGTGATGCTGATTATTGATGTAACCATGGGCCTGATAGCCCGGACGGCGCCGCAAATCAATGTTTTTATGCTGGGGTTTCCCATTAAGATCATTGCCGGGCTGATTACCTTGAGCGTGATGGTGCCGGTGCTGGCCCGCATTATCTACTCGCTTTGCGATATTATTGAAAACGATATCAACATCCTGTTGAAGGGATTGACCTGATGGCGGATAACAATTCAGCCCAACAGAAGACTGAACCACCGTCACCACGAAAATTAAGCGAGGCGCGAAAAAAAGGCCAGGTGCCCAAAAGCCGCGATCTCAGCGCCGCTTTGATACTGCTGGCGGCCCTGGCCGCCATCGCGCTGCTCAAAGACAGCATTGTGTTTTCCATAGAGCGGCTGCTGCTGGAATACTTCCGGGCCGGCATAATCGCGGACCTGCCCGCGGAAAACCTGCCTTACCAGGGACTGTTGTTCCTGGCTCAAATAAGTACGGTGCTGCTGCCTATTTTCGCAATCATCATGCTCATGTCGCTGGCGGCCAATGTGGGGCAGGTCGGAGTGCTGTTCGCACCCCAGGTATTGCAGCCTAAAATGGAACGTCTTGACCCCGTTCAAGGCATCAAGCGCATTTTCAGCCTGCGCAGCCTGTTTGAACTGGCCAAGAATTTGCTTAAGGTAGCCATTGTAACCGCCGCGGTTTATTTTACGGTTAAGTCCAGGCTGCCGGAAATGCTGCTGATTTACTTTAAAACACCGGCCCAGCTATTGGAATTAATCGCCGAGGCCATGCTGATCGCCGCCTTTACCGGCGGAGGGGCGTTTTTGGTGATTTCGTTATTCGACCTGATGTTTCAGCGTTACGAGCACATGAAGAACATGCGCATGAGCAAACAGGAAGTTAAAGATGAAATGAAACAAACCGAAGGGGACCCGCTGGTCAAATCATGGCTGCGGCGACGCCAGCGTGAGATCATCGTCAACGCCATCCGCCGGGAAGTGCCGCGAGCCACGGTTGTAATTACCAACCCCACCCACCTTGCCGTAGCCATCCGGTATGACGAAAAGGAAATGCCCGCACCGGTGGTTACAGCCAAGGGAAGCGGCGACTTGGTCCAGGTCATGAAAAAACTGGCCCGTCAAAACAATGTCGCCGTGGTGGAAAACCCGCCGGTGGCCCGGGCGCTATACAAGAGCGTTGAAGTTGGTCAGGAAATACCTATGGAACTGTACCAGGCCATTGCGGAAATTATCGCCATGGTTTACAAGCTGAAACACAAAGCCGTGTAGGTGCCACGAGGCACCAGGCTTTAAGCCGTTTGAGCCAGGCACCAGAGGAGGAATCTGTTTTGGCCACCCTTACCAGGGCCGGTATCGCGCAACAGCTGAAAAGAAATACTGACATCGCCATCGCGTCGGCTATCCTGGGTATTGTGCTGATGATCATCATCCCACTGCCGCCGCTGGCGCTGGATTTCTTTCTCACCATCAGTATCACCCTGGCTCTGGTAATTATCATGATTACAATGTTTACCGTCGAGCCGTTGCAGTTTTCCGTTTTCCCGGCTTTGCTGCTGGTGACAACCCTGTACCGGCTGGCGCTGAATATCTCGTCCACCCGGCTGATCCTGGGGGAGGCGGAAGCCGGCCGGATTATCGAAGGTTTCGGCCAATTTGTGGTAGGCGGCAACTATATTGTGGGCGGCATCGTTTTTATCATTATCACGGTCATTCAATTCGTGGTGATCACCAGTGGTGCGGGCAGGGTTTCCGAGGTATCGGCCAGGTTCACCCTGGACGCCATGCCGGGTAAACAGATGAGCATTGATGCCGAATTTAACAGCGGCCTGATCAGCGAGACCGAAGCCAGGGATCGCAGGCGCAAGCTGCAGCGGGAAGCCGACTTCTTCGGTGCCATGGACGGCGCCAGCAAGTTCGTACGCGGCGACGCCATTGCCGGAATCGTAATTATCATCATTAACGTCATCGGCGGGATCAGCATCGGTGTATTGCAAAAGGGTATGGCCTTGGCCGAATCCGTTCAGGTTTATACCATCCTGACCATCGGTGACGGTCTGGTGTCGCAACTGCCGGCGGTGCTGATTTCCACCGCTTCGGGCATCCTGGTCACCCGGGCCACCACCGACGCGAGTTTTGGTACCGATCTGGCCACCCAGTTTTTAAACTTCCCCAAGATTTTATTTGTGGTGGCCGCCGTTCTGCTGGTTATCGGCCTGCTTCCGGCCATGCCCACCTTTGTATTTATGATTTTATCCGGGGCTTTGGGATTTATGGGTTATACGCTGCTCAATGAGCGGAGAAAAAGCGAACTGCAGACCATGGAGGAAACAGCCCGGAAGAAAGTCCAGGAACACCGTGAGCCTGAAAACGTGATGCAGTTCCTGGAAACCGACCCGCTGCAAATTGAAATCGGCTACAACCTGATTCCATTAACTGATGAAAGAAACAGCGGCGACCTGCTGCAAAGGCTGACCTCGGTAAGACGTCAGTGCGCCATTGAAATGGGCATTTTTGTCAAACCCATACGCATCCGGGATAATTTGCAGCTGCCGCCCAACCAGTACGTTTTTAAGCTCCGGGGCGAAGAAATTGAGGGGGGCGAGCTGGTACCCGGACAATACCTGGCCCTTAACCCTACAAACCAGGAGATGGAAATCAGCGGTATCGCCACCACCGAACCAACCTTTGGTCTGCCGGCTTGGTGGATCACAACGGATAAAAAAGAAGATGCCGAGAATAGCGGTTTTACAGTGGTGGACTGTTCCACCGTGCTGGTCACCCACTTGACCGAGTTTATCAAGAAATTTTCTCATGAACTGCTGGGCCGGCAGGACGTAAAGGAATTGCTGGATGTGATGCGGGAAAATAACCCGGCGGTGGTGGACGAGCTAATACCGGACCTCATGACGGTGGGAGAAGTGCAAAAAGTACTGCAAAACCTGCTGCGGGAGTCCGTGCCGCTGCGGGATATCGTTACCATTCTGGAAGCCCTGGGAGACGGGGCGCGGATGAATAAAGACACTGACTTTTTAACCGATCATGTGCGCCAGAAACTGTCCCGGAGCATCTGCCGGCGATTGTTGAACCAGGATAACAAGCTGCAGGTTATTACGCTGCACCCCAGCCTGGAGCAAATGCTGGCCGACGCGGTGCAGACCACCCAGTTGGGCACTTACCCGGTGCTGGAACCGCGACTGGCCAGGAAGATACTGGATAATATTACGGATACTATTGAAAAGTCCAAAGCCAGGGGATACGCGCCGGTGCTGCTTTGTTCACCCCGCCTGAGGCTGCCCCTGCGACGCTTTATTGCCAGGCAGCTGCCATCAACAGCGGTACTGTCCATGAACGAGATCATACCCGAGGTCGATATTGAAGCTGTGGGGACGGTGGTTATGAATGAAGATTAAAAAAGTTGTGGCAGCCGATATGCAGCAAGCAATGAAGCAGATTCGTTTCGAACTGGGTGATGACGCCATCATTATCAACTCCGCCCGGGAGCCTGTAAAAAGCCTCAGGCATCTATTCAGCCGGCGCAATATCGAGGTTACCGCGGCGGTGGACGACGCGCCGGCAAATATACCGGAACCCCGCTTGCTAGCCCCGACGGCGCCCCCGCCGTTACTCGCGGAGGGCACTGTCCGAACCAGGCCCGCCGCTGATTACGACCGGCCTGAAACCATGCCGGAACGGATTATTCCCGGTCGTATTGTGCCGGCCAGATTACCGGAACCTATTTTGACATTAACCGGCGAAAACGAAAACAGCTGGTTCAAGATGATCCTGCAACAGGAGCTGGAAAAGGAGGAGGCCGGCTTGGACAACAATATCACCGCCAGATGGAAAAAAATATTACGACAAATTGAAGTAAATGATTCAGTCACCGATATTTTGTTTAACGATTTCAATCTGGATATCGAAGGAATGGGTCTGCCACCCGAGGATGTGATCAAGGTATACCTCCGGGAACAGCTCATCAGTCTACTGAAACCGGCCTACGAAAGAAAAAACGGGGCCCGGATCAATACCTTTATCGGACCCACCGGAGTAGGCAAAACAATGTCCCTGGTAAAACTGGCCACCCGCAGCAAGGTGGTGGAGAAAAAGCAAATCGCTTTAATCGCGGTTTACAACCACCGTTTTGGAGCCATGGAAAAACTAAATTATTACGGCAACATTATCGGTGCTCCGGTGGACGTGGTAATGACGCCGGCTGAGCTGGCCCAGACCGTTGAAGCCCACCGGGATAAGGATATAATTTTTATCGACACCGAGGGCAGACCGTCCATGAATCGCAGCCAGGTGCTGGAATTGCATTCCTTTACCGGAGCGGTGAACGAGCCCCAGAATTTGCATCTGGTGTTGAGCACGTCAACCAAAAACCGGGATTTGATTCGCATTGCCAACGATTTCAGGCCTGTGGGTTACAATAAAATTTTAATGACCAAAATGGATGAAACAGATACCTACGGTTCTATGCTCAACCTGGTTTGCAATACCGGGGTGCCGGTGACCCATGTAACCAACGGGCAAAACGTACCCGACGACATAGAACGTTTATCTCCCAAAAGATTTGCTGAAATATTACTCGGGAGCGTTGTGCTGGATGAGGATTATCAAACGTAACACTTTTAACGAACCGGTAAATGTGGAAAGTGAACCGGTACCGGCCTGGGGCCCCCGGGTTCTTACCGTTACCAGCGGCAAGGGCGGCGTCGGCAAAACCAACCTATCGGTTAATCTTGCCATTGCCCTGACCCGCCTGAAACAACGGGTGATCATTTTTGACGCCGACCTGGGCATGGCCAATGTGGATGTACTGCTGGGGATCACTCCGCCCTTTAACCTTTACGATTACCTATATAAGGGGATACCGATAGAGGATATTTTAACGCCCGGCCCGGGGGGGATCCGGATTATATCCGGCGGTTCGGGTTTTTTGGAACTGGCCTGTCTTACATCTCAACAACACTCCAAACTGCTGGAAGGATTGAACAAAATAAACGGGCTGGCCGATTTCATTATCATCGACACCGGGGCCGGCATTTCCAAAGAAGTGCTCGCTTTTTGCGCGGCGGCGGACGAAGTATTGGTGGTGATAGCTCCGGAGCCAACTTCACTGACGGATGCTTACGGATTAATTAAGGTGATTGACAGGTTTAAGCTACAGCAAAATGTTTACCTGATCATCAACCAGTCCCATAGCGAAGGGGAGTCCCTGGACACGCTAAACCGGCTAAGAACGCTGGCCGGCAAGTATTTAACCCTTAAAATCCAATACTTAGGAGATATTCGTTATGACCCCTGTGTAAGTAAAGCAGTCAAAAAACAATTACCGTTTTTATTAACCGATTGCGCTGCCGCGGCTGGAGTAAATAAAATAGCCGGCGCCGTTTTACATAAAACCTTTGCAACAGAGCAGCAAGCTGAACGGGGACTGCCGGGCTTCATCAGCAAACTGGGCCGGCTTTTCAGATAAACCGGGGGGGTTAGCATTGGCGGAACGAAAATACCTGCGCATTACTCAAAAAATACAAATCAGCAAAGACGGCAAAACATGGTTTGGCTCCAGCATCCAGGATCTAAATCCTGACACATTCAGTATTACCATCCCTTATCTGAAAGAACGCCCACTGGTGGCGTTCAAGGGTGATCCGGTGAAGATTAAATTTTTTGATTCGGACTGCAGCTATCAATTTGCAACCTATGTTACCGGCCAGGTCGAGGATAATATCAGGCTGTATCAACTGGCCTATCCGGAACAAATAAAAAGAATCCAACAAAGGATGCACGTGCGTCTGCCGGTATTACTGGATGTTAGTTACGCACCAGTGAAGAAGAACGCCAACGGCGGGGATAGCCCGAACTTCGTCTCGGCATCATCGGTTAATATCAGTGGCGCCGGAATGAGACTGGCAGTGCGGCAGCCGGTCCAAGAAGGAGAAATGCTGCTGTTAAAGTTTTACCTGCCGATTAGAGAAACACCGGAATACCTGGAACTGACGGCACGGGTCATCCGCTGCACCATGATTGATGAGAAAACAAAAGTATATCATTTGGGCTTAGAATACGACAGCATCAACCACCGCCAACAGGATACCATCGTGCGGTTCATATTTGAAAAAATGGCCGTGCAAAAAAAATTGGTATAAATCACATTTAAACTCTCTCTTAAACGGGGTGAGCATGTGGAATTCCCGGATACCTGGAACAGATTCAGTGCCACACAAGATCCCGGCATTAAGGAACAACTGGTATTGGAGCACCTGGCTCTGGTTAAATACCTGGCCGGTCGCCTGGCGGTAAACGCGCCGCCCACCATGAATCAGGAAGATCTGGAGGGTTACGGCGTGATCGGGTTGCTGGACGCCATTGAAAAGTACGACAGCCGCCTGGGTACCGAGTTTAAAAACTATGCCTATACCAGAATTCGGGGTTCCATGCTGGATGAAATAAGAAAACAAAACTGGGTTCCGCGCAGCAAGTGGCAAAAATTTCATGAGCTGAACACCGTTAAAGAGCAGCTGATGCAAAAGGGTAAACCGGCCGGGGACAGTGAACTGGCTGTTAAAATGGGTGTGGATAAAGCCCGGGTCAGGCAGTTGGCTGCCGAATACAATACCGCGTTTCCCGTCTCTTTGGACGATAACGCCGGGACCGAAGGGGAAGGGGTACTGGCGGACATAATCAGCGACCCCCGCAGTCCCGATCCGCTGGATATGGTGGCGGATAAAGATGAAAAAAGATCCCTGGCCGAAGCCATTGAAGAGCTGCCGGAAAGAGACCGGTTGATTTTGGCTTTGTACTACCAGGAGGAGTTGACGCTGAAAGAAATCGGCGGAGTACTGGAGGTTACCGAATCAAGGGTCTGCCAGTTGCATTCCAAGGCGTTGCAAAAATTGCGCGAGAAACTGCACGTCAGGATAATGCAGCCGGGCACACGCAGGAAAGGTGTTCTTTAGACTACACTCGGAAAGGGGTGGCATGATGATCAGAGGTATTTATTCCAGCGCTATGGGTATGAACGTTCAATCCGCCAGGTTGGAGACGGTTTCAAACAACCTGGCCAATATTAGCACTCCCGGTTTCAAAAAAGATCATGTGCTGGCTGAGTTTTTTCCCCGTTTGCTCCAGTTGAGCGCCCGGAGTTTGGATACCGCGACGGGCGCTGCGTCAAGAGAGGTGCTTGGGGTTTCCGGTGAAGGGGCGGCGATCTCGCAGGTGGTAACGGATTTTTCCCAGGGAACGCTGCGGGAAACGGGCAACCCTGCCAACCTGGCCTTAACAGGCGCGGGGTATTTTGTGCTGACCGATCCGGAGAACGAAGCTGCCGTTTTTTATACCAGGAACGGCAGCTTTCGGGTCGACGGTGAAGGATACCTGGTAAACGATCAGGGTTTTCGGGTTATGGGCCAGGGCGGACCGGTGCAGCTGGAGGAAGATCCGGTTAACTTCTCCATTGATAAAACCGGCAATATCACGGAAAACGGCGCCGTCAGCAACACCATTTATGTGGTGGACTTCGCAGATCCCACCGGCTTACAGCGGGAAGGTCAGGATTTTTACCGGTCCGGAGAGCAAGAAGCACAGCCGGTGGAAACTCCGGCCATGGTTCAGCGATACCTGGAAGGGGCCAACGTAGACCCGGTGGAGGAGTCGGTAAACCTGGTAACAGCCTCCCGGGCCTATGAAACCGGCCAGAAGATCATCCAGGCCCAGGACGGCATGCTGGATATGGCCATCAACAGGGTTGGCAGATTAAGGTAACAAGGAGTGGTTAACAATGCTGGGCACATTGTATAACGGCATGAGCGGCCTGTCGGCGCATATGCAGAAACTTGACATTACCGGCAACAATATCGCAAACATCAGTACCACCGGTTATAAAAGGCAGGCGGTAAGTTTTTCCGATCTGCTGCGCCAGCGCATCGCCTCCAGGGGGTTACCGGTGCTTGATGAAAACGGCGCCATTAGCCCTTCAATGGGCAGCGGAACCAAAGTTTCAGCCGCTACCCGGCTATTTGAGCAGGGAACGCCGGCATTTACCGGACGCGACCTTGATCTGGCCATTGAAGGCAATGGTTTTTTCCGGGTGCTCCGGGAAGACGGCAGCGAATTTTACACCCGGGACGGAAATTTTCGTCTCAACGCCAACGGGCAAATCGCCAACAGCCAGGGATACCTGCTGCTGGATGAGGAACTGCCGGAAAATTACAGCGACCTCTCGGTTGACAATCAAGGCGTTGTAACCTGTCTGGACGGTTCAGGCGCACAGGTGGAAATCGGTCAAATTCAGATTACTGTTTTCTCCAACCCGGCCGGTCTGGAAGAAGCGGGTGAGAATTTATTTTTACCCACCGAGTCCGGCGGCGAGCCCGTGGATCTGACTCCGGGAGAAGAGAACGCGGGCGTAATCAGACAGGGCTATCTGGAAAGCTCCAATGTAGACCTGACCATGGAAGTACAATTTATGATTGAAGCACAACGGGCCTTTGAGCTGAACGCGCGTTCCGTTACCACAGCCGACCAGCTCTGGAGTATCACGAACAACCTGCAAAAGTAATTAACATATTTTAAACACGGGTGATGCAATGGAACTGGGAAGAAGCACGGATGACATACATGTCGGCATAGGTGAATACAAGACGGCTACTAATCCAGGCCGGCTTGTTACCCTGGGACTGGGCTCCTGCGTGGGCATAAGCATGTGGGATGCGGCAGCTAAATTAGGCGGCCTTTTACATATCATGCTGCCCAATAGTAAAGACTTTTCCAAGCTGAATAAACCGCAGAAATATGCCGACCTGGGCATACCGATGATGTATAAAGAACTGCTGGGAATGGGAGCCGGCCGGCACAGGCTGACGGCTAAACTGGTAGGCGGCGCGCAAATGTTTTCCGGACTGGATAAAAACCAGCTTTTCAATATCGGAGCGAGAAATGTACAAGCGGCCAAGGTGCTGTTAAAGGAATTAAACATTTCCGTTGCCGGTGAAGACGTGGGGGGCAACAGGGGCCGCACCATGTATCTGGACGTGCGAACCGGACAGGTGTTGATTAAAACCCTGGGCAAAGACATCAAGGTACTATAGGATTGGTGGTAACATGGAATTCGGAGCTTTTAAAAACAAGGTCATGACATCCTTTCACCTGGATTTAAACAGTTACAAGGAAAAACAACTGAAAAGACGCCTGGACTCTTACCTGGGCAGGCTTAAAATAGCCGGCTACGGTGAGTTATTCAACCTGATGACCGTCAACCGGCGCAGTTATGAAGAATTTCTCGATTACCTGACGATTAACGTGTCGGAGTTTTTCCGGGATCCGCAACGGTTTACCGAACTGCAAAAGGTGTTCATACCAGAGCTGGCAAGCGGCAGAAACACTATCCAGGTCTGGAGCGCGGCTTGCTCCAACGGGTCGGAACCTTATTCGGTGGCCATCATCATGGAGGAATTGGGTCTTTCCGGCAAAAGTAAAATTACAGCCACCGATATTGACCGTCAGATTCTAAATAAGGCTGAACGCGCCGTATATGCGATGGAAAGCCTGAAAAACGTCGGTAAAGACAGGCTGGAACGTTTTTTTAACCGGGAAGGCGAATCCTTCGCGCTGAAAGACGCAGTCAAGCGTAAAGTAACATTTAAGCATCATGATTTGCTGTCCGGCGAATATGATAAGCATTTTGACCTGATCCTTTGCCGCAATGTAACCATTTATTTCACCAAGGAGGCTCAGGAAATTATTTACCGGCGTTTTAACAACTCACTGAATAACGGAGGTATACTTTTTATCGGCGGCAGTGAAATGATTTTTAATTATAAAGAACTGGGTTTTGAAAAATTAGCCACTTGTTTTTATAAAAAAGTCGTAAATTAGATTAGCTATTCCATGCTGCATAAGAAAGGGCTGATGGATATTGTCAAAAGTATTGTCCCAAATGGAGATGGACGCGTTACGAGAGATCGGCAACATTGGCATGGGGCACGCCGCCACATCCCTGTCGGAGATGCTGGATAGCAGAATAGATATGGCGGTGCCGCAGGTCAGTTTCATTTCCTTTGAAAAGGTAATCGAAATAATCGGCGGTTATGAAGAGCTGGTATCCTGCGTCAGCCTTTATCTGAACGGTGATGTGCAGGGAATAGTGTTCTTTATCTTTGATGAATCCAGCACTTACAGGCTGGTGGACATGCTGACGGGACAGGAAAACAGCCACTCCGGTATGCTGGATGAAATAGCCGCCTCCACTATCAACGAGATAGGCAATATACTCACCGGCGCCTTTGTGTCGGCCATCAGCAATTTAACCGAGCTGCGCATTAATACTTCAGTACCGATATTTGCCTTCGACATGCTGGCGGCGGTTTTCACCTCGCTGATGCTGGAAACCGGCCGGCCGGTGGAAGACAGTGTAATGACGATTGAAACACAGTTATTTAAAGAAGACAAAGAAGTTCGCGGATATTTCTTTTTACTGGCTGAAGCGGAGTCAATCACCAGGCTCTTTGCCGCATTGGGCTTGGAACCATAAATTGAACGGAGGGAAAACATGTCAATCAAAATCCTTATTGTGGACGATGCAACATTCATGCGCATGATGATTAAAAACATCGTGGCTAAAAATGGGTACGAAGTGGTGGGCGAGGCCGAAAACGGTTCCGAGGCCATCAGGCTCTACTCCGAACACAGACCTGACCTGGTAACTATGGATATCACCATGCCGGAAATGGATGGCATAGAAAGTGTAAAAGCCATCAAGCAGATTGATCCCGGCGCCAAGATTATCATGTGCAGCGCCATGGGTCAGCAATCAATGGTCATGGAGGCCATTCAAGCCGGGGCGATGGACTTCATCGTCAAGCCCTTTAAACAAGACCGTATATTGCAAGCCATAGACAGGGTCATGAACAGGTAAACCAGACGGGGGTTTATTATGCAGGAGATCCTTAGCCAGAACGAAATAGATTCGCTTTTACAAGCACTCAGCACGGGTGATATTCCGAAAGACGCAGAGGCAAGCGTCTCGTCGCCAAAAGCCAGAAATTATGATTTCCGGCGTCCCAATAAGTTTTCCAAAGAACATTTGCGGACCCTGGAAATGTTACACCAGCAGTTTGCCAGGCACCTGTCCAGTTTTTTATCGGGTTACCTGAGGACTAATATCAATATTGAATTGGCGTCGGTGGGACAGATCATCTATGACGAGTTTATCCGTTCCGTCCCCACGCCTACCATTTTAACGGTCTTTGACCTGCAGCCTTTGGAAGGCGCATCGATCATGGAGACTAATACGGGATTTGTGTTCCCCATCATCGACCTGCTGTTTGGGGGAAACGGTTCTTCAAGCGAAATGAACAGGGAACTGACCGATATCGAGATCCAGGTAATCAGGAAAATGATGAGCCGGATACTGGAGTTATTGGCCCCAACCTGGCAAGACATCTACGAAATCAACCCGTCCATACGGGCCATTGAAACCAATCCACGTCTGCAGCAGCTATACTCACCCAATGAAGTAGTAGCCTTACTGACCTTTACGGTAACCATGGGAGAAAACGACCAGGGCATGATTAACCTATGCTTGCCGTATATCATGCTTGATCCGGTTATTGCCAGGCTGTCGGTGCGTCAGCAGTTTATTCGCCAGTATGCTTCGGGGAAGCGTGAGAATTACCAGAAGATCATACACTGGCTGAGCCTGTGCAACGTTGATATTACCGCCGTAATCGGTGAAGCCACGATTACCGTGGATGATTTCCTGCAGCTTCAAAGCGGTGACGTTATCGTTTTGGACAACGACGTACACCACGATTTGGGCGTTTATATAGGCGATTCTCTGAAGCTTGATGCCCAGGCCGGTTCAGTGGGAGAGAACCTGGCCATACAAATTGTTTCGCTCAACGAAAGGGAAGGTTAGTATAGTATGAGTGATGAAAAGTTTCTTGAACAAGATGAAGTAGATGCTCTGTTAAAAGCGGCACAAAACGAGGGCGAGTCTCAATCCCAAGGACTAGATAAAGACATACCGGGCCTGGAAACGGGGCCGGAGAGTATTGCTGTGCCGGCGGAAGAGCCTGCCGCGCCGGATTCATTCACCGCTGCTCCGGGTGAACCGCTTACAACGACGGAGATAGACGCCCTGGGAGAAATCGGCAATATATGCATGGGCTCGGCAGCCACTACCCTTTCACAATTGTTGAACAAAAGGGTGATCATCACCAGCCCCGCCGTTAACACAGCCAATAAAACAGATTTTTTGACCGCGTTTAATATGCCTTATCTGGTGATTAAAATTAAATTCAAGGCTGGTTTCGACGGCTATAACGTTTTAATTATCAAACAGCAGGACGCCATCTTAATGGCTAATTTAATGATGGGCGGAGACGGAACGGATCTGCCCGAAGAAATTTCCGAGATGGAGATCAGTGCCGCATCCGAAGCAATGAATCAGATGATGGGTACCGCGTCCACATCCCTGGCAGATCTGCTCAATAAAAACATTAATATTGCCCCCCCCGAGACGGAACTGGTCCAAGACTTAACCAATGTACAGGTTGATTTGCCCTTCAACGACCCCATCGTGGTCATTTCCTTTAAAATGGATATTGAGAACCTGCTGAACACAAATATTATGCAGGTTATCGACCTGGACAACGCCCGTGAACAATCTAAACTGTTATGGCAAAGTTTCGGCGGCTCTGACAGCGATATGCAGGTCGATGCCACCGGGGAAAATATGTCCATTGACAGTGCGGAGCCGGACCTTACCGCCGGCCTGCCGGAAAACATTCCGGATCCGCAACCGGAAGATACGTTTTTCGAAGCAAAAACGCCAGCCGCGGAGCTCCAAGAAAAAATGGGCAATCTACCGCAGCCGCTGGACCAGGCGCCTGGGAACGGCCACTATCCCATGCCGCAAGTAGATCAGAACAAGCTTAACCTGCTGCTGGATATTCCGCTGAAGGTATCGGTGGTACTGGGCAGAACCCGGAAACAAATCAAGGACGTATTGCAGATGACTCCCGGGGCAATAGTGGAACTGGAAACTGTGGTGGGTGAGCCGGTGGAAATACTGGTTAACGGCAAACTGGTGGCCCGGGGGGAGGTAGTGGTGGTAAATGAGAATTTTGGCGTCAAGATATCCAATATCATTTCCACCCGGGACAGGATTAACACAATCAATTCAAGTAACTTAATTTAAAAAATCCGGGCGCCCGCGAGGGGCGCCCCTACGCATAAAACATGGCATAATCGCCACCCCTTAACGTAAGGGCATCCCTTGCGAGCGCCCGCTTTTAAAACTTGTTGATCACCAGCCCGGTGATTAGTTTAGGATAAAAGAAAGTTGATTTTTGAGGCATTTTTTCCCCGTTTTCAGCTACCGTGGTTACCTCGGCGATCCGGGTGGGATTCATCAGAAACGCCGCCCCGCATTCACCACGCTTTGCCACGCCAATGGCTTCTCCGGCATCCCTGGTATAACGCACGGCCTCGCCCCCGGCCAGGGCGTCCTTCCCCAGACCCATAATGTTTTCAAGGATTAATTGCTGCAGTACCGAAACGTCCAGCCGGCGCCAGGCCTGAGAACGCTCGGGAGGCATTTTCCGTTCAATTATACCCTCGTCCTTCAACTGCAAAACATGGAAACCGGCTCCGGTATAAAGGCCGAACACCCAGCCGCTTTTAGCGCCGCCGGCATTGTTTAAACCTGCCTTTTCAGCCATATAAGCAAGTACCCCGTCCACGTCACGTCCCGCGACCTCCTCCACCAGGAAGTCCTGACGTAATGCGGCGATTATTTCGTCCGGCTTCATACCTGCGGATACAATTAACCGGTGCGTGGGCAATATGATTAGCCCGGGATCATAAAGGTTGACCAGGGTCATCATGATATGACCGGCGGCCGCGTTTTCCCGGGCATAATTAAGTGCTGTTTCATAACGGTGGTGGCCGTCGGCGATAAAGATACGCTGTGGTTCCATCAGCTCCCGCACCTGATTCAGCGCGTCCGGCTCCTTTACCACCCAGAGGCGATGGCCCTGTCCCCATTCATCCACAAAATCAATGTCGGGGGTTTTATCGCCGGTCATCTGGTCCAAAAGACGGTCAACGGCCCTTTCCCGGTCGCTGTACAAACCGAAGATGGGACTGAAATTGGCCCCGCAGGCCCGCATTAAAGCCAAACGGTCGGCCTTGTGCCCCGGCATGGTCTCTTCATGGGGGAGCACCACGCCCTTTTCATACGGTTCCAGCTGCACACCGCAAATTATCCCGGTCCGTTCCATTTCCCGACCGGCCACGGTAAACCGCTGGCGGTACAGACAAATAGCCGGCTCTTCCTCTTGACTCAGAACTCCTTCATTTTGCCATTGACTAAAATAACCCGCCGCGCGGGTATACCGGTTTTCGGTTTCGCTGTCTGCGGCGCTTTGTTTGCCGTATTCCAATCTGATGATATTGTATGGGCTGCGGTTATAATACCCTTCCTGTGCATCCCGGTCGATTACGTCGTACGGCGGTGTCACCAGTTCCTTGATATCCCCGGCCTTGCTTTCATTATAGCGTATGCCGCGCAGGGGTATGATACCGGCCATTATTCTTCCTCCTGATGATGTACTGTCTGTTATTTCTTGAGTAAGCATGGGCGTTACCGCCCATACTCCTCGACGGAACCGTACGTGCCCTATTAAGGCATACGGCTCTTCACAACATATTCCTAATAACTATAGAATAAGCTAACTCTTATAGTCGGT
>JAEXOR010000040.1 GCA_023439185.1 Bacillota bacterium | reverse complement strand
CCTTGACCAGTGGTAACATTTCCGTTGGCATCATCGCCGCGCACCTCCTTATTCCGGCTCAGTTTCGGTTGCCATCATCCCTGCGGCTTTTAGCGATGCGAGAATTGCGTTAATGACAGTGTTTACTCCGGCAACGTCCTCAGCCACACTATCAGCCACCGCTTCGGCGACAGGAACAGTAGGGACAGTTACTTCTGGGACAAACAGAAAGCCGTCCTCGTCAATCGCTACGGGCACGGCTTCATTTGTCTTTGCAGGGGCTTTAATACCACCGAGCGTGGCGTTGGTTGCCACTTGGGGCGGGTCAGTGGGAAGACCTGTGACAGTGGCGGTCGGCAGGACTTCCAAAGTCCCGCCGATTACCCATTTTTCACCGCCTTGTTCTTGGTAATTCTTTGTGTTGTAAGTGTTATCAGCCATAAGTCACGCCTCCTTTACGAACCCATCTTGAGTAGCTGAATGCCCTCAGACAGGATGACCTTGCCGTCCACACGCTCGGTGGCGATAAAGCCAACCTGACCGTTTCCGGCATAGAGTTCGTTCAGGCGCTGAACCGTTCTGCCCATACGGTCGGCAATCCAGTAGTTGCTGAAATCACCGAAAGCAATAGGTAGAGACGCAGCCGTTGCCGCAGGAACATAGGGGCTGGTGTAAATCGGATAGCCGAGCAATCTGTCAGGCAGACCAGCCTGAACCGACGGCTGCCACACATATACGCCGTTGCCGTCCTTCAGTTTGCGGAGTGCGGAAATCGTCACGTCCTGCATCAGGAACGCTGCATTCCTGCGGTACGGGGACTTCAAGGAGTAAATCAGGTCGATGAGGTTGTCTACCGTAATTGCTGTGGCAGAACCTGCCGTCACACCGACATGACCGCCGTTTGCAGTGAAAATACCCGTGGGCTGACCTGTGCCGGTTCCGACGCAGAATGCCTGCTCCTCAGCTACTCCGAATGCCCTTGCAAACTCTGCGGCAATGTAGGACTCCAAGTCAAACATCGAATCCTGCAGGAGTTCAAGACTAACTTTCACAAGGTCGGTCAGCTTGAAAGCGTCGATGGTCTTCTGGTCGAAGGTCGGGTTGCTCTCGGTGTAGGAGCCATTCTCGGCAGTCCACTGGGCGGTGCTGTGCGTTGCCGCAACAGGGATTTTACGCTCCGCTGAGGTTGTGATGGTTTTAGCGATGGAGCGGATGATGTTTGCTTCCTCTAAGCCGGTCACAATCTGACGCTCGAACTCAAGTGGCACAAGATATCCACCATCCGTGTCGGGCGAGGTGGACAGGACATTGTTGATGGGCTGCTTACCACGCAGAATTTTACCGAAGTCCGCCTTGTATTCGTCGGAAGCCCTGCCGATTTTAGCTTCAGCTGATTTGGTCGGTGCATTGGCGATGGGGCTTGTGGTCGGTTTCGCCATTTCGAGGTCATACGCCTGCTGGCGTTCCAACCTCTCGATTTCCTTGCCGAGAGAAACCATGTCGGCTTCCATCTTGTCGTACTCGGCTGCGGCTTCAGGCGGAACCATGCCGTCCGCACCACGTTTCTGGTCGAGGAACTCCTTAGCGGTGTTCCAGATTTTGTTGCGCTTCTCGCGCAGTTCAAGGATTGTACTCATTGTCATTACCTCCATAAATTTAGTGGATAATCAAATTGAGCCGCTTCTTCAGCGACTCAGCGTCCACGCCTTTCGGCGTTTCAAGTTCAATTTTCGGGTCTTGCTGTGGTGCTTTCGGCATTACCTTGCCAAGCAGGGAGTTTGTGACCGCTCGCCTTGAGAAAGCGAATGTCACATCCTCCGAGGTCTTGCGCTTTGCATCCTCCAAGATGCCGTCTGCGAAGCCCATTTCAATCGCCTTGTTAGCGTTCATCCAAGTCTCCGCGTCCATTAAGTGGCTGATTTTTGCCCTCGACTGGCTCGTCTTAATTTGGTAGGCGTTGACGATGGATTCTTTAACCTCGGCGAGCATATCGATGGCTTTACGCATTTCCTCGCTGTCGCCGATGGCGATTGTCAGCGGGTTATGAATCATCATCAGGGCGGTGGGAGCCATAAGCACCTTTGTTCCCGCCATTGCGATGACGCTTGCCGCCGAAGCCGCAATGCCGTCAATTTTGACCGTCACACTATGTGGGTAGTCCATCAGCATGGCGTAGATTTGGCTTGCCGCCACGCAGTCTCCGCCCGGTGAGTTGAGCCAAATGGTGATGTTGCCAGTATCTTTGAACAACTCATCGCGGAACATTTTAGGCGTCACTTCGTCGCCCCACCAAGTCTCCTCCGAGATTTCCCCATCGAAGTAGAGGACTCGCTCGCCGGTCGTCTCGTCGCGTGCCCAGTCCCAAAATTTCTTTAGCTTACTTTTCACGGTGTTTCCTCCTTTTCGTTTGATTTATAGGCCGCACCCACGTCGGCGAGTTTGACCATATTGCCGTTTAATACGTGGATGTTACCGCCCACGGAATCGGGCAGAAGGTTCAGATCTTCCAACCCTCGCACGTCGTTGACGCTGTAAAAGCCGTTCTGAATGCCCACGCTGTAGCCTTGCATACGGCTATGATAATCGCCGCGCATTAAGCCATCCAAATTGAACCTGATGAACACCACCGACTTTTCGGAAGGCAGGATGAGTGATTGTTGTAAACTCTGCTCCCACCTGACCACCCAAGGGTCGAGGGTGTATTTCACAAACTCTAAGGACTGCTGCTCGATGTTGGAAAAGCTGCTCTTTTCAAGGTCGCCCACCATGTGGGGCGGCACTCGGAATATGCGGGCGATTTCGTTTATCTGAAACTTCCGTGTCTCTAAAAACTGTGCCTGTTCGGGCGGTATGCTCATTTGGTGAAACTTCAAGCCCTCTTCAAGCACAGCCACCTTGTGAGCATTCGCACCGCCAAACTGCGTTGCCCAGCTTTCACGAAGTCTGTCAGCTTGCTCCGGCTTAATCACGCCGGGATGTTCCAATACACCGCCGGGGTTTGCACCATTGGCGAAAAACGCAGCTCCATAGTCCTCTGTGGCAAGGGCAAGACCGACGGCGTTCTTTGCCATCGCAATGGGCGAATACCCTATAAGTCCGTCGAAGCCTAAGCCGGGAATATGCAGGACGCTCTCTTTTCGTAGCTTGACCTGACCATTGTCGCTTTGGTAGGTGTAGACCAGTTCGCCTTGCGAATCACGGTCTACGCTCATTCGGTCGGGCAGCATCGGGTAGAGCGCCACTGGGTAGCCGCGCCCGTCACGGATAATCTGCGCGTAGGCGTTGCCCCACAGAAGTAGGTGAGCCATAAGCGTTTCCCGGAACACGAAGGAGGTCATCTCATGGTTTGGCTCGT
>JAEXOR010000016.1 GCA_023439185.1 Bacillota bacterium | reverse complement strand
GAACATGGACGACGCCTTGCTCGACGGCGAGCAGGCGATGAGCACGTTCCTGCGGCTGATTGCCGGCGATGGCGAGGTCTCGAAGGTTCCGGTGATGATCGACAGCTCAAAATGGTCGGTCATCGAGGCGGGGCTCAAATGCGTGCAGGGGAAGGCGATCGTCAACTCGATCAGCCTGAAAGACGGCGAGGAAGAATTCCTCCGCCGGGCCAGGCTCGTCCGTCGCTACGGCGCGGCGGCCGTCGTGATGGCGTTCGACGAGGAAGGGCAGGCGGTCGAGATCGCCGACAAGGTCCGCATCTGCAAGCGGGCCTACGATCTGCTTACCCAGCAGGCCGGTTTTCCGGGCGAGGACATTATCTTCGACCCGAACATCCTCACCGTCGCCACCGGCATGGAGGAGCACAACAACTACGCGGTCAACTTCATTGAAGCGACGCGGCAGATCAAGCAGGTTTGCCCGGGCGCGAAAATCAGCGGCGGGGTGAGCAATATCTCTTTCTCGTTCCGCGGCAACGATGTCGTGCGCGAGGCAATGCACTCGGCGTTCCTGTACCACGCCATCAAGGCGGGGTTGGATATGGGCATCGTCAACGCCGGTCAGCTCGCCGTGTACGAGGAGATTCCGAAGGAGCTGCTCGAGCGGTGCGAGGACGTGCTGCTCAACCGTCGGCCTGATGCGACCGAACGGCTGATTCAGTTTGCCGAGACCGTGAAAGGGAAGGGGAAGGCGGCCGCCGCCGAAGATCTTTCCTGGCGCAACGATACGGTCGAAAAGCGTCTGGCCCACGCGCTGGTTAAGGGTATCGACAAGTTCATCGAGGCCGACACCGAAGAGGCTCGGCAGAAGTACGACCGCTGCCTGCGGATCATCGAAGGTCCGCTGATGGACGGCATGACGATCGTCGGCGACCTGTTCGGCGCCGGCAAGATGTTCCTGCCGCAGGTGGTCAAATCGGCCCGCGTGATGAAGAAGGCGGTCAGCTACCTGCTGCCGTTCATGGAACAGGAAAAGATCGCGGCGGGCACCGTCGAGCAGGCGGCGCGCGGACGCATCCTGATGGCGACCGTGAAGGGAGACGTGCACGACATCGGCAAGAACATCGTCGGCGTGGTGCTCGGGTGCAACAACTACGAAGTGATCGACCTGGGCGTGATGGTTCCCGCCGAAAAGATTCTCGATACGGCGATCGAGAAGAAGTGCGACATGGTCGGCCTGTCGGGGCTGATCACGCCGAGCCTCGACGAGATGGTCCACGTCGCCAAGGAGATGCAGCGCCGCGGCCTGACCATGCCGCTGCTCATCGGCGGAGCGACAACGAGCGCCAAGCATACCGCGGTCCGCATTGCGCCGCAGTACAGCAACCCGACGCTGCACGTGCTCGACGCTTCCCGCTGCGTCGGGGTCGTCGACCGGCTGATGAGCGACACGCTCCGCGATCAGCTCGTGAAGGAAAACAAGGAACTGCAGCGGCAGTTGACCGAGTCGTATGCGGCCCGCAACGTAAAGCTGGCGCCGTACGAGGAAGCCAAGGCGCGCAAGTTCCAGACCGATTGGAGCACGATGCAGATCGACAAGCCGGCGTTCACCGGCTTGAAGGTGCTCGACGATTATCCGCTGGCCAAGATCGCCGAGTACATCGACTGGTCGCCGTTGTTCATGACTTGGGAGCTGAAGGGCAAGTATCCGAAGATCTTCGACGATCCGAATGTCGGCCCGCACGCCCGCGAGCTGTTCCAGGACGCGAAGAACCTGCTGCAGAAGATCATCGACGAAAAACTGCTCACCGCACGGGCGGTCTACGGCTTCTGGCCGGCGGCCAGCGAGGGGGACGACATTGTCCTGTTCGCGGACGAATCGCGCAGCAAGCGGCTGACGAAGTTTCACACGCTCCGCCAGCAGTGGGAGCGGCAAGGGCAGAAGGACTTCAAGGCGCTGGCCGACTACATTGCTCCGCTCGACAGCGGCCGGCAGGACTACCTGGGCGCCTTCGCGGTGACCGCGGGGATCGGAGCCCCCGAGTTGTGCGCCAAGTTCGACAAGGACCACGACGACTATAACTCGATCATGGTCAAGGCGCTCGCCGACCGCCTGGCCGAGGCGTTCGCCGAACTGCTGCATCAGCAGGCCCGGCGCGATTGGGGCTATGGCAAGGACGAATCGCTCTCGAACGACGAGCTGATCGCCGAGAAGTATCGGGGCATCCGCCCTGCGGCCGGTTATCCCTCGCAGCCCGACCACACCGAGAAGCGAACGCTGTTCAACCTGCTGCAGGCGGAGAAAAACGCCGGCATTACGCTGACCGAATCGTTCGCCATGCTGCCGGCGGCGAGCGTCAGCGGGCTGTATTTCGCGCATCCGGGGGCCCGCTATTTTGCGGTCGACCGCGTGACGCGTGAGCAGGTCGAGGACTACGCTCGCCGCAAGGGCATGCCGCTGGCGCAAGTCGAACGCTGGCTCGCGCCCAACTTAGGCTACGACCCGTAACGGCTTCGCCTTGTAGCAAGTGCAGCCAGCGCAAGGGGAAGCGGCCGGAGGGAGTTCCTTCGCCGCCCCGCGGTTGGCGATGACTCGCCGCTCCGGCCCGGAGGCAGGTTTGCCTCCGGCTAATTACCACTCGTCAGG
>JAEXOR010000055.1 GCA_023439185.1 Bacillota bacterium | reverse complement strand
GCCCCCGAAGCCGGGACCAGAGTCACCTTTGAAATCACCCGGACGCGGTAACGCCCGGACTGCATCCCGGCTGAGTATTAAGCTGAGTATTAAATTGAACCGGAAACCCCCTGTTCTCTCCCTAACCGGAGAGGACAGGGGGTTTCTCTGTTTGCTCGGGCCGGCCTGTATTTTGGCAGCCGCATATGTATCTTAAATGCCAATCCTGCCATCTTGTCGGATATCCCTAACCTACCTTTGGATTCCAACGATAATTCCCGCAAAGGGAATTTTATCAGGCTCAAGGAGGGGATGGGTATGCTGGTGTTCGGCATGCGGGAAACGGATTACGTGGTCATCGACGACAACATAGTGATCAGAATGAAGTGGGAAGGCAGCGAGGTAAGGCTTTGCATAGAGGCTCCCCGGGAAATAATTATTGAGCGTGACCGGGTGTACGAAAAAAGATGCCTCGCCCAGGGGATAAAACCCCGGTTCCGGTTTGACAAGCTGGTAAAGAAAAAAAACACCGGTTTTTTAAAAAAGGAAGCGCGGTCGGCGAATGAATGACGGCATTCCGCAAAAGCCGGAGCTTTTGACGTAAGTAAACCGCGGGGGACGCATACGCAGCCCCGGCGATAAAAAGTTTCCACCGCCAAGGCTTGAGGTGCACATCAGGACGGAGCGGCGGAATAAGTACCCCCGGGCAAGACCCGGCGCAAAGGATGGCGCCGGCAGAACAAAAACAGGGATGGTGAAAGTAAAATGATTATCAATCACAACATTGCGGCGCTGAACACGTATCGTCAGCTAAGCAGCAACCAAAACGTGGGTCAAAAATCTTTGGAAAAATTGTCCTCCGGCCTGCGGATCAACAAAGCCGGGGACGACGCCGCCGGTCTGGCCATCAGCGAAAAGATGCGCGCCCAGATCCGCGGCCTGGACCAGGCCAGCCGGAACGCCCAGGACTCCATATCACTGATTCAAACGGCGGA
The DNA here is from genome assembly GCA_023439185.1 of Bacillota bacterium. Classification (GTDB taxonomy): domain Bacteria; phylum Bacillota; class Desulfotomaculia; order Desulfotomaculales; family Desulfallaceae; genus BRH-c8a. The sequence continues at coordinate 144,651 of JAEXOR010000055.1, read as the reverse complement.
GGGCGGATTAAATGAAACCCACTCCATCCTGCAGCGAATGCGGGAGTTGGCCAACCAGGCGGCCAGCGACACCAACGTGGGCATTGACCGTGAAGAGATCCAGAAGGAAATCAACCAGTTAACCTCGGAAATCAACCGCATCGGCAACACCACCGAGTTCAACACCATGAAGCTGCTGAACGGCGGCACCAGCCGGACCGCCAATATCCGGTACGGCGTGGAAACCGCCGGTATTGCCGGAACGGCCGCAACCGGGGAACTAAGCGCGGTTAATGTCCAGACCGCCAGCGTGGCGGCGGGTAACGGGGCAGCCGATCTTACAACAAATACAGGCAGCGTAGCCGATAATCCTGTTGGAGCAGTCGAAAACTGGGATCAGACGGCCAGCAGCGTAACCGCGGGCACCGGGACCAAGGGAGCATGGACTGAAGTAACCGACAGCAAGAAAGAAGCCAAGGCCGGAGAAATCGGTTCGCCTTTAACTCAGATGGAGGCCAGCAGCACGGGCGGCGCCGTTGTAATCCAGAAAGCCGCCCATTTAACCGGAGCAGACGCCTATAATATCGATGCCGCTGACATTACAGTGGACCAGACAACTGATGGCATTGATGATGAAACAGCATCATTCACCATTGATTTTGGCACCTTTGCCACAGGTCTTGAGGCCGGGACCGTCATCGAAATCGGCGGCGTAGTATTTACCGCCGTGGCAAACAACGCCGGAGCGGGAGAATTCAAAATCGGAGCTACCGCTGCCGACACCGTGGCCAACCTGGCGGCGGCAATGAAACAAAATACCGGTATGTGGGACGGGACGGTAGATACAACAACAGGCATTACCGCAACCGGTACAGAGATAACCATTACCGCCAACGCCATCAATACCCAAATTAAAATGGGCACATTCGAAACTGAAGATACCACAGATGATGCCGCTATAGCAGCTGAACTTGAGGTCCAGGCAACCAACGCCACTTACTCCTTCGAGGTGCTTGAAAACTTCAAAGCCGGGGACAGCATCACCGTCGGCGGAGAGACCTTCATTGCCAGGGACGGCGGAGCAGCCGGGGCCAATGAATTTAATATCGGTGCAACAGTTGAAGCCACTGTTGCCGCTTTACAAGCTAAAATGCAAGCCCACGCCAGTATCGGCGGCGGCGGCTACACGGTGGGTGTAGGCGGACCGGGCTGGGGAGCCGGCGGGACGGACGATGTTAACAGCATCACCATTACCAAAACCGCGGCCGGAGAGGACACCAGAGCAAATCAATTTACCGGCGGTCTAGATGCCACAAAGGGCGACGCGGTGGCGGGAACCTACAAATTCGAACTAAACACCAACTTCGAAGTGGGATCGACGATAACCATTGACGGACAAACCTTTACAGCTGTTGATGCTATCGAAGCAGGAAAAGAGGGCGAACAATTTTTAGTTGGTACGACCCTGAGCGATACGGCGAAAAATTTATTGGATGCCATTGATGCTAACCTCACTCTAAGTGCCAAATTCCACGCCGCGGTTTTAAAAGACGGTAACACCGCCGGCGGCGCCGACATAGTCGGTACCGGATTGGCTACCGATGCCGATACTATTGTGCTTCAGGAAAAGGTTGCCAGCGGTAACGACATGGCAACTGTAATTGATGACGGGGTAACTTCTCAAGACCAAGCCGCTCAAAAAGCGTCTTATAAATTTGAACTTACCGCCAATTTTTCTGACGGTGATAAAATTACCATCGGCGGAACTGAATTTACAGCAGGCACCGACTTCGTTGTTGTCGACGGCGATATTGAGACCACTCTTGATAATTTGGCTACGGCAATTAACAGCTCAACCCTTAACACCGGCTTTACGGCAACCGCTTCCGGTGCTGAACTAACCATAGAAGAAAATGTCGCCGATGGTGATAAATCTGATGTGCAAGGACTGGGACCGGCTATAGATAACCGGGCTGAAGTAAAAGCTTCATATAACTTTGATATTACGGAAAACCTTATGGCTGGCGAAAAGATTATCGTTGGCGGCCAGACCTTCACCGCGGTGGATGGCGGTGCAGTTGCGGCAGACGGCACATTTGATATCAGCGGCGGGACCACCGACGATACGGCGGCAAGCCTCAAGGCAGCCATGGCCGCATTGCTTACCGATTATGATATCGACGGCACGGGCAGCAATATCACCATTACCGAGAAAAATGCCAACGCGGGTGGAGAGGCTGATCCTTTAAGCGGACTAGAAGCCGATGTTAGCGCGCGCGATGAGGTTGCGGGCGACTACACCGTTAAATTGACTGCAAACTTCTCCGTCGGCGATAAAATCACCATTGGCGGCGTAGAGTTCGAAGCGGTGGCCGAAGGCGCGACAGGCGACCAGTTCGCAGCTGGCGGCAACATCAATGAAACAACTGAGAACCTTAAAGCTGCCATAGCAGGAAATGCCGCTTTAGGCGCGAGATTTAATGTCAATGTTGTTGAGAATCAGGTTGATGCCTTTACCGTTGAGAAGGAAATTAGCCTGGTGGAAAAACCAAGTCAGGCGACTGGAACCGATATTGAGTTATCAATAGATAATGTGGACGCGGTAGAGGGAGTTTACACCTTTGATATCGACACCAACTTTGCCGTGGGAGACAGGGTAAACATAAACGGTCAGATCTTCACAGCCGTTGGCAGCGATGGTGAAAACACCGGCTCCACATTCATAGTGGGCGAAGACGCGTCAGCCACCACCGCCAATTTAGCGGCGGCCATCGCGGAAAATACCACTTTGGACGACGCGTATGACATACTGACCAGCGGAGCTTCCATTGCCCTAACCGAGAAAAACGCCACCGGGGATGATCTTACGGATCCGCAGGTGCTGAACGGCGCCGGAACGGCGGGAGAATACAAGTTCCAGATGAGCGCCCTGAAGGCCGGGTCAGCTGTCACCATCGACAACCAGAAACTGACCCTGGCCGGCGGCGGAACTGAGACAGAAACAGCCGCCGCCCTGAAAGAAGCCATTGAGGCCGACGCCGCACTGAACGCCAAGTACGCGGTGGCGGTATCCGGAGCGGAAGTAACCCTGACCCAGAAAGAAGGTCAGGAATCCGCAACCGCCCCAACCCTGGCCTACACCACCAATGCGGGTGACGGCTACCGGGCGCAGATGCAGATTGGCGCCAACACGGGACAGAGCATGTCCCTGGATGTCAACGATATGAGGGCAAATGCCCTCGGAGTAACCTCCGTTACGGGAAGCGCCGGCCAAACTGTTGAGGTGGAAGGCAAGCAATACGCCGTGGCCTGGACATCCAACCAGTCTGTCACTAACGGCACCGACGACATAGCGGTTGAATTTGCCCTGGACGTATCCACCCACGATAACGCCACGGCCTCCGTAAAGGTTATCAACGACGCCATTGAAAGAGTTTCGGCGGAGCGCTCCAAGCTGGGTGCCTTCCAGAACCGCCTGGAGCACACCATCAACAACCTGGGTACCTCCTCGGAGAACCTTACCGCCGCCGAGTCCCGCATCCGTGACGTGGACATGGCCAAGGAAATGATGGAGTTCACCAAGATGAACATCCTCTCCCAGGCCGCCCAGGCCATGCTGGCCCAAGCCAACCAACTGCCCCAGCAGGTGCTGCAGTTGCTGCGGTAAATTACTGTCATACACAACCCCGAAAGGTCCCGGGCTCGCCCCGGGACCTTTTTTTTACGGTTTGCACGGTTTAAACGGCAAATGGAGAGTCAGGGGACGGTTCTTTGACTCATTGAGTAAGTAAATGCTTTGTCCGACACCTGCAAGATATTCCCCGCACCATCTTCAAAACCGAACGGGGCTTTGAGATGAGCATGAGCGGTTCTATAGGGCTGACTCTGGGAGAAAGCTCTAACTGGCCTCTCCCTCGGCTTTTTGAATCTGAACAGGCGGTCTGTATTCAGTTTTATGTTTCATCATGCTGTAGACAATATTAACCAGCCTCCGCATCATATAAACCATGGTCTGTGGAATCCTGCCTGTCGCCATCCACTTTTATTAACTTCATTAAGTATACTTTCAGATGACCGCATCGCCTGGGTGTAAAACTGTTCTGCGAAGTGAAAATACGGGTTATAATTGCCTCGAATTCGAGGCAATTATAACAAATTTGTTATTGTAATTTAATAACGAATATGTTATTATAATATTGCCGACGAGGGGAATGCTAAAAAATGTTCGATGTAGAATTTTATGAGGATCGAAACGGCAATGAACCGATAAAAAATTTTATAGTTGAGCTGCAGACAAAAGGAAGAACAAGCAAAAACGAGCGTATACGCAGCGAAAAAATTCTTACCTACATCAGGATATTGCAGGAATACGGAACACGAGCGGGAAAACCGCACGTTAAGCACATCGAAGATGATATCTGGGAACTGCGCCCGTTGGATGACAGGATATTCTTTTTCTACTTCAGAGATAACACTTTTGTATTGCTTCATCACTTTCTGAAGAAGACAAAGAAGACTCCCCGAAGAAAAATTGAGCAGGCCAAAAGGAATTTAGCAGACCATCTTGAAAGGAGCAAATAGATATGGGAACTAATTTTAATAAGCTCTGGAATGACCCAAAATTCATCGACCCTTCACAAAAGGCTAAGATTGATTTTGAGGTAGCACTGATAGGGAAGCTTATTGAAGCCAGAGAATCTAAAGGACTGTCCCAAAAAGAGCTTGCCAAACTTGCGGGCTTAAAGCAGCCTGCCATAGCCCGGCTGGAAAGTATGAAAGCCACGCCGCAGATAGATACCTTATTTAAAATCCTGCAGCCGCTGGGGTACACACTGGCTGTTGTCCCTTCTGACCAGCCTCAAAAGGAGAGTCAGGGGACGGTTCTTTGACTCATTAAATAAGTCAATGCTTTGTCTGACACCTGCAAGATATTCCCCTGCACCATCTTCAAAACCGAACGGGACTTTGAGATGGCTCTCACTTATGCCGTAAAACCGCCAATTTACCCTAAAAGGGGACAAGTCCCTCACCGTGTTGAAACTCCAACACATTAAATCACCACCAACCACAGCCAATCTCCATTTCTGCACCATAGTGTCATTCTATAGTCATTCTATATTTAGCCCGCGTTTCAAACCTGGTATAAATAATTTAACGGTTCATTTGAAAAGTTGCGAATGATTGCATGAAGCAATGATAATAGACGGCGCCCATGCTATGGGTCATCATAATGGATACATCTTTTTAATAATTTGACGGGCAATAATATACTGTGTTATTAATGGGATGAAAAAAGCAACTTCCTATAAGAATAAGAGACAAACCTAAAATTGGATCAACTTGTTTAAACGTTTCGAAAACAGGAGGCCTGATGTTTTTTGGCTAACATGGAATCCGACCAGGAATATAACTCATATTTAATTGCCAATGCCGGATTGACCCTGGACGACGCGGACAGAAATGTTTTTACCCGCTACGGGAATACATTCCATTATATTAAGGGCCAACTGTTGTTCGCCGCCGGGGACAACGCCGATTATGTCTATTTAATTCAAAGGGGCAGGCTGAACATCTATCGTCTAAACGATAGCGGCCGGCAGGTGACGGTGGCATTCCGCCGGGTGGGTGAAATAGTTGGTATGGCCGAAGCGCTGGGAGCCAGATTGCGGGAGGCGCACTCGGTAATTCATGAAATGGCCAGCTACCAGGTGCCGGCCAGAATTGCTTTAATCCTGCTCAAATTAAGCGAAAAAGCCGGCACGCCCACCAGTGACGGAGTCAGTTTAAATTTAAAGATGACCCATGAGGAGATCGCCCGCATGGTTGGCACGTCAAGACAGTCGGTGACCACGGTTTTAAACAGCTTTAAACAGGAAGGCAGCGTTACCTTCAAGGGCCGGGAGATTAATAAAATCTATCCTGCTCTGCTTCTAAAGTGGCTCTCCTGATTAGATGCGGGGAATAAGTTCATAGGATTGGTTATGGCGCGCAAGGTTTTTCTGGCGCGTTTTTTATTTGTTTCATCTTTTGTCAATATATTTCCGCCGCATTGTCGTCAATTCGACATTAAATAGCCGGGCTTGTGACCAATTCACCCCTGCTATTTTGATAACTTATTTTTAAAATAAGTTGTTCAAATAGCAAAGGGGGAATCGTCGGGCGTTAGTGATGCTATTAGGGGTTTTTAAGAGCGGGCGGTACTTGGAGGTAGAACGGATCAAGCAAAATGATAAAAGCAATAGGTTGGGAGGTTAACTGATTGCAAACACAATTGGAAACGCAGAAAAACGGTGTTTATGGATACATTGCCGGAAACATTACGGAAACAGGTAAAAACCCCGTGCGCGTATTGGGTGGGTTTGCCCTGGCCTGGATATTATTTTTCCTGATTAATTTTGTGATTCCGGCTCCCGAAGGACTTTCCAGGGAAGGTATGGCGGTGCTGGGCATCGTGGTCTGGGCCAGCATCATGTGGGTATCCGAGGCCATGCCGGTGGGCATTACCGGTATATCCATCCCGCTGCTGCTGATCATGACCCAGGCCATTGCGTGGACAGACGGCAAACCGCCCATGGGCACCGTTTTCGGCGGCTTTACCACGCATGAAGTCTGGCTATGTCTGTTCGCGTTTTTCGTCGGGGCGGTAATGGTGCTGCTCAGGCTGGACCGCCGTATTGCCCTGAGCATCCTGGACAAAATGAAGGCTTCTTCGGTAGGCCGGATTATCTGGGGCATGTTCTTTGTCAATATCGTCACCGCGTTTTTAATTCCGGCCGCCAACGCCAGGGCCGCCACATTGCTGCCGGTGGTCAAGGGCATCACCAACCTGCTGGGGGACACCCCGGAAGAACAGGAAGCCAAAAAGGCCATCGTGATCCAATCCCTGGTTTACGGCACCATGATTTGCGGCGTGTTCATCATGACCGCCCACATGCCCAACATGATTATGGTCAACATGTTCGGCCAGGACGGGTACAATATCGGTTATCTGCAGTGGGCGCTGCTGCAGTTTCCCTACCTGGGCATGTTTGTGCTGACCCAGTGGTGGATCCGCCATCATTTTAAAACGGCCAGGGTTAACATCGCCGGCGGACATCAAATGATTCATGATATGCACAAGGAACTGGGCCCCATGACCATGGCGGAAAAGGTACTGCTGCTGCTTTTCGGACTCATTGCCCTGCTGTTCATGATGGGCAACGGCAGTTTTATCTATCAACTGCACACTTACCAGCTTGGCGTTATCGGTCTGGTCGGCATTCTGCTCCTGTTCACGCCCGGATTATTTCCTTTTAAATGGAAAGAAATCCAGGACCGCACCATCTGGGGCACCTTCCTGCTGCTGGGCGGCGCCATCACCCTGACCGCCGCCATGACCCAGTCGGGACTGGCCGGATGGTTTGCCGACGGAATCGCCGGCATTGTCCAGGATAGAAACTGGTGGGCCGCGCTGTTAATCCTGATGGTGGGCACGCACCTGATCCGTATCGGCATGCTGTCCAATGTGGCCGCGGTGGCCATGCTGGCGCCCATCGTGTACGCCATGGCGCCCAAACTGGGCTTACACCCGGTGGCTTTCACCCTGCTGGTCTGTGACACCGATACCTTCGCTTATCTGCTGCCGACTCAGATTACCGCCGCGGTAATCGCCCACGGCACCGGAGTTTTTAACACCTCGGATTACGCCAAGGCGGGCTGGGTGGCCATCCTCATTGCCATCGCCTACGGCATTCTGATTATGGCTCCCTGGTACGCCCTGCTGGGCATCCCGGTATGGGACCCGAACGCCGCCTGGCCGTTCTAAATCGAAAGCCATTGTCAATCGCGGCAGATGCAGCGCTAAACATTACACGGAAAAACTAAAGGAGGAAAACAAATGGCTATGCAAAAGAATGTCCCCCGCAGCCTCGAAGAGGTGGAAAAGATTTACCATGATACGGACATTCTCATTATCGGCGCCGGTAACGCGGGCTGCTTTGCGGCTATTGAGGCCAAGCGCAAAAATCCCGGCGTAAAAGTAACGCTGATGGAAAAGGCCTACATCGATCGCAGCGGCTGCCTGGCAGCCGGCATGGATGCCATCAACACCTATCTTAAAAAAGGCATGACCATTGAAGATTTTATCAAGTGGAGCCGTTCCCAGGCCGGCGGACTGCTGCGGGAGGACCTGGCCGTCAAAGTGGCCGAGAACCTGAACGCCCCGGTGGAAGAATGGGAAGAGTGGGGTCTGCCTATTAAAAAGGATGAGGACACCGCCGAGTATGCCACCCGGGGCAAATGGGACATCACCATCCAGGGCGAGTCCATGAAACCGATTATCGCCGAAAAAGTACGCGAATACGGCTGCGAAGTTTTGAACCGGGTAGTGGCAACCAACTATTTGGTTCAGGACGGCAAAGTAACGGGGGCCATGGGCTTCCATGTGCGCAACGGCAAAATGTACGTGGTCAAGGCCAAAGCCACCATTATCGCCACCGGCGGAGCCGCCGGCCTGTACAAGCCTTATACCAACGACGGTTCCGACAGCCATCACCAGTTGTGGTACTGTCCCTTCAACACCGGCACCGGTTACGCCATCGGCATCCGGGCCGGAGCGGAAATGACCACCTTTGAAATGCGCTGGTGCGCCACCCGGACCAAGGACTTTAACGGCCCCATCGACACCATTTCCGTTGGCTACAAAACTCCCATGATCAACGCCAGGGGAGAAAAAATATTACAGGAGCGTTACGCCGAGTGGGGCGGGGAAACGGCGCCGCGGTTCATCAGGGCCAACGCGCCCATGGAAGAGTGGCGGGAAGGCCGGGGTCCGTGCTTTATGGACACCACCGCCATGTCGGATGAGAACATCAAGCAGATGAAAAACGACTACCTCAACGAGAGACCTTCCTACGTGCTGTTCCTGGCTTCCCGGGGGCAGGAGCTGAAAGAGGAACCAATTGAAATTTACGGCAACGACCCCTATATCGTGGGCGGCCATACCGCCAGCGGTTACTGGCTGAACGCCGATGACTGGAGCACCACCATGCCCGGGCTGTTCGCCTGCGGCGACGTGGCCGGCGGAGTGCCCAACAAATTTGTGGGAGGCTGCGCCGCCGAAGGGCTGCTGGCGGCCCGGGGCGCCGTGGAATACGTGGCCAAGTGCGGCGATATTGAAATCGACGAAGCCGCGGTGGAAGCCGAGCTGGAACGGGTTTACGCCCCGCTGATGCGCATGTTCAACGAGGGCGACGGCGTGCGGCCGAAGGAAATGGAAGAAAGGATGCAGCGGCTGATGGACGAATACGCCGGCGGCGTCCACCAGTTTTTCCGCATGAGTGAGGAACAACTTAAATATGCCTTGAAACACATCAAAATTATGCAGGACCAGGTCAGGTACCTGATCGCCGAAGACCTGCATGACCTGATGTGCGCCCATGAAGTGATCGACCGCCTGGATGTGGCCGAGGTGCTGATCCACCACCTGATGTACCGCAAGGAAACCCGCTGGCCGGGCTGGCAGACCAGGACCGACTTTCCGGAGCGGAACGATGAATTTGACTGCTTCGTCAACTCCAAGCGGGATCCGGAAACCGGCGCAGTACAGGTGTTCACCCGGGCCTATGAACAAATTGTGCCCGGCGACCGGACGAAAGCAAATTAATATCTGTCTGATTAAATTAAGGGGGATTATTATATGCCGCCTAAAGTGGACCACACCAAATGCGATGGCTGCAGGGCTGAAGAAGAGCCCCTGTGCGAACAGATTTGCCCCGGCAACCTGATGACGCTAAACGATGCAGGAAAGGCCGTGTGCAGGGAAAACCGGGATTGCTGGGACTGCATGAGCTGTACCAAGATCTGCCCCCAGGGGGCTATTGAAACCAGGCTGCCTTACCAGTTGGGTTATTATCCGGCCAAGCTGATCCCCAAGGTGGGCACCAACAAAATTATCTGGACCTGCATTGATATCAACGGCAAGGTGGAGCGGTTCGTCGTCAAAACCAGGCATGATTAGGGGGATTTAAAGTGTCCAAAGCGGGAGTGGTACTGTGCCGCTGCAACTCGATCATAAACGGCAGGATCGACTTTGCACAGCTGCATAAAAAGCTGGCCGCCGACAAAAAAGTCCAGGCGGTGATCCAGGTGGATATGGCCTGCAGCCCCCGGGGCAAGAAAACCATCCGGGAACTGGCGGCAATAAAAGAAGTCGATCGGTTGGTTGTGGCGGCCTGCTCCCCATTTTCCAAAGGCGCGGTGTTTGACGGGTTTGCCCTGAAGATGCAAATGCCCAAACAACTGATCGAACTGGTGAACATCCGGGAACATTGCGCCTGGGCCCATGAAGGGCAAGACACCGGCCAAAAGGCGCTGACGCTGATTAAAATGGGCCTCAAAAGGGTGCTGGCGGCCAAGGATCTGGGCCAGTGGAACGCGGGCTGCGCCCATGTCAACAAGCTGAGGTGCGACCGCTGCAAGCGATGCATTGAAGAATGTCCCAACAAAGCTATTCAACCGGGAACCGACGGTTACCCGGCCGCGGACCCGGCCATATGCCGGCGGTGCGGCGTCTGTGTCGGCGGCTGCCCGCTGGGCGTGATCGCCCTGCCCGATTTTCGCCTGGAGGAAGTAAGCGCCATGCTGGCGCCGCTTTCCTCCGGCCAATCACCTGTCATCGTGGGATTCTTTTGCCACTTTGCCTACCAGGAGGCCGACCTGATGGGCCAGATCGGCGAACAGCATTCGCCCAACCTGCATATTATCAGGGTACCCTGTACCGGGGCGGTGAACATGATCACGGTAAACGACGCCATCGCCGAAGGAATCGACGGCATCATGGTGGTGGGCTGCGGTTACAGCCAGTGCAAGCACTGCAAAGGCAACGAGCTGGCCAAATACAGAATCACCAATTGCCGGAAGGGCCTGGAAGAACAGCTGCTGGAGCAGGAAAGACTGGTATACGTCTCACTGGGCGAGGGTTTGGTGGAGCCGTCGGTAATCAATCACCGCAAATGCGTGCGCTGCGGACTCTGCGCACAGGTTTGCCCTTACGAGGCGATTAAAATTACGGACAGCGGTGATTACGAAGTGAACGCCGGGGCTTGCCGGGGCTGCGGCGCTTGTGCGGGAGCCTGCCGCTCCGGAGCCATTGACCTGCCGCAGGCCAGCGGGGAAAAGATTATGGCGGCTATACAATCGGCACTGGCCGGCTAAAAGGGGGGCTAAACCATGAAAGCCAATATTTTGATTTGCGCCCGGCCCGAGTGCCTGGGCGAAACGCTGGATCTGCCCCGTTTAAAACAATATTTTGCCAATGACGGCCATGAGGTCTTAATCCATGATAATTTTTGCGCTGAGATCAGCAATTTAAAATTGGCGGCAAACTTTAAAGATCCCGACCGGCCTGCGGTTTTTGCGGGCTGCTCGCCTTTGGGCCTGGAGAACAGGATTAAAATGCTGTTCTCCGCCCCGCTGGAGGTGGCCAATATCCGGGAACAATGCGCCTGGACCTGGCTGGACGCGGAAACAGCCAACCGGCGGTGCCGGGAAATCATCCGGTCCGCGGTGCACCAGGTTGCCTACACCCCGGCATTCAAGGCGCCGCCCAATATATTAAAAGAGCGATTAGCCGTTTACGAGGCGGAGCTGGAAAGAATAGGACCCAACCCGTTTAAAGTGTAAATTCCCGGCTTGCTCCGGGAATTTACACTTTAAAAAATTTTCTTGCCCATATTGTGATCGAGGGGTATAAAGCCAATGGCCCTGCTGTCGTGACTGTTATTACGGTTATCGCCCATCACAAAAAGATGATTTTCCGGCACAACCCATTTTTCAGATGTAGAGTTATCCACGGTCTCTTTGATATAGGGCTCTTTTAACTCCACACCGTTTCGATAAAACTTGTGCTCCACAAGCTCTATCACATCCCCGGGTTTCCCGATTACCCTTTTCACATAGTAGATCCGGTCTTGTTTCCCCAGCAAAAATTGAAAAACAGGCAGTTCCAAAACATCGTCATAAAAGGAACGATCCCGTTCAACCCGGCTGTCGATAACAACAATATCGCCATAATCCGGTACGGCGGAAAATGTATGCTGAAGTTTTGACACGTATATCCGTTCCTGATCTTGCAAAGTAGGTTCCATGGAATGCCCTTCAACCTTATAAGGTTGAAATGCAAAAATGCTGATGAACAAAGCCAGGATAAGCGCCATTCCACATGTACTCAGCCAACTCCGGACTCTCGATATCATAAGCACCTCCGACGTTTGTAGAATTTTCCTTATTTATATATAGACGTACGAATGCCTCAAAAAGTTTCATTGCTTATGGCTTGTTTGATGATACTCTTATTGTATTATAATGATGTAAAATCGGATTTGTCAGGGGTGAAAAATATGGGAATAGACTCAATTGACCAGCTCTTGAGGCGGGAAATTGAAGCCAGAATCGTGGGGCAGTTGATCGACGCGCTGGTATTGGAATTTGGCCGTGAACCCGTATATAAGGTGATTAAAAACACTATTATCAGGATTGCCGGGGAGCAGGGCGCGCAATTTGCCGATCAAGCCGGTAGTAATTCACTGCGTCATTTTATGTCCGTGCTGGAGATATGGAAAAAGGGCGGCGCCCTGGAAATGGAAATTTTGGAACAAGCCGACAACAAATTATCCTTTAACGTTACCCGCTGCCGATACGCCGAGCTGTACAGGGAACTGGGGTTTACACCGGAGCTGGGTTATATGCTGTCATGCAACAGGGATTTTGCGCTAATCAAAGGTTTTAACAAGGATATTACCCTCCGGCGCACCCAGACCATAATGGAAGGCGCCCCGTACTGTGATTTTCGTTTTACAGCGGCTAATGCGCCGGCTCTTTGTATCCAGAGATTCTCTGTATCAGCAAACTGCCGGGAGCAAAGCCAACTACTGCACTTTGATAATTGCGCCCGGTTTCAGGCTTTCAGAAGAACAATCTGAGATAAAAACGGTCCTTGAATTATACAGCATGTTGTTAAAAGTCTTTCCGGTAGGTTTTTAAAAGTTCAGAACCCAGTTTTTAATCTTAATAACATCTCTATTTCTTTCTGAAGCCAAGAGCCATAGTCTGGTAACAGAATTAAATCCCATTTTGATAAATCGTCCGGATTCTGCCTTGACAGATAGGCATTAGCCCTATCATGGGGATCAATATATACCACAATGTCCTTGTGCTTAAAATCATTCATTCCCTGTCCGGGACGATATGGATGGTAATAAAGCCGAATCCAGACTCCTTTATTCTCAACTTTAAATTTGTCATCTACATCTTTTTCGCTTTCTCTGACTGTATCAATTTTATTAACCTCAATGTCTGTTTCAAGAATCGACGGGTCAATACCGGCACCGCCACGGGGAGCTATTATTAAAAGATTTTCAACATCTAAAACTAGATTATAACTGCTCCAATTTTTTTCTTCAAAAGAAAATCTCTCTTCTCCCCTTTGAATCACAATTTTATTAAGTACCTTGTTTGCTTCTGATTGCGAAGAGTTCACTGATTTTGCGTCTGATATACTATCTGGATTTGTTGGTTCACTTTCATCATTAGTTATTCCGCAAGCCATACACCCAAAAATAATTAATAAAAAAAGGAATGGTGAAAAAGCTGCAGCCAGTTGCTTTTTCACAAAGAACTACCTCCTTAACTCAAGCACCCATGCATCAACTGCGTATCGCCCATCGCAATAATTCCCCTGGTTTACCGGTCCGGTTTTATAACCGGCTGACCGGCTTCGAGCATCGTCCTGCTGCCCAGCAGGAAAAACCCCTGGATAAAAAGCAGCACCCCGGTCCCCACGAGCAGCCATTCTATTCTTATGGAATCAGCCACCGGCCCGAATACCAGCATGCCCAGAGGCATCATGGAACTGGCGATCATGCTGAACACGCCGAATATCCGCCCCATATAACTCTCCTCCACCTTCTCCTGGATTAAAACCATGGAGGGCGTATTGAAAAGCGGCATGGACACGCCAATCACACCCATGATAGTCAGGTAGATCCAAAAGACGGGCACCAGCCCCAGGGCAACGGTGCCGGCTCCGCTGATCAGGATTGACAGGGTCATGGTATGCACCCTGTTTTTAAAGCCGCCCCAGGCGGTCATGATTAAACCGCCGGCGATCATGCCGATGGAAAAGGTTATTTCAATTGCCGTCAGCCGCCAGACATCGCTGCCGAAAGTGCGCGCCACCTGGAGCGGCGTTAAAAATGCCGCCGGCGCAATCAGGAAAAAGAAAAAGGTGCAGAAAATAAAGAACTGCTTAATGTAGGCATTATTTTTGATGTAAATAATACCTTCGCGCATGTCGCTAAAATAACTGAGGGGCTGCTTTTCCAACGCCTTGGCATGAACGGGCACATGGAGAAACAGCAGCAACGCCAATACCGCGACAGCCGCTGTGACAACATCAATAAAAAATATGACTTCAATACTGGCCACGGTAAGCAGCGCGCCGCTGGCCATGGGCGATACCAGCGCAACCGCGGCATGGACGCTCCCCATAATCCCGTTTACCCTGGTAAGCTGCTCCTGGGGCACAATCTGCGGCAGAAAAGCTCCCACCGCCGGCGTTTGCACTCCGGAGCCGGTGGCGCGGATGGCGCCCATCAAAAAGAGCAGCCACAGCGCGTCGTAACCCAGGAGAAACAGTACGGCCAAAAACAGGGTTGATAACGCAATGATGGAGTCGGACAGCATAATAATCAGCTTCCGGTTATAACGGTCGGCCCAGACCCCGGCAAAGGGCGAAAGAAAAAAGGTGGGCAAAAATCCGCAAATAATATAGATGGTCATCATTACGCCCGACTGCGTATTCAGGGTGATGTACCATAGGATCGCGTACTGTACAAGGGACGTGCCGAAAAGCGACAGGATCTGGCCGGTCAGAAAGATTGCCGTATTCTTTTTCCAATTGTTCATATTTGTTCCTAATCTAATTTGTTAATCGCGTTCTTCCGGTATTGATCAGCTTCGTCGGTGAACAGGTAATTATTATTCTTGACCAAATCCAAAAAACCGCTCAATGTTTTTAAAAACTCGCTGGCGCCGGTATCGGCAACCGCGTTTAAGTACACTTCCCGGGCTTCAGAGTCCATGGTATTGGTGTCATAGCTGAAAAGCGGCGTGTTGTTTAAACCATACAGAGTAAAAGTAACATATTTTTTATATAATTGTTTCACTTCATCAGCCTTTATGGAGTCCCTGTGTGTGTTAATGAAACGCTCCTGGTTCAACGCCCTCTGGATCATTTCGTCCCAACCGATAACAAGCGCCGCGTCTTTGGCCGGCACTTTATCGGACTCCTCGGCCATCAGGTCAATATAATCTTTCATGTCGGGCGTGACATAGGAACTGAAATTCTTATAGAATCCGTAGTCGATAATTGGAAAGAACATTCCTTCGGCGGTTTCCACCTTGTAGCCGCTGATGTATGTTTTATCCAACAGCTCTTTAAGTCCCGAGTCTTTGATTTCAGAATGGGCAATAACAGACTGGTATTCATCGTTTATTTTGCTTTGCATATTATCTTCATTATACATGTTTTCAAACTGTGGAAGAGTGTTTTTCTGGATGCTTTCAAACCGGTCCACCATCCTGGTGGCGTTCTCCCGGGAAACGCCGGCAATATTATTATTGATGAAAGCGGCAACCTCTTCCGCGCCGGCATCTTCTTGAATCAGGGTTTGAAAATCATTCATTATCACATTGTTTTCCGGTTCTTCCGGGGTGTTGGGCGCGGTCGGAGCTTTCCAGGCACACCCGGCGGCAGTCAGCAGGCTGATAAAAAGAATAACCAGTGCAAGTTTCTTAAACAATTAATTACCCCCTAAATATTCATATGTTTTGCGTTTGCGTCCCCATACCTTAAGGTGCACCCTTTATGATCGATGATTTTAAAAGCAAAAAGTTTCATGGTATTTAAAACACTAATCCCCGAAGCAGCATCCAAAATTAGATGCGTCCGGGGATTTTCGTCAACTTTGGTTTAAACGTTTTTAACGCAAAGGTATGCTTTGTTGCAATGCCCCGGTTGATATACTTCTTCGATGACGAAACCGGCTCTGGTCAACATGCCTTCAAGCACCCAGTCCAGGGTTGAGTATTCATCGCTGATGTGCCGGTCAATATTGACGGCGAACGCCTCACCGGCCATACCAACCATGGACTCCCGCCAGCGGCTGAAGTATTCACCGTAGTTGTCCACCCCGGAATCAAAAACCAAATCCCTTAAATAAAACTTTCCGCCCGGCTTCAGCATGCCGTGGATGTTGCGCAGGGCGATAAACTTCCAGAAGTCGGGCAAATGGTGCAGGGCCAGTTGGGTAACCACAATATCCAGCGGTTCACCCTGGTGCCGATAAGTAAGAAACCCGGCCTGATGAAAAATGATATTGTTCCGGCCCCGGGATGCGGCCTTTTGCCCGGCGTAATCCAGCATCACCGCTGAAATATCCAGGGCGTACACCTTGCTGCATTTGCTGGCGGCTGCTATGGCGAACTCCCCGGTGCCGGTACCGAATTCCAGTATTATATGTCCGGGACCGACGTTTACGACCTTCAGGATATGCTGCATCTCTTCAGCGATGTCTCTGATTTTTTGCATGCGCAGGTCGTAGTTCCGTACCTCGTCCAGATTGGCATAATCGGTGCCGATCTGACGCATTTCGTCGTATACCCACGTTGGCCGGTCATCCATAACAAAACCTCCCCGAAATAAAGGTAAGACCCGGTCCGGCAGTAACTTATTGGGACCGGATTGCCATATGGATATACTACTATTGCCCGGATCAGAAATCAATTGCTTATTTTATCGCACGCACGTCAATGTCGCGTCGTCAATGCGCACTTTGCTGTGGTTGCCGGACCGGGGCCGGAAAACAAAGCGAAGTTCCATGCTGTGTGTGCCGGCGGGCATGACTCCGGTATTAAAGGTGAAATCCCGGTAGCTGTCGTCAGGCAGCGCATCGGGGTTGTAAACCGGGTCAACCCGTCCGATTTGCCGGCCCTGCTGGTCAAAAACGTACACCGAGGCCTGCAGTTCGAAATTTCCGCCGCCTCTGCTATCGACGCTTTCCATGGCCCCGAAGTCAACCCGGTAGGTCCGGCCCGGTTCGGCGCTAACCAATTGAGAGAGGACCGCCTGATTAAGAACTTTTTCGCCCAGCTCGGCAGCATAATTGCCGGAAGCGGCCCAGGTGGTTTGACGCACGTTCAGGGCGGACCACGCCCTTGGAGTGTCCTGGTCGACCCACTGCTCCAGCCCGGGATTGATTAACATATTGGTACGCGGGCAAGGGGCCTTTTTGACGGACGAATAAACACGCTGTTCCACTTCGGTATCCAGCACTTCCACATCGGTGTCCACGTGGTGGGCACGCAGCTCCCGGGACCAGTCGTGGGCCCGGAGGATATACGGACCGTGCTTGACGTGATGGCCCTTCCGGTCGCACAAATCCCAGTGGCCGTTATGGGTACGGCATTCGCCGGGCTTTAGAATAATACACCGCTTGTCGCGATCGTATTTATGCCTTTCGGACCAGCGCCAGAGTTCCCGCCCCCGGTGGTGCATGGTCACAAAATCATGTGAACGGCCGTCGTCATAACAAAGCCTGCGGGGCGTGCTGGAAAGGTTGCAGTAACTGTATATCACGGTTACGTTTTTGCGCGGCCGGCAATGCTTGCGTCCCGTGATGATTTCATAACGCATGCCGTCGCGATAGCGGTGTCTCCCCCACTGCCTGGGGTATTCGTAATAATCGTACTCGTAGTCGGGGATGTATATTCGCCTGCCTGGCTTGGCATAGTCTTTGCCGTAATAACTGTTGGCCTGATACAACCATTTTTCAGGAACACCATACTTTTCGGCGATACGGGCCGGCGTTTCACCCTCCTTGATTAAATGTGCAGGCATATATTTTCCTCCTCAGCTAAACAAACTGTCCTTCCTACAATTTATGCCTGGTAGCTTGAAAAGTGCATCAAGAAGACACTTTGGACGCCATGCAAAAAAAACAGGTTTACGGTTGTTTGACCCGCAAACCCGGCAATGGGGAAGGGAAGATAAATATAGCAAGCATAATTCCATATATTGAAGACAAAATCCCGGCAGCCTGGTTCACAGGCGCCGGGACTTCTTTATCCCGTGGGATACATCCGTGTATCACGTTAAATTGTAATCCTTTTTTAAAACATGGACAGGTACTGGTCGACTTCCCACTGGTGCACCTTGGTGCGATAGTCGTCCCATTCCTTCATCTTGGCTTCCACCAGCTTCTCATAAATATGCGTGCCGAGGGCTTCCTTGATTACTTCGTCCTTGGCCAGTTCGACGTAGGCTTCCTGCAGGCTGGCGGGCAGGGAAGCGATGCCCAGTTCGTCCAGCTCGGCCTGGGTCATGTGGTAAATGTTCCTGTCACAGGCCGGCGGTGGAGTAATACTGTTTTTAATACCGTCCAAACCGGCGGTCAGGCAGGCGGTCAGGGCCAGGTACGGGTTGCAGGACGGATCGGGGTTGCGCAATTCAACCCGGGTGCTGGAGCCGCGCTTGGCTGGAATGCGGATCAGCGGGCTGCGGTTGCAGCCGCTCCAGGCCAGGTATACAGGCGCTTCGTAACCGGGTACCAACCGCTTGTAAGAGTTTACAATGGGGTTGGTGATGGCGGCGAAGGACCGGGCATGCTTCAGCAACCCGCCAATGTAATAAAACGCCTCTTTGCTAAGCTGCATATCGCCTTCGGGATCGAAGAAAGCGTTTTTGTCGCCTTTAAACAGTGACTGGTTGGTATGCATGCCGCTGCCGTTGATTCCAAAGACCGGTTTGGGCATAAACGTGGCATGCAGCCCGTGCCGCTGAGCGATAGTCCGGACCACAAACTTGAAGGTCATGATCTTATCCGCGGTGTCCAGGGCGTCGGAATATTTGAAGTCAATTTCGTGCTGACCGGGGGCCACCTCATGGTGAGAGGCTTCAATTTCAAAGCCCATTTGCTCCAGGGTGAGCACGATTTCCCTGCGGGCCTGTTCGCCGAAGTCCACCGGAGACAGGTCGAAGTAACCGGCGTTGTCATGAGTCTGCAGGGTGGGCACGCCGTTTTCGTCCAGCTTGAATAGGAAAAATTCCAATTCCGGCCCTACCTGCATGGTGTAACCCAGGTCGGCGGCTTTGGCCAGGGCGCGCTTTAAAGTCAGCCTGGGGCAGCCGGCAAAGGGGGTACCGTCGGGATTATAGATATCGCACATCAGCCTGGCAACGCCGCCTTCACGGGGCCGCCACGGGAACACCACGAAGGTGTCGGGGTCGGGACGCAGGTACATGTCGGATTCTTCAATCCTGGTGAAACCGTAAATAGAAGAACCGTCAAACATTAATTCCCCGTCCAGGGCCTTTTCCAATTGTTCAATGGTAATGGCTACGTTTTTCATCACCCCGGCGATATCGGTGAACTGCAGGCGGATAAACTTGACGCCTTTTTCCCTTGCTTCTGCTATAACACTTCTCTTGTCCATGAGAACCACCTTTCATTTTTAATAGGAAAAAATGCCAAACCCTCGAAACAAGCTGAAACCCAACTTGTTTCGAGGGCATCTTTGCCTTCGTATTGGAAACCTATTAATACGCCATTGTATTAAAAATTATTTAATTGATGGCTCCATTATAATTGAACTATCAGCAAAAATCAATAGAAATTATTAAAGTTTGATTACAGCCGGGTATTGATTTTGTGTTAGATTTTTGTATAATTATTGTATAATTAATAGAAAGTATTAAAATTGAATATCCTGGAAACAATGATGTTTTCATTTTGGGATAACTAGCAGGTAACGATGCCTCATACCGGCCTACGGCGGCCGGTATGAGGCTTTTTGTTTTTTTACATCGCAAGAAAGGAGGCATTAAGGCTCCGCTTTCATTTATTAATTGGCCAATATAAATTAAGGAGGTAACCGGATGAAGACATCCAAAGATGTCCTTGCTTACGCCAAGGAAAAAGAAGTAAAAATGGTGGATTTAAAATTCATCGACCTGCCGGGTATGTGGCAGCACTTTACCGTCCCCTTCGAGGAATTCGATAAGGATGCGTTCGCCGACGGCCTGGGCTTTGACGGTTCCAGCATCCGCGGGTTCAAGCTGATTAACGAAAGCGACATGCTCATCGTGCCTGATCCCGATACGGCCTGCATCGACCCGTTCAGCAAGGTAACCACTTTAAGCCTGATCTGCAACATCAAAGACCCGGTAACAGGGGAAAATTACAACCGCGACCCACGCTGCATAGCCCAGAAAGCGGAAGAGTACCTTAAATCCACCGGCATCGCCGACGCCAGTTTCTGGGGTCCGGAAGCCGAGTTCTTCGTGTTCAACGGCATCCGCTACGCCCAGAACCAGCACGAAGGCTACTATCAAATCGATTCCGTGGAAGGCTCATGGAACACCGGCCGGGAAGAGCATCCCAACCTGGGGTACAAGCCCCGCTACAAAGAAGGCTACTTCCCCGTGCCGCCCACCGACTCCATGGTGGACCTGCGCAACGAGATGGTTTTAACCATGCTGGAAGCCGGCATCCCTGTTGAGTGCCAGCACCATGAAGTAGCCACCGGCGGCCAGGCGGAAATTGACATGAAGTTCAGTCCGCTGGTGAAAATGGCCGACCAACTGATGATGTTTAAATATATTGTCAAGAACGTAGCCAGGAAAAACGGCCTCACCGCCACATTTATGCCCAAGCCGCTGTTCATGGACAACGGTTCCGGCATGCACGTGCACCAAAGCCTCTGGAAGAACGGCCAGCCGCTGTTTTACCAGGAAGGCAATTACGCCAATCTCAGTAAAGAAGCCCTTTATTACATCGGCGGCCTGCTTAAGCACGCTCCGGCGCTAACCGCCATCTGCAGCCCCACCACCAACTCCTTCAAGCGGTTGGTGCCCGGCTACGAGGCACCGGTAAACCTGGTTTACTCGCAGCGCAACCGCAGCGCGGCGGTACGGATTCCCATGTACTCCAACAGTCCCAAATCCAAGCGCATTGAATACCGTCCGCCCGACCCGTCCTGCAACCCCTACCTGGCCTTTTCCGCCCTGCTGCTGGCGGGTATCGACGGAATCAAGAACAAAATTCATCCGGGCGAGCCCATGGATAAGGACATTTACGAGCTGCCGCCCGAAGAAGCCGTGGACATTCGCTCCGTCCCGGCCTCCCTGGAACAGGCCCTTAAGGCGCTGGAGGCAGACCATGCGTTCCTGCTCCAGGGTGGCGTCTTCGACGAAGACCTGATTCAAACCTGGATTGAATACAAGACCACCCGCGAAGTGGACGCCATCAGGCTCAGGCCGCATCCTTACGAGTTCATGCTGTACTACGATATCTAGCAAACCGAAGGCATGCAAAAGCCTCCCGCTCCTCAATGAAACGGGAGGCTTTAAAATTTACATTAACAAATTAGCTTAAATAGCGCCTTCGCCCTTTTCACCGGTCCGGATCCGAATCACGTCTTCAATCTTGGTGACAAAAATCTTACCGTCGCCGATTTCCCCGGTCCGGGCGGCTTTGATGATCACGTCGACCACGCCGTCCGCATCTTTATCGGCCAGCACGATCTCAATCTTGACCTTGGGCAGCAGATTGATGCTATATTCAGTGCCGCGGTATACTTCCTTCCGGCCTTTCTGCAGACCGCAACCCATCACCTGTGATACCGTCATGCCGTGAATACCGAATTTGGACAATCCGTCCTTAATTTCCTCCAGAACGCCCGGCCTGACAATAGCCTCTATTTTAACCATGACCAGCATCCTTTCTTAGTAATTTTTACTATCATAACACATCTTGATTAAACTGAGTACGCTTTCTCACTATGTTCCACAACGTCCAGGCCTATGACTTCCTCTTCACTGTCGGCACGCAGCTTGGTAATCGCGCCCACAACCTTGAGGATAACGAAGGTAGCTACCCCGGCCAGGACGATGGTGGCCGCAACGCCGACGGCTTGCACGCCGATCTGGGAAGCATTGCCGTAGAACAGGCCTTCGGCGCCTTCCACCACGGAGAACAGGCCCGTGGCCAGGGCTCCCCACATGCCGCCGATACCGTGGATACCGAACACGTCGAGGGAATCGTCATAACCCAGTTTAATTTTAAGCGTACTGACCGCGAAGTAGCAAACCACACCGGCAACGAGGCCGATAATCAGCGAACCCATGGGAGTAACGAAACCGCAGGCCGGGGTAATGGCCACCAAACCGGCGATGGCGCCGGAGGCCGCGCCCATAACGGTGGGCTTGCCGTGCCGCAGCCACTCCATGATTACCCAGGACACCACGGCGGCGCCGGCGGCAATCTGGGTGTTGAGATATACGGAAGATGCCAACGTGCCCGCGCTCAGGGCGCTGCCGCCGTTGAAGCCGAACCAGCCCATCCAGAGGATGGCCGCGCCGACCACAACGTAAGGAACGTTGTGCGGCACGATGGGTTCAGTGCCGTAGCCCTTCCTTCTACCCAGCACCAGGGCCGCCACCAGTGCCGAAACACCGGATGAGATGTGCACCACCGTGCCGCCGGCAAAGTCCAGGGCGCCCAGTTCCATCAGCCAGCCGCCGCCCCATACCCAGTGGCAAATGGGGTCATAAACAAAGGTGGCCCATAAAATCAGGAACAAAATGAAAGCCGGAAAGCGCATCCGTTCCACGATAGCGCCGGTGATCAGCGCGGGGGTCAGGATGGCGAACATCATCTGGAACACCGCGAATAGTTGATGAGGAATTGTACCGGAAGGTTCCAGACCGACGCCGTTAAGACCGAAGTAACTGAGGTCGCCGATAACTTTGCCGATGTCGGCGCCGAAAGCAAGGCTGTAACCCCAGAGCATCCACTGAATGGTGATGACGCCCAAGCAGATGAATGACATCATCATAGTGTTCAACACGTTTTTTTGCCTTACCATACCACCGTAAAACAGGGCCAGTCCGGGGACCATGAACAGGACTATCGTTGCTGAAACGAGCATCCAGGCCGTGTCTCCGGTATCAATGCCTTCTTCCGCTCCCCAGGCCAGCATGGGAAACAGGAACAACATTATTAGTGCAATTGATCCAATTACGCCAAACCTATTTTTCATTTTCAAAACCTCCCGGGCAATAAAAATAAACTGCAAAAGTACAAGTTCTTTAAAGACAAACCGTGATTAAACTGCATCTTATGGCGGTAAATCTTAAACTAATCGTTTGTGCATGGCCCACCCCCCTGAAAAAATAAATAAAGGCGCTTCAATAGAGCATCACTCTAAACAAAGCGCCTTCGCTTTTTTTACATAAAAAGGGGCTTCCGGTGGCGCTGCCACCGAAAAGGCCCCTCTGCCTGCTGTCCAACATTGGACATAGTATTAAATTGAAATGAATCGGCTATTTAAACACAATAAGCCTTTTAAGGTATGTAAACAAACCTTAAAAGGCTTCGTCGCCGTGTATACTTCACTGTATTAAAGGCCTAACTCAATTTACTGGCTGAATTATATATTAACCGATTACATTTTGTCAATACCTAATCCGATAATTTTAATTTACTTTTGTATTACAGAAATGCCCAGCCACCACATCGGAACCCACCAGCGGCAGCCGGGTGATGGCCGAGGCTTCCCAGGTCAGCGCCCGCAGATCCTCGGGCTCCAGGTTGTGACAATTGGTTTTGCCGCAGATCCGGGTAATCATCCTGACTTCCTCGGTCAGGGCGTGGATGAAATTAGCTAGCCGCCGGGCGCCCTGCTCCCAGTCCAGCCGTTGACGCAGCTCGGGATCCTGGGTGCACAGCCCGGCCGGACAGGCGCCGGTGGCGCATTGCCGGCAGGCGACGCAACCCAGGGCCACCAGAGCCGCCGTGCCGATACCAACGGCTTTGGCGCCCAGGGCCAGGGCCTTGGCCACATCCGTGCCGTCCTTGATGCCGCCCATCACCACGATGTCAATTTCGTCCTCCAGGCCTTCCTCCCGCAAACCGTCCATGGCCGCCACCAGCGCCGCCATGGTGGGTATACCCACGTTGTCCTTGAAGGTTTCCGGTCCCGCACCGGTACCGCCCTGCATGCCGTCCAGCACGATAATGTCGGCGCCGATTTTACAGGCGATCTTGACGTCCTCCTTCACCCTGCTGGCGCCAATCTTCAGCGACACCGGGATCTGCCAGTCGGTGGCTTCGCGCAGCTCCAGTATTTTCAGCACCAGGTCGTCCGGACCCAGAAAATCCGGGTGCCGACTGGGGCTGCGCAGGTCGATGCCCACGGGCAGGGCCCGCTGCTTGGCAATTTCCGGGGTGATCTTGGAGCCCATCAGGTGTCCGCCGGAGCCGGGCTTGGCACCCTGGCTGATAAACATTTCCACGGCGTCGGCGCGCTGCAGGTCCCGGGGGTTGAAGCCGTAACGGCCCGGAGTGCACTGGTAAATCAGCCTTTCGGCCAGTTCCCTTTCTTCGCCCAGCATGCCGCCCTCACCGGTGTTTTCCACCGTGCCCGCCAGGGTGGAGGCTTTGGCGAAGGCCATTTTAACTTCCTTGGAAACCGCCCCGTAACTCATGGGGGCGATGATCACCGGGGTCTCCAGCACCAGCGGTCGCTTGGCGAACCGCGACCCCAGCACGGTGGCGGTATCGCATTCCTCCCGGTGCACATCGATGCACAGGCGACTCAAG
Organism: Bacillota bacterium; assembly: GCA_023439185.1. Classification (GTDB taxonomy): domain Bacteria; phylum Bacillota; class Desulfotomaculia; order Desulfotomaculales; family Desulfallaceae; genus BRH-c8a. The sequence continues at coordinate 119,974 of JAEXOR010000055.1, read as the reverse complement.
GCGGCGGACAGAAAGGTAAGGTCATCGAAGGAAGGGATGGCCCGCTTGATACCGAACCCCTCGATTACGCTGCGGCCGGTCAGCGACTTGGTTTCAATCTGCTTGCGTACTTCCTTGCCCCACAGCTTGTTGTTGCCGCTCATGCCCCAACACCTTCTCTCCCGTAATGATGGTGGCGCTGCCCGGAGACGAACTTGCGGAATGTGCCTGGCTTGGCCAGCCCGTAGGGTTCCAGCAGCCCGGTCAGCCACCGGTCGTCCTCGACTGTGTACGCGGCTTCCACCACATCCACGCCCAGGCTTTCCACCCTGCCGGCCACGTATATGGAACCGCCCACGATATAGTGTCCCACCAGGTCCCCGGCGTCCCCCAGCACCACGATGACGCCGTTAATCATCATAAACCCGGTCATGAAACCGGCGTTGCCGCCCACGATAATGGCGCCGCCCTTCATTACCTGGCCGGGGCGCGAGCCCATGTGCCCCTTGACCACCAGGGTGCCGCCGCACATACCCGGCGCGGCGCAACTGCCGGCGTTGCGCTCGATAATTATTTCCCCCGCCATTAGGTTGTCGGCGGAAAACCAGCCCACGCTGCCGTCCACATGCAGCCGCAAGCCCTCGCTGAGGCAGCCGCAAAAGTAACCCGCGCTGCCCCGGATGGTCAGGTCCAGCGGCCCCAGGATGCCCACGCCCAGGTGGTGCCTGGAACGGGGATTGAGTATCTCCACCTTTTCACCCGCTGCGGCGGCATTCCGCAGAGAGCGGTTTATCTCAGTTACGGTTGTTTTATCCGCGTCTAAAATCATCATTCCAGCCCCACCGCCCGATAAGTCAGTTTTTTCATGCTGTGCCCGCCGCTGATGTTCCAGGTGCCGACAATATACGGCGGCGGTTCCTCCACGGTATACCCCTCTTCGTCGGGCAGCAGGGCGCGCAGGCTGATTTCCTCGGAAGCCAGCACCACTCTGTCCTCAAGGTCCACGTAAACCAGGGGCTTGGCCGCCAGTTTGTCCTTGGCGAACCCGATTTCCGTGGGGGTGGCCACCAGAAAGGTATATGTTCCGTCCAGATCCGCCAGACTCTGCTCCAATACGCCCTGCAGGTCCAGGCCCTGCTTCAGGTAATGAGCCGCGTAAATGGCAATCAGCTCTGAATCGTTGTCGGTGCGGAACCGGTAGCCCCACCGCTCGAACCGCCGTCTTAACTTCCAGTAGTTGGTCAGCTGGCCGTTATGCACGATGGCCACGTCCTTAAACCCATAAGCCCAAAAAGGATGCGCCCGGTCCGGGCTGACCACGCTTTCGGTGGCCAGCCTGGCGTGGCCGATACCGTGTGTCCCGGCCACGCCGCTGTATTTATACGCCTCATCCAGCCGGTCCGAGGTGCCCAGATCCTTGTAAATTCTCAATCCCGTACCGACGCTGATGGTTTGCACATTATTTTGGTCCAGCAGGTAACAGAGCTCCTGTACCGAACCCCCGTAAATGATCCGGATGCTCATGATGGTGCCGCTTAGCTGGGCGTCGTTCACCCGTCCGCCGGCGCCGTTAAGCAATTTACTCATTATATCCAGGGTTTCGGTGCTCGATTGACAGCCGTCGACATCCACCCGGACGTTCAGGATCAGTTCTTCCCCGTCGTCGCTATGTTCCCGGGCGCCAAAAACGGCCACCCCGCTGGAATCCTCGCCCCGGTGACGGATGCCGTAAACCAGCTGTCTCAGGTCGTCGCCCACCGAACCGTTCTTACCTTTATACAACACGCCTCCAATGCCGCACATATACTAACCTCCTAAAAACCCTCTATACCCTGCGAATAATCCGATTTCTGACCTTCGACTTTAGACTTTAGACTTTAGACTGTTTAATCCTATCCCACCGTCAGGTAACGGTCGACCTCCCATTGAGACACGTTGTTATGGTACTCGTCCCACTCGCGCCGTTTGGCCCGGAGGTACAGCCTGGTGTACTCCTCGCCCAGGGCGGAGGTCAGCACTTCGTCCGCTTCCAGTTCATCCAGCGCCTCGCTGAGGTTGGACGGGAGCAGCTTGTAACCGCGCTCCATCAGTTGTTCCACGGTGTAGGCGTAGGCATTGCCCTCAAACTTTGAACCCGGGTCGACCCGGTTGGCGATCCCGTCCAGGCCGGCCGCGATGATGGCCGCCACCGCCAGGTACGGATTGGCCGCCCCGTCCACGGTGCGTTTCTCAATGCGGCCTGGTCCCGGCACCCGGATCATGGAAGTGCGGTTATTACCGGCATAAGTGATATATACCGGCGCCCAGGTGGCCCCGGACTCGGTAGGCCGGGTAACCAGACGCTTGTAGGAATTAACCGTGGGGGAAGTAATGGCCGCCAGGGCCCGGGCGTGCTTGAGCAGGCCGCCGATAAACCAGTAGGCGGTTTCGGATAGACCCAGAGCATCGTCCCGGTTCAGGAACAGGTTGGTGTTTCCGCCGTCGTCCCACAGGCTCATATGGTAATGGCAGCCGTTCCCAGTCAGGTTTTTAAAGGGCTTGGGCATAAAAGTGGCCGTCAGCCCCTGCTGTTCCGCCATGGTACGGATCAGGTACTTGGCGAAGGTCAGCCGGTCGCACTGGTCCATTGCCTCGGAATACTGCCAGTTGATCTCGAACTGGCAGTTGGCATCCTCGTGATCACACTGGTAAACGCCCCAGTCCATTTCATTCATGTGACCAACCAACCGGCTGACAAAATCCAGGTTCCGGGTCAGAGCCTGCTGGTTGTAACAGGGCTTGGCGGATACGTCCAGCGGGTCGAAGGGCGCAATGCCGCCGTTTTCCCGGCGCACCAGCAGAAACTCGGGCTCCATACCGGCTTTTAGAAGGTAGCCCCTGGCCGCGGCATCCTTGGTCACCCGCTGCAGGATGGTGCGCGGGCAGTAAGGCCACGCTTCGCCCTCAACATACAGGTTGGAAGCAAACCAGGCCACGTCCCGCTGCCAGGGCAGTACGCACAGAGACGACAGGTCGGGGATGGCCATGATGTCGGGATCATGCGGATCCTGGCCCAAATCCCCGGCCGCGAATCCGGCAAAGCCAACACCCTCCTCCGCCACCGCCGCCATGGTTTCCGCCGGTACCAGTTTGGCCCGGCTGATGCCGTTCATCTCCACAAAGGAAACCATAAAGAACCGGATACCCTGCTTTTTAGCCAGTTCCGCCACTTCGGACACTTGCATCACAAACACCTCCTCAATTTTTACCAATCAAGTTGCCATTAATTAGCAATGACTTTTAACACTTTTAACTTTTAACACCTGGCACCAAATCAAAAAACAAAAAAAGCCTTCAAGGGAATGCTCCCTCAAAGGCGTCTTCGCCGCTGCATACAACACTGTATTACAGGCTTATAATTGAATTGTTAGAATTTATTTTAGTATAGTTAATTAGTCATGTCAACTACAAATTGAAATATTTTTTTTCATATTTATGTACTTTTGTTAGCTATATTAACTTTTAATATTAACTATTGTTAAAACAGCGGCGCGTCAGGCGAGTTCATCGGCGGAACCGGTACCATTGCCGGCGGCGGCGCCGTTTTCACCCGTACTCAGGCCGTTGTCCGCGGCCACCTGGCGAATGTCGATGCCGCACTTTTCCACGGGGGACGAAAGCACCACCATGGTTTCGGCCCTTTGAAAACCGTGCACCTGGTCTATTTTGGTCAGCAGGATCTGCTGCAGATCCTCGTTGTCTCTGGCGCGCACCTTGACTAAAATATCGTACCGGCCGGTGACGACGTGCACTTCCTCCACTTCGTGAAATGACCTCAGCTCGTTAATGGTCCGGTAAGCCTCGCTGCCCTGAAGGGTGATCAGTCCCACGATGGCGGTTACGGGATAGCCCAGTTGCCGGGCATTGACCTTGACGTGAAACCCCTCTATATAACCGTTTTCCGTCAGCTTGCGCACCCTTTCGTAAACGGTTACCCGCGACACCCCCAGCTTGTTGGCGATCTCCTGGTAGGAACAGCGGGCGTTCTCCTGGAGTATTTGCAGCGTGGTTAAATCGATATGATCAAGCAGCACTGTTTATCATCACCTTAAAGATATTTTTTTGGACCTGCTCGACTGATATTTAAAATTATCATATAATTTTAATCATATTGAAAGGGGTCTTATTGAAAATAATAATAACGGGGTGAAAACATGCGCGTCGCGCTGGCCCAGATTAACCCGGTGGTGGGCGATCTGCCTTACAACATAGAAAAGATACTGACCTATACGAAAAAGGCTTTGTCGGCCGGGGCCGAGCTGGTGGTGTTTCCCGAACTCACCCTGACCGGTTATCCGCCCAGAGACTTGCTGTTCAGCGACAAATTTCTGGACGCCGTGAATAAGGCAGTGGAACAACTGCTCCCGGCCAGCGTGGATATCGGTATTTTAATCGGCGCTCCCTGCCGGGATAACGACGCATTATATAACACGGCGCTTTTGCTGCACGGCGGTAAAATAGCCGGCCGGCAAAACAAGAGCCTGATTCCGTATTACGACGTATTTGATGAGCAAAGGTATTTCACTCCGGCCGAGGAGAGGAATTGTATCGACTTTAAGGGATTGCGGCTCGGCGTTACGGTGTGCGAAGATGTCTGGAACGATAAGGATTTCTGGGACCGGCGCCGGTATAAGATTGACCCGGTGGAAGAACTGGTGCAAAAAGGGGCCGGCCTGATCATCAACCTTTCGGCTTCACCGTATCATTACGGCAAGCACCGCCTGCGCTGCGATATGCTGGGCAAAGCCGCCGCCAGGCACGAAGTGGACATTATCTACGTCAACCAGGTGGGCGGCAACGACCATTTGCTTTATGACGGCTCAAGCTGCGCGGTTAACAGTACGGGTACGGTATGCCTGCAACTGCGTAATTTTGCCGAAGATTTTGCCGTGGCGGATACCCGGACCATGCGGCGGGAAGCCGCCGACAAGAGCGGCGCCGAGGATATCAGTTGGGTTTATAACGCCCTGGTGACGGGTACCCGGGATTACCTGCATAAAAACGGTTTTCGCAGCGCCATCGTGGGCTTGAGCGGCGGCATCGACTCTTCGGTAACTGTCGCGGTGGCGGCGGAAGCCCTGGGCAGAGAAAATGTGATCGGCGTTTCCATGCCTTCCCGCTACTCTTCCCAGGGGAGCAAGGACGACGCCCGCGATCTGGCGCATAACCTGGGCATTGATTACCGGGTGCACCCGATTGAAAACGTTTTCCACGCTTATATCCGGGAGATGAATGAAGGCGGGGCGCCCCGGATGGATCTGGCCGAAGAGAATATCCAAGCCCGGATCAGGGGCAATATCCTGATGTTTATCTCCAACCGGGAAGGCCCCATGGTGCTGGCCACCGGCAACAAGTCGGAAATGGCCATGGGCTACAGCACTATTTACGGAGACATGGCCGGCGGACTGGCCGTGCTGGCGGACGTGCCCAAGGTCATTGTATATGAACTGGCGGAGTATATCAACCGGGAGCGGGAGATCATCCCCCGCAGCGTGATTACCAAGCCGCCGTCCGCGGAACTGCGGCCCGATCAGAAGGACGAGGACAGCCTGCCCCCCTACGACGTTCTGGACGCCATTTTAAAAGCCTATATTGAAGAGATTAAATCCGTTGACGAAATCGCCGCCCTGGGCTACGATTACGATCTGGCGCTGGATATCGCCCGTCGGGTGGACCGGGCCGAGTACAAACGCCAGCAGGCCCCGCCTGGTTTGCGGATTACCTCCCGGGCCTTCGGACCGGGCCGGCGCATGCCTATCGCCCACCGCTGGCGGGATTAATTGTCAACTTCAGGGATACATAAAAAACGCTTTTTCTTCTCCGCCACAAAATCTTCGCAGCACGCCCAGCAGCCGCCGGGCGGTCTCCAGAACCGATTCGGCGGGCGTAAACTCGTTGCCCTGGACAATTAAAAAGCACCACTTTGTGGCGGCGGATATTTTAGTCTTATCCGACTGGCGGCATTCCAGCCGGCAAAGAACTTCGTCACTGTCGTCTATGTAACAGTACTCGCCGGCTTTAATTTTTTCCGGCTTGCGGCCGCCCAGAGGCAGAAAATGCTCATGGCCCCCGGCAATGCGCAGATTGATGGAACCATGCACATTGCTCAAGTCATGGGCCCCCATGGATAACCCGGTGTCCATGGATACACAATTGTAGGCATCCACCAGAGGATTAATGGCAGGCAGGTCCCCGTGCTTGAAGAAATATTTAAACAGGCTCTCCGGCGAGGCCGTCATTTTTTTGCTGACGCCGGTTTTTTCGTGCAAACGGCGATAACCCAGTATGAAGGGATCCTGTTCAATAGTTTCCGGAGTACGGCCGGCTTTCAGGCTTTCTATGCAGTCCTGGCGGTAAGAGAGAAATTCCGGGTGATATGATTCGTTTTTAATGCCCGCCAGCAAAAAACCCGCTGCTTTGATCCCGAGGCCGGTTATTTCCGGTGTAACGACAAATTTGAAATCATCCTGCCGCAAAGCCTCTACCCCCTCCCCATCTAAAATAGTATCGTCAAAAAAGCCCCCTTTGTCAAAGGGGGGTGGCAGGCAATGCCTGACGGGATTCTGAATCTCTCTACTAAGGGAGTTTCCTTCGCTTGCATTTTTCCGGATTACTTCTTAAAGCAAGATTAAAACCATATGCTGTAATCAACCTTTCCAAACGATATTTTTCTTAGAATTTCATTAAACTATAATTTTATCGTCTACCTTATGAAAAACTTGACAATTATATCATATATGGTATAATTGTTGTCGTAGGGGTAAAGTACATAAAGAGGTTACCTGTATGAAGTGGGAGATAGAGTTCTACAGGACTGCTGAAGGTAAAGAGGAAGTCGTCGAATTTCTTGACAGTTTGCCGCGCAAGCATAAAGCCAAGGCTATTTGGGAAATCGACCTTTTGGCAGAATACGGTACCATGTTGAAGGAGCCTTACACCAAACATATAGAGGGCCTTCTTTGGGAGCTTCGCATTCAATATTCCGGCGATATTTCCCGGGTGTTTTACTTTATACCTACACAGTCGAAAATCATACTATTACATGGGTTTATAAAGAAAACAAAAAAAACCCCGCATAAAGAGATCAAAATCGCAAAAAGCAGGATGGCTGATTATATAAGGAGGTTTTTGAAGTGAATTTCGATGAATATAAAAAGAAAGCATTCGAAAATGACCCCGAATTGCTTAAAGAATATAAAGCACTTGAGCCTGAATATGAGATAATAAGGCAAATCATTGCAGCCAGAAATGAGATGAATATAACGCAGCGCGAACTGGCTGAACGTTGCGGCATGAAGCAAAGCAACATTAGCAGATTGGAAAGCGGCAACTATAACCCTTCGCTTGAGTTTCTGAAAAAAATCGCCTCCGGTCTTGACAAAGAGCTTCATATAGAATTTCGCGATCGTCAGTAAGTGCCATCTCCACAAAGCAGTAAGAAATGAACCTTCGGGAAATATCATATTATAGGCGGTACCGTTTACGCAGGCGAACCTGCTCCCATTATTAAAGTCAACGGGGTACGACCCTCTGGATGATTTCCGGCAAAAGCCGCTTTTAAACACGCCGGCTTTTGCCCCTCTTGCCGAAAAATCCGTTTTTATAAATCATATCTCATAATGTTTTGTCGGAACAATTTCCAGTTTGAGTTCTAATGCGTCAAGTGTTTTTAAAACAGTAACAAAATTCCCGATACGTGCCCTTTCCAATCTGGATACCTGAGCCTGGGTCAAACGGGCCTTGCGAGCGAGAGTTCCCTGACTCCAACCCCGTCTGGTTCGTTCAGCAATAATAGCCCTGGCTATCTGATAGCGCGACTCATCTTTAAGCATTTCTTCAATAATTTGCGGTTTGTTTTCAAGTCTGTCGGCAATTTCACTCATGGTAACGAATTTAGTCATCTATTTTCCCTCCTGTCGTTAGCAAGTATTCCCGAAGAATGTTCTCAGCCTTGCGTATTTCCGATTTCGGCACTCTGCTTGAAGTCTTTTTGAAACACTTTGTTAGCAAGAACTTATTACCTAACACTGAAAAAAATAATGTCCTTTCACTGTATCGTGCGAATTGCGTTCGCAATTCCCATAATTTATCACTACTATCCCATATGCGATGTATATATTTGTCAGGTAATTTTAGACCAAATTCGTTCAGCAACATAATATCGTGAAGTATTTTTGCAGAAACTTTTTCTTGAGCGTGATTAACGATGTACTGTGCTACTTCTTCAGTCATAACGATTCTGGTGCATTGAGATAACCTTGTCAATAATTCTTTTTTGGTAATTCGGCCCATTATTTTCCACTCCTAAGCGGATTATATCAAATTTGATATAGACTGTCAACGTGAAACAGTCTGTTTACAAAAAAACCACCCCCGGTTGATTAAGACGGGTGTGGCATTCTGAATCCCTCCACCGCCTGCGGCGGTCCCCTCCCTTTAACAAGGGAGGCTCACTTTTGTTTCCGGGCGCCCGCAAAGGGCGCCCTTACGGTTACGTTGATCATGTCTGGCAGCATCGTTTGGTGATGGTGATCCTTTTCTCACCTTGGCCGAGAACCTCCACGGTTCCTTCAAAGGTCCCGATGACGAATTCGGCTTCCAGCCAGGGCGGCACGTGGCTGCAGAGGACTTCCAGCTCGTAAAACTGTCCCCGGCGCAGGAAAGGCTGTAGCACCTGCTTGGAGGTAATGCCGCCGCCGCTGTCCTGGATCTCCTTGATTGAGATCCTGAAGCGTCCTTCGCCCACCTCTTCGGGCACCGGCACAACCGTCAGCGGCACCTTTGTTTCCAGCCACTGCTCACTTTCTTCCTGCTCCTGGATGTAATCAAGCCAGGTCACGGGCAGGCCCGGCATTTCCCATACCGTGCAGCCGGACTTTTCCAGTTCAAAGTAGGGTATTCCGGTTACGGTCTGCCCCACGAAAACCCTGCACTCGCCCATAAAGTCAAGCATCTCGCTCATCATTCGGCGCAGCCCGCTCATGCCAGGCATCTCCGCCGGACTGAACTCCTTTTCCCGGCATTCTTTCCAGATCCCCTGCCTTTTGCGGTGCACCACCAGTTTACCCGGCTCGTCAAGACCGGCCGTTTCACCCCGCTCATTCAAATAAACCGCGATATCAAACGCCACCGGCACGCCACCCCCTTCCCTCTGGTGCCAGGTGTTAAAAGTTAAAAGTGTTAAAAGTCATTGCTAAATAATGTAAATTAACTGATCAGCAGGCGTTCCACGATGTTGCCGCCCAGGATGTGTTCTTCCATGATTTCTTCGACGTCATCGGGGGAAACGCCCCCGTACCATACGTTGTCGGGATAAATGACCACCATGGGTCCCTGCTCGCAGTGGCCCAGGCAGCCGGTATTGGAGAGAAATATTTCTCCGGACAGCCCCTGGTCTTCGATTTCTTCCAGAAATGCCGACATTATTTCAACCGACGACTTGCCATGACACAGACCTTTGGGCTCTCCCTTGGCCCTGGCGCTGGTACAAACAAAAATATGCAGCCTGGGTTTGTTCATCCATGCAACCTCCTTCTCTTTTGGCGGCTTTGAAAGCTACTGCGCCGCTGCCACCACTTTGACCGGCCGGGCGCAGCCGCCGCAATCGCTCTGTAATTGTTTTTTCACGGTACTGAATTCCCGGGAACGGTCATCGTCCAGCAGGCCGATGGCGTCGGCCCGGCACTGTTTGCAGTGGCGCATCTGCAGCATGTCCTGGCCGCAGAGGTCGCGCATGTCGTCCAGCTCGGCCCGGTCCGTGGGGCCGAAGTTCTGAAAGACGCTGCCCGGCGCCGGCACCAGGGGCATAATGTTGGTGATAAAAGCGCCCAGTTCCTTCACCCGCCGCACCACGCCGGGAATATGCCCGTCGTTGACGTCTTTAATCATCACAATGTTCACCTTCACCAGCACACCGCCCCGGGCCAGGTACTCGATACCCTGCTGCTGGTTGTGCAGTAAAATGTCGGCCCCGGCCTGGCCCTTAAAAACCCGGTTCCGATAGTTGACATACCGGTAAATCCGGGCGCCAATGGCGGGATCCAGGCAGTTGACGGTCACAGTCACGTGCTTTACGCCCAGTTCAAGGATCTCATCGACATGGTGCGGCAGCAGCAGGCCGTTGGTAGACAGGCAGAAGAGCACATCGGGGTCGGCTTCCCTGATTAACTCCAGGGATTTTTTAGTGTTGCTCCAATTGGCCAGGGCGTCCCCCGGTCCGGCGATACCCACCACGCTCAGGTTGGGCACCTTTTTCCGCACCAGCAGAAATTTATCCCGGGCAGCTTCGGGGGTCAGCACCTCGCTGGTGACACCAGGTCTGCTCTCGTTGGCGCAGTCAAATTTACGGTTGCAGTAATTGCAACTGATATTGCACTTAGGCGCCACCGGCAGGTGCATCCGGGCGTACTGGTGGTGGGCCTGGTATGAATAGCAGGGATGCCTGCTGATATCCTTGTCACATCCACAGGTCAATGTACTCACCTCAACTCCCCGCGCAGCGGTAATATTTCCGGTACATGGAGGCGCGGTAGTTTTTATGCTTGTTATCCAGTAACGTATTGGTGATCCGGTCCAGGAACATGGCGGTGCCGGTATAGCCCACCGAGAGCAGCCGCTGGCCGCCCACATGGTCGTGGATGGGAAACCCCATCCGGACCAGTGGAATACCCTCCTTTTCGGCGAGGTATTTACCGTCGGAGTGGCCGACGGCTATATTTACCCCGGTCTCCCGGCACGCCTTCCGGATGCCCATAAAATCAGCCTGTTCCAAAAACAGTGTTGCTTCCGGACAATCCGCCAACACCGGGGCCAGCAGTTTTTCAAGGCCGGCGCTCCCACTGCCGGTGGCCACCACCGCGGGATGCAGGCCGTTTTCCGCACAGGTCCGCGTCATGGAGTAAACCAGTTCCGGGTCACCGAAAAGAGCCCCCCGACCCAGGGCATTGTATTTGTGGGAATCCACCATGCAGTCCAAAAGCCGGCCCCGCTCCAGTTCCAGTGACCGGGGCAGATTGCCGCCGGTGATGGCCAGCAGTTGGCTCACCAGCATATCGCTGGCCTCCACCCCCATGGGCACCGGCAGGTTATACAGGGGCACCCCGAATTCGGATTGCAGGTAATGTCCCGGCGACAGGTTCTCCGCCACGGTCAGGCCAAACTGGATAGTGGCCGCGGCCCCGGCCATGCGCCGGATATCTTCCACCACCGTGCCGCCGGGGGGAATCTTGGTATATGGGCGGGCAATGGGCCGGTCCAGAGTTTCCGATATATCCGGCAACAGGGTGTAACGGACCCCCAGCAGTTCCAGCATGCGTTTGATTTCCCGGATATCGGCGGGGCTCAGGTTGGGCACGATGACGTTGACGCCGCCGTGCTTTTCGGCGGGCCGGGCCAGGGTGGTCACAATCCTGAGCACCGCCGTCCAGTATCCTTCGCTGTGGGTGCCGCCATAACCCGGGGTGGGAACCGCCACCAGCGGATATTCCCCCAGGTCGTTTTGTTTAAGGTAGTCGCGGGTAATGCCGCCCACGTCCTCCCCGATGGTTTCCGCCAGGCAGGTGGTGAGGACGCCGATTAACCCCGGCTTATATACCCGGCGAATGTTTTCCAGGGCCTGGAACAGATTCCGGGCCCCGCCGTAAATGGTCCCCTTTTCGTTCAGGGAGGAGGAACCCACGTCGACGGGCTCGTTGAAATGCTCGGCGATATGCCGCCGCATATAGGTGCTGCAGCCCTGGGAACCGTGGATGATCACCATGGCGTTCTCAATCCCTTTGAAGGGCAGGATGGCGCCCATGGGCATGCACATGTGGCAGGGGTTTTCGTTAACGTTCCGGTAATGCGTTTTTTCCCGCGGCATCAATCCCACCTCCCATTGCTCCGGCGGCGTATTTCCAAACCGGCGAACACACCGTGGTGTAAACCTCCCGGGCAAAGTTCACCGCCCCCGGGTAACCGCTCAAAGGGTGCTTGCGATCGTGGTTATGGTCGATGAACGCCACCCCCAGCTTGTAGGCCAGGGGCCTTTCCTTAACTCCGCCCACTAAGAGGTGCGCGCCTTTTTCCGTCATGAACCGCTCCAGCTCGGCGGGATTGGCGTCGTCCAGGATAACCGTGCCATCGTCGGAGATATCGTGCAGCGTCCGGTAATCTTCTTCCCGGCCGGTCTGGGTGCCCACCATGACCACGTCGATACCTATTTCCCTGAATTGCCTGATTAACGAGATGGCCTTAAAGCCGCCGCCCACGTAAACGGCGGCCTTCTTGCCCCGCAGCCGGTGGCGGTAATATTCAATTTGGGGTTTGACGGCGACGGATTCACGGCCGATTAGTTCTTCCGCCCGGCGCAGCAGTTCCGGATCTTTAAAAAACGAGGCAATGCCGCGCAGCGAATTTGCGGTGTCCTGCAAGCCCAGGAACGAGACCTGCATGGAGGGAATGCCGTACAGCTCCTCCATACGCCTGGCCAGGTAAGCCATGGAACCGGCACACTGGATGATATTCAACGCGGACCGGGGGGCCTTTTGCAGATCCCGGTAATTGCTGTCGCCGGTGAATACCACGTTAACTTCAACGCCGATTTGGTTCAGGTAGTCTCTGATAATCCAGGCCTCACCGGCCAGATTGAAGTCCCCCAGGTAATTGACACTGGGCGCCGGGTTCAGCCTGCGCACCGAACGGACCCCTTCCGGCGGCTCAATAAGCCGCAGCAGGGCGTCACAGGCCGCCTGGTAACCCGCCGACTTGTTGCCGATAAAACCGCTGGATTGAACCGGAATCACCCGGATGCCGTGTTTTTTCGCCGCCGATCGGCACACCGCCTCCAGGTCGTCGCCGATTACTCCCACCACGCAGGTGGAATATACGAATACAAGTTCCGAAGGATACTTTTCCACCAGCTCGTCGATGGCCCGGGCCAGCTTCTTCTCCCCGCCGAAAATCACATCGTTTTCCTGCAGGTCGGTGGAAAAACCGTTGCGGTAAAGCTCCGGCCCGCTGCTGAGGCTGCCCCGGATATCCCAGGTATAACTGGAGCAGCCGATGGGGCCGTGCACCAGGTGGATGGCGTCGGTAACCGGGTTCAGCACCACCCTGGCCCCACAGTAAACGCAGGCCCGCTGGCTGACGCACCCGGCGATACTGTCGGCGTCGCATTTAAGCTGGTTTTTCCGCTGCCGTCCCTTGACCAGGATGGATGCCTGCCGCTCCGTAATCAGGTTCTCATTGGGCACGGCCGTCGACATGTTTATCACCTCTTATAGAATTCAGGAGTTTACATCACCAGTTCAAAATCTTCATCCACGGCGTCGCGATCCAGCCGGTCCAGCAGCGCGCCGCTGATCATGTCCACCAGCCGCATGGCGCCGCGGTAGCCCACGATGGGCAGGTAAGGATGGGTGCTGCGATCCATGATCGGGAACCCCACCCGCACGAAGGGGATATCCTCGGCCCGGGCGATGTATTTGCCGTAGGTATTGCCCATTAAAAGATCGACGGGCTCGTTTTTAATCCACTGGTGCAGTTCAAACAGGTCGCCCGCCGCTTTAACCCGGCCTTCCAAACCGGCGGCGGCCAGCATGGCGGTGATTTCCTTTTCAAAAATATCCTTGGGACCGCCCAGGGTGGAGCCGGGGGTGCCGGTTAACACGTGCACCGGCTGCATACCCAGGCTCAAAACAAATTCCGTCAGCCCGGTAATGATGTCCGGGTCACCGAAAATGGCCACTTTCCGACCGTAAAAATGGTGGTGGCAATCGGTCATTATATCTACCAGCTGGCCGCGCTCCTCTTCCAGTTCATAGGGTATTTCCCGGGTGAACTTGCTCCGCAGCGTCATCAATAAATCATCGGTGGCCTTGATGCCGATGGGTGTTTTTAGCGTCACCGCCGGCACCCCGCATTTTCTTTCCAGCAGGTGGGCGGCATCGGTGGAAGCATAGTAACCCAGGGCCACGGTCAGCTTGGCATTCCCCGTGTCCCTGATATCATTCACCTTTGTACCGCCGGCGGGGAACATGTGGAACTTGCCGGTCATGGGCGAATCCAGCACCCCCGAGGTGTCGGGGAACATGATCTGCCTGATGCCCATCTTACCCGCCAGGCGCTTGATTTCCCGCATGTCTCCGGGGTTTACAAAACCGGGAATGATGTTCACCTGTTCCTTTTTCTCACCGGTTGTCGCTGCCGACAGGTAATTGACCATACCCTTGACCATATTGGAAAAGCCGGTGATATGTGAGCCCTGGTAGCTGGGCGTGTTGGCGTGGATCACCAGCTTGCCTTCGGGAACCTCGGCGCTCTTGATAAAAGTGGGGATATCGTCGCCGATAGTCTCCGACAGGCAGGTGGTGTGCACCGCCATGACGTCGGGATTATAGATGTCAAACACATTCTTGATGGCGGTTTTCAGGTTGCCGGCGCCCCCGAACACCGAAGCGCCCTCGGTGAATGAACTGGTGGTGGCCATTACCGGTTCCCGGAAATGCCTGGTCAGGTGCGAACGGTGATAAGCGCAGCAGCCCTGGGAACCGTGGCTGTGGGGCATGCAACTGTGGATGCCCAGAGCGGCATACATGGCTCCGATGGGCTGACAGGTCTTGGCGGGATTGATCATCCCGGCAGTGCGTTTGGTAATCTCCTTCGGCGTGCAATCCAGCATGTTATGCTCCTACCTCCTCCGCGCACTTACCGGCCGAGCATGGTTCGACGGTGCCCTCCAGCAGCGGCTTGTTTTTCCACGGCGGCGTGACGTAATTCCAGGTGGGGGTGGCAAATCCCATGGCCACATCCCGGGCGAAATTCACCGCGCCCCGGAAACCCGCGTAAGGTCCGCTGTAATCGTAGTTGTGCAGCTGTTTCACGGGTATGCCCATCTTCATGGGTATATATTTATCCTTAATGCCCGAGGAAAAGATATCGGGTTTTAAAATGCGGATGAATTCCTCGGTTTCGTAGTGGTTCAAGTCGTCCACCACCAGGCTGCCTTCGATCATTTCCTCAATCATGCCCTTATAATTGTTTAAGGGAATTTCTTTTTTCAGCTCTTCCATTCTTTCCGCCGGTATTTTAAGCCGGTAGCGGTTCTCGTCGGGAACCACGTGCAGATCGGGAATATTCTTGCTGTCGGCGTCGACCTTCAGGTTCGGCAGCACGTCCCGGCCCTCGTAATCGTCCCGGTGGGCAAATTCGTATCCCGCCAGCACAGTGGTGATCCCCAGTTCCTCGTACAGACCCTGGTAATGGTGGCCGCGGGAACCGCCTACGAAACAAAAGGCGGTTTTACCCTCACAAATCTTGCGGTAAGGTTCCAGCTGCGGCTCAATCTCGGCCAGCTCCCTTTCGATTACCTCTTCGGTGCGCCTGATTAAAGCTTCGTCTCCGAAGTACCGGGCCATGTTGCGCAGTGATTCACAGGCCGCCCGGATGCCGACGAAGTTTACTTTCAGCCACGGGGTGCCGTATTTGGTCTCCAGCATGGTGGCGATATAGTTGATGGACCGGTGGCACTGCACCAGGTTGAGTTGCGCCACGTGGGCGTTTTTCAGTTTTTCAAATGAGCCGTTACCGGTCATCACTACTTGCACGTGGTAACCGATATCGTCCAGCACCCGCTCCACTTCCCAGCTGTCGCCGCCGATGTTGTACTCACCCAGGATATTGATGGTGTACTTGCCGGGCGGTTCCTCCCAGTCGCCCTGGCCCACAATGTTTTCCATCAGGCCGTTGTTGGCGATGTGGTGGCCGGCGGACTGGCTAACCCCTTTGTATCCCTCGCAGCCGTATGCCGTAATGTTCATGTTGTGCCTGGCCCGGGCCGCCTTGGCCACCGCCTGGATATCGTCGCCGATCAGGCCCACCGGGCAGGTGGCGGAAATGGTGATGCCGTTGGGCTTGAATAATTCCACCACTTCGTCAATCATCCGGGCCAGCTTCTTTTCGCCCCCGAACACGATGTCGCTTTCCTGCATGTCGGTGGAAACGCAGTAAGCTAGAAAATTTTTCTGCGGATCCTCTATCTTCGCCTTATTGCGCCGGGTCAGCCAGCTATAATAGGCGCACCCGATGGGGCCGTGCACGATATGCACCATATCCTTGAGCGGCCCCAGCACCACGCCCTTGCAGCCGGCGAAGGCACAGCCGCGGTTGGTGACAATCCCGGGTATGGTCCTGGTGTTGGCCTCAATTTCCTGCATCCCCTGGGCCGAATCCTTGACCACGATATGCTTTTTACGGTTCCGCTTCACCTTGGCGGGATACTTATTTAATATTTCTTCGAGCATCTTTTCAGTGATAGCCAAATTTACCGCCCCCTTTATACGTTGGGGACATTCCCGTCCTAAAAGGAATACCCAAACTTCAGCGGGTGTGTCCCCATTTCAATTAGGGGACATTCCTCGACCCCAAAGCTTTGACCCAAAAGCTGAGGTGTGTCCCCTTTCCTTAGATCGCGGCTTCGCCGCGTTCGCCGGTCCTTACCCGCGCCGCGTCCGCAACCGGACAGATAAATATCTTGCCGTCGCCCTTATTGCCTTCTTTGTTGACACTGATAAGGGCAGAAACCACCTTTTCGACTTCGTTATCCTGAACCAGGATGGTAAGCATCCGCTTGGGGATCAGCCGGCTGCCCTTGGACAGGCTGTCGGTGACTATACCGGCGATCTCCTCGGTGGCGCCGATATCATGCAGCGCCGTCAGGTCCACATGGATCTTGCCCCGGCCCATCACCTTCATGGCGTGCAGCCCGCAAACCCCGATATCAGCCAGGGCGGCTTTGGTAACGTTAACCTTGTTCATCCGAATGATGGCGATAATCTCTTTCATATTGCCCCTCCTTATCTACAGCCCCCTGGTGCCGCTGCTGATGGTGTATGCTTCCTCCACCGGGGTAACGAAGATTTTGCCGTCGCCAAAGGCGCCCTTTTCGCCTGTCTTGGCGTATTTGGCAACGATGCTGATGACGTCCTCCTTGTCCTTTTCGTCCTGCACCACCAGCATCAGCATATCTTTGGGGATCTCATCGTAAACCACTTCCCCCACCCTTACGCCCCGCTGCTTGCCCCGGCCCACCACGTCGATGCGGGTGACTGCGGGAAAACCGGCGCTGTTCAGTTCGGCCAGAACGGTGTTTGTTTTCTCCGGACGCACAATGGCTCTAATCATTAACACTGCTCATCACTCCAATTCTTTAATTTTGGCTTGTTTCCCGGACAGTAAGTATCGGCTGTTAAACGGCCGGCATTCCTTACACCGAATCCATGATACCGAAGGTCATCAGCAGTTCCTCCAGGCGGTCCTGGGTCATGGGCTTGGGCACCACGAACATGTCGTTGCCGTCAATGTTTTTAGCCAGGGTCCGGTACTCCTCGGCCTGGGGCACCGTGGGATCGTAATCGATCACGGTTTTCTTGTTGATTTCAGCCCGCTGGACGATATTATCCCGGGGCACAAAGTGGATTAACTGCGAACCCAGTTCCTCGGCAAAGGCCTTGAGCAGTTCATACTCGTTATCAACCTTCCGGCTGTTGCAAATGATGCCGCCCAGCCTGACACCGCCGGAATCGGCGAATTTCATAACCCCTTTGGAAATGTTGTTGGCGGCGTACATGGCCATCATCTCGCCCGAAGCGACAATGTAGATTTCCCGCGCTTTTCCTTCCCGGATGGGCATGGCAAAACCGCCGCAGACAACGTCGCCCAATACGTCGTAAAACACGTAGTCCAGGTCCGGCGTATAGGCGCCCAGCGATTCCAGCATATTAATCGAGGTGATAATCCCCCGGCCGGCACAGCCGACGCCGGGTTCCGGGCCGCCGGATTCAACGCACGCGGAATTGCCGTAACCATGGCGCATGATGTCCTCCAGATCAATGTCCTCCCCTTCGTCCCGCAGTGTGTCCAGCACGGTTTTCTGATTCAGGCCGTGCAGCAACAGCCTGGTGGAATCCGCCTTGGGGTCGCAGCCCACCACCATTACCTTCTTACCCAGTTCAGCCAGTGCGGCCACCGTGTTTTGGGTGGTGGTGGATTTACCGATACCACCTTTTCCGTAAATGGCGATTTGTCTCATCGTTTTCATTCCTCCCTGCTGTTTTATTTAATAAAAAAGAGGCCGGTCAAACCCTGACGGGCTTAAGCGGCCTCAATGCCTGCTTTTAGTTACCACAATGTAATGCAAAAATAAAGGGCGCCGGTGCTTACATACCGGCGCCCTCGCCTATAAAATATATCGGCACTGCAACGTACCGGATATTAACCATAAAACACAAAACGCCGGGTGTCACACCGGCGTCAATGCCATCTTTTTGTCAGTACAACAACGTACCTGTTAAATTAAATGCATTATAGCAAAATCCAAATTACAATGCAACAGTTAAATTTTAAACTCCTTCAACGGCGGAAACGCCGGGTACATCGGGCGTCTTCTTGGAATACTTCTGGAGCTTGCGCACCACCGTCGGCTGGCTCACCCCCAGGATATGGGCCGCTTTATACGTGCTTCCGTATATGTCAACGGCATTTTTAATCAGCTCGAATTCCAGTTCCGCCACCGCTTCCTTCAGCGGTTTGAGGTTATCGTTCCCCTTGGTGCTCATATTTTTGAAAACGTACGGGGGCAGGTGTTTGGGCATAATCAGCTTTTGCTCCACGGTGAGAATCAGTCTTTCCACCAGGTTGACCAGCTCCCGCACGTTTCCCGGCCATTCATACTCCACCAGCATTTCCACGGCCCTGATGGAGAACCGCTTGTTGCAGTCATGTTTCTCATTAAACAAGCGGGTGTAGTTTTGGAGCAGCACCGGGATATCGTCCTTGCGTTTATGCAGTGGTGGAATGGTAATGGCGGAAGCGTTCAGAACAGCGCTTAAATCCTTGCCCATCTTATTATGTTTGACCAACTTACCGAAGTTCTTCTCGGTGGCGGCGATAATCCGCACGTCCACCTTGACCGGCCCGGCGGCGCCCGCCCTGGTAATTTGCCCGTCTTTAACGGCGGTCAACAGCTTGGCCTGCAATCCGGTGGGAATATCGGCCACCTCTTTAATGAAAAGCGTACCTCCCGCAGCCAGTTCGAACAGACTTTTTTCACCGGCGACGCCCTGCTGCTCACGACCGAACAAAATAGTCTCCAGCGTTTCACCGGGAATGGACCGGCAATTAACCTTGACAAAGGAACCGGCGGACCCGCCGGACCTGTGGATCAGCCTGGCCACCGTCTCCTTGCCCACCCCGGATTTGCCCGCCAGCAATACGTTATTTTTCAACTGCGCCATCCGGTGCACGGCATCCATAATGTCCGCCATCGCTTTGCTGTTGGCCACCAGTTGTTCGCCAATCCGGAGGGCACGCAGTTCGGCGATCTCGCGGTGGTATATTTCCGTCTGCCGCCTGGCCTGGTCCAATTCCGCCCTGAGTTGGTTTGTTTCAGACAACTCCCGCAGGATAAACAGCAAGCTTCTCGCGTTCCCCGCCTCATCCGGTATGGGACAACCGCGGACAATAACCCGCCGGCCATTGACATTGATTTCCCGGAAGGTCTCCAAACCGCAGCCAATCTCCGTCATGTCCCCTTCCATCACCGCGTTGATGTTGCGTCCGGGCAGCGACCAGGAGGCCAGGCCGGTTATCCTTTCCACCGCCCCATTGACCCGGACGGTTGTTCCCGTCCCATCGGTAATCCAAATACCGTCATGGGATAATTCCATAATGGCGTCCATCTCGCGGTTGAACTGAGATATGCTGATCAATTTTTGCGCCATGCCAATTATAAGCTTAAGCACGTCCTGCAAAACTATAACCCCCCTGAGGAAACAAAAAAGGACCGCCGGATACTAAACCGGAAAACGGCCCCAATGCCTAATAAATCGTCCAACGTCGGACTCCATTTTAACTTTTGTCCCTGAAAAACACAAAACGCCCTTCCCGGGTGATCACACCCTCGAAGGCGTCCTCGCCAAAAACACAACTTTGTATCGCTATGCTTATTAATCTATATTATTTAGGGCCGATTGTCAATGCTCATTCTTTCAGTTGGCCCTTCGGTCGGCGCGGGATGCCGCCGGCCGGCATGTAACTGCTGCCGGTTCGCGGCCCTGGCCACGTACCGGCCCAGCGCGCCGAGGACGCCGATTTTCAAGCCGTCCCGGGTACAGGCGCCGGCCCCGAATAATAATATGATATCCTCCAGGCAGGCATTGCCGGCCCTTTCACCCAGACCTCCCACCGTAGCGCTGATATACGACGCGCCGCCGGAAAAAGCCGCCAGGCTGTTGGCGGTGGCCAGGCCGAAATCGTTGTGCCCATGAAACTCCACCGGCATATCGAGCCTGCCGGTGAGCATGCCGACCAGGCGCCGGGTGGTAAAGGGCTCCAGGACACCCACGGTGTCGGCGTAGCGCAGCCTCTCAGCACCCGCCTCCTGCGCCGCCAGGGCATACTCCAATAAAAAGCCGAAATCCGCCCGGGAAGCGTCTTCAGCGCCCACCGACACCCGGCAGCCGTGATCCCGGGCATAGCGGACCGCCCGGACCAGGCAGTCCATCACCCAGTGTCTGCTCTTGCCCAGTTTCTCCCTGATATGCAGCTCCGACACCGGGGCGGATATATGCACCTCCCGGACGCCGCACGATATGGAGGCCCTGAGATCCGCCAACAGAACGCGATTCCAGGACGCGACCCTCGTCTTCAGGCCCAGTGCGCAGATGGCCCGCACAGCGTCCTGTTCTATTTTGCCCATGGCCGGCACACCGGCCTCAATAACCTCCACCCCCAGCAAATCCAACAGCCTGGCGATGGTTACTTTCTCCCGCACGGTAAACGCCACGCCCGGCGCCTGTTCGCCGTCCCGTAAAGTAGTGTCTACAATGGCAGGCCCGCGGGTTCTGAATAATTTGCTCTTTGTCTGCATCTGCTTATCACTCTCCCTGTGCGAAGATAAAACAAAAAACCCCCGGCAGAGGATTATGCAAACCTCTCTGTCACGGGGCGTCTTCGCCAATAAACACGACATCGTATTTGATAAGGTATAAGAAATTATAATTCCTTTTAAACTTAAAAATCAATAATAATTTTTTGGCGGACTGCACAGGCGCGGCCGAACCTTTTTTAATTCATCTTTATTGACAACTGCGGCACAATATACTATAATCTGCCTTAATTAAACACAGATACAAAGTTGTATCAACCGAGCGAAGAAGCTGCCCGTTCTACGGACAGCTTTATTTTTTATACTTTTAATAACAGGAGGTTTAAATGGCACCGGGCGAATTCTTAGCCGGTTTTGCAGTGGCCGCCGCTTTAGGAACGGCCATTTGCATCAATTGGCGTAAACGTTATGTCGGTGATGCTAAAAAAATAGCCGCCGGGGCGTCCGACTGGCGTAACGTTAAAGTGCCGGCCGTAAAAGAAACCACCGGCACAGGGGAATGGTCATTTTTAAGTTCTATCATGTACCAGTTATCCGGGCAGGCGAAAACACTGGCCGAGGAAATACAACTGACTTCCCAGCAGGTCCGGGCTGCCCACGCTCAGATGGAAACATCGGTGCAGTCGGTTTCGGATATCACATTAGCATTTAAACAAATGCAGCAACTGGCAGCGTCCCTGCAGGAAACCAGCGTTTCCCTGGCCAATGACTTTTCCGCCAGTGAAACCGCGGTCCGGGAAGTTAATAACGTTATGGAGCAGGTAAATAAGGCCGTACTGGATATTACCGGAGGCAATAAGGAGTTAAAGGACCACATAAACACCCTGGAAACTGCCGTTTACCAGGTTCGGTCCATTGCCGAGAATATCGGAGCCATATCGGGCCAAACCAAAATGGTGGCTTTAAATGCCGCCATTGAAGCGGCACGCGCGGGTGAACACGGTCTGGGTTTTTCGGTGGTCGCCGAAGAAATAAGCAAACTGTCCGATCACACCGCCGGAGCAGTGCGGCAAGCCTTCAGCGTGCTGACTGAAATGCAACAAAAAGTAAATGCGGTGGTGGAAAGCATTACCGACAGCCTGGAATCGTCAACCTCCGCCGCGGTTCAAATCAAAAACGCGGAGGAAACGCTAAACAACAGTTTTCATCTGATCCAAAGAGTCAGCACCACTGCCGGAGAAAGCCTGCATACCGCCAACAGTTCTCTGCAGCAAACCGCGGCGGTATTGGAAACACGCCAAAAGGACCTGGAAGAGGTAAAAAACACCGGCCGGTTAATGCGTGAGCTGGCTGAGAACCTGGATCGTGTGGCACATGATCACAGCTTGACATACCTGGTAAATCAAAACGTTAAGATGCGTATCAATAATCTGAAAGAGATACTGATCCAGGCAGCCGGTCGTGATGATATGCAAACTATGGATAACCATAAACATAAAACTGTTTTGACGAAATTACAAACAGAAAACACCGACATCGAAGCAATATGGTCCAATGACAGCAGGGGCGGTTTTATTTACTCCCGCCCACCCGCCGGTTTAGCCAATGCCGGGGTCAGGGAATGGTGGCAAAAGTCCATAGCCGGGCAGGCATTCACATCGCAGGTATATATATCCGCCATAACCAGGAAACCCTGTATCACAGTTTCAATACCCATCATTGGCGAACACGGGGTAATCGGTGTTATCGGCGCAGATATAAAATTGACCTGAATAATTTTTTAATTATAAAACCTAAAAAATACAGGGTGCGAATATTATGTCTCTGGCATTTAAGAGAAGCAGCGTCATCAGCGATATAATCAACAACAGGGGTATTATCACCCATTTTCAGCCCATCGTTTCCATTAAGAAGAAATCGGTAATCGGGCTGGAAGCCTTGTCCCGGGGCGTCTGCCCCGATTCCGGCAGCATATTGCCCCCCGACATGCTTATAAGCCAGGCTGAAGAAAAAAAACTGACCCTTGACCTGGACCGCCTGTGCCGGCAAAAGGCTTTGGAAAACTTTGCCCGAATGGATTGCGGCGACCGGGATGTCGTCCTATTTATGAATTTTGACGCTTCGATAATCGATTTGGGCATCGTGGGCTCCGGACACCTGATTAAACAGGTGCGGCAGCTTAACCTCAACCCCAACAACGTGGCCATAGAAATAATTGAATCCCGGGTCAACGACACCGGGGCACTGAACGAGTTTATCAGCAGGCACCGGGAATACGGCTTTTTATTTGCTCTCGATGATATCGGCTCCGGCTATTCCAATTTGGACAGGATTACCATTACGGAGCCGGACATGCTCAAGATCGACCACTCTCTAATCTCGGAAATCGATATTAACTTCCGTAAGCAGGAAGTACTTAAGTCCCTGGTTAATCTGGCCAAAAGGATCGGGGCACTGGTGGTGGCGGAAGGCGTGGAACGGGAGGAAGAGGCCGTGAAGTCGCTGGAACTGGGCGTGGACATGCTGCAGGGGTTTTATTTTTTAAAGCCCGCGGTCATGGCGGGCAGTGACTGGCATGTTTTACATAAACGCGTTAATTCAGTATCAAACAAGTTCAAGAATTACATGGTCAAAAAAATCAATGCCGCCAAACATAGGCATACGCGATACCAGAATATCGTCAATCAAATTATCGATAGTTTGGCGACGGTAACTCCGGAGGCGTACAACGACCTGCTGAAAGATTTGATCAACCGGCATCCCAACCTGGAGTGTATTTACCTGCTTGACGAACAGGGTATCCAAATCAGCGATACCTTTTGCAATTACCGGAACGTTTTAAGTCACAGAGGATCATTATATAAGCCCGCTCCCAGGGGGGCGGATCATTCCCTGAAGGACTATTATTACCTGCTGACCAATACCGGCACCCAAAGATTTAACACCGATCCGTACATATCACTGGCCTCAGGCAACCTGTGCATTACTATTTCGGCGTTATTTAAAGCGCGGAAAAACGATCACCATTACATCCTATGCATTGACATAAACCAGGATTTATAGAGGATGTTCGGATTATACCTTATTGCTTTTGGATTCCCTGTCCTCCACAGCTTCCCGGTCGCAAACAGCACACAGTTTTTTCGCACCGGCTGTTTCAAATCGCACATCGGTTATGTTTTTACTGCAATAGGGGCAAATCCAGTTTCCCGTTCCGGAAGCGCTATATGAATCTTCGCTGCAATAAGGGCATATTTTCTTAAACAAATCCCCCCACCCCTTCACGGACAGCTCCGGCCCTGATTTAAAGCTTAACGGCCCATTTATAAGGAATTATAAACTACTTTGATCTAAAAATCTCATCTAAGATTGTCATAATTCCGGTGATAAATTTATCTATACTTGCCCCGGAACTTGTCTGCCGGGTATTTAGCGGCGTTACGGGCCACTTTGTCACGCACTGCGGCGGATAAATCGGTCCCCGTGGCATTGGCCAGGGATAAGCAGTAAATAACCACATCGGCCAATTCTTCATGCAGTTTGTCCCTCTGCCGCCGGTCCAAAGGCTCCCCCGCATCCGGCCACTGAAAAATTTCCATCAGCTCCGCTGCTTCTATGGCAATGGACATGGACAGGTTTTTGGGACTGTGGAATTGCCGCCAGTCACGCTCATCCACAAACTCGGCCACGAGATCTTTTAATTCCTGTATTGAGGTTGTCCGGTCCAAAGAGACACCTCCCGGTTTTAATAACACTATCATACCATTTCGTGGCAGCAAATTGACATCCCCACTATAGATTTTCTGATCAGGTGACCCTAAGGCGGGGAGATGGTATAATTTGTGTGCGGAAATTAGATTCGTGGAGGGAAATCATGGCGGGCCGGAACAAGTATTTGCATCCGTTTCTCAAATGGGCCGGCGGAAAGCGCCGGCTGCTTTCCGAAATAAGGCGCTATGTACCGGGAAAATTTAATACCTACTTTGAGCCTTTCCTGGGCGCCGGAGCGGTATTATTTGATCTGCGGCCCGCAAAGGCCGTGGTCAACGATATAAACTCCGAGCTAATCAATGTGTATAAAGTAATTAAAACTGACGTCGCGGCGCTGGCCGCCGATCTGACCCGGCATAAAAATGAAAAGGAATATTATTACCGGCTCCGGGATATTGACAGAACAGAGGGGTTCTTGGCCCTTGCGCCCGTTGAGCGGGCCTCCAGGATAATTTTCCTTAATAAAACATGCTACAACGGACTTTTCCGGGTCAACAGCCAGGGACACTTCAACGTCCCCTTCGGCGCTTACAAAAATCCCAAAATCGTGGATGAGCCCGCTTTAGAGGCGATTCACCAATACTTGTCAGATAATGACATTACCATTCTCAATACGGATTTTGAAACGGCTTTGACACAGGCAGCCAGGGACGACTTTATTTACCTCGATCCGCCGTACGAGCCCCTGTCCCAAACCGCTTCCTTCACCGGCTACAGTTGGAACGGATTCGGCAGGGACCAGCAGGTCCGCCTGAAACGGGTATTTGACGATTTAAGCACCCGGGGTTGCCGGGTGCTGCTCAGTAATTCTGCGACGCCGTTTATTCGTGAGCTATATAAAGACTATCCGACTATAACCGTCTCGGCCGGTCGGGCCATTAACTCCAATGCTTTAAAACGGGGCAAGGTCGACGAAATTTTGGTGACGAACTATCTCCCGGTATGATCTACCCAGGCGTCCGGGACGCAGTCAATATCCGGGGAATATGGTTTGATATCCAACAGGGGACTGCTGTCCAGGGCGTCCAGGCCGAGCACTTTGAGCCGGTTGCCGCTCACCTCCAGCAGCTCGGCCACGCACAGGGCGATGGGATTAGGCCGGGAGGGCGACCGGGTGGCGAACACGCCCCTAATGGTTTCCCCGTAGGGCGTCCTGGTCTGCAGCTTGTTCCGGTCCGACCGGTGGCCCCAATACAGCACCACTAGGTGGGAGGCTTTATCCACGTCCTTTAACCCCGACACAAATTCGGGCAGCAATTCCAAAACGCACACGTCGTCCGAAGACCTTCCCTGCCGGGGAGCGTCTCCCGAATCTTTATACGGTGTGCGTATAATACCAATGGGCTGTAATATTAATTGTGATTCCATCATCGCGCCATGCCCCCGATTTTAAAATGTTTCGTTACCAGCCCCGGTTGTAATCTTCAAAGCAATCCAAGCAAACGACCTCGCCGTCCCGCAGCCTGGCCCGGGGCTCCATAACCTTCTCCCCGCACCGGGAGCACTCCAGCGACTGAAAAATCCGGGCCTTGGAAGGTAAATTGAAATCGACCTCCCGAACCGTGCAGAAATCCTCCTCGGGCATGTGCAGTATTTCCTCAATGCGCCGGCCCTGCAGCACATGGAACCTGGCCTGTTCGGCCGAAATGGCGGTTCCCGCGGATACTTTCTGGCGCAATTCGGCGACTTCGGGGTCCGGCCGGCCCGTGCCTTTCACCGCAATGCGCAGCGCCCTGTTGCCGCCGCGGCTGCCGAAGGTATAGACCTGCTTGCCCAGGTCGCGGTAGATCAGGTTGCCCTTGCCCAGGGTGCATCCGGTCAGCAGCATCACGGCATCCACGCCGCAGGCGTCGTTTTCCACCACCGCCACCAGTTCCTCGTCGGCGGACCTTGTTTCCCGCAGCCGTTTCATGGCTACCTCGGCCACCCGGTAACCAATGGCCAGTCCGGGGCAGCTATGACCGTGAAATTCAACGGCCCTTTCCCAGGGTGACTTTTCCATGCACATAATAAACACCTCGTTTTTGATTAGTATTTAAAAATAAAGACCATAAAGCAAGACCCTGCCAAGAGCCGACCTTCATGGCCTGTTTCCGGACTTTTTATTTTCTCAATTTTCATGCTAATCATTTTTAATCGCTTTGTCAATATGATATCATGATAGTGAAAATATAATAACCAGCCGGAGGTGAATTCAGATGCCCGTAATCCACATGGACGGCCCCAAATTGACCAAAGAGCAGAAGACAGAACTGGTTAAAGGTTTCACCCGCGTTGCCAGTGAAGTGTACAAAATACCCGAAAAGTCCTTTATCGTACTGATTGAAGAACGGGACCGGGATAACGTCGGCGTAGGCGGCGTGCTGCTGTCGGACAAGCAGGATTAAAACCAATAGTAAGGGTATTTGCGCTCCTGGGACAGATTATTGACCAGTACGGCCACCAGCACCAGGCACAAAGCGCCCAAACCGACGGGTGAAAGGATGAAGCCGAAACCTTGCCCGTTATATACGGCCATAAAGGCGGTGGCTCCGCCGGGCGGATGCAGGGTATAGGTCGCGGTCATGGCCAGGATGGCCAGCGTAACGCCCAGGGTAATCGCCCACCAGGCGTCGCCCATAAGTTGGTATACGATTACCCCGGCCAGCGCCGAAATGACGTGGCCGCCGATGACGTTCCTGGGCTGGGCCATGGGCACGCCGCAGGCGGCATACAATAGCACAGCCGACGCGCCGAACGAGGGCAGTAAAAGCGGCAGCCGGTAATAAGACGAAAGCATGGTTACCAGCCCGATACCGGCCAAACTGCCCAGGGCGGTGACCAGCATCCCCGAAAGGGACATGGCGGGCAGGTTTTGACTCCTGCCCCCTTTCATTTTACCCAGGTAAGCCTTAAATGCTTCGCTCTTTGCAGGCGCTGCATCCTGTTTGGCTTGTTCGTTCGATTCTTTCATGGCATTAAATCTCCGCTTGATGGATTAAAACTAGTTATTTGACCAGCGTAACCGGACTGGTGGCCAGGTGAATTACCTTTTGGCTGACGCTTCCCAACACCAGCCCCGTTATATTGCCCAATCCCCTGGTGCCCATGATAATTTGATTAACCTCGGCCTGCCCGGCGTATTTGGCAATTTCGTGGCCCGGATCCCCCTCCAGCACCAGCTTGTTTACCCGGATACCTTCGTTTTCGAAAATCGCCGCGGTTTCGTCAATAACCTCCCCGGCCTGTTCCTGCACTAATTTTTCTATTTCCGGTATGTTTACAAGCAGCGGGTAATTGTAAATTTCTCTCTTAATATTAATCACCTGGATAACGGTAACTTCAAATTCACCGGCATCCCGGACCAAATCCAGCAAGAAATACGCCGCCCGTTTTGAACCTTCGGAGCCGTCGGTCGCCAGCAGATATTTTCTCATTATTCCTGTCTCCCTTCCTGTTTTATAACTATACTTACCATAGCACAATATGTCAGGCGCGCATCTGATCAGCGAAAGCTTCTCCAAAGGCCTCGCATTCCTTTAAGTTTTCCCCGGTGGGATCGTATTTCATTTTAATGGATGGAGTCAGCACGTTAAAACCAGACTCGGAGAGCCTTTTTTCAATTATCACCGGAGATTCCCCGCTCCATCCGTAGGAACCGAAAGCGGCAGCCACCTTTTCTTTAAATTTCAGACCCTTGATTATTTCCAGCATTGCGGCGGTGGAACTGGGGATCCCGCCATTAATGGTGGAACTGCCCATAATCAGCCCCTTGGCTTTAAAGATCTCGGTGATCACATCGTTTTTATCACTGGTGCCGATGTTCAAAACCTTGGCCCCCACGCCCCTGCTTTCCAAGCCCCGGGCAATGGCCAGGGCCATCTTTCTGGTGGCGCCCCACATGGTATCATAAAGCACTGCCACCGTGCCTTCATTATAGTTGTCGGCCCATTGATCATACTTTTCCACAATTTGCAGCGGGTTTTCACGCCAGATAATCCCGTGACTGGGGGCAATCATATCTATGGGTACGTTTAACCCCCTAATTTCCTCCAGCTTGGCCCGGACCAGCTTACTGAAGGGAGTCAGTATGTTGGCGTAATATTTCAGAGCTTCCTGGAACAGTTCGCCCTGGTCCACCTGGTCGTTGAACAGGTAAGGGGAAGCATAATGCTGGCCAAAGGCATCGTTGGAGAGCAGCACATTGGCGCCGGCCACGTAGGTGGCCATGCTGTCGGGCCAGTGCAGCATCGGCGTTTCCACAAATATCAGTTTGTAATCCCCCAGGTCCACGCTGTCCCCTGTTTTAACAATATTAAAATTCCAGTCCTTATGAAAATGCCCTTTAATCATGGCGGCGCCGTTTTTAGTGCAATAAATCGGGGTCTCAGGTATTTTTTCCATCAGGTACAAAAGGCTGCCGGCATGGTCCTGTTCGGTATGGTTGATGACGATCAAATCAATATTCCCCAGGCCGAAATCCTGCTCCAATTGCTTGATAAAATCCTCGTGGAAGGGCGTCCAAACAGTGTCCACCAGGGCAATCTTTTGGTCCTTGATTAAATACGAATTATATGTAGAACCCCGGTGCGTGGAATACTCCTCGCCGTGAAAGCGCCTGATCTCCCAGTCCTTTACCCCGACCCAGAAAATTTTATTTTTAATTTCAATCATCATTGCCGCCCCCTCGCTTTATTTTTTACCAACCATTTATGGAATAAATTTATTATACACCGGAAACGGGATTCTATTACCATAATCACAAAACAGATGTGATATTGCTCACGGATCTAAAACATTAAGTATTAACAATTTCTTAAATTTGCCTTTTACGAAAGGATTTAAAGAATATTGGCAAGAATACCAAGTAGAGTTATAACAACTTTTTTACAAGGAGGTTTTACAATGAATTTAAAAGGTTCCAAAACCGAAGCCAACTTACTGCATGCCTTTGCCGGTGAAAGCGAAGCCCGCAATAAATACACCTATTGGGCCAGCGCGGCCAAAAAAGAGGGCTATGAACAAATCGCCGGTATCTTTATCGAAACCGCCGACAACGAAAAGGAACACGCCAAAAGACTGTTTAAGTTCTTAAATGGTATCACCGATACCAGGACGCACCTGAAGGAAGCAGCGGGAGGAGAAAACTACGAGTATACCACCATGTACAAGGAATTTGAGAAAATTGCCAGGGAAGAAGGGTTCGATGAAATAGCCGACGTGTTCCGGGAAATCGGCGAAGTGGAGGAAGAGCACGAAAAACGATTCCTGGCCCTGCTTAAAAATCTTGAGGCAGGCCAAGTGTTCAAGCGGGATGAAGAAGTAAAATGGAAGTGCCGCAACTGCGGTTACGTGCATACCGGTAAAGAAGCCCCCGAAGAATGCCCGGCCTGTGCGCATCCCCAGGCATATTACGAATTGCTTTGCGAAAACTACTAAGCCAAACACAAGTTATTCAGGCCGGCCCGACGGGCCGGTCTTACTTTATAGCTCAGTAAAGCAGGATTTATTATTATTTCGTAGAATATTTTGTTAAAACCGGCCCGGCGGACTGACATTCTTGTCAGTCTATTTTAATACATCTTTATTCACTAACAAGATACTGAACAAGGAGCTTAGCGTTATGAAACTGACCGATAGCGGACAAAAGGTGTTTGACGCGCGTTACGCCTGCCGGAATGAGGAAGGCGACCCTACCGAAACCTTCGAAGAGGCGGTCCGCCGGCTGGCGGGCGCGGCCGCGGGCGTGGAAAAGGAAAACCGGCGGCACTGGGAACAGAAATTTATCGACGCCATTAAGAGTTTGATGTTCGTACCCTCCACTCCAATATGGGCCAATATGGGTAAAAACGACCGGGCCTGGCAGCCGGGAGCCTGTTTCGTACTGGATGTTGAAGACAGCCTGGAATCAATGTATCAAACCCTGAAGGATACCGCCATGGTCTTTAAGTCCGGGGGCGGTGTGGGCTATAACTTCAGCAACATCAGGCCCAGGGGGGCGCTGGTCCGTTCCACCAAGGGCAAAGCTTCCGGCGTGGTGGAGTTGATCAAGCTTTTTGACGCCTCCTCCAATATGGTGATGCAGGGCGGGGTTCGCCGGGGCGCTTCTATGGGCATCCTGAACGTCGACCACCCGGAGATTATTGACTTCATCAACGCCAAGCTGGGGGGCGGGCTGACCAACTTCAATTTATCAGTCGGGATAACCAACCGTTTTATGGCAGCGCTGGACGCCGACGCCGACTGGGAGCTGGTCTTCAACGGACAGGTCCATGATACCGTCAGAGCCGGCGAACTGTGGGAACGGATAACCAGGGCCGCGCACATTTGCGGCGACCCGGGTATTATCTTTATTGATCGCCTGCAGGAGCATAACCCAATTCCAGAAAAATTGTTAAATACTACCAATCCATGCGGTGAACAGCCACTCAGTCCGGGTGAATCCTGCCTTTTGGGCAGCATCAACATGGCCCGGATGATGACGCCCAAAGGGGATTTAAACCGGGTGCTGCTCCATGACACGGTATATACCGCCGTCCGTTTTTTGGACAACCTCATCGACGCCGCCCAGTACCCGCTGCCGCTGATCGAAAAATCGACCAAGGCCACCCGCAAAATAGGTCTTGGCTTCACCGGGCTGCACGACGCCCTGATCATGGCCGGTCTGACTTATGATTCGACGGAGGGCAGGGAGTTCGCCGGTGAGATTACCCGTTTTATGCAGCAGGCGGCCCACAATGCGTCCAAGGAACTGGCCGAAGAAAAAGGGTGCTTCCCGGATTGGGAAAAAAGTGTTTTTTATCCCGATGAAGAACGCCGCAACGCCGCCTGCATCACCATCGCCCCCACCGGCAGTGTTACCGCCATGGCGGGCTGCGAAGGCTACGGCATCGAACCTATTTTCGCGGTGGCTTACATCAAGAAAACCAACGTGGCCGGAGACTTTGAAGTTTTCTCACCGCTGTTCCTGGAAGCCTGCAAAAAGTATGACGTACCCCAGGAAATGCTGTCTGAAGTAGCCAGGTACGGCACCTGCCAGAACATCCCGGGTGTCCCGGAACAAATTGCCCGCATCTTCAAGGGCGCCCAGGACATCGATTTCGAAGACCATATCCTGATGCAGGCCGAGGTGCAAAAGTACGTCGATAACGCGGTAAGCAAGACCATCAACCTGCCCTTCACCGCCACGCCGGACGATATAGACCACTGTTACCGCATGGCTTACGATCTGAACCTCAAGGGCATTACCATATTCCGCGACGGGTGCAAAGAAGGGACCATCACCGTGGGACAGAAAGACGCGCACCGCGCCCCCGGCGAACTGCGGCGCGGTGAAATCCTGCCCCGTCCCATATCCGCGCACGGGATAACCCACCGCCTGGACACCGGCTGCGGTAAAATATACCTGACCGTGAACTACCAGGAGGACAGCGGCAGGATTCTGGAGACCTTTATTACCACCGGTTCCGACGGCGGCTGCCTGGTGTATACCGAAGCCACTTCCCGCTTAATCAGCCTGGCCATCCGCGGCGGCATCGGGGTGGACGAGATTATAGAACAACTGACGGGCACGCACTCCTGCCCCTCCTACATGCTGGCCAAGGGCAAAGGCAAGGACCTGTCACCCGGCAAATCATGCGCCTCGGCCATCGCCAAACAGCTTTCACAAATCAAGGCCGAGCTGGACTTGAGATGCAACGGCAACTCCAACGGACACAAACCGGAAGAAGGGTACGCACCCAAATGCGAGGTATGCGGCCAGGAACTGAGAAGGGCCGAGGGTTGTCTGGTATGCCAGAACTGCGGCTTCGCCAAGTGCTAAAGCTTAATCTTAGATGGTTTAAAATTAATTAATCAAAAAATGTCGGCAAAGTGAAAGAGCTGCTCACCAATATGGCGGGCAGTTTTTGTTTCACATAAAGTAATAAAAAAACAAGTTATTGAAAGAATAATACAAATATTACCTTATGGGAGCAGATTTATGGATGACAAGACGCTTTTAAAGGAACTTAATAAAATTTTAACTCTGGAACATGGTCACCTGGGCATGTATAAAAATTTTACGGAGTACGGGGATAAAGATATCAGGCGAACCTTTAGGCGTTTTATGGAGGTTGAAGAAGAGCATATTGGTAAAATAAGCAGCGTAATTCGCAACCTCGGAGGGAAACCAGCCCTGACGGTTGACGGTGGGGATATCCTTGGAAACATGTTCGGCGTTGTTTTAAATACCGTTGCAGAAACCAAGGAGGTGCTGAAAGTCTATAGTTTTATTGAAAAGAAATCTCACGAAGGGTATGCAAAATTTGTATCTCAGCTGGATCAGGATACCCGGGAAAGAAATCAATTTATAGCCGAAATTGCGGCGGCAAACATGCTGGAAGCTCATTTGATGCAACTTTGGCTCGACAACAAGCTACAGACCATGGGCGTTCAATAAATTGCGGCGCCCCTGATATTGCTGTTACCACAGCGGTACCAGGAGCGCCTTTACTTTTTTCATCGTAATATCATTTTACCTGCCGTCTACCTGATATCCACCGGTTCACCCAACGGAATCGCACCGCGCTCCGCTTCGTGCCCGGAATGATGCCCCAGACCCCTGAGCTGGCTGTTGACCAGGCCGGCGTATGCGCTGATGCCGTGCTCGGTGATATCAAGTCCCTCCAGTTCCTCTTCCGCGGTAACACGGATACCGACGGTGGCTTTAAGCACTTTAAAGGCCAGGAAAGTCATCCCGAAGGCCCAAACCGACGCACTGGCCACGCCCAGCGCCTGGACCATCAGCTGCCCGGCGCCGCCGCCGAAGAACAGCCCGCCTTCCCGGGCAAACAGCCCCACGGCCAACACACCCCAGGTACCGCAAGCGCCGTGCACCGCGATGGCGCCCACCGGGTCGTCGGCCTTCACCCGGTCAAAGAATTCCACCGCCAGCACCACCAGGATGCCCGCCACGAAACCAATGATTACCGCGCTGCCGTAGCCTACGTAAGGAGTCCCGGCGGTAATGGCCGCCAGGCCGGCCAAGGCGCCGTTGGCCGCCATACTGGGGTCGGCCTTGCCGTAACGGCGCATGGTGAAAAGGATGCCGGTGGCGCCGCCGGTCGCCGCCGCCAAGTTGGTGGTCATGGCGATGTGGGCGATGCTCATGTCCATACCGGACAGAGTGCTGCCGGGGTTAAACCCGAACCAGCCCAGCCATAGAATAAATGTACCCAGGAAAGCCAGGTGCATGTTGTGAGCCGGCAGCACGTTGGCGGTGCCGTCTTTATTGTACTTGCCGGTGCGCGGTCCCAATACGATAACCGCGGCCAGGGCGGCCCAACCGCCCACGGCGTGCACCGCGGCCGAACCGGCAAAATCCATCATGCCCAAATTGGCCAGCCAGCCGCCGGAACCCCAGATCCAGTGTCCCACCACCGGGTACATAAACGCGGTGCAGAAAAAGGTAAAAATAATGTAGGCGCTGAATTTCATGCGTTCCGCCACGGCGCCGGATATAATGGACGCCACCACCATGGCAAAGGCGGCCTGAAAAATCCAGAACGCCGGAATGGGTACGCTCAAATCGATATGCTCCAGGCTGCCGCCCATGAAAAAGCCGCTGAAGCCTATAATACCGGCCTTGTCAAGGCCGTACATAAGACCGAAACCAAAGGCCCAGAAGCCCAGCATGCCCACGGTGGTGTCGGTAAATACCTTCATCACTATATTCAATGAGTTTTTAGCCCGGATAAAACCCGCTTCCAGAAAAGCGAATCCCGCTTCCATAAACAGCACCAGCGCCGCGCACAAGATTACCCACATGGTGTCGATTCCGGACACCACTTCCCTGATCCCCACTTCCATTAACCTTCACGCTCCCGTCTTTGGAATTGCACAAAAAAAGGCGCTCCTGGCCCTTGTTCAGCCAAATGAGCACCCTTGCCCCACTCCCCCGTCGGAGTTCTGATTGTACGGCGGCTTCCCGCCGTTTTTAAACCGCGTTCCGTGGATATCAATGCTCCCTCGCACTGCACCATGGCATCGCATACAGCAGAGCTTATTTGTTCAACGGAACATCCCCGTTAAAACAAAAAGCCCCAATCCGCGCATAACACGGCATCAGGACTTCTTCGACCCGATCTTCGATACAACTTTGTATCATCATTTAATTACTTTTTATTATATGCGCTGCCATTAATTTGCGCAAGGGGATAATTTCGAAAATAAATGAATTGTAAAATCAGGCATGGTCGACCCTACTCTTTAAATGATTCATTCAATATTCTCCCGTCAAGGATCACCTGTGCCCTCTCCGGGGTGATGTTCCAGTTAAAGAACTTTGCGTAGAAGTCGACGGTCTCCTTCTGCATATCCAGATCCTTGAACCTGTCCGGGTAGAACAGCTTCGCCGCCCACTGTACCATCATCGGGTACTCCGGAGTCCCGCCGGCCCATATCTGCACGCCCGCCGGAGTTGAATATATCTGTTTGTTCTTGACCGCCTTGAGATTACTGAACCGGCTGTCGTTGTAGAAATCCCCGAGCAGGTCCGGGTATCGCACGATGATGATATCCGGGTTCCACCTGATTAGCTGCTCCATGTTGAACTGGTAGTTGCCTCCGACGTGCTCCAATGCCGAGACGGAAATGCCGCCGGCCACCCGTATCCATTCCTCGCAAACCGCGTTGGGCACATGCAGCGTCTTCGGGTCTGTCATGTACAGCACCGTAGGCCGCTGGTCCTCCGGTACGGACGATACTATCTCGTTCACGTAGCTGATTTTATCATCCAGGTACTGGTTATATGCCTTAGCCTTGTCCGGGCTATTATAGACCTGCCCAAGCAGGGTCATGTAATCCTTCACGTCGCTGCCGGTGTTCGCCGAAAAGCATACGACTGGTATACCAGTAATTTGCAGATTGGAAACCATACTCGGTGTCGTGGTGAATATCACATCCGGGTCTACCTTCATGATCGCTTCGTTATCGGGGGTAGTCATGGAACTTTGCAGTACGGGCAGGTTCGCGATGTTCGGCGTTATCTCGAACTGGTACCGCCACTGGCTCTTGTCGAACGACGCCGGCACTCCCTCGGCTATCGTGTCACCCTCGCCTATGGCCTGGATAAAGCTGTTGATCGGTGGTACGGCGCCTACCGCCACCACTTTGTTAACCGTATACGGTAATACCACGGTGCGTCCCGCCTGATCCGTTACCGTTTTGGATGCCGGGGCGGGCGCGGTCGCCGGTGTTTGAGTTGAATCGGGCGTTACGGTATGCACCGCCTTCGTACATCCCGCTACCAATGTCACGGTTATAATAGCGATAATTACAACAGTCCTAACTATAGTTAATGGAAATTTTCCCATTATTACGCCTCCCTCAATATACTTTGGCTATCTTACAATTACTTCGTTTTTCTTAGATTTAAGCATCTGCAACCTTACCTGAGCATTTCAAGGAACGCGGCGATCCTGTTTTGGGACTGCTCGATCGATTCGAGCCGCGTAAGTTCGCCGAGGCTGATGCACGCCGTAGGCAGCCCTGTCCGCTCCTTGACGATGTCCGCGATCATCGAGGAGATGGCGCTCTGGTAGTTGCAGCCCCAATTGTAGAGGAAGACGACGCCGTCCGCTCTGGACTCCCGGACCTGCTCGATCGTCCATTCCGCTCGCTCCGCCGTCGGTCGCTCGTAGGGCAGCGATGCCATCGCCTCGGCGAGGTTCCGGTACGGGTCGCCCGTCTCCTTTACCCGGGTGGTCGCCGTGCTCCAGATGTCGTCCTTTCCCACTATGACCCCTCCGTGTGCGTCCACGAAGGCGGGGTTGAGGTTCACGCAGGAGCCGCAGACGAACAGACGGGCCGGGTCGTCAACCAGGCCATGACCTTTGATACCGTTCCTCACGCGCTCGGAGATCTCCTTGCGGGACTCTTCGAGGACCTGAATCGCTGCCGTAAAGTCGTGGGTGCCGCCGACCCCGAAATGGGGAAACGAATTGTCCTTGCTGTTGGTCGGCGGGACTTTTGCGCTCCACCAGATCTTCTGGCACTCTCTGATGAGTTCCCGGGCCCGGTTTTCCCTGCGGATCTCCGCCCACATGTCCGCGTCCGTGACTTCCCTGCCGGACAGCTTACCGAGCTTCTCGACCAGGAGCCTCAGCTCTTGTTCCAGGTAGTCGACCCGCCACTCGCCCCAATTGTTATTGACGGGGTAGTCCATCACGAAAGAAGGGATAACCTTACCGCCATTACGGCCGGCCCTCATGGCATAGGCTTCCATGACATAAGCCATGTCCGAACAGCGCGTGCAGACGAACGGGGCGATCATATCGACAGGCGTGTCGTATGAATTCAGCAGCGCGAGGCTGGCGATCAGGTTGCACGATTCGATGTCCAGGCGAGCCCGGGATTCATCCAGCAGGCGCATGCTCCGACGGTTCCGCTCCCGGTAGCTGTCGCCTTCAGCGAGGTACATGAGCCAGTTCTTCGGGAATAACGGCCCGACGGGCATGCATCCTGCGGCATAATACGGCTCGAACGTATATCCACCCTGCCTTACGACGAGCGGAATGCCCTTGCTATGGGCGTCTGCGATGCGCTCGGTATTTGTCATTTCCATATATGCGCGCTTGATCCCGCTCAACAGGTAGACATCGCTCGACAGACGATTGCCGAACGTAATGCTGTTATTGAAGGCATACGGGTAGCGTGCAGGGGCGACCCTGGTCATATAGTCCCAGATCTCGGCGGCCGTGACCCGCCGCCCGTCACCGAAGACCAGGTCGTCGGTCTCGAGCAGCAGGGGCCGGACCTCCTCAGGGTACGTGAATTGACCCGATGGCAGCATTATGATCCCTCCCTTATCGGCCGGTTACCTTCCATGAGCTCCACGAACGCCTCCACCCGGGTCCGGATCGACTCAATGTCAGAGCCCGCATACTCGGTGTGAATGTCCAGGACAGGCACCCCCGCGGATCTCATCGAATCCCGGAAATTGCCGGTCCGGAGCGTAAATGAGTCGCAAAACCTTAGCGTATGGTAAATCACTCCGTGCGCGCGGTTTTCACTAACCATCCGCAGCATGTTCCGTATCCTCACGTCGGCGGCCGGGTCGAGACACGGCTGCGCCGCATGGGGAGTACGGTCCATGTAGCCTTCCGCGATGCCGCGGACTGTGGGCTGCTTCACCGCGGCGTCGAGGTACGGGGCATACCCTGACCAAAGGTTGTCGCAGACGATCGTCCCGTTCGAGTGCTCGACGATGTCGATCAGTTTCGAATCACCGGGGGCAATGACGCTGCCTGAAAGTACGATGCGTACACCGTTGTCAGGACTATGCCCGCCGCCCGTGGTGCCGCCGGCTTTCAATTCCTCCAGCAGGTTCCGGAGCAGTGCAAGGTAGCGTTCCCGGTCCAGGTAGAATCCCGCGATGACAACGTCGTATACCTCCCGCCACCGGATCGGTGAGCCGGCGGCCGCCGGATACCGATATAGCTCCCGGACAGCATCCCTGATACCATTGTATAGCGCGACCGACGATGCAAGCTTCGCATTATCGAGCCCGCAGCCGGAATACCGTTCCAATTCCAACCCGAGGCTTTCGACTTCCCGGATGAAGTATTCCCGGGCGGCGTAACGCTCGAAGCTTCTGGGGACGCCCAGCGTGAAGGTCCGGACCTGAAAATAATGCCGGATGACTTCCGCGAGACGGTAGAGCTGGATACACGTGGCATCGACGACGACCGCATCGCAATTCCTGACGTAAGGGTCTTCGTTCTCCGCGAAGAGGCCGGCGCTTTCCCTCACGAATACGCAGTTCTGCGTGGACACGTAGCGGGCGCCGACCTCTACGAGCCGGTCGTCTCCGCCCCTGCCCAGCCGGACAGGGATCATACCCAGCGCATGTATCATTTCTTCGGGGACATTATAACCCATCCAGCCCACGACCTTTTTGCCGCTCTCCCTGGCCGCCGCAAGCTCTGCGGGCCTCTCCTTCAGCGCTTCATTGATCCGGTCTACGGCATCGAGGGGCATTCTCACACCTCCTTACCATAGCCGCTCGCGAGGACGGCCGCGCCCAGAGCGCCGATAAACTGGGGATCGTATTCCGGTACGACAATCTTCGCACGGATCGATTCCTCCAGGGCCTCTTTCATCCCCGCGTTCTTGGCCACGCCGCCGGTGAAGAGGATATCGCTCTCGACGCCGACTCTCAACGTCATGCCGGCTACGCGGTTCGATATGGCGCTGTGGATGCCTTTCAGGATATTCTCGGGCCGTTCTCCACGAGCCACCAGCGAAATGACCTCGGACTCGGCGAAGACAGTGCACGTGCTGCTGATGGGCACCAGGTCGGTGGCATTCAGTGCCATGGCGCCCAGATCGTCTAGGCTGACACTGAAGACCGTCGCCATCACCTCAAGGAAACGGCCGGTGCCCGCCGCACACTTGTCGTTCATGGCAAAGTCCTGCACCTTACCGTCCCCGTTAATACGGATGACTTTACAGTCCTGGCCGCCCATGTCTATGATCGTCCGGGTCGCCGGGTGGACGTAGTGTGCTCCCTTCGCATGGCAGGTAATCTCGGTCACCGTCTTATCCGCATAGTTTGCCGTGATCCTCCCGTAACCTGTCACCACGGTATATCCAATATCCCCGGGTGTCAGTCCTACGCTGCCAAGCGAGTCCAGGAATGCCTTATGCCCGGTTTCCTCCGGCATGACGCCCGTCGGCAGTATTATGCTGCTCAATACCTGGCCGCCGGCTATTATCACAGACTTGGTCGTAAGTGATCCGATGTCTACGCCGGCAAATGCCTGTTTTCCATTTCCGTTCTTCATGTTAACCTCCATTTCGCCGCTAACGACGGCGACACAAATACTAGTTCAGTAACCCAATGATGGACTTGTTTATCTACATCTAAAAAGTGACGCCCATTCCCATTTCCTGAAGAAACCTCTTGGATACTGAAATCATATTGCTTAGTTGCATTCCGGACTGATATTTTACTGCTTTGGGTAAGAACCAATTGCTCTGGTATTGTTCAACTCGTCTGACCCCTGCTCCCCAAATCTTGTTACCGCCTCCAGCCGATACCCATAAAGGGATAGTGTAAGTATTACCATCACAACAATTATGCCGATATTATTAATTTTTTTGCTGATCATGAGCATCACTCCCATATTAGTCGGTTTTGTTTAATTTTCCCGCCGGGAAGCCCTCAAACTTACGGATGGAAATGAAAAAACAATTCTGTATTATACTGTTCATCAATCCTTAATTGATAATATAACCAGGTAATTATCCACCTCCATCCATCACCTGAACTGTGGAGCTGTGCGATCCCATCGCTGTTTGATCATTCCTCAGGGCCTAATCGCTTAAGGGGTATGTGGCCATTTTTGCTTCGCACCGTTTTTGTGAACCAGCGGAACGATCACTTTCGTATCACTATGGGCTGGGATGCTGGCAGTGATTATCT
This sequence comes from Bacillota bacterium, assembly GCA_023439185.1. GTDB lineage: Bacteria > Bacillota > Desulfotomaculia > Desulfotomaculales > Desulfallaceae > BRH-c8a. Next base: position 79,877 of record JAEXOR010000055.1, on the reverse strand, counting down.
TAACGTCAACCCCAAACAGAATTTTAAGACTCTCCTCAGTAATCGTTTCCTCCGGCTTACCGGCGCCAAAAACTTTTCCTTTATGTAAAAGCAGCACCTTTGTAGCATTTAAAAGAGCGTGTCCCGGGAAATGAGAGGACATTACAACCGCCAGACCCAAGCGGGCCATCTGCTGAACTTGCTTTAAAACCATCATCTGGTTGCCGAAATCAAGGTTGGAGGTAGGCTCGTCCATAATCAAAATCCGCGGCTGCTGGGCCAGTGCCCGGGCAATCAACACCAATTGCCTTTCCCCACCGCTTATTTCCGTGTAAACCTTGTCCCGAAGGTAGGAGATATTTAGGGTCTCAATGGCTTCCTCTGCTATTTGCTGATCAATTTCAGATGGCGAGGCGAAAGCACCCAGGTGTGCTGTTCTGCCCATGAGAACAACATCCAGAACTTGATAGGGAAAGGGAGGATTATGAGCCTGGGGAATATAGCCCATGACCCTGGCTATTCTGTGGCTCGGCCAATTCCCGATATTTTCACCGTCAACCAAAGTTTCCCCCTCTTGTAACTTTAATAACCCTAAAATGGTCTTAAAAAGCGTGGTTTTTCCCGAACCGTTGGGCCCCAGTAAATACAAGACCTCGCCTGCGTCAACGTGCAGGGAAACCTGGTGGACGACAGGCTTGTTTCTGTAACCACAGGTAACATTTTTAAGCTCCAGTCTCATGACCAGCCCCTCCGGTTACGCTGCAGCAGATATAAGAAAAAGGGAGCGCCAATCAGAGAAGTCAGTATGCCCAGGGGGATTTCCACTGCCCCCATTAGGCGGGCCAGGTCGTCCACCAACAGTAAATAGGAACTCCCCATCAGGATGGAAGTCGGCAGCAAAACCTTATAATTGGGTCCCACAACCATACGGGCCAGGTGGGGAACCAGCAGCCCCACCCAACCAATCACCCCGCATATGGAGACGGCGGCAGCGGTCATCAAGGTGGAACAAATAATGACTGTCAACTTTAATCTGCCGGTGTTAATACCCAATGCCCGGGCTTCTTCTTCTCCCAATGACAGCACATTCAGACGCCAGCGCAGGAGGTACAAGGGAACTGCCCCGACCAGCATGGGGATGATCACCGAAAAAACATCACGCGGAGCGATGGCAGCCAGGCTGCCCATGAGCCAATAAGTGATGGCCGGTAGTTTATCGTACGGGTCGGCCATGTATTTAAACAGGGAAGTACCTGCAGTAAACAGGGTTCCAATCAGGATACCGGACAGAATCAGGGCCAGCATGGGGTCATGACGTATTCTGTTGCTGATGGAATAGGCCAGCAGCACCGCGGCAAGGCCGAAGAGAAAAGACGAAACTTGGATGCCGACAATACTGAAGGAATAAAAAATGCCCAGAGCGGCGCCGAACCCGGCGCCGGCAGACGCCCCCAAGATGTCTGGCGACACCAGTGGGTTTCGAAACATCCCCTGGTAAGCGACCCCCGCAACGGCCAGAGCGGCCCCCACCAGCATGGCCGCGATAATGCGCGGCAACCGAATTTGAAAGACAACCGTATCAAGGGTATCAGGCCAGGTATGCTCCAGGGAAACAAATTTGGCTGCCAGAATTGTTATCAGTTGATCTGGAGGAATAGGGTAACGCCCCAGCGCAAAGGAAAGCAAGAATAGCAGTACAGGCAGAGCAAACAATATGCTTTTTTTCAACTTGTGAATACCAGCCCTGGATAGAAAGATCGACTGAAATACATTGCTCATTTTCACCAACTCCAATTAGTTTTCAACCCCCCTGCACCTCTTCTTTGCTTATCTTTACCATCTGACCGTCCCGCTGCCTCAGTAAACAATCAGTTACCGCAAGGCCGGGTGGAATCGCAGCAATGAGTTCGTCATAAATTTTCCACATAAAAATTTCCCTTCAATATATAACATAATAAAACTAAACATAACCAATATTAATCCCAGGATAAAACAAATTAAACATAACGTAACATAACAAAAGATGATTATGTTATTAATAATAGATTATGTAATAATATGTGTCAATATGGTGGAAGGTAAGAAATGAGGGAATTTCTTTTGGATGAAATTGGGTAAAACCAGGGGCGGTAAAATTAGCGGAAAATTTGGGGACCAACTATTTTCCAGGGGTAAAATGCCACTCTTGTCTGATAGTGGTGTATTTAGGACTTAACCGAACACCAATGAACTACACAACAGGAGCGCATATCTTCACTTCGCCATATGATTCTTTATGCTGGCTCATTACAACGACTTCTACGCCATAGGCGTTTCTCATATTCTCTTCAGTTATTATATTATCAGGCGCGCCTATGAGAAGCCCATGTTCATTTGTCAATAAAGCAACTTTTGTAGCAAAGGCAAATGCATGGTCGGGGTCATGAGTTGATATAACAATACCAAGTCCAGATTGGCGCAATTGATTAATTTGCTTTAAAACGCGAACCTGATTACCAAAATCAAGGTTCGCAGTAGGTTCGTCCATTACGATGAATGCGGGCTTTTGAGCAATTGCCCTTGCTATCAGCACCATTTGGCGCTCACCACCGCTGATTTCCGTATAAAGCCTTTTTCTCAAAAAACCAACATCAAGCATTTCCAGAGCTTCTATGGCCAGATGTCTGTCCTTTTTTGACGGAGTGGAAAATGTATTTAGATGCGCATTTCGCCCCATGATAACTACATCCAGCACTGAGAAAGCAAATGGCGGCGTATGGGCTTGTGGTACATACGCGATCGCATGCGCAATCTGTTTATTTGACCATCTATTTATCGGCTCACCATCGATATAAACCCCACCTGAATACACATTCAGAAAGCCCAGTATGCTTTTAAATAATGTTGTCTTTCCCACACCATTCGGCCCAAGCAAGCAAAGCCCTTCGCCTGAAGCAATGTCCACCGAAACATTTTCAAGGACATTACGGTTTCCATACCTGAATGTGATATTTCGCACCTCAAGCAGCATTATTGCGCCTCCCCTTGAACAGAAGATAAATAAAAAACGGCCCGCCTATAATTCCCGTCAAAATGCCAAGGGGGATTTCAACAGACACCGCACAACGCGCAATATCATCGACAATCATCAGGAAGATGGCGCCAATAATTGCCGATGCCGGAATCAATCCTTTATAATTCGGTCCTACAATTAAACGGGCAACATGAGGTATAATAAGCCCTACCCACCCAATCAAGCCAGCGATTGCAACCGTTGCAGCTGTAAGCAACGTAGCACATATAATCATTACACCGCGAATACGCTTTACATCAGTCCCCAAAGATTTTGCCTCTTCATCACCAAAAGCAATGATGTTCAGTTGCCATCGCAAAAGAAAGATAGGTATGATTGCAATAATAACAGGGATTAGAAACACCGTAACCCTACTCAGGATGACGGAATTTAAACCACCCATAAGCCAAAATGTGATAGCGGGCAGTTTATCATTGGGGTCGGCGACAAATTTAAGGATCGACGTAAACGATGTGAACATGGACGAGGTTACCAATCCCGTTAAGATTAAGGTAAACGTCATATTATTGCTATGGCTAACCAGTCGTGCAATAGAATAGCATAATAAAACTGCGGAAATTCCAAATAAAAATGATGATCCATTGATCGCAAACGTATTTAATCCGACCATGATTGCAACAGCCGCACCGAAGCCAGCGCCGGCAGAAGCACCAAGGATGTCCGGTGAAGCCATGGGATTGCGAAACAGACCTTGGTAGACTGCTCCTGCAACTGAAAGCGAAGCCCCAACAATGGCAGCAACAAAAATACGGGGAATCCTGATATTAAAGAGTGCCACATCTGTGGTATCAGCCCAAGTCTGCTCAAGTCCGATAATTTTTCTAAACAGGATACTTACCAGTTCGGGAAGGGAAACAGAATACTTTCCCAAGCTTACTGAAACAAGAAATACTGCAATCATTACAATAAATAGACTAATATATATAGGAATAGTTTTTCTTTCGCTTAAAATACCAGCTCAATCCCTCTCTCTTCATAATATCCTCGTATCGATTCAATATTATTTCTGTACTCCATATTATCCTTATAGGTTACATGCGGCCCCTGCTTGGCCGTGTCAATATACGCAGGGGTACGGGTGATATGAATACCTCCCGTACCATTACCCGCACCCGCATCAAAAGGAGTCACTACTTTGGACTCCATCCAGCCCTGAGCAGCGCCAATATCAACAGTACGAAGTATAAGCCTGGCAAGGGCGATTACCCTCGCCGCTTCTGATGAAGGACAAGGCTCATAACCTTGAAGTGCGATGGTACCGAAGGGATAAAACTTGCTAACGTACACGCTCTTCAAATGTGGAAATTCTTTTATTTCAAAAAGAAAATCCACATAATCCTGATATCTGGTATCCTGAGGACTAAGACCTGCAAGCATACCAGTTCCAAGTGCGATACCTGCTTCACCGATCCTCCATGCAAAATCCTTTTTTGCTTCAAGACTATCGCCCGGCTTCATAAACGAAAAGACTTTAGGGTTAAGTGTTTCAAACACAGAGCGAACCATCTTTACGCCATATTGCTTAAGTTCAAGCAATGTTTCAAGGGACATTGCCGCCCCACAATTTATATCAATTGCCATATCCGTAAATCCGGCATCATAAATGCTCTTTACCAGTGCCAGAACATCTTTTCCTTCGCTCCCAAGGGTTGTGCCGCCGCTCAAGTGAAAATCCCTGATCCCATGATCATGTAAATACCGGACAGCCTTTAAAACCTCTTTGGTAGAAAGCGGCTTTTTCCCCTTCTCGCGCCAATAGGGGCAATATGTGCAAAGAGGCTTTAAATTGCATTTTAATACTTGAGCTATGCCGCCGGTAATGCGAAATACGTTGCCCTTTTCAGCTTCGCGCACAAACCTCGCAACTTCAAATAAGTATTCCGCATTCTCCTGATCCTCAGTATTTTGGAGGAGAAATAGTGTCTCCTCCTTATTAATTGGGTGCTTTTTTGCGTTATCAAGAATTGCTAATATTTCAGATTTCATTCTTTTTAACTCCTATCAGACTAACGTTTTATAGACAGTTCATCTTCACTCACATTATACTTGAACATTATTTTCAAATACTTTTTCGAGGTATCAAGATATTCCTGCCAAAGCAACTGGTCATTAGGGTCTGTCAATATCATGTGGCACCAGAGCAGACCTGGTACTGCAAGAAGTCCATCCATGAACGCATATTTCAGCTGACAATAAACCTTGTCGTTTTTAACTGCATCAAGTTTCTGCCACTCTGCGCTATTAATGATTTCATCATATTGGGTTTTGTTGGGGGCAATGATAATGTCAGGATTCCATGCGAGAATTTGCTCCATCGAAACCTCAATACTTTCATTCGTTCCGTTTTCATTATTAGAAACCTCGTTGCCAAGGTTATATCCGCCGGCGATGTCAACGATCGAAGCCATGATCGTGTCTTTGCCCACGATAGAATAAATGCCTCCATTGCCTACATGATATACTCTTGGCCGATCAGCCTGCGTGATGTTTTTAGTTTTTGCGGATACCCCATCTACCTGTTCCATCCAGTAATCCGCAATCTCATATGCTTCCGAAGTATTGCCGATTACCTCTCCAAGGATACGCATGGAGATTGCATAATTCTCCAAAGTGTCTTTGGAAAGAATAAGCATATCCTTTCCTGTCTGTTCCTGCAGTGTGGCAGCATTGGCATCCTTGTTGAGCGTTACGATAATATCTGGATTTAGTTCCAGCATCTGCTCCGGATCTATACCCTGCATAAATGTATTTGTAACCGGCAGTGCGCGAACTGACTCAATGCCAAATGCCGTAAGCAGGTCTGTAAGACTGTTTTCTGCAAGATATTGGCGGGTAAATACCATATCAACACTTTTGACCTTTTCAGGTGCAAGGCGAATTGAAAGCATGGAAAATATCGGGTGAATTGCTGATATACCTTGAATATCCATATCACCAGGGAACTCATTCCCTGCAAAATCGACGATTGGCTTACCGGATTCATTTTCGGAAGATGTTGTTACCGGATCTGGTTTTTCACCATTACTCGATGTGCTGCATGCCGTAAGCAGAGGGCAGATTAACAATACGAGTACGATACATGCTAAGACGATTCTCTTCATTTTTATATTCTCCTCATCCTTTTGTATTTACTGAATTTCACCTAAGATTAACGAGCATTGTTTTTAACATTTCTACCAGACATTTAATTATATGGTATGTACAACTATTATTTTTCAAATAACTCTGGAGCATATCTACTTGGATCTACATCCTTGAACTCTGCACTTTTGAATGCATCTTTTAAATGATATGGTATTGTGCAGTCAAAAATAGTCTTTTACTTTTTGCATAGACATGTCAAAACCTCCGTATATTACTTCAGCAGGTATTTAGTTGATTAGCATATCATTTTTAATGTTTGCAATAGCATTCGCCGGCTCGCGAAGGTTGGAATTCCTTACTAATTGTATCACCACACTTTTTTATTTTTCTTTCCTGAGGTCTTTAAAACGACTAAAACCTGATATCACATAATTAAACGCTACATAACGTTATGCAAAATAAATATAAGACAGTTTAACACAGTTGTCAAGTCAACTAAAGCTTACTTTATGCACAATTAACAAAGCGACCGCCAAACTTTGGCTAAACGGGTCTTACCGCTGCCCCGAAGCAGTTATCAGCCGCTTGAAATTAAGCAGCTAATGGCTGCTGATGGCTCCTGCCGGGCTGTGTGGCCCTAACAGGGGCATTTCTATTTTAAAGGGAGGGCTTGTTAACAGCCTGGAGTCACTCTATAGGGTCAGTTTATCACTGCCATTAACAAGAACCTTTAAAGGAATTGAATAATATAATATAGTAAACATGTTTAAATATGTAAATAGAAGGGGAGGGTAATAGAGTTGATCACTGAAGAATTTGTCAGAGATTCGCTGGATTTAGACCTTTTCTTTCTGAGGATAATGAAGGAACACTCCTTCTTTTTAGAAGGGGGCTTCACTCCGGTAAATTTAGACTGGGCCAGACAAGCAGATGATTATAAAAAGCATTTTGAGGTTTTGCTAAGAGAGGCCGTTTCTCTTGCGGATGGTCTTATAAGCCCTGACGTATCCTCTTCAGGGGAAATAGTTACTGAATTTACCCTTAATGCCGAAAAGGCAACTCAGTTTTTCACCGGTATCCCAATTGATACGAATATTACCGTGGCTGAACTTGCTCTTACCCAGGGGAGGCCGCAAATTAATACTCAAGCCCTTGTACAACAGGTTTTTGACTTAAATAATAGGGCTATCACAATTACTCAAGGCCTGATTGCTTTTAAAACCACTGTTTTAGACAATGTACTGGCTTGCAAAATGTTTACATTCAACTACCCTCTTTTAATTGATCACATTCTTAGAGAAGCTGTTTTATTTGTAGAGCTGCTCCGTAGATTACAAAACGGCATCATGGAAAACATGGTGAGCTTTGCGGTTGAGCAGGAATCTTTCTGGAACAGAATTATGGCTGAACACGCAAAGTTTATCAGGGGACTTTTAGATCCCAGCGAAGAGGCTTTATTTGAAATAGCCAATAATTTTGGTAAAGAGTTTGATATACTTACTGCCAGGGCACTGGCTTTGCACAATCAGATTAACCTTCTGCCCCAGGTTACACAGGATAGCCTGGATGCAACTATAAGGATAAGGGACTTTAAGAGGCAAGGCACAGAGGGTATTCTCGCTTGCAGAATCAGATCAATCATATTGCCGTTATTAGGTGATCATGTACTTAGAGAGGCAAATCATTACCTGCGGTTATTAAAAATTTTTAAAAGCATCACTTAAAACGGCCTTGATTTATTGGCGTAAGCGCGGGTTAAAATTCCCGCCAGTTCCTCAATTAACGGCATACGGGGGTTGGTGGTGGTGGATTGGTCGGCAAAGGCGTTTTCCGCCAGTTCCGGTACCTTGCTTTTAAATAGTTTTTTATCCACCCCACAAGCCGCGAAGCTGTCCGGAACACTCACCCGGGCCCGCAATTCTTCCACCGCGGTGATCAGGCTGTCCACCCCCTCTTCGGCCGTTCCCGCCGGCAGGCCCAGAGAGGCCGCCAGCTGCCGGTATTTCTCCGGCGCCTGAAAATATTCGTACTGCGGAAAAGAGGCGAATTTAGCGGGCGGGGAGGCATTATACCTGATTACGTGGGGCAGCAAAATGGCGTTGGCCCGGCCGTGGGAGATGTGGAACTCGCCCCCCACCTTGTGGGCCAGGCTGTGACAGACGCCGAGAAAGGCGTTGGTAAAGGCCATGCCCGCGATACAGGAAGCGTTATGCATCTTGCCGCGGGCTTCCCGGTTGTCCCCGCCCCGGAAGCTGTCCGGCAGGTACCGGAATACCAGTTCCGCGGCTTTCAGCGCCATGGCGTCGGTATAGTCGGAGGCCATCACCGAAACGTACGCCTCCACGGCGTGAGTCAGCACGTCCAAGCCGGTGTCCGCCGTTACCGCCGGGGGCATGGTGGCGGCCAAATCCGGGTCGATAATGGCCACGTCCGGGGTCAACTCATAATCGGCCAGGGGGTATTTGATATCCTGGCCGCGGTGGGTGATCACCGCAAAGGCGCTAACTTCGGAACCGGTGCCGCTGGTGGTGGGAATGGCCACCAGGCGGGCCCGGCGGCCCAGTTTGGGATATTTGAAGGTCCGTTTGCGAATGTCCATGAATTTAAGGCGCAAAAAATCAAACTCCACCCCGGGGTGCTCGTAAAAGAGCCACATGGCCTTGGCGGCGTCAATGGGCGAACCGCCGCCCAGGGCAATGATGGTGTCGGGGCGGAATTGCTTCATCAGCGCCACCCCTTTTTGCACCGTTTCCAAGGAGGGGTCCGGTTCCACGTCGGCGAACACCTCCACGTTGACCCGCTCCGCCCGCTTGTTTAAATGGTACATCACCTTTTCCACAAAGCCCAGCCTGACCATCCCCTGGTCCGTGACTATAACCACCCGGCCCTCTATCGGCATTTTCTCCAGGTACTGGATCGCCCCGTGGGCAAAATATATCCGCTCGGGCACCTTGAACCACTGCAGTTTATCCCGCCTGCCGGTGACCCGTTTGACATTGATCAGGTTATCCACACTGACGTTGGAAGTGGTGGCATTATGTCCCATGGAGCCGCAGCCCAGGGTCAGGGACGGTACGTTCACGTTATAAATATCCCCGATGGCGCCGTGGGTGGCGGGAGCGTTGACAATAATCCGGCCGGTGCGAATGCGGCGGGAAAAAAGGTCGATTACGGCGCGGTCCTCGGAATGCAGCACCGCCGAGTGCCCAAGCCCGCCAAAGTCCACTATTTCCTCGCACCGTTTAATGCCCTCTTCATAATCGCTCACCCGGTAGCAGGCCAGGACGGGGCTCAGCTTTTCCATGGACAGCGGGTACCGGGGGCCGACCCCTGCCAATTCGGCAACCAGGACCTTGGTTTCCCGGGGCGCCTCAAAACCCGCCATCTGCGCGATTTTTTCAGCCGAACGGCCGACAATGCTTGGATTCAGGGAACACGTTCCCTCTTCCCCCCGGGCGGCCAGAGCTTCCAACCCGGCTTTTTCTTCGGGATTCAGGAAATAACAGCCGTACTCCCGCATCAAATCAGTGGTTTGGCCATAAATATCCGTATCTATGACCACCGATTGCTCCGAAGCGCAAATCAAGCCATGATCAAAGGTTTTGCTTAAAATCAAATCGGTGACCGCCCTTTTAAGCCGGGCGGATTTTTCTATGTAACACGGCACGTTGCCCGGACCCACCCCGAGGGCGGGTTTGCCGGTGCTGTAAGCCGCCCGCACCAGGCCGGCGCCTCCGGTAGCCAGGATCAGATGCACCCCGGGATGGGCCATTAAATACCTGGTGGCTTCAATGGTTGAATGCTCCAGCCAGCAAATACAGTCCTCCGGGGCCCCTTCCGCCACCGCGGCGTCGCGCATCACCCGGGCCGCTTCCCCGCTGCAGCCGGCGGCGCCGGGATGGAAGCTGAAAATAACCGGGTTGGCTGTTTTAATGCAGATCAGGGATTTAAACAGCGTGGTGGAGGTGGGATTAGTCACCGGAATGACGGCGGCAATCACCCCCACCGGCTCGGCCACCTCCATATAGTCGTTCTCTTCATCCACGTTGAGCACGCCCACGGTCTTTTTGTATTTAATGCTGTGATAGACCGATTCGGTGGCGAAAATGTTTTTGATCATCTTGTCTTCATAAACGCCGCGGCCGGTTTCCCGCACCGCCAGACGGGCCAGCTCCATGTGCCGGTCCAGGCCGGCCAGGGCCATGGCCCGTACAATACGATCTATTTGCTCCTGGGTCAGCAGGGCCATTTTTTGGCGCGCCGTTTCCGCCCTGGTTACCAGATCGTCGACAACGCGTTGCAAATCATCTAAAACCGTTTCACTGTGCTCACTCATTCGCCCACCCCCACGATTTCTTCACTTATCGTGAGTATCCCACGGGCGCGGACGGTTCATGCGGTCATAAAATACTGTCCCTGCACCATGGCACGCAGATTACATATTCTAATACCATATCACTGCCAACCAGGGAGGAGAAAAAAATGAACAGGCCCAATCTTAACAATTTGACTACCGATGATCGTCAGTTACTGGCCAGTCTGATTCAGCAATATACAACACCGGAAATTATTGATTTGCACTGGAATGCCGCCCAATCCGGCGCTCACAGCGACCCGGTGATGTTTCTTACTTTCCACAGAGATTATATTGCCGGGTTGGAAGCTTTTCTGCCGGCTCAGGGTTTCCCTCAGTTCGTACCGCTGCCGGAATGGAACCCAATTGAACCAATACCGCAGGAATTTAACATTCCCAATACCGGCCCCGGCCGGTTGCGGAACTTAAACCCCGGTGTCAGTTTCTCACCGGAATTTGACCAGAATAATTTACAAAACTTCAGTACCGTTGAAGAGCTGGGGGAAGCTCTTATGACCAGGCACAATCTGGTGCACCAAAGAATAGGGGGAATAATGAATAATATGCGGCTGGCACCGCTGGCCCCGATTTTCTGGCCGTTTCACGGCTTTATAGATGAAATATATTATGACTGGCAGATAATACAATAATATTCATACAATCATTTCACAGCCGCTGCGCAGATAAAACCCCCGTCGGTGCGGCCGGATTTTACGGCCTCGGCTTCCAGGACCAAAGCCTGGTCTTCCAGGGTGTAATCAAAATCCGGCGGCACGAACAGCACGGCCTTGCCCTGCACCTCCCGGCCGGGCATGGCCGCCAGCAGTTCACCGAGGGTGTAGAACCGGGCCCGGTTGAATATATTATCGGGCTCGCGGCGCGCTGTTTCATCATAAAGCCGCCACCAGTGACTGTCGCGGCCAATTAGGCCCACCACCAGCCGGCCGCCGGTTTTTAACACCCGGAAGGCCTCCCGCAGTGCGGCGGACAAGCCGGGCATGAATTCCAGGGCGGTAACGGACAGAACGGCGTCAAAACTCTGTTCACCAAAGGGCAATTGCAGCGCGTCGGCCTCCAGCAAGCGCACGTCCAGTTCCGCATCTTGCGCCTTGGCACGGGCCCGTTCCAGCATAGAGCGCGAGATATCCACCCCGGTAACGTCAGCCCCCCGGTCGGCCAGGTCCAGGGCATACAGCCCGGTGCCGCAGCCGATGTCCAGCACCTTCATGCCCGCCCGGGGCTCCAGGTAAGAGTAAACAGCTTCCCTTTCAATACGGTCCACGAAACGACCGGCCGGCATTTCGTACCAGCTATCGTAACTGCCGGCCAGAGTATCAAACAATTGACCCACTTTTTTCTTACCTCCACAACTGCATTTCTTGTATTATCCAACATCATCCCCGGGATGGCAAGAAGACGCAGCGACAGCAAAGAATTTCGGGGTTTAATAAGAAATTTGTGATATTATAGAAAATAACCGTTCGTTGATATTATTATGGAGGATTTATGGAACAAGCCGACTTATGGACCACAGTAACGACGTGGTATACCGCCTGGGAGGAATACCGCTATTTCAATGAAATTAAATTCCTGGTTTTTATTCCGTTATTTTTTTTACTGCGCTCGATAGTACTAAGGAAAATTAACAATTTCGCCAGTTTAAAAAACGGGGAAAACGGCGCCGGTGATTTGCAGCCCCTGATACTGTCTTTAATCAACTGGGGAACGTTTTACGCCATCGCCATGTACGCCATTATTTACTTCCGGGATACCTTCTGGCTGGGAGAAACCTGGTTTACCATCGGCAATACGCCGGTCACCACCCTGACATTTCTCATTCCGGCTATGATTATCAGCCTGAGCATCAAGTTTTCCAATTTGCTGTCAAGGTTTTTGCTGCACCGGGTTTATAAAAAATACGAACTGGACAACGGTACCCAGTATACTTTTTCCAGGCTGCTGCATTACGTAATTATTGTTATTTCCACCCTGGTGGCTCTGCCGGTTATCGGTTTTGACTTAAGCGCACTTACAGTTTTCGCCGGGGTGGCCGGCATAGGGATCGGTTTTGGCGTCAGCAATATAGCCTCAAATTTTATATCCGGCTTGATCATCCTTTTCGAGCGTCCCATCAAGGTGGGGGACCGGATTAAAATCGGTGATTTGCATTGTGACGTCGAAAACATCACCATCAGGTCCACCGTGGTCCGCACCCGCAATAACGAGCACATTATCATCCCTAACAGCCAGTTTATTGAAAACCAGGTCATGAACTGGTCCTATGGCGATCCCAAGGTACGGGAGCAAATACTCATCGGCGTCGCTTACGGTTCGGACGTCAGGCTGCTGGAACGCCTGCTGCTGCAAGTTGCGCGCGAACATAGCGACATTATGGACGATCCCCCGCCGCGGGTGGACTTTCTGAATTTCGGCGATTCAGCGTTAGAATTTCGTCTGCTATACTGGATACCCCACCCCTTGTTGCGCACCCGGATAAAAAGCGCGCTCAATTTCAGGATTAACGAACTGCTGCAGGAGCACGGCGTGGAGATACCCTTCCCCCAGCGTGATTTACACCTGCGCAGCGTAGATGCAAATATAATGAAAGAAATACGTCAAGCCGATGAAACGCCCCACAGATAGCATTGCCTGCTTATTTTAACTTACCAATAAGTTGTGTTATAATTTGCAATAGTCCAATATTTTTCCGGCAATGAAACAGTAGCCTAATAAGTCAAAGAAAAGAGGGGAGAAACATGCGGCTTACTCCAAAAAACGAACTGGATGCGCGGATTGCCAAACTTCAGCAATTAATGACCGCTGCGGGCATGGACGGTATCGTAATCGTCCAGAACGCGGATTTATTTTATTTCACCGGTACGGTGCAGCAATCCCACCTGTATGTCCCCGCGGCGGGAAAACCGGTGTTAATGGTCAGAAAAAGCCTGGATCGGGCCAGGAATGAATCCGCCCTGGAAGAGATCATACCGCTTGCCAATGTCAAAGAAATCCCCGGCATATTGGAAACATACGGTTACCGTAATTTGAGCGTGCTAGGGTTTGAGATGGATGTGCTGACGGCGGCGCTGTTCACGCGCTACCAAAAAATATTCGCCCCGGCTAAACTGGCGGACGCCAGCACGCTGATCCGCAAAGTCAAAATGGTCAAATCGGATTACGAGTTGGGCCTGCTCCGGGGAGCCGCAAATATAAGTCAAACCGTTTTTTCAAAGGTTAAGGACTATTTGCGGGAGGGAATCGCCGAATTTGAACTGGCAGGGAATCTGGAGCTGGTGGCACGACTTATGGGGCATCAGGGGCTGATCAGGACCCGCGGATTCAACCAGGAAATAGCTTTTCATGTTATGGCCGGGCCAAGCCTGGCGGTACCCAACTATATGGATACCCCCATCGGCGGACCGGGGCTCAACCCCTCCTTCCCCCAGGGTGCGGGCGCCAGAAAAATTCAAAGCAATGAACCGGTAATGCTTGATTACGGCGGGGTATACGACGGCTACATAACCGACCAGACCAGGACCTTTTGCATGGGCCGGCTGCCGGAAAAAATGACCCGGGCCTACGACACGGCGTTGGAGATACTGCAAACCCTCAGGCAAAAAGCGGTACCCGGGGCGTCATGCGCGGACCTTTACGACCGGGCCGTTGAAATGGCCGGCCAAGCCGGCCTGGGCGAATATTTCATGGGCTATCCCAAAGGGGTGCCCTTTGTGGGCCACGGCGTGGGTATTGAGCTGGACGAATGGCCGGTGGTGGCCAAGGGGTTTGATATCGCCTTGGAGGAAGGCATGGTGCTGGCCATTGAGCCCAAGTTCATATTTCCGGAAGGCGCCGTGGGGATTGAGAATACCTTCGTAGTCAGGACAAACGGCCTGGAAACCATCACCGAATTCGAAGAGGGGATCATTTACGTGTAAGAAAAGCGCGCCCATTCAGTTCCCGCAACGCGCGCCTTATCAATACTTAGCCGTATACCGGCATATAGATGTCCGGTATACGGCTAAAGCATTCGACCAAAATCATCGCCCTCGGTTGCAGTACGCCACCTAAAGGGCAGGCTAAATGGCCCTTGCGATTAACGAACAGTTAACACAGAAACATCTGCTCGCCGGACCACCCTTTCGCTTACGCCTCCCATGCGCGGGTCTTTCAGCTCACCCAAACCGCTGCTTCCAATGATTATTAAGTCATATTTCCCATCGGATGCCTCCTGACATATTTCCCTGGCCGGATCGCCTGTAACCATCTTAGTATCAACGGCAACATTGTATTTAGCCAAATCTTTTTGTATTTTAGTAAAGATTTCTTCAATTCTGGCTTGTTCATGATCTGAAATTTCTTTAAACCAGTCAATATTCGATTCCGCATCAGGTACCGGCGTAATATTACTTTTTGTTCTCCTTTTGCCGGATAGAGAAACATACCAATCGGTATAACGTTTCATTTCCGAAGTTAAAGGCAAAACATTTATGAGAGTTACCGCGGCGTTAATTTTCTCAGCCAACTCAACTCCGTGCTGCGCGGCTTTCTCAGCGCCCGGGGAACCATCAACCGGAATAAGAATTTTTTGGTACACAACAGCACCTCCTTGGGGATTTATAATCCAACCATTTATACAAGCTTCTCATAACATCATAACTTCAACGATTTCCCCGTTGCGAATAGAACCGTGGCCTGCAGGAATGTCGATCAGAGCGTTACATTCCACCATTGATTTAATAAACCCGGAATTTTGCGAGCCTGCAATTTTGGCAAGATACTCGCTGCCTTCCCAGAACAGCACCGCCCGGACAAACCTCCTTTGTTTGCTGTTTATTCTGAAATCTTCAACCATTCGGGCACGCACTTTGGAGTTGAAAAGTGATTTGCGGCCGTTCATAAACCTAAGCAGCGGCTGCACTATAACTGTATATATAATCATAGCGGCCCCGGGATTACCGGTAAGACCTATAATATGCCTGCTGTCCTTTACCCCGTATACCATGGGTGAACCGGGCTTCCAGAAGAGGACATTTACACCGGAAGATGCAAAGGCTTCTTTTACAAAATCTTTTTTTCCAACCGATACTCCTCCGGTTGAAATAATCATGTCAACCTTTCCCAATACAGATTGAATGGTATTTTTTATTGCATCAATGCAGTCCGGCACCGTGCCAAGTATTAAAGGTTCAGCCCCTGCCGCCTTGACCATGGCAGAAATTGAATACACGCTGCTGTTGTAAATTTTGGCGGGCTGCAAATCATCTGTCAGCTCCGCCAATTCATTGCCGGTAGAAAACACCGCAACCCTAGGCCGTCTGAATACATGCACATTTTTACAGCCCTGGGCGGCCAGAGCACCTATAACCGCCGGAGTAATTTCTGTTCCACTGTGCAAAAGGATTTCGCCTTTTTTTACATCTTCCCCGGCGTATATAACATTTTCGCCGGGTTTGAGGGGGTGGTAAACAGTAACCTTACCGGGTGAAGAGGAAGTATCCTCAAACCTTATAACACAGTCCGTTCCGTCGGGAACAGGCGCGCCGGTCATAATCGACACTGCCGTACCGGGCTTGACCTTGTTGCAACACATGCTTCCGGCGTATACTGTGGCAATCACATGCAAGGTCACAGGCCGCTGTCCGGAAGCGTTTTTAATATCCTCCGATCGCATGGCATAACCATCCAATGGTGAACGGGCAAACGGCGGCTGGTTGTGGCATGCTGTAAAATCTTTTGCAAGTATCCTGCCGAAAGAGTCAAGCAACTCTATTTCTTCGGTGGTTTTAATTTTTGCCTGTTCGAGCATTATTTTTAGAACTATATCCGGATCTACCATCGGGTGCCTGTTTTTTAACGCTGACACTTTGAATTCATCGTGAACTATTTGAGTTGTGCCATGGCAGAGGGTTGTCATTTGCATTTTCGTACCCCCAACTTTGTTAATTATCCGGCTATATTGAAAATGTCCCTGTGGGGGGTGCATAAACACCGGTCTTCAATAGCAAATAGAAGATAAAGAAATGCCCGATTAAATCTGCCGCCGCCGTAATTCCCACCACCAGCGCGCTGCCGGAGGAAGCGAACAGCAGAAGCATCAGCAGGGTCAAAACAAAACCGACCAGGATTACCAAACCGTAAAACATACCCGCGTAAGTTCCCTTAATCAACAATTGCAACGACTGGCGGGCTGCGGGCGAGCTATTCGAGATACTTAAAAGATAGATAAGCACAGCAATCAAATTAACAATAATCAATGCAATTTCCATATGTTCAAGATAGGCGGCATGAACGCTGCTTACCAAACCGCTGGCAGTCATAAAAAGGTAAACAGTTGTTCCGGCAAGCAAGGAGTATAATAAGAAAAGAAACGGCATCATGGCTGTATTCCATAAGGGTATCGCCGGTGAAGCATTAACCACAAACCCGTCGGAAACAGCAACAATAATTGCAAAAATACCGGCTAAAACTCTGAATACATGCCAGGCCGTGCTGCCCTCCGGCAACAACAGGTATATAACAGCGATGGCGGTAAATATCCCCATGGCCCATACGGTTCTGGCGATCCATGATGTTTGCGGCCTTGAAAGAGCCCGCCAGAATCTTTCCGGACGGCCCAAATGTATTAAAAGCGCCCCGCCCTTGCCGACGTTTTCAAGAACAAGTCCAACTATCGCCGCCATTGGAGACCCCAGGAAGAGTGACAGAATAAATATCCCCGAACCAATCTTGCCGAAGAAAAAAGCCAGCGCAATCCAGGACTGCCAGACATCCTGCTGCCTGTAACCGGCCACAAACTCCTTGCCCGCTACAAAAGGAGTATTAGACATCAAATCACCCCTATTCAATATAGAATACCGACGGATCGGTGTTTGCTTCAGCAAGGGGCTGGAAGCCTCCACGCTGACGGATTAACCTGGTCACCTTGTTCTCCGGATCCTCAAGATCGCCAAAAACCCTTGCTTCGGTAGGGCAGGTGTTGACACAGGACGGCTCCAGTCCGTTTTCCACTCTTTCATAGCAAAAGGTGCACTTTACAACGACGCCTTCCTGGAACTTCTGATACTTCAATTGCTCAAAAGGGGTTAAATAATCCCCGAAGTAACCCTTTTTCAAGCCGCCCTTGGGCAGCAGCGCCCGGTTATTATAAGGGCAGGCCACTACGCAGGCTTTACAGCCGATACATTTGTTATAATCAACCAGCACGATGCCGTCTTCACGTTTGTATGAAGCGCCGGTAGGGCAGACCTTTACACACGCGGCCTCCTTGCAGTGGTTGCAAAGAACCGGAACAAACTTTTTTTTGACAATGGGGAATTCACCTGCCACCTGATCCAATACTTTGGTGAAAAAAATTCCCGGCGGCGTTCCGTTTTCAGCTTTACAGGCTAAAACGCACGCGCCGCATCCGATACATCTTTTTAAATCTATGATCATGCCGTAGCGAGCCACTGGTGCGTTCTCCTCCTTTAACTACTTATTTTGGTAATGTATACCCTGGTGGAAGTCTCCATGTGCCCGGACAAAAGATCCGTCCACTCATAAGCGGCGGGCAAAAGTTTGTTAAAGTGGGTATTGGGTTTTTTATCCACCGGGTGCATTTTCCAGGTAGTTATACCGTTTGATATGGCTATAACCCGGGGGTGGACTTCCTCGGTAACCCGCACTGCCCCTTCAATTTCATCAAAGGGAGACGTGATGCGGATGCGATCACCGGTTTTGAGTCCCTTGGCCCGGGCTGTTTTTGAATTTATAAGCACCCCCAAATGCATTGGGATGCAATTCATTACTTCGTTAATCCACGGTATGGTAACGCTCTCTGAGAAATTCAACAGGTGTTCTTTAAAATTCATGGCATACAGATCGAATTCTTGAGGAAGCCGGTGCAGGGGATGCACATCCCGCCAAATGGGTACGGGTTGATACGATGACGTGTCCCACTTGATGCCGTGCGGTTTAAATTTTTCTTGCAAATCCAACGCCGTTTCCACAAACAGGTTAAAATAGATCGGGATGCGTAATCCTTCCCAGATCATATACTTTTCACTGGGCTTAAGCTTACGCACATTGTGGCCGTTCTCTATAAACCAGTCCAGCCCTTTGTCGTTGCCCCAGATGCTCTTGGCATGCCGATCCAAAAGCTCTTCCGTCGTATATTTACGGTCCGGCTTGAGAGCATGCTCGGGCTTCATGCACAGCACCATGTTAAGCAGTCCGTTATACGCGTCAAGCATGCCGATTCGTGCTGATAATTCCATAAAAATATCGTTGGCATCCCTGGAATCATATAACGGCTTGATCACCGGCTGGCGCAGCCAGTGGCCTACCACCTCCGGGGGTTCAATCATAAAAAGGTGATATGATTCCAGATAGGTATGATCCGGCAAAACAATGTCGGCCCATTCGGTGGACTCGTTAAGCACCACATCAATGGCCACGATGAAATCCATCATCTTAAAGACTTCCATCACCTTGGCGGTGCCGTTTATGTTCCACAAGGGGTTTGAATGTTCGATTAACATCGCCTCGGGCTTAAAATCAAAACCAAAACGTTCAGGGTTTAAAATGTTATCCGCCACTAAATGGCCCGGATCGAGGCCGAGCGGGAAAAATTCCAAAGTCTGAAACGTGTTTGGCGGATAACAAAAGGGAACCATGGGATGCAGCATGTGGGGCTGCGGTTTCATCATTCCGTCTTCCCCGGGCTCAACCCACAATAGCTTGGGGCTCTTCAAATCCAGTGCGACACCGATATGCCCTCCGGGCACATCAATATTGCCGACTAAAAAATTCATCAGTTTTATGGCGGCGTGGTCCAGGGTCCCGTCAAAATGACCGATCGCGCCGCGGTAAAAATTTACGGCCGCCGGACGGTACGGGTATTCTTTACCGTCCAGGGTGATGGTACTGCCGATGCGGGCCGCTTCAACGAACTCCCCGGCTATCCGGCGCATGGTGTCGGCGCTAACCGTGCAAATTTTGGACATCCTTTCCGGGGTGTGATCCTTTAACTGATCCTTGATCACCTGGAAGGCCGGACGGCATTCTATACCGTTAACAACATAATTCCCTTCCAGGGCTAATTCCCTGACATCCGGGTCGTCGTACGTCCTGGCCTGATCCTCTGCGCTATCCCAAACCAGGGCCTTACCGGTAGCGGGATCGCGTACAAAAAGGCCGTCGGGCCCGATCAGATACGGGCCGTTTGTGTGCTGCCTGATGTATCCGGCATCGTATTGCTTAAGCTCATGCAGCATCACATGGCACATGCCCAGGACAAATGCCCTGTCGGTACCGGGAAGAATAGGTATCCATTCATCCGCTTTGGCGGCGCCGGTGGACATCCGCGGCTCCACCACCACCAATTTCATGCCGCGCTTCACCCTGGCGTCGGCCATTCTATTGGCTGAGCCGGCCATGTGCAGGTGAGATGAAAATCCGTCCCCGCCGCCGATTTGAATCCAGTATTGGCAGTAATCGTAATCGTTTACCGCGGCAAACGACCCGTCAACCACGCCGTTCACCGGGTGATATGCCGCACCGCAATACTGTCCCACGGTTGTAAAATAGTGCCCGCTGCCAAACGCCGCCGGCCAGCCCCATAGATGGAGCCGGTGGAAATCGTTAATGGCGCAAACCAGCTTCCGCGGGTCTTCTTCCCTTATTTTTTTAAAACGCCGACCCACGATATCAAAAGCTTCTTCCCAGGTAATGGGCTGCCAGCCCGGGTCCACCCCCGGGCCCTTTTGGGGGTTGGTCCGCTTAAGCGGCGTCTTGACCCTGTTGGGATCGTACAGGCGCATGATACCCGCCTGGCCCTTGGCACATATTTTGCCGCGATTGTCCTCGTTGGTGGGATCCCCTTCAATCTTCAAAACCACACCATCTTTTACATGCACCCTGATACCACATGAGTGAATACACATTTTACAAGTGGTATTAATCCATGTTTCTTTAGGTGCAGCCGCCGCACTTTTTTTGACCAAAAAAATCCCTCCTAATCCGGTTGATTGAGCTGTTTAAAAACTGACGGCAACCCATGTTGAACGCCGCAGGTATTTACCCGGGGCATGGCCAACCAGTTGGCCGTCTTTTATCACCAGTTGGCCTGATTTAATGGTCATTACCGGCCAGCCCTTCAATTCCTCGCCGTCGTATAAAGAGAAATCACCGGCCGAACCCAGGTGCTTATGATCAACTTTAATTACTTTGTCTAAATCAACTACCACCAGGTCGGCATCACTGCCCGGCGCAATGACTCCTTTTTGCGGGTAGATGCCGAAAATCTCTGCAGGCTTTTTACTCATCAGTTCGGCCACTTTAAGCAGGCTGACGCCTCTGCCATTAACACCGTAATGCAATATAACCGGCAGATGGGTGCCGAGCGCCGGGTAGCCGGGCATGGCGCCCCACATACCTTTTTCAGCCTGCTTCACTGCCAGGGTCTGGGTAACATTGTCGGTGCCGATGGTATCAATCAGATTATTTTCAATTCCTTGCCACAGTGCCTCCACGCTGGCCTCCTCCCGGAAAGGCGGTACCATCTTGGCCAGTAACCCCTTGGAGCTAAATTTTGTAACCGAAAGATAGGGCGAGGTTGTTTCGGCAAATATTCTGGG
Organism: Bacillota bacterium; assembly: GCA_023439185.1. Lineage (GTDB taxonomy): Bacteria > Bacillota > Desulfotomaculia > Desulfotomaculales > Desulfallaceae > BRH-c8a. Next base: position 58,771 of record JAEXOR010000055.1, on the reverse strand, counting down.
GTTGGATGGTTTTATATCGGCCAAGGCCAGCATGCTTTCAGCCGTTGACATATGCACAAAATACAGCCGGTTTCCGGCCAGTCCGGCAAAATATGCGGCCCGGCGCACCGCCTCCGCTTCTGAATAGTTGGGTTGAGTATCCGACCAGTCGGCCAGGGCGCCATCGGTTAATTTATTTTGCACTTCAGCCCTGGTAGTCGCATTAATTTGCGGATTTTCCGCATGCACGCAAACAATAACCCGATCACCGATAGAAGCTGTTTTTTCAAATGTCCTGAAGAGAAAACCGTCATCCACATCCGGGATCAAGCCCGGTATGCCCGCCATGTATAGCTTAAAGGAGGTAATGCCGAATTCTTCTATTAAACGGGGGATTTCTTGCTGCTGCTCCGGCGTCATAATACCGAGATGGAAAAAGATGTCTGTGTTTATTTTACCTTCCGTCAGCTTGATCGTTTCTGCAAATTCCGGATAATATGGGTTGGGTCCGCCCATAAAACAACCCACTGTCGTAACGCCGCCCATTAGGCCTGAAAGGGTTTCCGAAGCCATCTCCGACGCCAAATCGCCAAAAATCCCGAGATGGATATGGGGGTCAATGATGCCGGGCAGAATATATTTGCCGGCAGCGATAATTTCTTCACGGCCGCTCAAATCACCGCCTAATGCACTTATCTTGTCACCCTCAACAGCAATGTCGGTTTCAATGATCCCGGTTCCCGGTATAACCACCCTGCCGCCTTTAATTACCAGATCCGCTTTAGCCATCTTTTTGCCTCCCCTTGGTTAATTTTGAATGTTCTGAAAACTCAGCCCTTTAGTTATCCAATTGAATGACAACCTCTGCAAGATTTGTTCCGGAATCCCCGGGGACTGCATCCGGGCGTACCGAAAAGTTTAAAACCAAACTTAATCAGCCTCTCACCCAGTTAAATGGAATAATTGCTTTGGTAGTATGCAGTCTAAAACAAACAACCGGTACAAAATTATACCGTTAAAGTAATAGATAATACCAAATACACTTTATTTTGGAAAAACCCAACGGTACATTATTGTACCGCTAATGCAGAATTTAATTCTTGTTGGCGTTACTAAAAAAACGAAAGGCTGTTGACGTTGAGTTTGCCAACAGCCTCCCTAAGCGGTACAGTACTGTACCGCTTAGGGGTAAGCATTTTATAAATTGTACTTTTGCGCTTTACGGATTACTGTCGGATGTGAAACACCAAGAATTTTAGCCGCCTTTCTTGTGCTTCCAAACAACTGCAGGGCTTTTAAAATCAGTTTTTTTTCTAAAATTTCAGAAGCCGCCCGGAGAGGGATGGGATTTAATACCTCTATATTTAATCCGGAGGCCACCTGGTCGTTGTTTATAATAGGCAAGTGGTGCAAACCAATTACTTCGTCGTCAATGATTATAACCAACCGTTCGATCAGGTTTTCCATTTCGCGAACATTGCCCGGCCACTTATGTTGCTCAAAAGCAAGGAGCACTTCAGGCTCGAAACGCTTATTTGTTTTATATTTTTCATTAAATTTTTCTATAAAGTGAACTGCCAGGGGAATAATATCATCAATTCGCTCACTCAATTGCGGTATGCTAATTGGCACAACATTAAGGCGATAAAATAAGTCGGCGCGGAAGAGACCACTTAGCACCATTTCTTCAAGGTTTTTGTTGGTGGCGGTAATAATGCGCACATCAAATTTATATGGGGTAGTACCGCCGACCCGGAAGATTTCCCGTTCTTGAATGGCCCGCAAAAGTTTAACTTGAAGATTTAAAGGCAGCTCACCAATCTCATCCAACAGCAGCGTGCCCCCGTCGCTGAGTTCAAAATAACCCATTTTACCTTTGCTTTTAGCCCCGGTAAAGGCGCCCCCCGCATAGCCGAAGAGCTCGGACTCCAGCAGGTTTTCCGGTATAGCGCCGCAGTTGATCTGTAAAAAAGATTTTTGAGCCCGGGGACTGGCCTTGTGAATAATCTTGGCGATAATCTCCTTGCCCACACCGGAGTCCCCGGTGATTAAAACATTTGAATCCACCTTGGCCACCTTTAGAGTAAGCTCAAATATTTTTTGCATGGCCCTGCTTTTATATATCAGTACATCATGGCACAATTGTTTGGCCCTTAATTCTTTTAGCTCTAACGCCTCCCTGTTTTTTTCATCCTGCCCGTTTAATTCTCTTAAAATATTTAATTCATTAATATCCCGAATATTGCAAACCACTCTATACACATGGCCCTTTTCATCAAATACCGGATTGCCTGTAATTAGAATTTCCTTGCCGGTATTGATGCGCTGAACAATCGTTACCGGTTTTTTTTGTTCCAATACCATCAGGGCTACGGCTTTGGACACGGATCCCTCCTCCTCAAGCTGGCGCACATTACGGCCCACATTGTTATTTTTTTTAGAGAGGCCGGTAATCCGTTCATAGCTTGTATTCACCCTCAACAGGGTTCCGTTTTGGTCAATGATGCCTATTCCGTCATAAAAAGACTCCAAAATATCTTCCATATCTTTGCATGTTTTTTTGAGACAGATATTTTGCTGGATTAAATTAATTATTGCATTATTTAGAATATTAAAAAATTTTAACTCAATCATATTCATTCTCCACCTTCACAAATAATTTTCCGGCCTGGTACAAAACAGTACCGGATAATTTTCAAATGCAAAACGGCTGTCCGGTTGAAATTTCTATCTCTATGCTATTATACCTCTATTTTTTATCGCCTGATAAGCTGTTAAACTAAAAATATTTTCGGCGCGAACACGCCTTTTTGCTCTGGAATTAAGTTTGCAAGCAGAAACAAAAATGAGGTAAATGCAAAAAATTATGTGCCAGGGCTGAATGAAGAAAATCAAAAAAATTCATGGAAGAGGTGGTAGCTTTACAGTAAATCCAGGCGTTGAGCTTTTATAGGAGGTGTATATAATTTGCTGCAGTTTAAAATTCAGGGACGGGGTGGACAGGGAGCGCAGAAGGCCGGCGAGATTTTGGCCGAAGCTTTTTTCAGGGAAAACCAATACGTCCAGGCCTATTCCACTTATGGGGGCGCCAGGCGCGGCACGCCTGTCACAACCTTCTTCAGGGCGGATGAGAAACCCATCCGCCTGCGCTGTGATATTGAAAATCCCGATGTAATTATTTGCTTTGACCCCAGTTTATTAAACGACGCCTTATTGAAGGGAGCCACTGAAAATACTTTAGTGCTGATCAATTCCACCAATTCCCCGGAGCATTTTGCCGGCCTGGGAAATTATAAAGTAGCCACTATTGACGCCATTTCCATGGCCCAGGCCAATCAACTCGGGCGAATTGTCAATACAACCCTGGTGGGCGCCTTTGCAGGTTTGGTTAAAAAACCGGACATTGATATTTTATTACAAGTAATCAGAGAAGTAAGCCCGGCCAAGGTTGAACAAAACGTCAAGGCCTGTTTGGAAGGGTTCAGCTTTGCCACAAGGGAGGGATAATAAATGGCTGGTCAAATCAAGGAAATTCCGCCCGTTTGGACCACCGGATGGACTGATATCCTCAACACGGGCACCTGGCGCAGCGCTATCCCCGTGCATCAAAGGACATTTTCTCCCTGCCAGGTAAATTGTCCCGCCGGCGGTGAAATACCGGTTTGGCTTGAGCAGGTAAGAAAAGGAGAATACCGGCAGGCCTGGCTGACCCTGACCGCAAATAATCCATTTCCCGCTGTTACCGGGCGCGTTTGCCATCATCCCTGCGAAAGCTTTTGCAACCGGAAAGAATACGACGGGGCGGTAACAATTAATGCCCTTGAACAATTCATCGGCGATCTGGCCCTCAGCGAGGGCTGGGCTTTACCGCAGCCGGCTTCCGGCAAGGATGTACGGGTGGCGGTTATCGGCGGCGGGCCGGCCGGTTTATCCTGTGCTTACCAGTTGCGGCTGTCAGGGTACGGGGTAACCGTATTTGAGGAAAATCCGGAGCCTGGCGGCGTTTTGCGGTACGGTATTCCCGGCTACCGCTTGCCGAAAGAAATTGTAGCCGGAGAAATAAACCGGTTGCTGAAAACAGGGATCGAGATTCGGGCCAACACAACTATCCGGGCGGATGATATTCCCCAGCTGGAAAAAGAATATGCCGCCCTGTGCCTGGCCATGGGGGCGCCCCGGGCTAAAACGCTGCATCAATTTTCCGCCGCGGATCCCCGGGTTCTCAACGGCCTGCAATTCCTGGCCGCCGTCAACCGGGACGACATTCCCCCTCTGGGCCGGCAGGTTGTGGTAATTGGCGGGGGGAGTGTGGCAATGGACGTGGCCAGGGCGGCCCGGCGTCTAAATAAACAGGTCGCGGTGCTGGCGCTGGAAGACAGGCAATCATTGCCGGCGCAGGCCGATGAAGTGCTGGAGGCACTGGAAGAAGGCGTCGCCATTCACGATGGCGTAATGGTTCAAACCGCAGCCGGACACGGTGAACAGCTTAATCTGACCTGCGTTAAGGTTGTTTTGGATTCCACCGCTCCAGCCGGGGTGCTGAGGCCCGTGCCGGTTCCCGGCACCGACTTTCAACTTTTTGCGGACGCGGTAATTGTTGCCGTTGGCCAGGACCCGGAGCTAACCGGCTATGCAACGATCCTGCAAGTGAAAAATAATATCATTGAGGTTGACGCCCGCCGGTATACCGGCAGGCCCGGCGTCTTCGCCTGCGGCGACGCGGCCGGCGATGACCGCTTTGTATCAGCGGCCATCGGCGGCGGAAAGCGTGCTGCTCAAAGTATAAAAGAATTTTTGGCCGGCCCGCCGGCGCTTGCCGGCGTTGGGGCGCCACCACCCGAAACAGTATCTTTTAAAGAAATAAATACTTTTTATTTCCCAGGTATGCCAAGGGCGGAAAAAGAAACGGTCGCTCCCCGGCAGCGGCTGCAAAATTTTCAGGAAGTGAAACTGAATTTATCCCCGGCAGAGGCGGCGGTTCAGGCTGAGCGCTGCTTCAGTTGCGGGCATTGTCTAAAATGTGACAACTGTTTTTACTATTGTCCGGACATGGCCATAGTTAAAGATCCCGCCCTGGAATTGGGATACTGGATCCTTGATCAATACTGCAAGGGCTGCGGACTATGCGTGGAGGAATGCCCCCGGGGAGCGGTACTGCTTAAGGAGGTGGCAAGATGACCCGCATGTTGTTAAATGGCAATCATGCCGCGGCCTACGGTGTTAAATTGGCCAGGCCGCAGGTAGTTCCTGTTTATCCCATTACCCCTCAGACCCCAATCCTGGAAAAAATATCCGAATTTCAGATTCAGGGCGCCATGCAGGTTGACATTATGACCATGGAATCCGAACATTCGGCAATGGCCGCCTGTATTACGGCCTCCCTGACCGGCGCGCGGGTTTTTACCGCCACCGCCTCCCAGGGTTTAATGTTAATGCATGAAATGCTTCACTATGCCTCCGGCGCCCAGGCCCCCATCGTGATGGTCAACGTGAACAGAACAATCGGCTCCCCCTGGGGGTTTTGGCCGGACCAAACCGACAGTTTGGCCCAACGGGATACCGGCTGGATACAGTATTACTGCGAGAGCGGCCAGGAGTCCCTGGATACGGTTTTACAGGCTTATTGGGTGGCCGAAAAGGTTATGCTGCCGGCCATGGTAATTCATGAAGCCTTTTATGTTTCTCACGCCGTGGAAATTATTGAGGTGCCCGGTCAGGAAATTGCCGATCAATATTTGCCGCCCTTTAATCCGCCCCACCGGCTGGACCCGGAAATAGGCGCATCGTGGGGCAACGTAGTGAACCAGGATATGTTTTACCGTCACCGTATGGCCCTGGACAAATCTATGGGCGAGGTGGCGGAGCTGTCCAGGGAAGCGGATCGCCTCTGGCAAAAGCTTACCGGGCGCGGGTATGGGATCATTGAGGAATACCGCTGTGCAGGCGCGGAATTGATCATTGCAACCATGGGCAGCATGGCCGGCACGGCGAAGGATGCGGTGGATCAGCTGCGGAATAGCGGAATACCGGCCGGCCTGATGAAAATCAAGTTGTTCCGGCCGTTTCCCATCGACCTGGTGCGCCAGTCCCTGGCCGGGGTGCCAAAAGTAATGGTTTTGGACCGGAACTTTGCACCGGGCACCGGCGGCTTTCTGCATCAGGAATTAAAAGCCGCCCTCTACGGGTTGGACCGGGGACCGGCCATATACGGATATCTTGCCGGAGTAGGCGGCACCAACGTGCCGCCCGAAAAAATCGCCGGTTTGGCGCGGGGAATCATGGCGGAGGAACCCAGGTCAATTGTTTCGGTTTGGAAGGGGTGATTACATTGGCATACCAAATTCCCGAGGAGAAAATTTTTTGCTCCGGTCATCATGCGTGTCCCGGTTGCAACGCGGCCCTGGCCATCCGGTACATTGTCAATACCCTGGGGAAAAACACGATTGCGGTGGTTCCGCCCTCGTGCATAGCCATTATCTCCGGCCCACAGCCCATGAGCTCAATGCGCATACCGGTCTACCAAACTACCTTGGAGGCCAGCGCCGCTTCGGCGGCAGGCATTAAGCGGGCTTTAAAGGCGCAGGGGAAGGACCATATAAACGTGGTGGCCATGGCCGGTGACGGAGGAACCTACGATATTGGATTTCAATCTCTCTCCTCCGCCGCGGAACGCAATGAGGATATTATCTACATCTGCCTGGACAATGAAGGATATATGAATACGGGGGCGCAGAAAAGTTCATCCACACCTTACCTTGCCTATACCACTTCCACCCCTGCCGGCAAGCCCACGGCCAAAAAGAACGTGGCCGAAATAATGGCGGCGCATCGCATACCCTACATGGCCACCGCCACCACCGGCTACCTGGATGATTTGGCCCGCAAGGTCAGCAAGGCTAAAGAGATAAAGGGCATGCGCTTCATCGTGGTGCTGATCCCCTGCCTGGACGGGTGGGGTGTGGCCGACCACGAAGGAGCAAAAATATCCCGCCTGGCGGTGCAAACCGGGCTGTTCCCGTTATATGAAGTTGAGGATGGCAGAAAATACACCCTTAACCATGGTCCCCGGGATGTCCCCATGGAAGCTTATTTGAAGCGCCAGAAGAGATACAGGCACCTTACCGCAAAACAAATCGGCGAAATTCAAAGTGCCGTGGATACCGACTGGCAATTCTTAAAAGCTAAATTTGCCAGCCCTTAAATCAACGATCCGGCACGTCATGTCTGACGGGCGAAACAAATAGTCCCCACGAATAAGATTGTCAAGGGGTGAAATGATATTTGGGCAAAAAGAATAGAGGGCAAGGCGATTTTCTCGTCTTGCCCTCGGCTATTCGTTTTTTAGGCATATGATAACCCTCCTTTTTCACACAATCCTCATAGCAACACAGCATCCAAAACTTAGATCACAAGATGCATTTAGTCTGATAAAAGTATTTCATTCATAGATGCAAGTTGTTTATTCTTGCTTACTAAAAAACCCTGTCTTGGAAGCGGACCCTTATATAAATTAAATCCTGGCTGTTGCTCCAGATAGGAAGTTGCATATGTAAAGTTTTTTACACCTTTCTGTCTTGCTGGTATAAGGGAGCGCATTCCACTAAATAGACGGAAGGAATTTGGCTCTTCTTCTGATGGTGAATCCTCGATGGCGTTTAGAAAAATAACCTGCCCGTTGCCGCCAATCACACTGTCAATCAAACTTTTCATTGCAGGTATAGCTTTACTATCTTCACCGGTATCCACTTTCCCTGAAACGGGGAATACGCCGTTTATCACAATATCAACTCTGTTCCCATCTTCCGAAACATCTTCTTTGTCGCTACCAAAAGCATCAATATTTACGGTAATAACCTGATATCCTTCTTTCAATGCATCACCGGTAATTGAGGGATTCTGCTGCTGTTGTAAATATTCCGGTTTTGCACGTGTCGGGGAACTAGGGTTAGTGCCATTTGCCGAAGCATTTGCAGTACCCACCGCTAGATACAGGAATATCTGCTTCCCTGACTCAAGATAATTTCCGCGGATATCCTCAAATCGTTTTGCCAGCATAGTATCTGACTGTTGTGATATGGGTTTTTCAAATGAACTGATGCCTGTTCGCGGCTGTGCAAACGTATCCCAATCACATTGTATTGTGCGTGATACGTTAGAACCAGCAGAATCAGGCGTATGGAATATTTGATTTTTCGCTTCATGCTCTAATTTTTTAGAATAGTTAATTTGTTGGTTGCCGAAACGGAAAGTAGGCTGGACGATTCCCTGTTTTTGTTGTACTACATGCACCAATTCATGCTCAAGGCTATGCTCGTTTCCCGGCCCAATATATACCTCATTGCCCTGCGTATACGCCGCCGCACCCAATTGGGCAGGCTTATTCGAATTGTAATGCACACGAACATCATCCAGCGTCATACCTGACATTCGCTCAAAGCGCGCCTTGATTGCATCCGGCAAGCCGGTCTTGTTGAGCTGCCCAGAGAGAACATCTTCCCCCTGGTGTTGGAGCAATGACAATAAAGCGGAATTGGGAATGGAAGGCGTCAGCGAAGAAAGCTCATGCGGCACCGGCTTATGAAGGTGTTTGGCCGGTTTTCGCATTTTTTTATATTGCATGAGCCTTCCTCCGCTTCCTATAAATTATCCGTTGTCTGCAAAAAGCGCGTACTACTCCCATCGGGGAAAGCACGTGCAAATGCCGGTGTTGCTATGTTCGCATTACGATTCCCGCGCATAACCGCTGACACAAAATTCCAGTATCTATTATACTACAAAATCCACGCCGGTCAATCAAAACTTGCCTGCAGCGCCCACCTTCCTACCAATCATTTTGTACGGGAGGAATCTATGCCCTCGCAGGATTACGCCATGCTGTTTTTCCCCTTTGACAAACCTGATTTATAAATGATAGACAAGCATTGTATGAAAATCTTCGCGCGGAGGTGGTGAAACACCACCTACCTTGACGCAAAAAAGGATTGCCGCAAAAATTGGCAATCCTTTTTCCGATGCGCAATAGTTTAATGACATGTGCCAATAGAGGGAATACCTATATATTCAATCAGCTCTTCGAATCCCATATCAATAAGCTCTTGTCTGTTTTTCATAATATAGCAGATAATATTACCCAACCTTATTTGATTTTTTATTTCAGATAAAATGTCATTGCTCAATGCCTGATACATTTTTTCCAGTACCTGTTCTTCAGCCAAAAAAATGATTTCCACTCCGGAGTAGCGAAAGCCTTTGAAGGTTTCAGTAAATACATTGATCCGGCCTTCTTTTACCTCCCACACCAGAAGATATTCACCCTCGGTACCGAAGTTGTTTTTGGGAAGGATGCCAATCCTGGCTCCATTTTTAATTTTAGCTAATATTTGATTCTGCTCAAGGTACTCCTGCCAGGATAAAGTGTCCGTTAAAAAATTATTATTAACCATCGCCGCACCACCTATTTTTTCGCAATAAGGTTATACCCTGGCCCCAGTGCGATACCCGTCGTGAATAGCTTGATACAGGCCTCTCGGGGTCACCGCGTCACCGATTACGTAAAGCTCATCCACCATAAATTCCAGGCTATGCACCAGACCCTGGTTAGCCTTCCGCGGCGATGCCGCCACCACACTGTCCACCTCAATAAACTTCTCTTCCCCGTCTTTTATTATCGTCAGTACGCCTGCGGCTATTTCCTTTACCCTGGCCTGGGTTATCGTCTTGATCTGCATCTGTTCAACCCAGGAAGTGTGGCGCCATTTCCAAGTGGGCATTACATCACCGGCGATACGCTTATCTGCTTCGATAATGATTACTTCATGACCGGCGTCAGCAAGGTATTCAGCGGTACTGAGACCTATTTTTCCCCCTCCGATTACAGCCACTTTTTGGCCGCAGGTTACTTTGTTATCCATTACGTCGTGGGCGATTAAAGCTTTATCGATGCCCGGCAGATTGCCGGTATCAATGGCGGAACCGGCGGCAACCACCACCACGTCGTTCTGGTGGAGCATATTCCGGAATACCTTCTCGGTTATTTCTGTGTTTAAATTAATCTCAATGCCCAGTTTATCAACCATTACTTCATAGTAGGAAAGCAAATCCTCCAAATCTTTTTTGGTGGCCAGGTCATGGGTGGCATAAGTGCGCAGCTGCCCCCCCAGGCGATCGGATTTTTCAAACAGGCGCACACTGTGACCCCTTTTTGACGCGGCTATGGCGCATTCCAGCCCGGCCGGGCCTCCGCCGACAATCAGCACATTCTTTTTGTATGCCGCCGGGCGGATTGCATATTCCGGCTCCACCTCATGCCCCAGCACGGGGTTAACGGTGCACAGGTACGGCAAATCACGGAACAGTCTGGAAAGACAAAGCAGACAACCGATACATGGTTTTACTTCCCCCCGGCGGTCTTCCGCGGTTTTGTGCAGTCTTTCCGGGTCCGCCAGGAATGGCCGGCAGACCTCCCAGTAGTCAAATTGACCTTTGGCAATGCTCTCGTTGGCCATTTCCGCATCGGGCAATCTTACACCAAAAGCGATGGGGACATCAGGAATTTCCTTTTTAGCCCGCTCGGCCAGATAGTTCCAGTACCCCGGGGGAATGTCCCTGGCGATGGAGGACTCGGGGGCCTCCTGCCATCCGATACAGAAGCTGATCATATCCAGGCCGCAGCCGGCAGCCATTTTTATTAATTCCAGGCATTCCTCTTCACTGTTGCCGCCATAGCGGTCCATCAATTCAGTGCCGTTTAAGCGGACAATTAATAGCCGGTCGCCGATGGCCTCTTTAATGGAGTAGATTAATTCCCGCATAAAGCGGCCCCTGTTTTCCAGCGAACCGCCATATTCATCCGTGCGGCGGTTGGTAAATTTGGAATTGAAATTCGCCAGCAGGTAACCCATGAAGCTGGTTACCTCCACTCCGTCAAAACCCACCTTCACGGCACGCTTGGAGGCATCCACAAACTCTTTGATGCATTCTTTTATATCCTCTTTGGTCATTTCCCTTGGCGGGCGAAAATGGGGCAGTGTCTGGGGCACCACTGAAGGCGCGGCGCAATACCCCAGGTCTATGCCGCCGTAGCGCCCGGCGTGCAATATTTGTTGAATGGCTACCGCGCCGTTGTCCTTTAACATGCCGGCGATCTGCTCAAATTTAGGCAAAAACTTATCATCATAGATAGCCAATTGACGAAAATAGGCCTTGCCTTCGCCTCTGGGGTCGGGATAAGCCCCCTGGTTGGTGATCATCCCCGCCCCTGTTTTGGATATGACCCTCACACGCTCTATTTCGCGCTCGGTAAGATACCCGTCCCGGGTATTATAATTGGACACTCAGCAGGCTGCATATTTAACCCTGTTTTTTAATTCATATTTGCCGACTTTTGTTTTCTCAAACAGGGTGGACAGTTTGGCTTCACCGGGCTTTTGCATTTGCTTCACCTTCCTTTGGATTAATTTTGTTTCAAGTTCAGTCAATAAGCTCCAGCAGCACTCCGTTAAACCCCTTCGGATGCAAGAACGTGAAATTGCTGTTGCGCCATTTCCGCGGTTTCTTATCAAGCAGGGGGAACCCTTTCTTGCTTAATTCATCCATGCTTTCAACTGTGTCAGGCACCTTAAATGATATTAAGAAAACGCCCTCACCGTTTTTTTCGATAAATTTAGCAACTTCCCCGTCCGGGTCGGTGGATTCCATAAGCTCAAAGCCGACCTCGCCAATCATGAACCTGACCACATTGATTTTTTCATTTTCGTCAACATAGTAGTCCATACCCTTAATATCAAAAGCCCTTGAGTATATTTCCTCAGCCTTCTTGACATCTTTAACCGCTATGCATATGTGGTCAATTTTTTCCAGTTTCATGCAATATCCTCCTTGAATCAGGTAGTTTGAAAACTAATCTCAATCATGCAGCTCCATTCGTTTTGTGACGTCCTCCGTACTTATAAATCAAGATTCAACCCCCTTTGGGCCTGTAAGGCTCCTTCATTTACATTATATTTAGCAATTTCCATGCCACAAATAACAGAATATTCAGCCGGTTAATGCTGCTATAAATGTCCGATATGCCGGTTCATCCTGATGCAGTATTGCAACAGTTTCCAACCACACCCCGGCAGTCTTGCCGACTCGCCAATCAGGGAACCATTGTACCAGCAGTTCCCGTCCTGAGCACGGTTCTGATTTTAGCCCGTTGCATTGCCGCACCATACCGGTGTAGCATTACACCACTTATAAACCCTGTCCAGATGTTTATATCGGACAGGGTCATTGAGCAATTTTGTCAGTTATGTATTTTTCCCAAGCCAGCCCTGTTTAAAGGGCTGATTTTTGATCTCTTTAAGGATTTTTTACGAAAGATTGGCTAGATCAATTCCGTGCCTTCTAGCTTTACGGACCACTGTTGAGTGGTCAACCCCCAGCAGTTGGGCCGCCTTTCTGGCTGAGCCTGCTAAATTCAAGGCTTTCGTTATAAGTTCCTTTTCCAGCATCTCTTTGGCCTTTTGCAAGTCCATCACATTCAGGCCAATCACTCCATCGCTTTGGAAAGGCCGGTCACCACATTCAGCCAAATACACTTCCTTCAAAGTAATGGGATCATTAATTGAAGAAACCACCAATCTCTCCACTACATTTTCAAGTTCCCGCACATTGCCGGGCCAGTTGTAATTCTCCAGCCAACGCAACACTTCAGGCAACAGCTTTTTATTCATGCCGTATTTCTTGTTGTATTTCTCTAAGAAAAAACCGGCCAGCGGCACTATGTCCGGCTTGCGTTCCCGAAGGGGCGGAATATGAATGGGAACAACATTGAGGCGGTAAAACAAATCTTCCCTAAAAATCTTCCGGGTGACCATTTTTTTTAAATCCCGGTTGGTAGCGGCAATAAAGCGTACATCTACCTCGATAGGTTTGCCTCCTCCCAACCGGAAGAACTGTTTATCCTGCAGCACGCGCAGGAGTTTAACCTGCAGGCCCAGGGGCAATTCACCGATTTCATCCAAAAACAAGGTCCCTTTGTTGGCCAACTCCACCAGGCCCAGTTTACCCTCCCTATTGGCCCCGGTAAAGGAGCCCTTTTCATAGCCGAACAGTTCCGACTCCAACAGGTTATCAGGAACAGCGCCGCAGTTTATTACCACAAAGGGTCCGTCTTTGCGCTTGCTAACTTTGTGGAGGAGCTTGGTTACCACTTCTTTACCCACGCCGGACTCTCCGGTTACCAGAACTGTAGAATCCACCCGGCCGATGCGCAGCACCACCTCCATTACTCGCCGCATTTCCGGACTCTCACAGACAAGGTCATCGATATCCATCAGCCTGGTCCTGAGTTCCTGGAGCTCAGAATAGTAACGGGAGGTCAGTTCCTTGGTCTTAAGCATTTCCGCCGTGGTTTGCTGAAGCTTTTCCTTTAGGGTGACAATCTCCGAAATATCTCTAAATACCGCCACCGCCCCGATAAGATTTTTGCCGTCAAAAACCGGGGTGATATTAGCCATAATATCTATTCCAAGGGAAGTAATCCTGGACGGATCGTCTACAATAGGTTTTCCTGAGCTTAGAACATCCAAGATCCTGGATGTGGGCTCAAAGTCTTTAAGCTTACGCCCCAGGACCTTATCCTCGGATACCCCCAGGCTCCTCAGGTATGCCGGATTTACATAGATTATAGTGGATTCCAGATCCACGACCACCACACTTTCGTGGATCGCATGCAAAATGTTGGCCAACCATTTCATCCGCTCATTTTGTTCATTGGGCAGAAACCGAAACAAGTTCCCCAAAGCATCGTTAACTCCCGGAGCGACTGATTGCGTCTTCTTTATGCTGGAATCCGCCATGATCTACATCCTCCAAATCGTATAAAATGCTCTTCTAATTCTTGCCCGGCCGCAGTAAACTATCGTCCTATCCATACTGGTTTTCTTTTCTGTAAGAAAGCCCTCACTCCTTCTAAATGATCTTCTGATTCGATGGACCTAAGCTCGATCTCTTCCAATTGAGGAACATCTAAACGGGTGTTTCGTAAACAATAATTGATCACCTTTTTGTCGCCATCCACAGCCAGAGGAGCACAATCAATTATCTTTTGCGCTATCTCAAGACATTCTTCATAGAGCCTTTCCTTTTCCACAACCCGGTTAACCAGGCCAAGCTGGTAGGCTCTGCCGGCATCAATTATATCTCCCGTAAAAAGCAGCTCTTTAGTGGCGCCGCCACCAATTAAATTAATCAAACGCAAAGTCATCGGGTAATTTAAAACAATGCCCAGTTTGGCGGCCGGAATACCAAATTTAGATTTATTAGTTGCTATCCTGATGTCGCAAACCAGTGCCAGTTCGCACCCGGCGCCTAAAGCAAAACCGTTGATCATGGCAATTACCGGTCGAGGGAAGTTAAAAACTGCCTCAAAAGCTTCCTCCATTAAGCTCACATATTCACGGTGTCTTTCCCGATCCGACCATTGTTCCATCTCGGAAATATCCGCCCCGGAGGCAAAGGACTTTTCTCCCGCCCCGGTTATAATGACCACTCGGATATCTTGATTGGTGCGCGCATCATCCAAAACACTGCGCAATTCCCTCCACATCTCGGCGTTTACAGCATTATGTTGTACCGGTCTGTTTATAGTGATCAGGTATACATGCGGAGCCGGTGTATCCAGTAGAAAATATTCGTAGGACATTGAATCTCCCTCCCCAGTAAAGTTTTCATGTATTTTATTACCTTTTTAGGTACTAAAAAACTCAAACCGGCAATATTCATCACCATTAGCTTCACATAAAGTTTCCCGTGCTTCTACCGGGACACCATAAAGAAACTCGGCTACCCCGGCAAAAACCCCCCGGATCAAGTGGCAAACCCCTTTCCGACTTTGTCCATATGCTTGCGCAAAAGCAGAATTATGGGCAATAATTATTAGTATTCTTTTTTCCCGGTCCAATCGCTCGACTTCTAAACGGCCCCAACCCAGTTCACCTCCCATTTGAGCCATAAAATGAACAACTTCGGTAGCTGATAAATTGAATTTTTGGCTATATGCCTGAATTGATAGAGCCCCCCCAATCTTACCGCCGTTAAAAATAAACTCGCCAACATCCGGACCCAGTTTACTCTCGGCCGCCTTTTGCAAACCGATGACAGTTTCCGGCTTTATCAGCAGGTATCTTACACCCTGGTAGTTCAATTCCCCTTTTTCTTCATTAAATTGAATATTTGATATAATTTTGCTGGTCATACTCAACCTGCCCTCCTTGAAGCCCTGAGTTCAGCAGTAGCAGTTTTATAATGATTTAATGATTAAATAGTGGGAAGGTTATCCTTCCCACTTGATTTACATCCTATTGACTTCCATCCTATTCCGGCCACTACTTCGGCTTGCTTTAAAGCATTATGCCGTAATGGAGATAAAGACATGCCTGTATTTACTCAGATTTTGCCTGCCTTCTTAAGTGCGGCATAGATCTTTTCCGGTGTTACGGGTAAATCTGTAATACGCACTCCTATAGCATCATAAATCGCATTGCCTATAGCGGGAGTAACGCCTACCGAACCGGGCTCTCCGACCCCTTTCGCCCCAAAAGGACCTTTAGGATCAGGTTTATCAATGATAATTACCTTGGTATTTTCCGGCATATCAAGAGTCCCCGGCATCTTATAGGTAGTGAAGTTGTCAGACTCACATTTGCCTGTTTCCCTATTGATAGCATAATGCTCAGTTAGAGCATAGCCTAAGCCCTGTTGGAGACCCCCTTCACATTGTCCTTCCACGGTCATTGGATTTATGGCGGTACCACAGTCCTGAGCGGTAACGAAGTTTACTACCTTTACTTCGTAGGTTTCCATATCAACTTCTACTTCGGCAAAATAAGCGGCAGTGGGAGGAGAAGTGTATTTCGAGTCCCAAGAAGCCGCACCTATAATTGTTTCACATTCTCCCTCGAAGTTATAGATACCATTAAAACATACATCAGCAACAGAAATGGTTCTTTCCGGCGATGATTTCACAAATACTTGTCTATCCTTAATATCAAGTTCGTCTGGTGATACTCCAAGCGTTTTCGCCGCGCGCGCCAGAATACGCTTTTTGGCGTTCTTGGCAGCTGCAAGAACAGCATTGCCGGTAACAAAGGTTGATCTGCTCGCGTGGGATCCCAAATCGAATAAGGAACCATCCGTGGTGCCGGCTACTATATTGAAGTCTTCCGGGTAAATACCCAGTTCCTCGGCAGCGATTTGAGCCAATGCCCCCCAAATATGCGTGCCGGGTGAACCAGGATTTATCATAAGGCTGGCGGTACCGTCTTCATTAAACTTGATTATGGCGCCACTATGTTCTAATAGCAGGGGATGAGCCCCGCTACAGTGCATCATGCCCGCGCAACCCACGCCGCGTCTTATTTTCCCTTCTTGTTTCAGTTTTCCGAACTTTTCCTTCCAGCCGATCGCTTCCGCCCCTTGTATAAAACAGTCGTCTTCATAACAACTTTCCAAGGGGAGGCACATATTTGAAGGTTCTCCTGCTTTTTTAATGTTCTTTAACCTCAACTCAACAGGGTCCATGCCTAATTTTTCCGCAGCCATATCCATTACCTGTTCATCGGCCCAAGCCAGCGGCGGATTACCAAAACCACGCATTGCTCCTGTCGGAGTAGTATTCGTATACACGATTTTGACCCTTCCGTCCGTATTTGGGCACCTATAGTGGCCAAGGCCCCAGGTAAGTATAATGCCCCCGGCTAGCTGCGCCCGGCCCAAATATCCACCCGACCAGGTAAGGACATCAATATCGTGGGCATGGAGCGTGCCGTCTTTCTTAAATCCCATTTTTATTGTTATATAATCAGGAGTTCTGGTATCGAGCTCCGTGAAGTCTTCTTCCTTCGTGTACACCAACTTCACCGGTTTCTTCGCTTTCATTGCCAACGCAATGGCAATCGGTTCATTTTGACAACTTAAACGAATACCAAAACTGCCGCCTACAAAGGGACTGACTACATTTATCTTTCCCACTGTGGTACGGAACATTTTCGCCAATTCACGCCGAAAAAGGTGAGGAAGCTGACTCGGGCTGTAACAGGTTATTCTACCATTGGCGTCTACATTAGCTACACAAGCCTGAGTCTCAATATGGGCCCCAACTTGCTTAGAGCAAAAGAACGTCTCTTCGACAATGACGTCGGACTCGGCGAATGCTTTTTCCATATCACCTTGTTTCAGATACGGTGGAGGTGAGTCAATCACTACCGGAATATTATTCGGCGCCCAATCATGGATAGGAACGGTACCGGGTTGCATGGCATCCTGAGGATCAATATAAAAAGGTAATATCTCATATTCCACTTCAATCAAATCCAAGGCTAAATCTGCTGTCTTTTCGTCTACCGCCGCCACCGCCGCTATATGGTCTCCTATATAACGACACTTTTCATTAAGGATATATTCATCAGAGTGCTGCAAATGGCCACTGGCATTCATCGGAGAATCACGATAAGAACGGGCATACGCTATCTTAGGCGTATCCTCAAATGTAATTACCGCTTCCACTCCCGGCAATGCCAGAGCTTTAGAGGTATCAATTTTCTTAATATTTGCATGCGGATATGGGCTGTGAAGAACTTTGCCAATCAACATACCCGGCAATTTTAAATCGGCTGTGTAGCGTGCTTCACCCGTTGCTTTAGCGGCAACATCAACCTGAGTGATGCGTTTTCCTACGCTTTGGAACCCTTTGCTCATTTTTTGTCACCTCTTTTCACATCATCCGCGGCAGCCATAACCGCGTCGACGATCTTGACGTATCCCGTACACCGGCACAAGTTTCCCGACAGAGCCGTTTTCACATCGCCGGGAGTGGGATTCGGATTCTCATCTAATAATGCTTTTGAGGACAGTATCATTCCCGGAGTACAATAACCGCACTGGATAGCGCCATGATCAATAAACGCTTTTTGCACCGGATGCAACTGACCCTTATCAGCCAATCCTTCTATGGTGACGATTTTTTTCCCTTGTGCTTGCACTGCAAAAGTACAACAAGAAAGGCATGGTTTGCCGTCCATTAAAACAGTACAGGCTCCACACTCTCCTTCTCTGCAACTTACCTTCGTCCCGGTTAGGTCTAACTTATCTCTTAAAACATCTACCAAGGTCATTTCCGGCTCTATCGAAATATTGTAATCCCGCCCGTTCACATTAAGTATAATTCTTTGTTCTCCCATATTGTTATCCTCCTTCCTGTTTATTCTTTCGCTCTGGCCCATGCTTTCTCCAGGGCCCGCTTCACCAGCACCTTAACCATTTCTTGGCGATACTCGGCAGTAGAGCGCAAATCAGTTATCGGCGTTACTTCCATAGCGGCTGCTTGAGCTGCCTCTTCCACTGCCTTTTCAAACGAATTTTCCTTTAACAGTATTTCTTCCGCCTGCTTTGCCCTGACAATGGTAGGAGCAACTGCTCCGAGCGCTATCTTGACTTCTTTGCACCGGTCATTGTCTGCCGCCAGACTGACTGAAACATTCACTTTAGATACATCGCATTTGACTCTTAGTAAATTTAAGAATGCGTTTCCTGAATTGGAACCCGGCCGGGGCACAATAACCTCCGTAACGATTTCATCCGGCTGCAAGACAGTCTTACCAACACCGAGATAGAAATCTTCAATTGCCACTATCCTTTCCGTGGAAACGCCGCTAATTTTTAGTTTTGCACCTAAGGCATACAGGGCGCTGGCCATATCTGAGGCTGGTGTGGCAACACAGAGATTACCAACTAAAGTAGCCGTGTTTTTCACCTGAGTTGAAGCTAAATTATGTATTGCTTCGTAGATGGCTGGATACGTCTTATCTCCCTTCAGCAGGCGTTCGAGGGACATTAAAGTAGTCATAGCTCCGAATCTTAGGGACTCTTCATCATTCCCGATATCAGTGAGTCCGGGAATATTCATAATACTTACCACATATTGCGGTTCAATTAGCCGCTTCCGCATCCTTATAATGAGATCAACACCCGCAGCGAGAACTTTTGCCTTGGGCCGATAAGTGCTTAAAAGCTGAGTTGCCTCATTTATGGTGCTCGGCTCAAAATACTCAAAACTTTTTATTGGGCGAGCCATGCTTCTACCTCCTCGTTAACAAGCTAATAGACTTGATATGGCAATCAGGTAATCAGGCAATCAGGCAATCAGGCAATCAGGCAATCATCATAATATTTTGATAATTTATATATTTTTACCGCCAACTAAACCCTGGACCATCTTTTCAGCCCGGCCATTAAAACAGCAACTTCCTTCGCTGTATGAGCCACAGGTACGCCTACATTTTTGAAAGCGTTATATTTACTCTCATAAGTGCCGCGCCCGGCTGTAATAATAGCCCCGGCGTGGCCCATTTGTTTACCCGGAGGCGCTGTTTCTCCAAGAATAATTGCTACTACCGGCTTTGTAACGGCCCTGCCGATATACTCCGCCGCCTCTTCTTCACTGGTCCTGCCAATTTCGCCCACTAAGACTATCGCTTCGGTATCCGGATCAGCTTCAAAGCGGGATAATATATCTACAAATGAAATACCGGTAATTGGATCCCCACCAATACCGACGCACGTGGTCTGGCCAATACCGGCCTGACTCAGAGCAGTTGCCACCTGGTACGAAAAGGTGCCGCTGCGGGAGACTATCCCCACCGGCCCGGGACGATAAATCGAACCAGGCATAAATCCCAATAATGCTTTTCCCGAGCTCACAATGCCGGGGCTATTGGGACCGATCATTACACAACCGGTGCCGGCAAGTTTCTTTCTAACCAGCATCATATCGTGCACGGGAACCCCTTCCACCAAACACACTATCAATTTGATCCCAGCATCGATGGCTTCAAAAATCGCGTCTTTGACAAAAGGAGCGGGCATCATCGTTATAGTGGCATTGGCGGGATGCTCGGCCAGCGCCTCCTGGAAGGAATCAAACACCGGAACTCCGTTCACTTCCATACCGCCTCGCCCGGGGGTGACCCCTGCCACAATATTGGTTCCATATTCCATCATCAGCCGGGAATGATAGGTTCCAAACTTACCGGTAATACCTTGAAAGATTACTCTTGTGTTTTCGTCGACCAGTATACTCATTTATATTCCTCCCAGCGCAGCCGCCTCTACTACTGCTTTTTCCATAGTATCAAGTAATCTTATGGCAGGGTGACCTTGCTCTTTTACAATTTGTCGGGCTATCTCCGCGTTACGTCCTTGTAAACATACCAACACCGGCAAAGGATATTCACCTTGCGATATTAAATAATCATTTATCTTCTTAGCTATCTGATCACACTGGACACCGCCACCAAAAACATTAATGAGGATAGCCTTTAAATCCCTGCGCTCCTCCAGGATAGAAAACCCATCCGCTATACCGTCGCGCAGGATTCTTTCTCCCGTATCCATAAAATTGGCCGGCTGCCCTCCGGCTTGCGCTAATTGGTCCATGGTGGCCATAGTTAACCCGGCCCCGTTGGACATTATTCCTATATTCCCATTCAGATCAACGTAACTTAGTCCCATCGCCGCAGCTCGCGCTTCTCTGGTGTCTGAAAAAGTTTCCCGCAGGTCCTGATGACGAAAGGCGGCGCTGTTATCCACTGTCAGTTTTGCATCCATGGCGATTAGTTTTCCAGATTCGGTAACGCCCAGGGGATTTATCTCCGCCAGCTCGGCATCATAATCCCGGTAAGCATGATACAGGGCCTGCAGCACTTTTACAAGCTCAGCCCTTTGTTGTAAGGAAACACCGGCGCGATTTAACATATCGCGAAGCTGATAATCCGAAGGACCAAATAGAGGATCTACCGGCAATTCAATAATGGCGTCGGGGTTTTCCGTCACCAATTCCTCAATTTCCATTCCGCCACTGGCTGAAAAGAGTATTACCGGACAACAACGGTTCGACGAACCGTCTGTGATCACCCCGGCATAGTACTCTTTTTGAATTGAATACTGCTGTTCCAGTAAAAGTTCTTTAACCGCATAGCCGCAAATAATACTGTTTAATAAATCATTAGCTATTGTTAACGCTTCGCTGCTGTCAGACGCAAATTTTATACCCCCGCCTTTTCCCCGTTTACCGCTGGGAACCTGACTTTTAATCACCACCGGAAAATCAATACATTTTAAAGCAGATTCCACCTCATCAACATTGCGACAAACCTGTCCAGGACCGACCGGAATCCCGTAACGTTTAAAAATGTCCTTCGCTTGGTATTCTAACAGGCGCAATTGTGTACCCCCATTCATATAAAAATTTTTTATTGTTGCAGGAATCCTTTGGGATCCACACGTGTCCGCAATATTTCCAACAGCTCAGGGTCCGGAACCGGAACCGGTGCAACCTCGTCGTGTACCAATAATGAAAAACCTGTATTGGCCTGAATTTCCTCAACCGTGGAGGGCGAAAATAAAAACCTGATCCGCATTTGCTTACTTTCCTCATGAAAATCCAAAATTGCTTTGGGGGTGATGACATATTCCGGTCCTCCCCCGGGCAGTCCAAGTTTGGCCCGGGCATCCTTGCCGCCTTCCCCCCATCCAACCGCGGAAATAAAGTCACACTGCTCCACAAAGGATCTTGGAGAATGACTGCTTAAAAAAATAAAATATTTTTTAACCGTAGCCATCACCGTGGATGTACCCACGCTGCCGGGACCGCGCACTTTAAGATTGTTGGGGTCTTTACCCACGCCAATCAGGTTGGTGTTTCCATGCCTGTCCACCTGCAGCGCCCCGGTAAAGCATAGATCCATACGTGAGATCCCGGAAAATTGTTCTTCCATGGACATAATACCTTCAGCCCATTTAAGAGCGGTGGGATTTGTTACCTGGGTTAAATCATTAAAAACATCAATATCCGACAGGTTAACCAAGTAGTTAAGAACATTGATCATCACATCAGGCGCGTGGGTCAGGTTCGCCAAAAGCACTCCGGCGGCAGGTACAGGCAAATTGGCGCCAAGGGATATATAGTCGCCGTTTTTAATTTGTCCCGCGATAAAAATAGCCATCTTTTCCCTTGCTGTAGCCTCCAAAACTATCCCTCCTCCAGGCCCAGGCTCATCACCCTCTTAAAACCAACCGCATCCATGTAGCCTGCGTGATCGGACACCCCGTAAACATACTTTTGAAGGTATTTTTTAAACTCGTCACCTTCGCCCTTGAAATGACTCTTGCCGGCCATGACATACTCTTTAAAATGCGTTTCATCGGCGCAATGATAATTTTGTGATGCACACGGGTGCGCCCCGTATGGCGTTACTGAAACAGCGTTGACCAGACCGGCCGGCAAGCTGGTTTCCGCAGGGGAATGTTTGATTTCCTCATTGGAGACTAATTTTTCCACCTGCACAATCACTTTATCAGCCGCCCTGGCAATAAGCGGGTCCAGGAATACAGCTCCCTTATGCTGCACATTGCCGTACCTGTCGGCCTGCGCGGCATGTAATAAAGCCACGTCAATCTTAATTGCGGCCACCGCAATTACAGGAGGACCGCCAAAAGGGTTCTCAATATAACGATAATTGGGGTTTAACTGCGGCAATGAGGTTCCAACCGGCCCCAGACTAATTAAAAACGGTAAACGCATGATGCGCGCTTTAAGCATGTAAACTAAAGAACCCAAATCAACCTCTTCGACGGCAAAGGATTTGCCGGCCAAATTGGAATGAAAGGGTAGCAAGGGAGACATTGCCTCGGCGCCTACATAAGCGCAAACCAATTTATCAACCATACCGCAACTGATTAAAAGATCCACATCAATACTGGCGGGACTTGAGACCACCGTAAGATTCCGTTTTCCCGAGCGGACCAGTTCCCGGATTAAGGCCATTGGCTTGCCTGTGGTGGCAAACCCTCCAATACCTATCACATCTCCATCTTTAATTAAAGAAACCGCCTCACCCGGTGAGGTTACGACTGAAGTACGGGCGGCCATTTAACCATCTCCTTTGACAACGACGGCAAGCTCTGTTCTCTGCAGCCGGATTACATTTGGCGGTAAACGGGGGCTTCCTCTTTAAAAAATTTTAAAATTTCCGCGAAAGTTGTTCCGCCGGGAAAAACTGCTTTGGCCCCTAAAGATTTTAGTTTATCAACGTCCGGTTCCGGAATCACCCCACCCACGGTAACGATGATATCATCCGCTTGCTGTTGACTTAACTCGGCCATCAATTTTTTTGTAATTGGCTCGTGAGCTCCGGAAAGAATACTTAACCCTATTGCGTCCACATCTTCCTGGATTGCGGTAGCTACTATTTGATCGACAGTCTTATGTAAACCGGTATATATTACTTCCATACCTGCATCCCTTAATAAATGGGCAATTACTTTAGCCCCGCGATCATGACCATCCAATCCGGGTTTGGCAATCAGTACTCGCATTATTTTCATCTGCTCTACTTCCTTTCAATTAAAATCTGAATTATTCAACCATTTTTATTTTC
Organism: Bacillota bacterium; assembly: GCA_023439185.1. Taxonomy (GTDB): domain Bacteria; phylum Bacillota; class Desulfotomaculia; order Desulfotomaculales; family Desulfallaceae; genus BRH-c8a. The sequence goes on along the minus strand of JAEXOR010000055.1, from coordinate 35,312 downwards.
AAATTTATATTAGCAGAAAATAATTTTAGGTTGCCATGTCCAACCTGAACAGAATTTTCTCAATGCTATAGGCTCTTTCCAACAGATACAAGAATAATTAAACAGCAATTTAGTCTGAAATTTGCAAAGTTTCAGTATTTTTAGGCAAGTCAAGATCGTCCAGCATATCCATTATTTTCATAGATAATTGAATATTAAGCCGCTCTTCTGAATGATCAAGATTCAATTTACCGATTTCCCTGATGCGTTCCAGTCGATATTTAAGGGTGTTAATATGGATAAAAAGCCGATTTGCAGTTCTTTGGCTATTAAAGTTGGAATCGGCGTAAATTCTCAGAGTTTCTAATAAATTACCTTTTTTTTCCCGATCGTAAGCTAATAACGCTCCCAATATTTCATAGAGATAATTCTTTAAAACTTCAGGGTTTTCTACTTGCATGAAAACCCTGAATACCCCCAGCGATTCATAAGGAACAACATAATGCCATCTTAATTTATTGGCAATCTGAAACGCTTTTTCCGCCTGCTTATAAGATATTTTTAACTCATTTAATCCCATTGCCGCCCTGCTAATACCGATGGTACATTTTTTCTTCAGTTTCTTAATAATAATCTGACGAATTTTCTCAGCCAATTTATGTACTTTTTGCTTTTGCTTGGCTGCACCGGTGTCGACAAGCACTAATAATGGGTTGGAACGTGCTGTGATGACCTTAAAACCTTGTTCACATACAATCCGGCGCACCAGATTAACCAACATATGGGAATATTTAGATAACTCTTCACTGTTTTCATGCGGAGTGCCTGGAACATGATCATTTTCATTGATACAAATGATCATGACGTAATAATAATGGTGCAAGTTATAACCCAAATATCCAGCCTTATTTAATATTTCGTTTTCTTCTTTGATCCGCCCGTAAACTAGATCTTCAACGAATTGTCCAATAATCCGTTCCTCAACTTCAAACGCCACCTTTTGTTGCATAAATTGAAGGGCATAAACCGTAGCGGCATGCTCTACCGCCATGAAATCCAATTCCTCCAGGAACCCGCTTGCCGCCATTACTGAAACATAACCCAAAGTTTCACTGCCCACTTGAATAGCCGACATAATCCGGCCTGTTTTTAAGCCGCATTGTTCCTGGTTTGGAAAAGGCAAAGCCCGTTTCTCTTTTTGTAATAGTTTTAAAAAATTCTGCACCTCGGGATTACACAAAGCTTCTCCATCAATTGTCTCAGGACCCGGCGCTTCTGATTGATCAACACTGGATGGTCTGCCGTAAGCCAGCGGTCTTAAATATTGATCTTCCACTTGAATGGGCCGGCCCAGCAGCCGGGACAAAGTTTTCGTGATCGCTTCCAAACCGTTGCCTAGCAAAACCATTTTAGTCAGTTGGTTATGTATTTCAGTTGCCCGTATCAGTAATCTGTTTTTTGCCTCCATCTGGGCAAAGGTACGCGTGTTATCAATGACAACCGCCAGCTGCGATGCTAAAAGCAAAGCCAGCCGGGCGTCTTCCTGACTAAAATATCCTTTATATGTATTAATTAGGTGCAGAACTCCCAAGCATTCTTTATTGACTATTAAAGGAACAGTAAGAGCACATTGAACATTATAATAATCCACTATTTCCTGTTTATTTACGGAATCAATCAAAGGGTAGTTTGAAATATGCGGCTGACCGGTAATGAATACCTTAACCGCAGCCCCCATGCCGGGTTTTTCTTTGCCGATCACCTCCAGTGAATACTCCTGGAATTTCTCGTTATCCATGCCGAATGCAGGTCGCTGTAAAACTAACTTGTTAATTCTTGTATCGTACAGTAAAACTCCCCCGCTGGTTACTCCCATGATATCCTTGATTTGTTCAATGCATTTCTTTAATACAGCGCTAAAATCACCAGTGATGGAAATTAAATTACTTATTTGCATTAAAGCATTTAAATCTTTGCAGTCTTTACATACCGGTGACCTTAGTTTGCAATTTTCCAACTGAACAGCCAATTTTCGCAACCCCTTTCAAAGCAGTTGGAAGTACATTTTATGTTTATAATAGTGAATCTCAAGGAATATGGCAACGGAAATCGAAACGCTAATTTCTAAAGCAAGCCGATATCAAAGCTTATAGCAATCTTTGCGGCTCAACCAATTTCCCTAATACATAAATGCCCCGTATTTTACGGGGCAGATGTAACCACCTGTCACACAATACACTTTTAACCATTAACCCTGTTATAACATATCAGCTACCACATAACATCATTTATAACGGTATATTCCCGTGCTTACGCCAGGGTCTTTCCTCTACTTTATGGAGAAGCATGTGCAACGATTTAATCAGCGCAGAGCGAGTATCCTTTGGTTCAATAACTGCATCAACCAGCATTTTCGCTGCCGGATTAAAGGGGTTGGAAAAATTGTGGTCATATTCCGCAATCATTTTTTGTCGGAACTCTTCCGGATTTTCAGCCTGCTTGATTTCCTTCCGGAAAATTATGTCCACAGCCGCGGCTGTATCAAGAACAACCGGTTGAGCAATAGGCCAGGCAAGCATTTGGTCAACTTCGGAACCTTTACAACACATGGCCATTACGGCGCCACCATAGTTTTTGCGTAAATTTAAAGTGATCTTGGGCACCGTAGCTTCCGCATACGCATACAGCATTTTTGCCCCATGTCTGATAATTCCGCCGTATTCCTGGCCTTTACCGGGCAAAAAGCCCGGAACATCCACCAAGTTAATGAGAGGGATACTAAACGCATCACAAAACCGGATGAACCGGGCGGCTTTATCGGAGGCATTGATGTCCAGACAGCCGGCCATTACCATAGGTTGATTGCCCACAACTCCCACGGTATACCCGTCCAGACGGACGAACCCGATGACTATATTCTGGGCAAAATCCGGCAGTATTTCCAAGAAGTCTCCGTTATCAACCACCGATTTAATTACTTCCCGCATGTCGTATGGAAACCGGAAATCGGCGGGTACAATTTCCACCAGCGAATCGACAGTTCGTTCGGGGTCATCGCCGGTTTGTATCCGGGCTGTTTTTTCGCTATTATTAGACGGTAAAAAGCTTAAAAGTCTTCTGATTTGCCTTAAACACTCTTGCTCCGTAGGGGCTACAAAATGAGCATTACCGCTGATTTTACCGTGCACCTGGGCACCGCCAAGGGTTTCAAAATTAACGTCCTCACCGGTGATAGTTTTAATCACACCGGGGCCGGTAATAAACATGTGACTTGTCTGTTCCACCATAAAGATAAAGTCTGTAATGGCCGGAGAATAGACTGCCACACCGGCACAAGTGCCCATAATGGCTGAAATCTGTGGAATGACCCCTGATGCTTTGGTATTCCGGTGAAACATCCCGGCAACGGCGCGGGAGGCTGAAAAGCCCTCGTGAATCCTCCCGCCGCCTGAATCATACATACCGATGATTGGTGCCCTGGCTTTAATTGCCTGGTCTATGGCATAACATATTTTTTCACCGTGTGTTGTGCCAACGGAACCGCCCAAAACCGTAGCATCCTGTGAAAATACAAAAACCAGCCGCCCTTCAATTTTACCGTAACCGGTGATTACCCCATCACCGGGATACTTCTTGTTCTCCATGCCAAAATTATGGCATTGGTGTTCCGCAAGCATATTAAATTCTACAAAAGAACCGGGGTCCAACAAATAATTGATTCGTTCCCGCGCAGTCAGACGGCCCTGATGCCGGATTTTATCCTGAGCTTTACTGCCGCCGCCCTCTTCAGCTTGCTTCATCAGGAGCTGCAGCCGTTTTATTTCGCTTTCGTGCGTCTTTTCAGGCATTCTTTTACCCCCTTAACATCCGTTACGCCGCATACTCCTGAGTTCCGTCGTTGATTTGAGGTTTATTTCCAGAGTTACCGGGTCAATGATCACCCCGTAGTCTGTTTTTGCTTTTCCGATTGAGACAACGCCATTTTTAACATCCTTAAGCACTTTCTCGGCCGATCGCAAATACGGGTCGCCGTATCCTCCTCCTCCGCCCGCCTGCTGAAACCATACTGAACCCGGCTGTACACCGGAGACCAATTCCTTGCTTAACGGAGTGTAAACTCTCCCGTCAGGATACCTGAATTCAATTTTATTCAGAGTTCCCATCTTTCCCCCGAATAGTCCAAAAGCAGGCTCAACGTCACCATCGCCGAAGGTAACACAACTCATTTTTTCACCATTGATCTTTATTTCTGTTTCAATCCCCAAGCCGCCCCGCCAAAGGCCCGCGCCTGCGGAATCAGTAAGATACTCGTGTTTTAGCAGCAGATGGGGCACCTGTTGCTCAAACATTTCATAATCCTGGTCCAGTACGCCGCCGGAAGCGTCAATCATACCGATATGGTCATAACCGTCATAGCCGTAGGTGCCTCCGGAACCACCTTTCATGCCCAGGAAAACGATATCCACATATGGTAAATTCTTTCGTTTATCCTGCCCCGTAACCAGACCGCACAATAACTGGTTCCAACCCGCGGTAACGCGCTCGGGAACAGCCTGGGACAAAGCCCTGATGATGGCGTCGGCCGTCGCCGGACAAAGGTGGTTGCCAAAAGTGGTGGCGGCGGGATACCTGGCGTTAAGAATAGTTCCCTCCGGAATAATCATTTTAACCGGCCGCACCATACCGTCATTATGTGGGATATCCGGGTTGACCATCTGCAAAAAAGTCAGCATCACGGCCGATGCGCTGGAAGTGAAGGTACCATTGACAAACCCTGGCGTCTGCGGGTCGGTGTCGGAAAAATCAAAGGTAATTTCTTTGTCTTCCACAGTTATCCGGACACGAATTTGATACCGGGATCCGGCATTATGACCATCGTAGTACACTGTAGATTCCCCATAATAAACGCCATTGGGGATATCCCTGATTTCAGCCCGCATCATTTTTTCAGTGGACCTGTAAAGATATTCTTTGTGCGCTTCAAAAACATCCAAGCCGTATTTGTCAATCAAATCAAGCATCCGGCGCTCCCCTACCGTACAACTTCCGATCAGTGCTTTCATATCCTCCCGCACCATGTCAAAACGGATATTGGCAAAGATCAACTCCCAGACATCTTTTCTTAATTTCCCTTTTTCATAAACTTTTACCGGGGGAATCCTTAAAGCTTCCTGCCAAACTTCAGTGGCATTGGGATTATAGCCGCCGGCCACCGCGCCGCCGATATCCGCCTGATGGCCTTTGCAGGCGGCCCAGGCCACCAGCTTATCCTGATAGAATATGGGCTTGTAAACGGCCACGTCATTGTTCTGATTGCCCATCGAAAATACGTCATTATGAAAGATAACATCGCCGGGGTATATTTCTCCGTTAAAATAGCGTACGATATACTCGCATACGGGACCCAGTGAAAATGAGAGAATCGGCAGGTTTTCCGTCTGCTCCAGCATTTTGCCCCGGGCGCCGTAAAGACCGGTGACAAAATCTTTGGCCTCACACAATATGGGCGATCTGGTGGTACGCGTTAGAGCAATGCTCATTTCCTGGGTGATTGATTTAAAGCGCCGCTGGAACACTGACACCAGAATTTTATCAATCTTGACTCCGTTAATCTCTTCTACTTTTGCGCTCATGAGAATATCCTCCCCGAGAATTCTTGTTCTCTTTCCTTTAAGAAAAGGAAGAAGCTACCATAGCCATCTACGATACAGGAATATTCCGGTGTAACAAAGGTGGTGGTATTAACCTGTTCGATTATGGCGGGACCTTCAATCCGGTTGCCATTACGGAGGACGGCGCCGTTAAAAACGGGAATGTCCTTAAAGTCCCGTCTGTCCGGCAAATAAACCTGCCTGTGTCTCTTGAAGGCTTTTGAAGGATCTGATCCGTCATATTCTTCTTTCAGAAAACTGGGTTTTTCTGTCCGGCCGATGCAGGTAATACGCATGTTAATCAGTTCCACCGGCGTGGATTCGTTCTCCAGGGAATATCCATACAAGTAATTGTGCTTTTGGTGAAACTTACTGATGACGTTTTGCAGGTTGCATTGATAGATGTCCTCTTCCGGAACTTCCACACAAACTTCGTGATACTGTTTCACGTACCGCAAGTCCAGAGCATAGACGCACTCTACTCTGTTGTCGGGAATGCGCTCGGCATGGAGCATTGCACGGCCCTGGGCCTCCATCTCCCGGAACAGCCTGGCAAATTTGTCCTGCTCCAGTTCAGACAATAGGGTTGGGTAGGTACGGATAAAGTCATGTTTCAAATCGGACATCAGCATTCCCGCGGCACAAAAAATTGAGGATTCTTTAGGCACTACGATTACGGGTATCTCCAGTTCCAGGGCAATCATGCAGGCGTGGTTCGGTCCCGCGCCCCCCGCCACCACCAGCGGAAAGTCCCTCGGGTCCTCACCTCTTTTAACTGTTACTTCCCGGACACCGGAGGCCATGTTTACGTTGATCAGGTTATACATACCTGCCGCCGCTTCAGCTACATCCAAACCAAGCCGGTCTGCGATATGCTCTTTTATTGCCCTGGCAGCTTGATCATAACTGAGCTTGATCCTGCCGCCGGCAAAATAATCGGGGTCCAGATAACCGAGTACCAGGTCGGCGTCGGTACAGGTGGGCAATTCTCCGCCGTGGCCATAACAAGCCGGTCCGGGTTTTGCTCCGGCGCTTTGGGGGCCCATGCGCAACAGGTTACCTTCGTCTATCCAGCCGATACTGCCCCCGCCGGCCCCGATGGTGATAATGTCCAACATGGGCAGCGCCAGGCGCAGTCTGTTGATTTCACCCTCGCTGGTTACCAGGGGGGTTTTATTTTTGATCAGCGCCGCGTCAAAACTTGTTCCGCCCATGTCCACCGTAATACAGTGTTCAAAGCCGTGAACGGAGGTGTAGGTTATCCCCGCGGCCGGCCCGCCGGCGGGTCCTGAAAGCAGGGTTAACGCCGCCCTTTCCGCGGCTATTTCCGGCGCTACCACACCGCCGTTAGATTGCATGATTAACAGTGTTCCTGTAAAATTTGACTTACTTAATTTTTCAACCAGATTATGGATATAGCTGCGCAGCACCGGCCCGGCATAGGAATTGAGAACTGTTGTGCTTATACGGTCATAAAAACGAATGGAAGGAAGCAAGGTACTGGAAACGGTGAGGTACACATCAGGCATTTTTTCCTGGATCATCTGCGCGACCATTTTCTCATGGCTTTCGTTGACGAATGAATTCATAAAACAAATGGCTATAGCCTCAACGCCTTCTTTTTTAAACAGGTTCAGAGCTTCCTCAACGCTTTGTAAGTTAATGGGCGTGACTACGTCGCCTTTATAATCAACCCGCTCCTCAACCGGCTGGCGCAAGAAGCGCGGCACCAGCGGTTCCACATTGGTATAGTGGTTGTTATATTGCTCTTCACGGATTCCCCGCCGCATTTCCAGAGCGTCACGCAGACCCCTGGTGGTTAACAGCCCTGTCCTGGCCCCGTTATAAGTTAATACGGCATTGGTAGTAACCGTGGTCCCGTGGACTATCGTCTCTACTTTTTGTAAAAACTCGGTCAAAGGAAGGTTTTGATCCCGAGCCATTTCCTTCAGGCCGTTTCTCAGGCCTTCCGAAGGATCTTCCGGGGTGGAAAGCACTTTGTATATCTTTGACGTGCCGTCGGGAAAGGCCAGGAGAAAGTCGGTAAACGTTCCTCCCACGTCTATGCCAATTCTGTAACTCACCTTGCTTACCCCTTTCGCTTTCAGTTTTCAAGCAAAACAAAGATTATTGCGTAAAATGCTATCAGAATATGCCCGGTTCTTTAAATTCCCCGTAAACATCTTTCAACACCGCCGTCATCTCTCCCACCGTTGCATAAGCCTTGACGGCTTCCACCAAATAAGGCATCACATTTCTTTTTGCCCTGGCGGCCGATTCCAAATCCTTTAAGGTCTGGATTACGGTTTTTGCATCCCTTTCTCTCTTAACTTCTTTGATTCGGGCGATCTGCTCCACAGCCACCCCCGTCTGATACGGGTGCAATTGTACGTTGGGTTCTTCTTCATCCACTATGAACTTGTTGACGCCCACCTTGATGATTGTGCCTTCTTGGATTGCTTTTTCCTGCTGATAGGCCTGGTGGGCGACTTCACGCTGAACAAAACCCGTATCCACTGCCTGAGCCATTCCACCCCTGTCCTCGATCTTTTGCATTTCTTCTTTAATGCGCTCTTCCATTTGACTGGTTAATGATTCAACATAGTAAGAGCCGCCCAGGGGATCAGCGGTATCCCGCAAACCCATTTCTTCCAGGAGAATATGATTGGTCATCAAGGAAATAAGCGCCGCTTTCTCCGAAGGTATGGTATAAGCCTCGTCAAAACTGCAAAGGGCCTGGGTTTGAGTGCCGCTGAGGGCGGAAATCATGGCATAATAAGCACCCCGGACAATGTTGTTTTCCGGCTGCTGCTTGGTCAGTCCGGCCCCTCCTCCTCCGGCCAGCATGCGAAACTGCATGGAGCGTGGATTTTTCGCCCCAAAGCGTTCCTTAATAATCCGTGCCCACAGGCGGCGGGCCGCCCGGAATTTGGCTATTTGCTCAAAAAAGTTACCATATATATCTAAATTGTAGGAGATCCGGCTCACGAAATCATCACTGTCGAGCCCCCGCTCTAAAACATGGTTGATATAGGTAATAGCAATCTCAAAAGCATAAGCTATTTCCTGTACGGGATTGGCCCCGGATTCCCGGATATGATAGCCGCAAACGCTTACCGGGTATGTGCGCGGTAAAACCTTGCTGCTGTATTCGATGGTGTCGCCAATTAGACGAATGGATGGCTCCACCGGAAAAATCCACATTCCGCGGCCGATCATTTCCTTGAGGATGTCGTTTTGCGGGGTGGCGCTGATTTTGTCCAGGGGAAAACCGTACTTTTCAGCCACCGCCTGGTACATGGCCAGGGCAATGGAGGCTACGGCATTGATGGTTAAGCTTGTACCAATCCGGTCAAGCCCGATTCCCTCAAAGGCTATTTCAAAGTCCCGTAAAGTATCAACCGCCATTCCAACCCGACCCACTTCGCCCTCCGCCAGAGGATCGTCGGAGTCGAGACCCAACTGGGTTGGGAGATCAAAGGCCACGTTAAGACCGGTTTGGCCGTTGGCAATAAGGAATTTAAATCTTTCGTTGGTTTCTTTGGGTGTGCCAAAGCCCGCGTACTGGCGGATTGTCCAGGGTCGCTTGCGGTACATTTCCGGGTGGATACCCCGGGTGTATGGATACGAACCGGGGTTCCCCAGGTCTGTGTTGTAATCTACGTGCTTGATATCTTCCTGCGTATATACAGGCTTTACTTTAATGCCTGATTCAAGAATGGCTTCCTTAATCTCTTCCCCTTCTTTTAAATATGTGGCGTGCATAATATCCCCCCTGCTAATTGAACTAATTTTTAGAATATACTTTCGATTATGGTAGCATAGGCCAGCCAATGGGACCATGTCTATCCCCTACAATATTCAGCCGTAAATATAGGCTTTTTTAAACAGTTAATTACTGTTGTTAGTAACCTATTTACGAACTCAGAAAGGTAACAATCTGAGGGAAAAAGATTAGTAGTAGTATGACAACAATATAGGCAGGCAAAAAATACAGCACGCCTTTAAATACTGTATATAAAGAAATATCTTTTGACAGTCCGCTAACGATATACGCGCATACACCTACCGGAGGAGTAACAGCTCCCATGGTAGTCAAAAGGTTTATCAATACCAGGAACCAGAGAGGGTCATAGCCCAAAGCCATGGCCAGGGGATAAAAGACCGGAATGGTAACAACCAGGAAACCCAGGGCATCCATGAACATGCCCCCAATTAAATAAATCAATATAATAATCATTAAAATAACGAAAGCTGGTACCGGCAGCGCGGCCGCCCAGTCCGCGAGCAAAAAAGGAAGCCTGGTGGTGGTTAAAAAGCGGCCAAAAACCACGGCGCCTGTAATCAGCACCATAACCATGGTCGAAATTCGAACCGTCTCCAAAACAGCATTAGTGAAAGAGACCCAAGTTAATTTGCGTTGCACCAGTGAAATAACCAAGGCTCCAAAGGCACCGGCGGCACCGGCTTCCGTGGGGGTAAACCATCCTGCATAAAGACCGCCAATAACCAGGACAAACAAAAGCAACGTCTCGATAGTCCCGGGAAGTGAGGCTATCTTTGCTTTAAAGCTTGACCTTTCCCCGGCTGGACCCAATTCCGGCTTTCTTAAGCATAGTAAATATATGGTTAGTAAAAAAAACATGCCAATCAGTAAACCGGGAATAATGTTGGCAACAAAGAGTTTCCCTACTGATTGTTCAGTTTGGATGGCGATAACGATCAGCGTAACACTGGGCGGAATTACAACTCCGAGAGTACCTCCACAGGCAACGCTGCCCGCACTTATCGCCGGGTCATAACCGTATTTTTTCATTTGCGGCAGAGCCAGGGTCCCGATGGTAGCAGCCGAGGCCGAATTGGAGCCGCAGATGGCGGCGAAACCGATGCTGGCCATAACCGTAGTGCCGGCAAGTCCGCCCCTCATGTGCCCGAGCCATTTATAGGCTGTCTTATAAAGACCTTCTGCCGTTCCGGAATGAAAAACAATGACACCCATCAATGTGAACAGTGGTATAACACTCAGGCTATAAGATGAGAACTGCTCCCATATATCCGCACCCAACATATTGAGCGCGGCCGACGGTGAAACAACATACATTAATCCGAAAAAACCGCTCAAAAGCATAGCAAAACCAACCGGCATACGCAGAAGCATAAGCAGGACCATGATAACTATGCCTAAAAGGGCTATAGTAAGCATACTCATCTTTTCACCGCCTCAACCAGGGATTTTATGCCGTCCACTAATAAAGTCAGTGCTAAGAATAAAAAACTAAAAGCTACAACATAAGTAAAGGGAAAATAGGCTATATGCATGGTCTCCGATAATGAACCGCGCTGCCACAGGTTGCCTGCGTGTACGGTCAACTGCCGGGCCGCCAGGACAGCTAAAGCTAAAATAATAAAAGATATCATACTGTCCAATACGGCCCGGGTCCGGCGGGAAAACCTCGACACCAGCAAGTCTATGGCCACATGCCCCTTATTCATTTGGGTATACCCTAGAGCAAGTGCCGCCGTAAGTGCTGCCAGCCATCCGACCATTTCGGTTGCTCCTCCAAAAGGACGGGAAATAATCCTTAAAACGATGTTAATAACTGAAATTAACATCATGAAAACCAGAGCTCCTCCGGCAAGCCAGGCAGTCCACAGATTGAGCCTCGCGCACAATCTCTCTAATAAGTCCATTCTTGCCCTCCTTTTTTTATTCGCCCAAAGTAAAGTACAACCCGAGTAGACCATTAAGAGAAAGGATATTACCCACAGTTGGGAAAATCTAATAAAATTGGAGCGCCATAACCCACTGTTCTGCATAATGGCGCTCCTCATTTTTGACTGCCTAAATCTTTATCGTTGATGTACTTGTCAAATATAACCTATTTATATTCTTCGCTATATTTATCACTTAACTCATAGATGCGATCCAGTACCTCGTGCCCGGGGATATCTTTGATTTCATTTATGTAAGCATCCGCCAAGCCTTTTAACTTTTCGTCAAATCTAGCAATCTCCTCCGGTGAAAGGGTTATGGTCTGCAGACCGTGCTCCTTACTTGCCCATTCCAACGCTTCCTTAACGTGTTCATCCTCATAAGTGCCCGCCCATAACGCCATTTCCCGGCCCAGGTCATCGATCACCTCTTGCACGTCAGGCGGCAGGGAATTCCACTTATCCTTGTTCATCAGCGCCGCAAATGATACCTCAAAAGTGGGATAATCAGTAACATAACTTACGTACTCCGCATATTTCATATCCAGCATAACTTCCCGGCTGCTGATATAACCGTCAATAACTCCGGTCTGTAACGCCTGGGGAATATCCGACTGTGGCATACTAACCGCCGCGCCACCCAGAGTATTCAGCATAGCCACCCCCGTACCGGTAGTCCTAAGGCGCAGCCCTTTAATGTCTTCCACTTTACTGACTGGTTTTTTGGACTGGATATACCCCGGCTCGGTGTGAAATACGGTCACTATCTTGAAATCAGCTAATTCCTTTGGTTGAAACTCTTGCACCAGATCATAAAGCACAAGGCTGGCAACTTTAGCATTGGGGTATAGTCCGGGCAAGTCACTAATACCTAGTAGCGGGAATCGACCAGGCTCGTAGGATGGGCATGATAGTCCTATATCCGCTACACCATTTAAAACCCCATCATACATGTTTTGCGCTGTGAGCAGAGTGCCCCCGGGGAATTTCTCCACCGTAACCTGGCCGTTGGTACGTTTTTCAACTTCTTCCGCCCATTTATCCATTTGCTTGCCCGGGAAGGTATTGCCCGGAGCAAAAAAAGCGTATTTCAGGGTGATTGGTTCACTGGTGGCAGGTTCCTGGCCGGATTGCTGGGATTGTCCGCCACATCCGGATAAAAGACCGATAGTTGCTGTTACCAGAGCCAGAACGAAGATAATTGCCTTTTTTTTCATTGCCCATCCTCCTCATAAATTTGACATCCTAAACACACACATGGCCAGAATACAATTCAAAAATTTTAAATTCATAAAAGCGTACCCAAAATATAACCTCTTATAAAAAATCGTTCTGTTCATTACAAGCGCATTACTTGGGTTAATTAAGTTGCACCTCCTTTACTGTGAAATATTTAAGGTTTGTGTCAGTATGTTTGCTGTATTGTTCAAGCAATTGAATATTTTGAATATTGCGTGTCTTGTTTGAATACGTTCTCAACTTTTTTACCTAATAGCGGTTTTTCTATCACCAATGTTGGTTTAAATTAATTATTTTGTTAATTCTCTGGCTATAACAATACGTTGTACCTGGTTGGTTCCCTCAAATATGGCAAAGATTTTTGCATCACGCATCATTCTCTCAACCGGGTATTCACGGCAATAGCCATATCCGCCGAGGATTTGAACCGCATCGGTGGTAACATTCATAACCATGTCGGTTGCAAAAAGCTTACTCATAGCTGAGAATTTAACCATATCCGCTTCTTTATTGTCATATTTACAGGCCGCTGTCAGCATCAAATTTCGTGCCGCCTGAATGCTGGTTTCCATATCCGCCAGCATAAATTGGATCCCCTGCAATTCAGCAATAGGTTTACCAAATTGCACTCTCGCTTTTGCATATTCAACTGCACAATCCAATGCTCCCTGGGCTATCCCGATAGACATGGCGCCAGTCATAATTCGTCCTTTATCCAGTGAATCTAAAGCAATTCGAAAACCGTCTCCTATGTTTCCGAGGATATTATCCTTTGATACTCTTACGTTTTCCAGGATAACCGTCCCTGTCGGGGAACCCCGCAGCCCCATTTTAACCTCATTTTTACCAAAGCTTAATCCAGGCGTACCTCTGTCGACTATAAATGCGGTCAGCTTATCTTTACCATCTACATTTACCTTGGCGAAAACAGTAAACGGATCGCCGACCTCTGCATGGGTGATAAAGCATTTATTGCCGTTAATCACATAATTATCGCCTTCCGGCACCGCCCTGGTTTGTATTGCACCGACATCAGAACCGGCGTTCGGCTCGGTTAACGCAAAGCAGGGTAAAATTTCCCCGGTGGCAACTCTGGGCAGATAACGTTCTTTTTGCTGCTTGTTACCCCATAAATAAATGGGGCTGGCTCCCAGGGATTGGTTGCCCAGGACCATCGATGAAGATGCACATACCCTGGATATTTCTTCAATACATATACAAAGGGTGAGCAGCTTACCGTCCAAGCCGTCGTATTCCGGTGGGACAACCAGTGAAAAGATATCGTTTTCGCTGAATAAATCCTTCACGCTCCAAGGGAATTTACTGTTTTCATCTATTTCCGCCGCTATGGGAGCTACTTTTTCAAGCATCATTTTGCGAATGTTATTCTTCATCATGAGCTGTTCTTCATTAATCCTGGGGTCCATTATATTCAATCCTTTCTTGCTCGGAAGTAACTCTTTTTTCCGGTTGATTGTTTATGCTTTGATTTTAAAAACAGGTAACACCCGATCCTCGCTGAAAGGCGTGCCGGGCACTTTTACCAGATCCGGTTCGACCGCTAAACCAATCTCTACCTTGCTTGGGTCTGCATTGACTAATCTGGATAGGATCCGCACGGGACCTATTTGCACCAGCACAAATATGGTTGGGATATCAAAACCCGCCGGTATACCTCTTTCGGCTATGGTGAATTCCACTATCCGGCCTTCTTTGGGCAGTTCCACCCAATCTACTTGGGCCGAGGCGCATTGGGGGCACATGGTTTTAGGCGGCCAGGTGATATGCTTGCATTCCGTGCATTGAGTGCTCACGAGCCGTCCATCTCTGAGATGGTCGTAAAAGGGATATATTTTGGTAGATTTCTTATCCTGGTGTGGGAATGGGTCTATAGTTGCTATGTATTGGGCCGTCATGAAACCACCTCCTTGGAAAAGATGTTTACCACGTGCTCGGTTGGCCCTGAATTGTTATGCGTCAGCCCAATCTTTGCTCCGGTTACCTGCCGCTTTCCGGCCTCGCCCCGCAACTGCCGGAATATCTCCGCCGTCTGGGCCACGCCGGTGGCTCCCAATGGATGACCGCAGCCCAACAGCCCGCCGCGCGGGTTTACCACAACCGGACCGCCATAATCGCTTTGCCCGCTCTCTACAAATGCACCGCCTTCTCCTTTAGGGCAAAATCCAAGTTCTTCGGTAGTTATTATTTCAGCGATGGTGAAACAATCATGCACCTCGGCTACATCTACGTCCGCCGGTTTTATTGCCGCCATCGCATACGCGCTTTCCGCCGCTTGTTTTAGCGGGGGCCAGTGGGACAAGTCTTCATAGTGGTTGGCGAAGGTTAAGCCGTGCACTGACTGGCCGGTGCCGATCATGTATACCGGCATATCGGTGTACTCCTTGGCCCGGTCGGCGGTGGTAACTATGACTGCCGCCGCTCCGTCACTGATCGGCGAGCAGTCAAATAACCCCAATGGCGTGGTGATACTTTTAGCGTTTAATACCTGTTCCAGAGTTACACCGCTTTGAAACTGCGCATAGGGGTTATTGACGGAATGGGCGTGGTTTTTTACAGCCACTCGAGCCAGTTGTTCCTTTGTGGTGCCGTACTTTCTCATGTGTGATTGCGCACACATGGCAAACATTATGGGAGCGGTTACTCCCTGGCAGGCCTCCCAGTCTCTGTCAAGGCCGGTACTCATGTTTAAAAATATTTCGTCCGGTACGGGCACTTGAAGCTTTTCAGCGCCTACCACCATTACCGCTTTACACAACCCGGCTTTGATGTAGGCATATGCCGTGCGGATACCCAAATTGCCGCTCTGGCACATGTGTTCCAAGCGCAGCGATAAGGTGCTCGGCCTGATACCCAGACACTCTTCCGCCATTGATGCTATATGACTTTGCACCGCTGTACGCTCGGGCATAACGGTACAGACAACAAACCCATCGATATCATCAGGTTTTATAGCTCCCCCGCACGCGGCAAAACATGCCTGACCTGCCTCGGTGATCAGGTCTCTGTATGATGCCTCGCGTACGCCAAACTTAGCCACACCTGCTGATACCAGTGCTATTTGGGACGACAACAATAGCCACCTCCTTATAATCTGCCGGCTCAATCTTTAATTAAATTCCGATAGTAATACCGCCGTCTACAAAAATAACCTGGCCGGTAATGTAACCGGCTTCGTCGCTGGCCAGGAACAGGTGGGCATTGGCGATTTCCTCCGGACCGGCCATGCGCTTTAAAGGAATACTGTTAATAATCATATCGCGCACTTTATCGGGCATACCGGCGGTCATTGGGGTACTGGTGGCGCCGGGGGCAACTACGTTTACATTGATGTTATATTTGGCATATTCCAAAGCCAACGCCCAGCTCATCCCAACGACCCCGGCCTTGCTTGCCGCGTAATTGGCCTGGCCGATATTGCCGTATGCGCCGATGGAGGCAGTGTTATTGATTTTACCGTATTTTTGTTCGCTCATCGGTCCAAAAACGGCCTGGCAGCATAAAAAGGCGCCTTTTAAATTAACATTAAGCACACTATCCCACTGCTCTTCGGTCATTCTTTTGGCCAGCGCGTCCCTGTTGATGCCCGCGTTATTGATCAGGATATCTACGCGTTTAAATTGTTCAAGGGTTTTATTAACCATTGCCTCTACATCACTCTTATTTGTTACGCTTCCTTCTAAAACGAGCACCCGCGCCCCTAGCTCGCTTAGCTCCCGGGCGACCCGGGTTACGCCTTCTGTATTTACGTCATTCAGCGCAACCAAAGCGCCCTCCGACACAAATCTACGCGCGGTGGCCTCGCCGATACCGCTGCCTGCACCGGTTATCAGTGCAATCTTATCTTGTAAGCGCATCTTTGTTACCTCCTAATTTAATGTTCAAAATAAACAACCGGCTGATTTTACTAACCCTGTTTACGAGCGAGCATAATCAGCCAAGTTCCTTCCAGAACCGATTCAGAACGCTGGTTGACCACCTTAATCTCAACGGTCGCTATTCCTTTGTCCGGCTTTTTAGTCTCTTTTTTATCCGCTATCTTTAATACCAGGCTTATCGTATCACCGAATTTTACCGCTCCGGTAAAACGGCTGACCATTTCCAGTACTGCTACGGTTGTACCCTCAAATAGACCCAATTGATTGGCTAATCCGGTGGCTACTGCCAAGCTGAGTACGCCGTGAGCAATTCTAGTGCCAAACGGGCTGTTTTGCATAAATGCTTCATCCGTATGCAGTGGGTTAAAATCACCTGACAAACCGGCAAAATTTACTACATCGGCTTCCGTTATAGTACGCGATGCCGTATAAAACTCGTCGCCAACATTAAATTCATCAAATGTCTTACCACGTGTTTGATATCCCATTAATATTGCCTCCTATCGCATAATTTTAAAAATTCTGTCTATTATCTATCAATATTAGAACCTGATAATACTTTGTTCAACAGTTGTTTTGGACAAAAGATGCTGTGGATTTACGTCCTTTTTATACAAAGATAAATTAACCACCCGGTAGACCCGGATGGTTTACATGCACAGTTCGCTTTATTGAATACTAAAGAGTCTGCATAAAAGCCGGAGGATTAAAGCATTGAATAACGCGCCCGGTCGGTTCCCTCCGGGCGCGTTATTGCAGCATCTCCAGTTATTTTCCGGCTCCGGGAACATAGGTGTTAATCAGGGTTGTTCCTTAAGGCCCCGGACACTCGCTCTTCATTGAGCGGGATTTCATTGAAGCGGATGCCAATAGCATCGTAAACCGCATTGGCGATGGCCGCCGCCGTGGGAACCAGGCCCGTTTCCCCGACACCCTTGGCACCGTATGGACCGGTGGGGTCCGCCGCTTCCACGATGTGCGCTTCCATTTCAGGTATATCCTCGGCTGTGGGCAGCATGTATTTATGAAAACCGTTTTGCAGCTGCCTTCCTTTTTCATCGTAGCAGATCTCCTCACTGACGGCATAGCCGATGCCCTGCGCCAGGCCGCCCTGCAACTGACCTTCAACAATAACCGGATTGATTGCCTTACCCACGTCATGTACGGCCACTATTTTGACCACCCGCACCTGGCCGGTTTCGGTATCCACCTCGACCTCGGCAAAGTGGGCGTGCCACGGCGGCGCGTTTTCCGGTATAATCCGGCCTATCCCGATGAACTGTTTGTTTTTCAGATGGGCGTGGCCGGCGACTTCCTTAAGGGTAATCATTTTGGGCGTGCCGTCGCTGCCAATTTGGCACAGGCCGCTTCCTGTGCATTCCTGGAGTTCTTTTTCCCGGTCCACGGCGTAAACCTCGCCGCCGGCGATATCCAGTTCTTCCACCTTGGCGTCCAACAATCCCGCCGCGTACTCCAAAATCTGCTTTTTGGCGTCCGACGCCGCGGCAACCACGGCGGTCCCCGAAGCGTAGCAGGTACGGCTGGCATGGCTGCCGATATCAAAGGGAGTGCACTCGGTGTCGGCAATGGTGACGTATACCTCATTCAGGCTTACCCCCAGGGTCTCGGCCACGAACTGTCCCAGTGTGGTTCGGGTGCCCGTGCCCATGTCCGGTACGCCCGCAGCCAGGTGAACGGAACCGTCCTGCTGAACGGTTACGTACGCGTTGGAATAATCGCCGCAGAAGGGCCACGCGTTACTGACATGGGTACCGACCCCCATACCGATGCCGCGGCGCAGCTTGCCGTGATCATTTATTGTGCCGCGCCGCTCCCAGCCGATGCGCTGGGCGCCCTTTTCTATGCACTCCGCCAGCCCCGTGCTCAGGCAGGGATACGGCAGGCACCACTTATCGCCGGTCTTGATAATGTTCTTAAGCCGCAGTTCCTTGGGATCAAGACCCAGCTTATCCGCCACGATATCCACGGTGGAATCCAGGGCGAACATGGCCTGCGGGTTGCCGAAGCCCCGCATGGCGCCGGCCGGAGTTGTATTGGTGTATGCACTGTGGCCGTCGTAGCACTGGTTCGGCGCCCGGTAGACGGAAATGCCCATGGCCCCCAATACGCCGGGCGTTTCCGTACCGAAACTGCAGTAAGCCCCGGTATTCAAAACAGCCTTCATCTGCAGCGAATGAAAGGCGCCGTCTTTTTTAACCCCCAGCTTGACGGTCACATACCCCGAATGGCGAGTGTCGGAAGCGATAAAATCTTCCTTGCGGTCGTACACTATCTTGACTGGTTTTCCGGTCTTCATCGCCAGCTGCACCGCTATGGGTTCCGCCTTGGCGCTGAGTCCGATGCGCACACCGAAGCCGCCCCCGATATAGGGCGGGTTGAGAACCCTGATTTTGCTTTGCGGTATGCTAAATACGTGGGACAGAATCTGCCTGGACGGGTGCGGAGTCTGGGTGGTGGACCAGACCGTTACCCGGCCGTCGGCCGATACCTGGGCCACGGCCGCCTGGGTTTCCATCTGCGCCTGCTTTTGCACCGGCACTTTGTAGGTTTCTTCAACCACCAGGTCGGATTCCAAAAACCCCTGCTCCACGTCACCCATGGCAATATGGACCTTTTCACCGGGAATATTTCTGCCCGCCGAACAATCTTCGTGAATGACCGGCGCTCCGGGTTTCATCGCCTCAAGCGGGTCGAACACCGCGGGCAGTTGTTCATATTCCACTTCAATCAGGCTGATCGCCTCGGCGGCAATTTTTTCACTGACGGCGGCCACTGCGGCCACCTCGTCTCCCGCGTAACGCACCACCGAGTCAAAAATATATTGATCAAGAACGGGCTTTAGCGGCGGCACTGTAAAGGTCATGGTGGCCGAGGTGTTAAATTTAACCCGCGGGCAGTCCCGATAACAAATTACGGCCTTTACGCCGGGAAGCCTCTCGGCCCTGGCGGTGTCGATGCGCGTGATCCTGGCATGGGCATAGGGGCTGCGCAAAACCTTGGCGTAAAGCATACCCGGCAAATACAGGTCCGTGGTAAATGTTGCCCGGCCCATGACTTTTTCCAGCGCATCCAGCCTGCGCACGTTTTTACCAACCACGTTGTAATTCTTCATCCTTTTTCCCCCCTTACCTGTCGCTCTTGTTTTTAATTATTTCAGCGGCGGCCTGCACAGCCTCTTCTATTTTTACGTACCCGGTGCAGCGGCATATATTGCCGGCAATAGCCTCCTTGATTTCAGCGCGGGTGGGGTTAATTACGGAATCGAGCAGCGCCTTCGAAGACATGATCATGCCGGGCGTGCAGAAGCCGCACTGCACGGCCCCCAAATCCATAAACGTTGCCTGAAGCGGGTGCAGGTTTTCTTCGCTGCCGATGCCCTCGATTGTCTCCACGCTCCTGCCTGAAGCCTTTACCGCCGGAACGATGCAGGAGTTGACAGCCTTCCCGTCCATGATAACCGTACAAGCTCCGCATTCTCCCTTGCCGCAGCCCTTCTTGGTACCCGTCAAGTGAAGCTGGTCCCGCAGGACGTCCAGCAGAGTATCCGAAGGGGAAACCAGTATTTCCAGCGGTTCTCCATTCAAGGTAAACTTCAGTGCCATTTTGTTCATCCGGTATCCTTCCTTTCGCAGCGGATTGTTTTTCCTTTATCCTCAGGCGCCGGCGACCGCCATTTCCAGAGCCCGGCGCACCAGAACCTCGAGAACCGACAGGCGGTAGGCGCGGGAACCGCGCAAAGCGCTGTTGCGCGGGTTTGCCTGGGCGCACGCGGCCTGCGCCGCTTTTTTAAGCAGCTCCGCATCTACTTCGGCTCCGGCCAGCATTTCCTCGGCCCGGGTGGCCCTGACCGGGCACGGACCCACCGGGGCCATAACGACTCTGGCCCATTCAAAAGAGCCATTGGACATGCTTATGACCACCGCTACATTGAGCATGGGCAGAGCCAGGGCCTTCCGCTGGGCCAGACGCATAAAGGCGGAACCCTGGTTTTCGGCCAGGGCTGGGAAAGTTATTCTAGTTAAAAGTTCCCGGGTGCTGTCAACTTTGGTTTTGCCCAACCCGGCGTACAGTTCCTCCACCGGTACCACCTTAACGCCGTCCGGACCTGTTATTTCAGCCCGGGCGCCCAGGGCCGCCAGGGCCACGGCTCCGTCAGCGGCAGGCTGGGCGTTGACAACGTTTCCGGCTAGCGTACCTGTATTCCTGATTTGCAGGGAGCCTACCGTCCGGCAGGCGCTGGCCAGTACAGCCGCCTTTTCCCGGATCAGAGGCGACCGGGCCACCTCGCTGTGGGTCACCCCGGCTCCGATACTGATTGTGCCGCCATCCAGTGCAATCTTCTTTAACTCCCCGATATTGCTGATATCCACCAGGCAGCCTGCGCTAACTTTGCCGGACTCCAGATCCAGCATCAAGTCCGTTCCGCCGGCTATTACCCTGGCGCCGCCGTTGTTCCTGCTCAGCAAGGACACGGCCTCGTCGACGGTGGACGGCAAGGAATAATCCTGCAGCATATTCATACCTCCCTTATGTGTTTGCCGGCCGGCGCATTATTTCACCGGCCGACAAATTACTTTAAGCAAGAGCAATATTTGTACCACTGTTAAGAAATTTTATTTTTTGCCGGCCTGGCCCGGAAAGACAAGGCTGTACCGGCGCCTTTCCGGAGCGGGATCCGAAAACACGGGACAAAAATACGGCAGGTGCCGATTTTTCGGCACCTGCCGTTACTTCCCGCGTTCGTTCATATAATATCTTAGTGTTCTTGGTGTCGCGTGCAGCATGCGGGCCGCCTCGGCCCGCTTTCCTCCGGCCTTGTCCAACACCCGTTCTATGAGGCTGCATGCCACCCTGGTTTCCACATCTTTCAAACCGGCGATAAGCACCTCCAGGTCGATATTATCCTTTGCCGCCAATAATTCCACCAGATGCTCGCCCCACCATTCAATTACAGCCTCCAGGCCGCCGTCACCGGGGGGCCGGGCCAATCCACCGCCGGGGCCGTATTTCGTTTTTTTACAGCCCGTTATTTTATCCGGCAGAGAGCCGGCGCCTATATTGCCGCCGTCCCTCAGCGCCACCGCCCGAGCCACCACGTTGGCCAGTTCGCGCACGTTACCGGGCCAGTTATAGTCAAGCATCATCTCGTAGGCTGCCGGCGTAAACGCAGTGGCGGCTTTTTCTTCCGGCGACAAGTGTTTTTGCATAAAATGCTTTGTCAGGGCTTGAATATCCCCGGGGCGTTCCCTGAGCGGAGGCAGAATGAGTGATACCACGTCGAGCCGGTAAAACAAGTCCTCCCGGAAGGCTCCCCTTTCCACGGCCTGATAAAGGTTAATGTTGGTGGCCGCAATTACCCGCACGTCTACTTTGACGGGTTTTTCGCCTCCAACCCGGATTAGTTCTCCGGTTTCCAACACCCTCAACAGTTTGGCCTGAATAGACGGCGACGCTTCGGCTATTTCATCCAGAAACAGCGTGCCCCGGTCGGCCACCTCGAAAATGCCGCGCCTGGTATAGCTTGCACCGGTAAAAGCGCCTTTTTCGTGCCCGAACAACTCGCTTTCCAGCAATGTCTCAGTGAACGCGCTGCAGTTTACTCCGATAAAGGGCTCTTTTGCCCGATGGCTGTTGGCGTGAATAAAACGCGCCAGCACTTCCTTGCCCGTTCCCGTTTCTCCTTCAATGAGAACGGTTATGTTCCGGCCGGCTATTTTCCGGGCCACCGCCAGCACCTGGGTCAGGGGGCTGTTATAGCCCATCACGATCCCGAAATCGGCAGCCAGGCGGTTTATTTCCGGTACCGTGTCCCTGCGGCCCAGCGCCGCAAACAAGGCGCGTTCAACGGCCGCCTCCAGTTCGTCCAGCTCACTGAAAGGCTTGTCCAGGTAATCGTACGCTCCCAGCTTGATGGCCTCAACGGCTGATTTCACGGTGCTGTAGCCGGTCATGATGATCACCTCGCAGCGGGGGTTGGCCGCCTTAATATCCCTAAGCAGCTCAATACCATTGGCATCAGGCAGTTTCAAATCCACCAGGGCCAGGTCGAACGGTATTGATTGCAACGCCTCTTTGGCCTCCCGCCCCGAATTGGCCACCTGAACCTGATAACCTTTTTCATCACGTAAAAAAAATTCAAAAAAATGTCCCACTTCCACGTCATCGTCTATCACCAGGATTTTGGGGATCATATACTCACCACCCTTGCCTGATAAATCATAAAAATGCTATAGCGGCAGCGCCAGCACGAATTTGCTGCCCGCACCCGGGCTGGTTTCAACTTCAATGGCTCCGCCGTGTTCTTTGGCAATGCCCATGCTGACGGACAGCCCCAAACCGGTACCCCGGGACCGGTCCTTGGTTGTAAAGAAGGGGTTGAAAATATGTTCCAGGTGTTCGGAATTTATTCCCGCTCCGGTATCCGCTACCGCCACTGCCAACCCCGGTTGGTCGTTATCAAGGCTGACAAAACCCGTGGATATTGTAATTTTCCTGTTCAGCGCGTTTTCCAGGGCGTCCCGGGCATTAAGCAAAAAGTTAACGATAATTTGCTCCAATTGCTGGGCATTTCCCATTATGGGCGGCAGGCCGGATTTGAGATGTTTCTCCACTGTGATGCCGTTTTTTTCTATCTGGTAACGCACAAGCGCCAGGCTGTT
Source organism: Bacillota bacterium (assembly GCA_023439185.1). Lineage (GTDB taxonomy): Bacteria > Bacillota > Desulfotomaculia > Desulfotomaculales > Desulfallaceae > BRH-c8a. The sequence goes on along the minus strand of JAEXOR010000055.1, from coordinate 12,155 downwards.
TTCAACCACATCGTTAACCTGCAGTTCTTCGAACATATAACTGTCCTGCCGTGAAAAAGTCAATAGATTTTGAATTATTAGCTTGCAGCGCTGGCCGCATAACTTGATATCCTGCAACATTTTGATTGCTTTATCCGTCACCGGGGCCCGGCGGATAAGCAGTTCCGCATTACCAATCACCGCTGTTAAAGGGCTGTTCAGTTCGTGGGCGACCCCCGCGGCCATTTCACCGACTGCCGCCAGCTTGGCCGACTGAAATAACTGAATTTCCATCCGGCGTTTGGCCGTTACGTCCCTGGAGTATACAACCAGCCGCGTAAACCCCTCCTGCTGGCTGAATATCGGGTAAGCGCTGATGCTGATTATCCTTTGTGAATTTTTCTGCGTAATTTCCCGCGCTGATTCCAGGCGCGTTTCCATGGCCTCTTCAGCAGGGCACCGCTCATATCCCCGGCTGCAGTAATCAAAAATTGCATAGCATTTTTTACCCACAATTTGCTCTGCCGGCTTTCCCGCATAATCACGGTTAATGCGTACAATATTATAATTTTTGTCGATGACAAATAAAAGGTCGGGCACAGCCTTGAAGGTTTCTTCCCACTCGCGCTTCACCTCGAGCACTTCGTGGTAGAGGCGGTTGTTTTCAAGGCAAATCGCCAGTTGATCCGCCAGTTGCTGCACAAAGATAAAATCGTTTTCCGAAAAGGCAAAGGCTTTCTTACTGCCCAGGTTAAGTGCGCCGATAACCTCGTTATCAACCAGCATGGGGGCCATAACAGCCGACTTGATCCCTGCCAGCCTGAGGTCGCTATCCTCTTCGTACTGGTGGCCGTCATTCCAGATATCCTGCCGCAGGAAACATGTCTTTTCCTCGACGGCCTCCCAGGGCGCTGAATTGTAATTATTTAAGACGGTACCCACGCCCAGGATCTTCTGTTCCTTGGGAATGCTGGATTTTATCACCAAATTATCATTTTCCAGCAGACAAAAACTTAACAGATCATATGAAATAACCTCTTGCAGGGGAATTGCAAAACGGTCGATAATTTCCTCATAGTTCATTTTAATATTGATACTTCTGGCAATTTGATTAATAATGGCCAAGCGGTTGTTTTGCCTGGTGAGTTCCTCAATGCTAAGTTTTTGGGTGAACCGGTGGCCGCCGAAAGCAAATTCGGTATTGCTGCTCATCATAACACCCCATTATCAGCCGGACTGTATCTCTTGGATTTTTTCTTTACTTCATTAAAGTGGGGACATTGTACTATAAAATCAGAAATAGGACAAGGAATCCAATCACTACTCCGTACAAGCACAAAGAAGCAGGCTGCTTCGCCAAAGCAAAGCAGCCTGTTCTCCCCCCCCTATTTGCGGCTATTTGTTATAGCCGGGTCAATTGTCGGATTTTACCGCCGGAGTCATCCCGCCGAGGACACTGGCCGGAGCCCTTTTGGGCACTTTGGTAATCAGGGTAATCAGAGCCGCCAGGATTAACAACGCGGCCGATATATAGTAAGCGTTGTTGTATGCGTTGTAAGTGTCGGCCATCCACCCGGCCACAATAGGCCCGATCAGCGAACCGGCGCCCCAGGCGGTGAACACCAGGCCGTAATTGATGCCGGCATTTTTCATGCCGAAGAATGAATAGGTGGCCGACGGGAACAGCGACAACAGCGAGCCATAGCAGAAACCGGCGATACAGCCACCGATTAATAAAGCATAACCGCTCACATAATTGGAAAACATCAGCATATTGCCGGCCTGGAGCAGAAATACCAGCAGCATGGTAGTGGTATATCCCAGGCGGTCGGACAGCAAACCGGCGATAAAACGTCCGCCGGCGTTAAATAAAGCCAGCGCCGCCACCATAATATAGCCCCATTCAACCCCGGCCTGGATGGACGCGATTTTGGCCAGGTGGCCGATAATCATCAGGCCCGCCGAAGCAGTGAGCGCGAACATGATCCAGAGCATCCAGAACTGGGGCGTGGCCATCATCTCTCCAGGTGAAAAATCGAAACCGGAGGAAACAGGCGCCCGTTTTGACGGCCCCGCTTTTTTTACCGCCGCCGCCGGAGGAATGTAACCCTTGGGCGGAAAAGAAAGAAACTGGGAAAGAATTAAAATAACGACAATAAATATAAGGCCTTCCACAAAAAACGCGTATTTAACATCCCACAAGCCGATAAACGCTTTGGTCATGGGTGATATATACAGGGCCGCCAAACCAAACCCGGCCACCACCAGCCCGGCAATCTGGCCTCTTCTTTCCGGCGGGAACCAGCGCACCGCCGCCGGCGTGGGGGCCGAGTAGCCAAGACCCAGGCCGATACCGGTAATAACCCCGAAACCAATAATCGCCATCAGCAGTGAATCAGTCACACCCGCAATAATCAGCCCGACACCGCAGAAAATACCGCCCAGCGAAGCAATCCATCGGGGTCCGTACCGGTCCACCAGCTTTCCGGCCGGTACCATAATCAGTGCGAATATCACACAGGCAATGGTATAAGGCAAAGCCGCTTCAGTTTTACTCCAACCAAGCTGATCCACCAGCGCGGCCGCAAACACGCTCCAGGCGTAAAGCACGCCCAAGCCAAGGTTAACCCCCATACCGCTGAACGCAACCACCCAACCCCTGGACGCAGAAACGGCCAAGTCATCTTTTCTCAACTTGTTCCCCCCCGAACTCTCCTTAATATGTTCCGCCTTACCTTCCGCCACGCATTCGTCCTCCGGCGCAGCGCACCACCGCCAACCGCTCCGCTATTATCTATCAACAGCCGTCGCATCGCTGTCCATTATATATATATACTAAAAAAATCTTAACCACGCAACGCTGTTTCATTATTTATATACTAAAAAAATTAAATAGTCAAGAACATTCTAAATATTATGAATTATTGCACACATTACGCCAGGCTACTGTTTTAAAGGCCGAAAGACCATATAAATCAATGCGGGTGCGGTTGAAGAAAGTTAAAAAGAAAACAGTCACAACCCGAATGGCATATAAGCATGGCTTAAAAGTCAAAAAAAGAGGGCAAACGCCCTCTTTTTTTAAAACCCGGTTTTATATTATTCAATTAACTTAGTCCAGATTATCCACATCGTTTACCGGCAGCCCAAGTTCCCTGGATTTAAGCACCCAGCGCATCAGCTTGCCGCTTTTTGTTCTGGGCAGTTGACCGCAGATCTCTATTTCATCCGGCGCCAGGTGGTGAGCCAGCCTGGTCTTGATGAAGTGCCGGATTTCGGAACACAGTTCTTCAGACCAGACGTACTGCCGGTTAAGCACCAGGAAAGCTTTAATAATTTCACCGCGCATGGAATCAGGCTTGCCGATTACTCCTGCCTCGGCCACCGCCGGGTGTTCCACCAGCTTGCTCTCTATTTCATAGGGACCGACCCGCTCACCGTCGGTTTTAATCATATCATCGGCCCGCCCCTGGAACCAGAAATATCCGTCCCGGTCGCGGTACGCCAGATCGCCGGTCAAATACCAGGGCGGCAGGCGAAAGTAGCTGTCGTACTTATCCCTGTCTTTCCAAATGTCCCGCATCATGGCCGGCCACCCGGTCCTGATGGCCAGTTGGCCCATTTCCAGCGGCGGCAGTTCATTCCCGTTTTCATCCACTATAGCGGCATAAATACCGGGCACCGGCTTGCCCATGGAACCCGGTTTCAGCGGCAGGCAGGGAAAATTGACAATCATCTGGCCGCCGGTTTCGGTCATCCACCAGCTATCATGCACCGGCCGGTTAAAAACGCTCAAACTCCAACGGTTGAGAATCGGGTTAAGCGGCTCACCGGCGCTGAAAATATAGCGCAGCGCGTTAAAGGTGTGTTTCCTGGCCGCGGCTGTACCGCCGGCCATCAGTTTCCTCAGGTAAGTGGGAGTCGTGTACCATACCGCAACTTTGTTTCTTTCCAACACATCGTACCACTGTCCGGCGTTAAACGGGCCGGAATAGATCAGCGTGGTCACGCCGTTTAAAAGCGGCGCCCATACCCCGTATGAAATAGCGGTCACCCAGCCGGGGTCGGCGTTACACCAAAAAACATCCTTTTCCTTCATGTCCAGCACCCAGCGTCCGGTCTGGTAATATTGGAGCGCTCCCTCGTGCACGTGCACCACGCCCTTGGGGGCGCCGGTGGAGCCCGAGGTGTAAAGGAGCAGCATGGGGTCTTCCCGCCGCATCCATTCGGTGGCGGGTTCAGCGCCGGAATGATCAATCATGGCCTGCCAGTCGTCCTCACCGCCCCCGTTTACCACGATTACCCGGCGGATGAAAGACATGTTACAGTGTCTGATACGCTGTTTCAGCGCGGCGGTGGTGATCACCGCCGCCGGTTCGCTGTCCAGCAGAAATTGCCGGACCGCGTCGTCCATAAATTTGCTGTGCAGCGGCACGGCAATGGCGCCTGCTTTGACCACGCCCAACAGGCTGATCTGAAATTCGAGGCCTGACGGCAGAAACAGCACCACCCGTTCACCCCGGCGCACGCCCATTTTCTTTAAACCATTGGCAAACCTGTCGGTCAGCTCGCTCAGCTCATTAAATGTATACTTTCTTTTGCTGCCGCCGTCATCACATAACAGAGCCGTCCACCGGCCCCTGCCCGCCCGGATATTACGTTCAACGCAGGAGTATGCAATGTTGACAGGTTCTCCCTCCACCCAGCCCAATTCCCTTTCTGTGTCTGACCAGGAAAAATTCTCATAAACCCGGTCATAATCGGCAAGGTTTGACCCCATGTTCATTTACCTGCCGCCCCCCCTGGAAAAATTGTTTTATTAAGCATTTCCGGGTCGTAACCAAGCTGCATGGAAACAGATGTACACGTTTCCTTTAACACCGTAACCAGCCTTGATATCCTCTCCAGCGTCAGCCGGGAGCCCGGTCCAAGAATGCTCAGGGCGGCAATCACCTGCCCGGCATGGTTATGGACCGGCGCGGCGATGCTCCGCACCCCTTCCACCATTTCGTCCGCGCTTACGGCAAAGCCCTGCTGACGGACTTTTTCCAGATGAGAAAGCATTTGATTGAGATCCGTTATCGTATTGACTGTATTCTGGGGCATCCCGCTTTTTTCCAAAATATCAACAGCGTTTTCGGGAGACAGGGCAGCCAGCAATACCTTGCCTTCAGCGGTACAGTGCGCCTGGCTGCGCAAACCAAGATTGACGGTAATCGCTTCCGGGGATACTTCCCTTTCCACCGCCAGGGTTTCGTCACCGTCCAAAACCGCCAGTTGCACTGTTTCCCTTGAGATTTCCACCAGTTCACGCATATATGGTATGGCCACCTTGCGAAAATCAAGGCTGTCCAACACTTTCATACCCAGATAAATCATTTTCATGCCTAATTTGTAACGCTCGGTACCGGGGTCCTGCTCGGCAAAACCAAAGGCCTGCAGGGTGGAGAGAAACCTGTGCACCGTGCTTTTATGCAAGGACAGCAACTGCCCCAGTTCCGTACAGCCGTAGCCGTCGGGCTTTTGCCCCAGGGTTTCCAGAATTGCCAGCGCCCGTTCCACTGAGTGAACCGGTTTTTCCAGGGCACGTTCAGCCATGCAATAGCCCCCTTCGATGACCGAAACACAGTTGTCGCATTGGTAATTATTATTCAGATAATTCAGTTTATTAATCATAACCTTAAAACCCTGTTTTAGCAAAGAAATCCGTTCCCAACAGTCTTTTTTAAAGGCTGAAAGGTTCCTTCTCAATAACGCCGTACATAAAAAGCCCGACCAGTTGCTTAACCGCGCTCTCCAGGGTTATTCCGTTGCTCAATAAAAACTCCGGATTTACAACCGCCTGCACCGCAGCCGAAAAAACCGCCGCCAGTATTCTGGGATCTATCTTCCGCAGTCCCCGGTTATGTTTGGCGACCAGCAATTTTACAAAATTCTGCTGAATTTTTTCCGACCGGAACCGCTCGACCCTGGCCCACAATGCCGGATAATAGCGCCTGAGGTCGTCAAGCACCAGCGGATTGGCCAGGAGTATGCCCTCCCGGGTGACAAAACTGATAATGCCGGTAAGTATTTCGGCCGGTTCCCGGCCGGAATTGATAATTTGCTCCAGCTGGCCGGCCATGTACAACATGAACCTGTCCATAAGGGCTTCCACTATTTCGTCCTTACCGCGGAAATGGCGGTAAATGGTCCTTTTACTGACCCCCGCCCGGGCAGCCAGTTCATCCACGGTAACCCGGTAAAAGCCCCGGGTCCGGGAAAGCTCCTCCAAAGCGGTGATAATTTGTTCCCGTTTATTCAAAACCCGCACCACCTATGCTCTTACACAATCCTTTTCTTAAACTTCAGGATGCTTAAAGTAAGCAGCACCACTGAAAACACCAGCAGCGAGGCAACCTGTCCCACCAGGTAGGGAAAACCGATGCCCTTTAAAACGATGCCCCTGATGATGTCCAGGTAATAAGTCAGCGGGATCAGGGTGCTGATATAATAAATGAACTGCGGCATGGCGTCCCGGGGAAACATGAACCCGGAAAGCAGTATGCTGGGCAGCATGAAGAAGAAAGACATCTGGAAAGCCTGCATCTGGGTCTTGGCGACATTGGAAATCAAAATCCCCAGCCCCAGCGAGGCGGTGATGAAAAACAGGGTCAGCAGGTATAATTCCAGCAAACTGCCCCGGATGGGCACATGAAAAACGATTACCCCCACCAGCAGCGCCACGGTAATTTGCAAATAACCCAGTACTATATAGGGAAGGATTTTGCCGATCATCAGCTCATACGACTTAACCGGCGTAACGATTAGCTGTTCCAGGGTACCCCTTTCACGTTCCCGCACGATACCCATGGAAGTCATAATCACCATGGTCAAAGTGACGATCACGCCGAGGATGGCCGGCACCATGTAATAGGCGGTGATGCCGTCGGGGTTGTACCAGGGCCGCACCCTGATGTCATAGGGCAGCCCGCCGATGACTTTTTTCTGAGCCAGGATTTCCTGGGATTTGATTAAGCCGATGGAGTTGGCTATGGCGATGGCCTGGTTGGCCACCATGTTGTCGCTGGCGTCCACGATCACCTGCACCTGGGCGGAATCGCCCCGCTTGACGTTATGCTCGAAGTCCGGCGGGAAGATGATGCCCACTTTAGCCCGGCCGCTATCGATGGCCCCGTTGACTTCATCGTAGCTACCCGCCGTGGATGTAATGTCAAAATAACCTGAAGCGCTGAAGGAATCCAGCATTTCCCGGCTGGCGGGAGTAAGTGACTGGTCAAACACCACGGTAGGGATATGCTTAACCTCGGTTTGAATAGCATAACCAAATAACAGCAGCTGCACCAGCGGAAGCATGAAGATAAGGCCCAGGGTCATGCGGTCCCTGCGCATCTGCAGAAATTCCTTATGTAAGATAGCCAGTATCCTGCTCATCTACCCACATCCTTCCATTCCAACCTCCAACCTTTGCCGCGTGGTTGCACCTGTCCCCGATTTGCTCAAGCACCGACAGCACCAGCAACTCGTTGGGGACATACCTCCGGCCCCAAAGCTGAGACCCTCCTAAAGAAAAGGTGTGTCCCCTTTCCGCTTTGCCAGGGCGATGAAAACATCCTCCAGGGAGGGCGTGATGGACCGTGGTCCGGCCCCGGTATACTCCGCCAGCGCCGGTATGCGGGACCCGTCTTCCAGCAGCACGTGCAGCAGCGGGCCGTGAACGGTGCATTCCTTTACGTAAGGCAGACTCTCGATCTCGTCCAGCCTGTCCATGGCGTCGGGCAGTTCCAATTCCACCAGGTGTCCGCCGAGCACATGCCGCTTCAAATAATCCGGCGTGTTCACCGCCGTCAGCCGTCCGGCGGAAATAAAAGCGATTTTATCGCAGTACTCGGCTTCATCCATAAAATGAGTGGTCACCATCACCGTGGTGCCCGCCGCGGCCAGCCGCCGGATAATCTTGAAAAACATGCGCCGGCTGACGGGGCTGACTCCGCTGGTGGGTTCATCCAGAAAGACTATGGCCGGCCGCGCTATGATAGCACAGCCCAGAGCCAGCCTCTGTTTCCAACCGCCGCTGAGGGTGGCGGTTAATTCCCTTTCCCGGCCGGCAAGCCCGGCCATGGCCGTCATTTCCCGTACCCGGTCCTTAACTTCCCGGCGCGGCACGCTGTACAGGCCGGCGTAAAAATTAAGGTTTTCCTCCACGGTCAGGTCCTCGTAAAGGCTGAACTTCTGGGACATATAGCCGATTCTCTTTTTAATCTCTTCGGTTTCCCGGAGCAGGTCATAGCCCAGCACGGTGCCCGTACCGGAGGTGGGCTCCAGGATACCGCACAGCATCCGGATGGCGGTGGACTTGCCGGCGCCGTTTGGCCCCAGAAACCCATATATTTCGCCGGGTTTGATATTGAGAGTCAAACGATCCACGGCGGTAAAACTGCCGAAGGTCCTGGTCAGTTCATTGGTGGTTACCGCATACTCCATCAAGACACCTCTTCCCCGGCCAGGGAGATAAAGACCTCTTCCATGGTAGGGGGAATTTCACGAATACTGACCGCGAGGACGTCTTTATCGGCCAGATAGCGTTCGATAGCCCGGCGGCCTGCTCCGGCGTTATCCACCACCACCCGGTATTTGTCACCATAAAAGGAATAATCCAGGGTTTCGGCCAGGCCGCTGAACAGCTCCGGATCCCTGGTGTCCGCCCGCACCTCCAAAATATGGCGCCCAAAGCTTTTTTTCAGGTTGGCCGGTGAATCCACCGCCGCTACCCGGCCCCGTTGAATGAAAGAAACCACGGTGCACAGTTCCGCCTCGTCCATATACGGAGTGGAAACCAGGATGGTCATCCCCTCCCGGTTTAAACGATACAGGATCTTCCAAAACTCCTTGCGGGACTCGGGGTCTACGCCGTAAGTGGGCTCATCCAGCACCAGCAGGGCCGGCCTGGTTACCAGGGAACAGGTCAGGGCCAATTTTTGCTTCATGCCCCCGGAAAGTTGATCGGCAAAGCGGTCCTTGAAACGGATCAGGCCGGTCAGGGCCAGAATTTCATCGGCCCGGCGGACAATGGTTTTTCTGTCCAGCTTATACATGGCGCCGAAAAAATTAATATTCTCCAGCACCGTCAAATCCCCGTACAGGCTGAACCGCTGGGGCATATAACCCAGGTGTTCCCGGGCCACTTCCAACCGGCCCGGCTTTTCGCCCATTAACCGCACTTCCCCCTGATCGGGCTCCGCCAGTCCGCAAACCATGCGCATCAGGGTGGTTTTACCCGCCCCGTCGGGACCCACCAGGCCGAAAATATCCTGTTTTTTCACGTGCATGCTCACTTCGTCAACCGCCTGGACGGCGCCAAAGCGTTTGCTCAGTTTTTCAACCTTAATCATAACTTTGTCCCGAAAACCACGTCCGCGGGCATGCCGGGCTTCAGCGCCCCGTCGGCGTCCCGGACTCTGATCTTGACCCCGAATACTACATTGGCACGCTCCTGCTTGGTTTGAATAGTCTTGGGCGTAAATTCACCCTTGGAGGCTATCTCCTCAACCACCCCCTGAAAAACCCGGTCGGCGCCGCTGACGGTAAAGGTTACCTGTTGCCCCAATTTGACATACGTCAGGTCTACAGTGGGGATATACACCCTGATCCACAGATCCGATAGATCCGCGATGGTCATCACCGGCACGCCGGGGTTAACGTACTCGCCGGCTTCGTAATTCCTGGACAGCACCCGGCCGTCAATGGGGGCGATAATTTTCAAATCCTCCAGCACCGCCTCGGTAGCCTTTAAAACCGCCTTGCTGCGCTCAACCTCCACCCGGGCGGCGTTGATCTGCTGGGGCCGGCTGCCCGATTCCAGAAGGCTCAGCCTGATCCGAGCCGCTTCAACTTGATTGGTGGCCAGTTTTTCTCTGTTCACCGCGTTTTCGTACTCCGCCTGGGGAATAGCCCCAGCTTCATGAAGGGACTCCAGACGTTTTAAATCAGCTGCGGCCTGTTCATGCTGCACATTGGCAGTGTCCAGCGCCAGAGCGGCCTCTTCAATTTCCTGGCCCCGGGCGCCGGACTGCAGGTCGGCCAGGGCGGCTTCGGCTTTTAAGACAGCCAGGGCATCCCGCTCCCGCTGGGCCGTCAGGTCGCTGCGGGAAAGCTCGGCCACCACTTGCCCTTGGGCCGCCGTGTCACCGGCGTTAACAGCCACGGATGCGATGGTCCCCTGGATTTTCGCACTCAGGTCAACGGTGGTCGTTTCAATGGTACCGGTGGCCTCAATGGTTAAGGAATCCCGGTCCAGGTAGTTATGATACCCCCAGTACCCCCCTGCGGACAGCAACACCACCACTAACACCAGCGCAATATGTCTTTTCTTTTCCATGCCATCCCCTCCGCCCGGCATACTGAACCGACTTTATTTAGCTAATAAATTGGAAAAAACCAGGTAAACTAAAATGCCTGATTTAGTTTACCTGGTGACATAATATCACTGCCGGGCGATGTTGGCAATACTCCTAAAAATAAAAAAGCCGGGTGGCAATACCACCCAAGCTTCACGTAGCGTTTAAAATTCAAGTATGGTTCCGGTGCTGTTGAAAATAAAATCGGCGCCAAATTCCCGGGCCAGGGCGGCCGCCGCCGGGAACCCGGTGCAGTGCGACACCCCGACCTTGGCCACGCCCAGCTTGCGCAGCGCGGCAATGGTTTGATTAATCCGCTCCTCCCCCGCCCGCAGCAGGTGGGTGCCCCCCACCACGGCGTAAACCCGGTCCACGCCGGTGATAGTTTTGGCATGCGCAATGGTGTTTACGGCGCCCCGGTGGGCACAACCCAACACCACCACCAGTCCCCGCCCCGATTTGATGACCAGGGCCTGGTCGTCCAAAAGTGGGTCCTGTTCATAACCCGTTTCATTTTTAACACACAGGTTGTCGTCAATGGATTCAAAGGATGTGACCATGGGCACCTCACCGGTGGTGACCATGAATTCATTGAGCCAGACAGGTTTTCTATGGTACTTGAAGCCGGCGCCCAAGCTTTCCAGCGTTTCAAGCCGGTGCTGGATGCCGATAAAATGATAACCCGTTTCACCGCCCCAGGGCTGTTTGGAAGCCGAGTATTTCGGCGCCCAAACGTCGGGATGGGCGTATACCTCGGTTTTCCTGCCGATCCTCTGCAGCATGGGGACCAGACCCCCGGCGTGGTCCAGGTGGCCGTGACTGAGCACGATTTTATCCACCCGGCCCAGATCGACACCCATTAAATCGGCGTTCTTAACCGCCGCATCGTCATAGCCCGCGTCCAGCAACACATTTTCCCCCCGGTACTCCGCCAGGATGGAAAGGCCCCATTCACCGGCCAAACCGCTGCTCCCCACCGTGTTGTCGCATAAAGTGGTCAGACGCACTTTCACATGCTCACCCGCTTTCGATTTAAATCATTCCTTTTTAATTGCCTCCAGGGCACTGAGATTCATGGCCCGCCGGGCTGGATAATAGCCCGAAAGCAATCCGATCAGGCTGGTAAAAGCCAGGGCGCTCGCCGCCAGCCACAGGGGAATGATGGAAGTATTCCCGGTTCCCCCCCGCATACCCCACGTTTCGAACAGCACAAATCCGGTGGTATTCAAAAGATAGGAGACGCCGTAGCTAAAGACGATGCCAATCACTCCCCCGAGGAAGCCGATCATCCCGGATTCCAGGAGGAACAGTCTCCTGATATCCCCCAGGGAGGCGCCGATCACCTTCATAACGCCAATCTCCCTGGTCCTTTCATAGATGGACATCACCATGGTGTTGGTAATGCCGATGGCGGCAATCAAGAGGGAAACGGCGCCAATCACGCCCAGCACCTTTTGGATCCCCGCCGCGGTTTTTTGCATGGCGGCCAGGATATCGGTCAGGCTGTCCGCATAAAACCCCTGGTCCTTGATTTGCTGCTGCACCATTTGAACATCATTGATATCTTGCACCTTGACCATTATTTTGGAGTACTCGTCGATCTTGATGGTCTCATTTTGTTTCCGGCCCCGGTTATGCTCCCGGACCAATTTTTTTAATGATTCCAAGGGCATGAAGACGCTATAATCGTTTTCATAATTGCCCCCCTCCAGAATACCGGTTGCTTTCACGGTATAGGCCTTGGGGGACTTGTCGCCGCTATCGCCGCCCCCCCGTGAT
>JAEXOR010000049.1 GCA_023439185.1 Bacillota bacterium | reverse complement strand
TAATTATAATGTCATATAATTCAAAAAACCGGGGGTTGGCGGGGTGGAGGAAGCCCGCCAACCTTCGAAAGGAGGTAGATTCTATTACCGGCGCATGTCAGACCGGTAATAGAATCGGTTTGGGGGTTAAAAGGTCCTGCCAAGGTAAACCTTTTAACAACACAAAAATGCCATGAAGAGAATCGGCCCCCCAGTAGGCTAATACCTTCATGGCATAAGTTAATCTGATGAAAATGTAAAGCCACGCATGGGCCGCTATTTTTGAAAACCCTTCGTGGCTTTTCTTCTTAAAGGTTCCGTACGGTTAATGTGATGTGGAATGATTCAATCATTCCCATTCATTAAAAACATATAACAAAAAATCATTTTTGTCAAGGACGTTGGTAACGGATTTGGCAAAGGTTCCGATGGTCGTCGCCGCCCGGATTTAATCTGTAACAGTTGTAATATTTTTGCTGCTGTTTTATAGTGGTTTTTATAAGTACCTGATTAAGGAAGGAGTTGGCTGTATTATGTTTGCAGTCAAAAGTGACCAAGGGTATGTAACGGTGGCTGACGGTATTAAAAGAAAGACTCTTGTTTATGGCGCAAAAACATTGATGACTGAATTTCTTTTGGAAAAAGGTAAGACTTTGCCCCGTCACAGCCATCCGCAGGAACAAACCGGCTACCTGGTTTCCGGGCAGATCAGGCTGGTTATTGCCGGTGAAGAATTTGAGGTTAAGCCGGGGGACAGTTGGGTTATTCCCGGGAATGCAGAGCATGCCGCAAAAATCGTTGAAGATTCCGTGGCGGTGGAAGTGTTTGCACCGGTACGGGACGATTATCTTCCGTGATTGATATGGCCGTCATCCACGTTGATATGGACGCATTTTTTGCCTCCGTGGAGCAAAGGGACAATCCAAAACTGCGGGGGAGACCGGTGGCGGTGGGCGGCAGACCGGAGCAAAGGGGCGTGGTGGCTGCGGCTTCCTACGAGGCGCGCCGGTTCGGCGTGAAATCAGCCATGGCCATGGCCACCGCGGTCAAACTGTGCCCCGGGCTGGTTATTGTGCCCACCAATCACAGGCGGTACAAGGAAGTCTCCGACCAGATTATGCAGATTTTTGGTTCCTATACGCCCCTGGTGGAACCGCTTTCCCTGGACGAAGCTTTTCTGGATGTGCGGGGCAGTGAAAAGCTGTTCGGGCCGCCGGAAGCTATCGGAGCCGAAATTCAGCGGCACATTAAAGAGGAACTTCAATTATCGGCCTCAGTGGGTATCGGTCCCAACAAGTTTATTGCCAAGCTGGCTTCGGACTACCAAAAACCCGGCGGGTTTACCGTATTGCCGCCGGAAAAAGTGCCGGACTTCCTGGCTCCGCTGCCGGTGGAAAAAATGTGGGGCACTGGCGCCAGGACGGCGGACCGGTTAAAAAGCATCGGCGTACACACCATCGGCCAGTTAAGGGAACTTAGCCTTGATTACCTGGAGCAATCATTTGGCAAATACGGGCGGGTTTTATACCGGTTTGCCCGGGGCGAGGACACCAGGCCGGTTGAGCCGAACCATGAGTCCAAGTCTGTGGGCAGGGAGGTTACTTTTGCCGAGGACGTCCGCGAATTGGATTATTTGCGGCAAACGCTGCGCCGGCTGACGGAAAAAGTGGGGCGCAGTTTGCGGCATGAACATATTAAATGCGGTTCGGTGACGCTTAAAATCAAGTATCCGGACCGTAAGCTGGTGACCCGTACGGTGAGTTTACCCGAACCGACCGACCTGACCGGCGCCATATACGCGGCGGTAAGCCGTTTACTGGACGAACACTGCCGGCCCCCGGTCCGGTTGATTGGCGTGACCTGCGGCAAGCTGACCAGGGAGCGGGTGATGACATTATTTCCGGATGAACGGCAGGTTAAAGAGGAAAGAATAACCACGGCCCTGGATAAACTAAAGGACCGCTATGGCGAAGATGTGGTCAAAGTGGCTAGTTTGCTTGAACGGCGGAACAAATAAAGAACAAAAAATAGTTGGGTGAATACATTTTGAAGTATTGCCACCATTTTGTCAGCATCATCCTTGAACACTCTTATACATTAAACACGCCAGTACAAAGTAGCGGTTTTTGTATCCATTACGGCATTGATCATGCCGTCCCGGGCGATAGAGTGCAGAAAGTCCTTAATTTTGTTTTCCTGCTCCGCCGTAAGGTCATGCGTAGACTTGGTGCGGTTGATATAAATATTGGCCGCCTTTTCAACGGGATGCTTAATTTCGACGCGTTTATGATTATATTCAATCATGGGATAACGCTCCTCCACAAAAAGCAATGAAAATGCATTGAGTACGTCGCTGTCTCCTACATGAATCTCTTCACCGATACCGATGATTTTAAGGATCTCGTCATACACCGTGTCGGTTCGCTGCACCGGCTTTACCATTACACACCATCCGCGACTGCAGTCAGAGAGCTTTTTAAAGGTCTCATAGCTCTGGATTGCGGGTGTCATATGCGCGAATACGAGATCAAACTTCTTCTCGAAGCCTTCTTTTTTAACGTCAAACTCATGCCAGTCGACAATATCGAACCGTACATTGCCGATATGTAAATCAGCGGCTTTGCGATTCGCGGACTCAATCATCTGCGGAGAAAGATCAACCCCGGTCACGGTTTTTGTTTTGGACGCAATGGAAATTGCATACCCTCCCGTGCCGCAGCCCACGTCCAATACGTCATTATTTTTGTTGAGCATCTGCTTTCTTTCAAGTAATTGCAAAAATTCATCCTTGGCAAAGGAAGGGATTGGCCGTTCGCCGAAGCCTCCGGCCATGGAGTTCCACCATTCAAGGGCGGCTTGCTTGTTTTTGGTTTTAAGATGCCATTCTTTTAAAATATCAGATACATCCATGCGCATATCCTCCTTGCGGGTAATATAAAAAGGCTAAGACGCAACTGCGACGGCAACTGCATTTTAGCCTTCGTGGCAAAATTATAAGTATTAATATTAATAATTACTCTATTCTTTACTCAGTACAAGTGCAAAACGGTTATGCGGACTTCGTATCCGCAATTCCTATTTCTTATGGACATATGCGATATAAGTATAGCACTGTCTCCACCAGGTGTCAATTTTTATGGTTGAAAGAGAAAGAAAGTCTATGTTATAATCCTTTTACCAAAACAAAATACAACAATATTTCTTAAAAAGTTTCTTACAACCACGAAGGTTGAGGATATTCGCCGGGGAGGATTCTTTTTTCCGGCAGCGCGGTTTCAATGAATGCACCTGGGGAACGACTGTACACGGAAACGACTGTACACGGAAACGGCTTTACATGCTACGAAGGCATACGTTTATCGTATGCTTTTTCTTTTTTGCTTTTTGAGGGGAGAACTTATTTCAAATGCTGTTAATCAACAAGATTTTACTTCAAATGTCCAAAGGCTTCCGGGGCTATATCGCGCTGATTGCCCTGCTGAAGCTGCTGACCCTGGTGGGTATCGCCATGTTCGCCGAGAGCGTATCCGGATTCCTGGGCGGGCTTTTCGAGCCCGGCTCCGTTGATTTCTGGGCGTCGGTGCGGATTGCCTTTGTTTCGGCGGTGCTGGTCCTGTTCAGCGAGGTCCTGATCGGCGACGCCGAATACAGATGTACCGCCAGAGCGCGCATTATATTGCGGGAGCGGATCTTTGCCAAAATATTTCTCCTGGACGTCGGCAATATTGAAAAAATGGGCACTACCCGCGCTGTGGCGGCGGCTGTCGACGGCATTGAAACCATGCAGATCTATTACAGCAAATATCTGCCGGGATTGATTTACTGTGCCGTCGCGCCATTCTATCTCTTCTGGAAGCTGAAGGAGGCGTCTTTTACCGCCGCCCTTTTTCTGCTGCTCGTGTCTTTATTACTCCTGCCCGCCAACAGCATTTTCCGCTCCGTGGTACGGAAGCTCAGGGACAGCTACTGGGTGAGTTTCCTCAATTTGACCGGATATTATCTTGAGAGCCTTAACGGGCTGACGACAATCATGCTGTTCAGGCGGGACAGGGAGCGGGCCGCAATCCTGGAGACAAAAACCAACGACTTCTGCGAGAAGATCATGGGCATTATGAGGCTGAACTTCAAGGCGTTTCTCTTTTCCGACCTGGTGATCTATGCTTCGGTGTTTATCACCGTATTGATCGTCACGGCGCAGCTGGCCAAGGGGGAAATATCCCTGGCTTCCGCCCTGATGGCGCTGATGCTGGGCTACGGTTTTTTCGGTTCGATCCGCATCCTGATGCACGCGACGCATCAGGCCCTGGCCGGCGTCGCGGCGTCACAGAACCTGGCCCGGATATTCGCCATTGATACCAGCAGGCCCGCCAAACCCTTTGCACAGCAGGAAGAACCAGACGGATTCACCGGGATCCGCCTTGAGAACGTCGCGTACTCCTATGCGGGCCGGGACGGGGTTTTAAGCAACGTTTCCATCGACATTGAACGCGGTAAGACCACTGCCCTGGTTGGCGAATCGGGAAGCGGCAAGACCACCGTGTCGGGGCTCTTAATGCGGTTTTTCGATCCGCAGTCCGGAGAGATCCGCTTTGAGGGGGTTGACTATGCCTGTTATGAGCCCGATGAGCTGCGTAAGAAGATCATCATGGTGCCCCAGTTGGTCAGTATTTTTTCAGGTACCGTCGAGGATAACCTGCTGGTGGCCAAGCCCGGCGCAACTGCCGAAGAAATGCTCGCCGCCCTGGAGCTCGCGCGCCTTAAGGATTGGGTGACAGGCCTGCCCGACGGGTTAAAAACCGACGTGGGCGATGCGGGAGCAAAGCTCTCCGGCGGGCAGCGGCAAAAAATCGGCATCGCCCGCGTCCTTCTCGGCGATGCCCAATATATCATTTTTGATGAGGCCACCTCAAGCGTTGATTTTGAGAGCGAACGCGAAATATGGGCGTGCATCCGGGAGCTTTCCAGGACGCGGACGCTGGTTGTGATATCCCACAGGCTTTCCACAATCCGCCGGGCGGATCGGATTTATGTCCTTTCTGGCGGGCAGGTCGCGGAACACGGCTCCCACGCGGAACTCATGGAACAAAACGGAACTTATGCCGGGCTGGTATCCGGGCAGGCGGTTTTGGAAGCCCGTGGCATTAACGGCGGGGTGGCGGTATGAATAAGAGAAATTACGGCTTAATGCAGACGACGCGCAGGCTTTTCGTCATGGCGGCTCCGGTCAAGGGATTGCTTGCCGTCTCAACCCTGGCCAGCATTTTCGGCAATCTGGGGCATATCGGGCTTTTGGGATTCGGCTCATTGATGATTATGCGGGGCGCCGGTTTTACCGGGGCCGGTTCAACGGTTTTGTGGGGGGCGCTGGCACTTTTCTGTTCCGCGCTGATTATTTCCTGCCGGTACATTGAAGGCTATGTCTCCCACGCGGCCGCGTACAAGCTGCTGTCTTATATGCGGGTGGAGATGTTCAAGACCTTAAGCAAGCTTGCGCCGGCCTGCCTCGTGGACAGGCGCAAGGGCGATATCCTCTCGGTGGCCATCTCGGATATAGAGATTATCGAGGTATTTTTCGCCCACACCATCGGTCCCCTGTTCACAGTCGTAATTCTGCCGACGGTCACCCTCTGCGTCGCCGGCGCTGTTGATCCCCTGTTTGTTCTGGCCCTGCTGCCAATTTATATCATCATCAGCGTTATTTTTCCCATCGTCGCCGTCAGGTTGGGCAGAAACGCCGGGATGGCCTACCGGCAGCGGGTCGGAGAGCTCAAGTCCCTGACCATTGAAAGCGTGATGGGATTAAAGGATATCCAGATCTTCGGATTCGGTCAAAGGCGCGTCGATATGGTACAGGATAAAACAGCCGAGATCAACGAGGTCAGCCGTATTCTGACCATGCACCGGCAGGTGGTGACCTCCGCGCCCACTTTCTTCGTCTACCTGGCCCGCATCCTGGTCATCTCCGTCGCCGCGTACCTGGCCGCTGCCGGAGACCATGATCCCGTGGCCGTAATCGCCCTTTCCTTTGTGGTCTCCGCCTCCTTTTCATCCACCCAGTCTTTGACCACGGTGATATCCTCTTTACTGGAAGCCTACGCCGCGGCGGAGCGTCTTTTTATATTGCAGGACATGCAGCCGGAGGTGGTGGAGGCGGAAAATCCGGTAACCATCGATAAAATGGAGCGGGTCGAGTTTGATCACGTAACGTTCCGGTACAGTACGGAACGGGGCGAGGTCCTGGACGGGTTCAACCTGACGCTGAACGCCGGCGAGAAGCTGGGGATAGCCGGGGAAAGCGGTATCGGCAAGTCGACCATCATCCGTCTGCTGCTCCGGTTTTGGGAGCCGACCGGAGGCGAGATCCGCATCAACGGCATCCCGCTGAAGCAAATATCCCTGGCCTGTCTTCGGGACCGCATATCCATGCTGGAGCAGGAAACCTTCATTTTTAACGATACGGTGGCCGCCAATATTGCCGTGGGGAAAGAGGGCGCGACCCGGGAAGAAGTAATGGCCTCGGCAAAACGGGCGCATATCCACGATTTTGTCATGACTTTGCCTGACGGTTACGACACCCAGATGGGTGAAATGGGCGGCCGGCTTTCCGGCGGCGAGCGGCAGCGCATCGGCATTGCCCGGGCCATGCTGCGGGATCCGGATTTGTTGGTCATGGACGAGCCCACCAGTAATCTTGATGTGCTCAACGAAAAAGAGATCCTGAAGACCCTGGAGGACGAATACGGCGATAAGACTCTCTTTATCGTATCGCACCGTTCCTCCACCCTGGCGGGTTGTTCCAGGATCACGCACCTGGGTTAATCAATTATTTATTTACGCTTTTTTTACCGGATAAACCCGGTTTAAATCCGCTTAAAAAATTTTTATGGAGGTGCTTTGGTGGAATTAAGTAATCGGGTAAAAGAAGGCTGGCGGATATCCGCACGGGGTTACAGCGGGATCGTGCACGCGGAACTGGAAGACGGCGCGGAAAAACGGTGGGTCTCCGCGATCCTGGAGCTGGCTCCGCGGGAGGGGAGGCTGAAGATACTGGACGTCGGCACCGGGCCGGGCTTTTTCGCCATGATCCTCGCCAGGGCCGGGCATGACGTGACCGGCATAGACGCTTCGCCGGATATGCTCGCATGCGCCCGGGAAAACGTGGCGGGATTCGGCGTCACGGCCGAGTTCCACGTTATGGACAGCCAGCAAACGGAGTTTGCGGACAACAGCTTTGATCTGGTGATCAGCCGCAATGTGGTATGGACCCTGGTGCGTCCCGAGGATGCGTACCGCGACTGGCTCAGGATACTCAAGCCGGGCGGCAGGGTGCTGGTCTTTGACGGAGACATGTCCGCAAGGCGCCGCACTCCGGAAGTCAAGACCATCGAAGAGGAAAACCGCGCCAAATACATCGAATTGTACGGCCAGCCGCCGATTTCGTTTAAGGATGATGAGTATGACAAAGCCCGGGGCTGGAAGGTGGATATGCCTCTGTACAACGAACTCCGACCGGAGTGGGACGTCAAAACCCTCGGGAAGCTGGGCTATATAAACGTAAGCAGCGAATATGTTTCAGACCGGGTTCACGATGCCAAGCGCCTGCTGCTCTATGCCGGCACCAATCCGATGTACCGCGTGTGCGGAGAAAAGGGGAAATGAAAATGACAAGAAAATTAACAGCGCTCATTATGGCCGCGGTGGTGGCCTGTACAATATTGCTTTCGGGCTGCTCACAGCCTGAATCCGGGAAAACAGCTCCGGCGCCGCCCGCCGGCCAGGCAAAAGAAACCGTTACCATTACCGATCTGGCGGGACGCCAGGTTGAACTGACCGTACCCGTTGAAAAAGTCGCGGTCAACTGGACCGGTTCCGGCGGGGCGTTTATGACGATGTCCGCCCTGCTGGGCAAGGACGTTTACAAGTACATCGCCGCGTGGGACGGCGGGCTGCAGAAATTCCGGTTTGACATGTTTGAGCATTACAGCTCGGTGATTCCGGAACTGGCCGATATCCCCATCATCAGCAGTGTCGAGTATGAGGACTTTAATATGGAAATGCTCATCTCGCTGAAACCCGACGTGGTTATCTTAACGCTGGGCGTGAAGCAACAGGCGGAAAAAGTCCTTGAAGCCGCCCTTGAGGAGGCGGGGATCCCCCTGGTTTATATCGACCATCACGCGGAGACAATTGAAAACCATTCCAAAACAACGCGCCTGCTGGGCAAATTATTCGGCCAGGAGGAACGGGCGGAGGAAATCGTCAGTTATTACGTGGACAATATAAACATGATCACCGGCCGTTTGGCCAAGCTTACGGATGAGGACAGACCTTCGGTGTACATGGAGACGGGCATGAACCAGGCCAGCTACGGCAACACCTACGCCAATAATTACATGTGGGGCGGCATGGTTTACAAGGCCATGGGGGCGAATATCGGGGAAGGCGTCGTGGAAAACGGGGGTCCCGTTGAAGCCGAGTTCCTGATTTCCCAAAACCCGGATTATATCATCATAACGGGCTCCTACTGGCCCAATGAACCGACTTCCCTGCGCATGGGCTATCTTTCGGAGCCGGAAGAAACTCAGAAACTGTTAAAAGCGTTCACCGACAGGCCGGGCTGGTCCGAACTGGACGCGGTGAAAAACGGCAGGGTCTACGCCATCCATCACGGTCTGGGCAGAGAGGTCCATGACGTGGCGGCAGTGGCGTTTCTCGCCAAAACCCTGCACCCCGACCTCTTCGAGGATATCGACCCGATGGCGATGCTTGAGGAATACTACGACCGCTTCCTGCCCTACGACCTTTACGGGGTATGGATGACCCAACTGAAATGATTAAGCCAAGCACACTGGCCAAAGGTTATCAGGAGCGTTCCCGAAAACGCCTGACCAAGCTGACTGTCGGCCTGCTGATCTGTTCCGTGGGCCTGATTGCGGATATCCTCATCGGGCCCAGCTGGCTGACGGTTCAGGAAACCTTTACGGCGCTGTTTAAATCTGAGGCGGTCGATACCACGGTCAGGGTGATCGTGTGGACGCTCCGGTTTCCCGCCACCCTCATGGCGCTGGGCGTCGGAGCCGCGTTGGGGATTGCCGGCGCGGTGATGCAGACCATCCTGGACAATCCCCTGGCCAGCCCCTATACCCTCGGCATTTCAGCCGGGGCGGGCTTCGGGGCGGCGCTGGCCATCGTCTTTGGCAGCATGGTGACCACAGTTTTCGGGCCATACCTGGTGCCGATGTTTGCTTTTTCATTTGCCATGCTGACCAGCTTTGTGATCTATCTGCTGGGCAGGCTGAAAGGCCTGTCTCCGGCAACGATGGTGCTGAGCGGCATCGGGCTGTCCTTCCTGTTCCAGGCTTTGCAGTCCCTGCTTCAATATATCTCCACTCCGGAGGTGCTGCAGAATATCGTATTCTGGCTTTTCGGCAGCCTGACCAAGTCCAACTGGTTCACGGTCACGCTGATCTACATCGTCCTTTTATTTGTCATTCCCGCTATTATGGCGGATTCCTGGCGGTTGACGGCACTGAAGCTGGGCGATGAAAAAGCCCGGGGGCTCGGCATTAATGTGGAGCGGCTGCGGGTCAAGATGTTCGTCCTGGTGTCAATCCTCACCAGCGCGGCGGTGGCTTTTGTGGGAATCATCGGGTTTATCGGCCTTGTGGGACCCCATGTGGCACGGATGCTCGTTGGCGAGGACCAGCGTTTCTTTATCCCTCTTTCGGCGGTTTTCGGCGCCGCGCTGCTTTCATTCGCCTCCATAGGGAGCAAGGTCGTTTCACCCGGGGCGATACTGCCCATCGGCATTGTTACCGCCCTGATCGGCGTACCGTTTTATTTTTCCCTGATTCTCAGGAGCAAGAGAGGGTGGCTGTAATGATCGACATCAGCGGGCTTACTTTTGGATATAAGGAGCAGACCGTGTTGAACGACATCAGCTTTGCGGCCAAGCCCGGGGAGATAACGGCCATCATCGGCGCCAACGGGATTGGAAAATCCACCCTTTTAAAAAATGTCTGCGGACTATTAAAGGGCAACGGCGCCATCAAGATCTGCGGCAGGCCTTTGAAAGAGTATCGCAGAAGCGAACTGGCAAGCCGGGTCAGCTACCTGGCCCAGGACACGGTTTCCCACACGCTGCTTACGGTATTTGAGATTGTTTTGCTTGGCCGGATCGAACGGTTAAGCCAAAGGATCGCCGGTGAAGACATCCGGGCGGTGGAGGCGGTATTGCACAGGCTGGGCATCGAGTCTTTCGCCTTCCGTTATATCGGCGAACTGTCCGGCGGGCAGCGGCAGCTGGTTTTTATCGCGCAGGCTTTGATCCGGAATCCGAAGGTTTTGATTATGGACGAGCCGACGAGCAATCTCGACCTTTACTATCAATTCCAGATCATGGAACTGATCAAAAAGCTTACGGTCACGGAAGGCCTGACTACCCTCATTACCCTGCATCAACTGGAACTGGCCGCCCGGTTTGCAGAAAAGATTATTGTACTGGACGACGGACGGGTTTATGGAAACGGCACTCCGGCTGAAGTATTGACCAGGGCCATGCTGCGGGAGGTATACAGGATGGACGTGGAAATCGTGAACAGCACGGGAGCAATCCACATCGTCCCGATCTGCCGGCATGTAAGTTAGAATGCGGAGCCCTGTCCCGACCGGGACAGGGCTTAAAATATGGCGATCAATATGAAAGAATTTAAAGCCTATCTTTTGTTTTGATAGAAATAGGTTTAATTTATCCTATTTTCTTGTATAATAAAGGCAGGGGGTGTTCGAGTGAATATAGATACAAATAGTTTGGTATCCATTACCGAGGCCAATCAAAATTTTTCCAAGGTGGCTCGCCTGGTTGATGAGAATGGTGTTGCCATCATACTGAAAAACAATGTGCCGCGTTACGTTATTATTGAGTTCAGCCAATACCAGGCGGAACAAGCGGCCAATAACGAAGACGTGAAAAGCATTGCCGAACGCCTGATTGCCAAGCACCGTGCGGCGTTTGAGGAACTAGCCAGGTGAAACGGTTGAGCATACCGCAAATTGTGATGATGCACAGTGTGCTGATTAGTGAAACCGGAGGCATAGATGGGATTCGTGACGAGAACCTGCTGGATTCGGCGGTCAGCGCGCCGTTTCAAACCTTTGGCGGGGAATATTTGTATAAGACGCTGGAGGCGAAGGCAGCGCGTTTGGGATATTCCCTCATTAAAAACCATCCCTTCGTAGACGGCAACAAAAGAATTGGCATGCTGGCCATGATGGTTTTTCTTGAACTGAACGGCGCGGGCCTTACTTGTTCGGATCAGGATATCATTAGAATAGGCCTAAAGCTCGCCACCGGCGAGATGGATGACAAACAACTGTTTGAATGGATTTTAAAGCATAATTAAATCACTTGAAAAAAAAAGAAAGTCTATGCTATAATCCTTTTACCAAAACAAAATACAACAATATCCTTAAACCACGAAGGTTGAGGTCATTCGCCGGGGGCGGATCTCTTTCACGTGGTTTTTTTGTGTTTATCGATAGGGATATGATTGAATTCGGTTTTGGAACAAAAACAACGCGAGGTAATGACGATGTTATTCTTCTGGAGATTGTTCACCTTGATGCAGGGCTCCTACCACCACATTGCCGGCAAGGTCGGCCTGGGGATCCTGATTACCGTCACCTTTGTGGGCCAGGCTCTGGCCGTGGCCGCCGGGGACGAACTGGAGAGGGCCGCCCGGCTGGCCCATGCCCATGATTTCATCATGGATCTGCCCAACGGCTACGATACCCAAATCGGGGAACGGGGGGTGCGTCTTTCCGGGGGCCAAAAACAAAGGCTCTCCATTGCCAGGGCCATTTTAAAGGACGCCCCGCTGCTGATCCTGGACGAGGCCACCTCCAATGTGGACGGGGCCAGCGAGAAACTGATCCAGGCCTCCCTGGAGCGGCTGGTCCGGAACAGGACCACCATTATTATCGCCCACCGGCTGTCCACCATCCAGGGCGCGGACCGCATCATCGTTCTGGACGACCGGCGGGTCAGGGAAACCGGCACCCACGGGGAATTGCTGGCGGCCCGGGGCGTTTACGCGCAGCTGACCAGGCTGCAGCATGGTTAATGAGAGGGGGAACGGCTTTGAGCGGTATGCTGGCTAGACTTCACCTGGCGGGTTTTGCCAAGCTTATGGTATACCTGCGGCCTTATTGGAAGGGCATGGCCATTTCCGTAAGCAGCGGCACCTTGCATCATTTGTTTGCCATCGCCGGGACGGCCCTGGCCGCCTACCTGGTGGGACTGGCGGCCACGGGAGGCGGCCGGGAGCAGATTTGGCCCCTTTTGCCGGTGCTGGCTGTGCTGGTGACATTGCGGGTAATCATGTACTTTACCGATATGTATGTGGCCCACGAAGTGGCCTTCCGGATCCTGGTAGAATTCAGGATCAAAATTTATCAGGCGGTGGAGAGGGTGGCCCCGGCCTACCTCTTAAACACGCGTTCCGGTCAGCTGGCCTCTACTTTGATGGCCGACACCGAAGTGCTGGAGTGGTTTTTTGCCCACACTGCCGGGAGCTTTCTGGTGGCGGTGCTGGTTTCGCTGGTCACCCTGGTTATGTTGGGCTTTATTCACTTGCTGCTGCCCCTGGCGGTGCTGCCCTGGATGATTGTTTTGTTCAGTGTGCCTTTCTGGCTGCGGCTCAGGGCCGACCGGCAGGGCCGGGACACCCGGGATAAACTGGCGGAAATCAACTCCGAAGCGGTGGACGGAGTACAGGGGCTGCGGGAGATCATTTCCTTCAATTACGAAAAAGGTTTTTTGGACCGCTTGCGTCTTTACTCGGACTGCCTGGGACACAGCCTGATTGTTTACGGCAAAAGGCTGGGTTTTGAAGGGGCCATGCTGAATATTTTTTCCTCCCTGGCGATAATCTGCGTGCTGGGACTGTCGGCCTACCTGATTGTCAACGGCCGCATGGGATACAACTGGCTGCCGGTGGCGGTAATCCTATCCGTCAGCATTTTCATCCCTATTCTGGAAATATCGAACATGGCCAGAAATTTCGGCATTATTACGGCGGCTATCGACCGGGTTTACGCTGTTATGGAGACGCCGGAGACGGTGCGGGACTCGGCCGCCGGCGCGCCGGCCGCCGCTCCGCAAGCGGAAATATCCTTCAGCGGGGTATGGTTCCGCTACCGGGATAACTTGCCCGATGTGCTGAAAAATGTAAGCTTCACCGTGGCTGAAGGGGAGACCGTGGCCCTGGTGGGTCATTCCGGGGCGGGCAAAACCACCTGCATCAACCTGCTGCAGCGGTTTTGGGACGTGCAGCGGGGTCGGATTGCCATCGGCGGAACTGATCTGCGGGAGTTGCCCCTGGAGTACCTGCGCGGTCTGATCACCGTGGTGCCCCAGGATATTTACCTGTTTAACACGTCAATTATGGAGAACATCAGGCTGGGCAGGCCGGAGGCCACCGCTGAAGAGGTACAGGAGGCCGCCCGGGCGGCATATATCCACGACTTTATCACCGGGCTGCCGGACGGCTATGACACGATGGCCGGGGAGCGGGGCGTTAAAATGTCCGGCGGGCAGAAACAGCGGATTGCCATTGCCCGGGCGCTGCTGAAAAATTCGCCCATCCTGATCATGGACGAGGCGCTGTCCAGCCTGGACACGGAAAACGAAAGGCTGCTGCAGAAATCTATTAAAAACCTGCGCCGGGGCCGGACCACCATCATCGTGGCCCATCGGCTGTCCACCTTCCGGGACGCCGACAAGCTGGTGGTTTTGGACAATGGCAGGGTGGTGGAGACCGGGACCCACGCGGAACTGGTCAGCAAGGGCGGCTACTACAGCGATTTTATATCCTCCCAGGCCGCGGCAGCGGGTTGATACCGCTTGGCCCGCATGGCGGCCGTATGGTTTATTAAGGTTTCAGGCATGAAAAATACTCCATGTGGTAAGAAAGGAGCCCATGAATTGGATATTCAAGAAAGAATCGAAAACTACTGGCAGGGCCGTTCCGGCAGCTACAGCAAGCACATCCTGGAGGAAATGAACAGCTTCAAAAAAGACGCTTGGGCCGAACTGATCGACGAATACCGGCCCGAAGGAAAGCCGTTAAAAGTGTTGGACATCGGCACCGGCCCGGGGTTTTTTGCCCTGCTGCTGTCCGGCATGGGCCATCGGGTTACCGCCATCGACTGCACCGACAGCATGCTGGCGGAGGCTGAAAATAATGTGCGGGCGGCGGGTTATCAGGTGGAGTTTCACAATATGGACTCCCATCAACTGGATTTTGCCGACAGTACATTCGATTTGATCATTTGCCGGAACCTGACCTGGACCCTCAGGGATCCCTTGCAGGCATACCGGGAGTGGCACAGGGTGCTGAAGCCCCGGGGGCGGCTGCTGGTGTTTGACGCCAACTGGCATATGCGCCTGTTTGACCCCGAAATGGACAGGCTGTACCGGGAGGACCTGGCGCGGGCCAGGCAGATGGGTTTACCGGAGCGCCATGCCGGCGTAAACATGGAAGAAAGCGACAATATCGCCCGGAATTTATACCTCAGCGGTCGCTGGCGCCCCAAGTGGGATGCCGGCGCGCTGCTGGATTGCGGCTTCGGCAAAGTATTTGTTGACGCCGACATCAGCCACCGGGTGCGAAATGAAAAGGACAAGGTGATGTACCGGTCGACGCCCATGTTCATGGTGGGGGCGGAAAAGAAGGATGTTTAAATGACAGAAGATGCAATAAATCGAGAGGTGAATATCAAAATGATGAAAAACAGTTTAAAGATATTTTTAATGATTGTAGTGGCGTGTTTCCTGGCTGTAACCGGCTGCGCTAATGGCAAAAGCCAGTCCGGAGGGGCGGAGAGCAGTGTGGAGTATATCACTGTTACGGACCTGGAGGGCCGGTCAGTGACCTTGAATTATCCGGCGGAGCGCGTCATTCTGATGGAATCCTCAAGAACTGCCGAGTTTTCCGCCATTTGCGGTGACGGCTTTGCGGAAAAAATTGTGGGCTGGGACAACGATTTCAAGAATAACGCCGGCGACGGCTATCAGACTTATCTCAAAAAATACCCCCGGCTGGCGGACATCCCCGACGTCGGCTCCCTGGACGACAATACCTTCAGTATTGAAAAGGTTATCTCGCTGCGGCCCGACGTTGTTATCATGCATAGCTGGCAATTCATGTGGTGCGGGGATGCCATCAAGGACGCCCTCGCCAAGCTGGAGCAGGCGGGGATACCTGTGCTGTTCGTCGATTTTTACATGGAGCCCATGACCAATTCCGCCAGGAGCATGCTGCTGCTGGGTGAGATTATGGGAGAAAAACAGCGGGCTCAGGAAATTGCCGACTTTTATAATGACAAGGTTGACACTGTATACTCCCGATTGGCCGGGATTAACGGCACAAAACCAGATGTATACATTGAATGTGGATATAACGGACCGGGCAATTACGGAATTACCGAAGGAAACGTCGGGTGGGGTTCTATCGTCATCAAAGCCGGCGGGAATAATATTGCCGAGCCGCTGCTGGGCGAAAAGAGCGAGCCTATCAGCCCGGAATATCTGGTGGACAACAGCCCGGACATCATCATCCTCACCGGCAGGCACTGGTCCACGCCCGGGTCTTTGAGGATGGGGTATGTTACTTCGCCCGATGAGACCAAGAGCACCATGGAGCCCTTTGTCCGGCGCCCGGGCTGGAACACGATAGACGCTGTGAAGAATAACAGGGTGTATGGCATTTACCATGGCTACTGCTTCAGCGTCTACAACTTCGCGGCGCTGGAAGCCTTGGCCAAATGGTTTTATCCTGAAAAGTTCAAGGATTTAGATCCGGACGCCACCCTCAAAGAATTTCACCAACGGTTCATGCCTATTGGGTATACGGGCACGTTCCTGTACCACTACAATTAGGCATATGGACAGTTGGTAAAGAACATGCCCGATCAAGAACTGCGCACTAAAGTGAACGTCCCGGGCGGGAAAATATACGGTGAGATCGCCGGGCGGAAATATGTTTTGCTCCTGGCGATTGCGTCGGCCATCCTGCTTGCCGTTATCGTCGACATTATGACCGGGCCGGCGGCCCTTTCCATGGGGGAGGTGATCTCGACCATCCTGTTCCCGGCGGCCGGTGGACAGTCCGTCCAGGTCATCGTATGGACTTTCCGTTTGCCGGTGGCCCTTACGGCGGTGGTAGTGGGGGCCGCCCTGGGCGTCGCCGGCGCGAACATGCAGACGATCCTGAATAATCCCCTGGCCAGCCCCTATACCCTGGGCATATCCGCGGCGGCCGGGTTTGGCGCCGCCCTGGCCATCGTGCTGGGAGTGGGGGTATTGCCCTTTGCCGATACGCTGCTGGTTCCGGCCAACGCGTTCTTGTTTTCCTTCGTCAGCTGTCTGGCCATCTATGGGGTTACCCGCTTTAAAAAGGCCTCCACCGAGACAATTGTGCTGATCGGGATCGCTGTGCTGTTTCTGTTTGATGCGCTGCTGGCGCTGCTGCAGTATGTCGCCAATCCCATGCAGATGCAGGCCGTCGTCTTCTGGCTGTTCGGCAGCCTGACCAAGATCACCTGGGAAACTTTAGGGATCATCACAGCGATTCTGCTGCTGACGATACCTTTGCTGTGCATGGATGTCTGGAAGCTTACCGCCCTGAGGCTGGGCGACGAGAGAGCGGCAAGCCTCGGCGTGAACGTTGAAAGATTGCGGCTGAAAGGACTGATTCTGGTTTCCATCCTCACCGCCGCCCCGGTGGCCTTCGTGGGCACCATCGGATTCGTGGGCCTGGTGGCGCCGCACATCGCCCGGATGCTGGTGGGGGAGGACCACAGATATTTCCTGCCTTTTTCCGCCCTGGTGGGCGCATTGATGCTGTCCATGGCTTCGATCCTCAGCAAAGTGGTGGTTCCGGGGCTTATTTTCCCTATCGGGATCTTGACTTCGCTCATTGGGGTACCGTTTTTTGTCTGGCTGATCCTGTCCAAAAAGAAGGGATACTGGTGAATCTGGAGCTTCAAAACCTTAAGTTCGGTTACAATGCCAAGCCCGTGCTGAGCGGCGTAAGTTTTACGGCCGAGCCGATGATCACCGCGATTATCGGCCCCAACGCCGCCGGCAAATCCACTCTTTTGAAATGCATCTGCGGCATTCTCAAGCCCCGGGGGTCAATCCGGCTGGATGGAAAGCCCCTGGAGGACCACAACAGGGACGAGGTGCTGAAAGCCATCAGCTATCTGCCCCAGGAAACGGCGACCGGCGCTGTATTGACCGTATTTGAAGCCGTCCTGTTGGGCAGGTTGAACTCGCTGGGCTGGAGAGTTCGGGCGGAAGACAAGGAGCTTGTGGCTGAAACGCTGGCCAAGCTCGGGCTTGAAGATCTGGCCAAAAGGCCCATTGACGAGCTCAGCGGCGGGCAAAAACAGATGGTGTCCATCGCCCAGTCCATCGTCCGCGGGCCTTCGGTGCTGCTGATGGACGAGCCCACCAATTCCCTGGACCTGCAGCGCCAGCTTGAACTGTTCGACGTGATCCGGGAGATCACCGGCGAGAATAAAATGACAACGGTGGTCGCCCTGCACGATCTCAACCTGGCCGCCAGGTACGCGGGCAAAGTGGTGCTGCTGAACCGGGGCGGAGTTGAAGCCCAGGGCTGCCCGGCCGACGTAATCACCGAGGGGATGATCCGGACGGTTTACGGAGTCAATGCCAGGGTCACCCTGGACGGGGACGGCATACCCCAGGTTATTCCCGTTAATTCCACGTGCAAAGGCGGCCTGAAAAAAATATCAACTGACAGGAGTATCTAGTGATGACGATAAACGACCAAACAATCAAGGAACAGATTACCAGGCGTTGGGATTATTCATCCCGGCGGTACGACGGCTACCACGGCCACGGTATCAAGAGCACTGCGGAAGCGGCGGCCTGGGCCGCCCTGTTTATGCGGCTGCTCCCTGGAGAAGGGCTGAACGTTCTGGATGTGGGCTGCGGCACGGGTGAGATTAGCCTGGTGCTTGCCGGTCTGGGCCACCGGGTGACCGGCATCGACCTTTCCACCAAAATGCTCGACCGGGCGATGGCTAAAGCCCGGACGGCGGCGGACGGCCATGACGGGCTTGCCGCCGAGTTCAGGATCGGAGATGCCGAGCATCCTCCCTTCAAACCGGGCACATTTGATGCCGTGGTGACCCGGCACGTGCTCTGGACGCTGCCCAACCCCCAGCAGGCGGTCAACAGTTGGGCCGGTGTGCTTAAAGAGGGCGGGAAGGCCGTAGTGATCGATTGCCTGTGGAACGACGGCCGGGTGGGCACTTTCCTGCACAGGAAGGTTACGGCTTTACTGATCCGGTTATTGGAAAAGAACGACATATCCAAAGACAGCTATACGACGGCAATGAACGCGGCGCTGCCCAACGCCAGAGGAGTGCCCCCCGACCGGACCGCGGATTATCTCAAAAAGGCCGGGTTCAAGGATCTTGAGCTGATTAAGCTGGACGACCTGGTGGAGATCCAAAAAAAGCACATGCCGTTCAGGTACCGGATCAGCTACAAATATGGTTACTACGCGATTCACGGTCGAAGGTAAAGTCTTTGTCAGCCGCAAAGCCACAGGCGTCGGTTCGGAAAAGAAACCGGCGCTTGTACCATTCTCCCGCTGCTTTTCTGGCACCGCTGTGGCGCTCCACCTTGGCTACCGGATTTCCGAGGATTTTGATTAGTCCCCGCCGGGAATTAACGCCCGGAGTTTTTCCAACAGCTCATCCGAATATGTATCCCGTTCAATTTCCCAGCCAATTTCAGTATAAACAATCATGGGTAGCCTGCCGTCATATTCAATTTTCAAATATCCTTTCTTAATCAGCCAACCGTTCCTATCCCCAGTATATGTTCTGATACTCCTTATTTTTTTTGCAGATGCTCTGCCACATACTGACAGAACAAATCAAAATCAATTAGCTTTGTTTGCAAAATCTGGTGCAATTCTTCCGGTGTGACCCTATTGTAATCATGAATCAGGCGGTTACGATAACCGGCCATCCCTTCTATCTTTTTTGCAAAATCGTCAGGCAGGATTTGGTTTTCCCTCAACATATCAATTACAGAACGATAATCGCGGGGTATGCCGGAACCTGCTTTGACCACAAGGTGCCGCCCCAGGTCAAACACGGCCTCTAATGCCCGCCGCAGCCTATTTTCAGCAATGTCAACAGCATCCTCGCTCCGGCAGAATTCTTCCTCTGTCATCTCAGCCAGCAGTTTTAATCTCTTTACCGCACTTCGGATTATGGTCAGCCTTTCTGTTGTCAACAAGTGATTATACATTGGAGGCGTCCTCCCTGATTACTTCAAGCAATTCTTTTTCGGCTAGGTCCAAGTGATATTTGAAGTCCATATATTCTCCGCAAACGACATACTCAAAATCAGTGCGCCGGTCATCGTCCCTGGAATAAATGACTTTCCCGGTGGAAATAACCTCAAAGCGCAGCGCCGGGGACGCGGCATGTAAAAACAATATATCCGGCTCCAGTGTTTTAAATATCTCGACCAAGCGTGAATATAGCCGCAGGTAAATATCTACCTGTTTTTTTACCGGCTGCTCCAATAACACGGCCAGATCAATGTCTCCGGCATTTTCGCCGTCTTTAAGAATTGAACCAAACAGGTAAACGGCAATAATTTCAGGATAGCTGCCAAAAGTTTTCTGCAGTGCAGAAATAGTTTTGGTATCCAGCATAAGTAATTTCACCTTTCGAACCACCACCATGTGGTCTGTCATTTGTAAGCTTGGCTATTGGAATAGACAATTAGTGCCCTTGTTTTACAGAATACATATTAAGAAGAATCCATTGTTATACCCGTTTCCGGAATCCGAAGGGATGAGGGAATTTATCCAATGAACATAGCTGTTTTTTACCCTTTATCCTTGTGGTTTAAATTTTACCAGTATGTGTTCTGAAACTCCTTCTTTAAAAAGATTGGGGATCAGACCGACATTTATATATCCAAGTCTCTTATATAGCTGTTGCGCCCGTTGATTAAAATCACTCACAAGAATAAAAATTTTTGTGGTATTAGTGAAGCCTATCTTTTCAAAGTAGTTGAGTAATATAGTGCCTATTCCCTGGCCCCGGTACTGCTGCTTAACGGCCAAAACTTTACAATAAGGAAACTGGTCAAATACTCCTTTTTGAACTATCCATATGAACCCAAGGCACTGGTCATTTTCATCTAAAGCAACAAATATCTCACCTTTGTTTATCCCTTCTGCCAAATGTGATTTCAGCAAGTCATCGGGAGATCTGTATACTTGCCCCAACCTGGAATTTGCATAAGCGTATTTACATGCCTGCAAGTGCTCATAAGTGCCTGAAATAATATTGATATTCAATGAGCATTCTCCTTGAAAACGGCAATAGTTTCAGGATAGCTGCCAAAGGTTTTCTGCAATGCGGAAATAGTTTTGTTATCCAGCATAAATAATTCTTACCTTTCCTGAAGGGGGAATACTACTTTAGT
Organism: Bacillota bacterium; assembly: GCA_023439185.1. Classification (GTDB taxonomy): domain Bacteria; phylum Bacillota; class Desulfotomaculia; order Desulfotomaculales; family Desulfallaceae; genus BRH-c8a. The sequence continues at coordinate 68,616 of JAEXOR010000049.1, read as the reverse complement.
CAAAAGCTCGCTTTCCGGCACTTCCAGAGGAGAATTGTAATAAAACTCATAGGCCACTCCCATGGGCGTATAGCCATTTTTGTTTATCCATTCCGTCATGGCGTTGTAAACCGGTTCCATCTGGTTATATGGCCCTTTATAAAGGCAAGACGCCTGTTTGCCCGCGGGAATTTCACCGGCATTGATTTCACCTTTTCCAGCCAGCGGTTTCGGGACGGGGAATCCCATCTCTACATCAAGATCCTCCATATCCATGTTATGATATGCGGCAAAAGCCGCGTCCAAAGGTTGTTCACCAAGCTCATTCAGATATTGGATGATCGCCTGGTATGCTTTGCCTAATTCTCGGGGCAAGTTGCCGACCGCCGTCCTTGTGCGTATAGAAAGCACCGGTTGAGCCGTTTGTTCGGTTAATTCAATTTTATAATCCATGGTCCACTTCTCCTTTTATTTTTTCTATAATACGTCAGGTAATATTTGCTTTTCTATCCAGTAATAACACAGTATCTGCCGCCCGTCAAACATTATCTCCCTTGTAATTGGCGCCTAATCGTGATACAACATCTGATATAAGGAGATTTTAATCTTTTTCTAATCTTGTCCACATTAAATTTAAAGCTTTGGTGGTTATAATCGTGTCATAAACAGTCGACAGGAGGGGACTATTATGGCTACCATTGACCAGGTTGAAAAATTAAGGGAAAAAGCCAACGTCACATATGACGAGGCGAAAACGGCGCTGGAAGCTTCAGGTGACGATCTGCTTGACGCATTAATTTATTTGGAGCGCAAAGGTAAAGTTCAGCCGCCGCCCAACGATGGTTATTACAATTCCGGGCAGCAGGCTGAACCGGAAAAGGAAACACCCGGCAACGGCCGGGCGAATACCGCGGAAAACGGTGAAACATTTACCGGTACATTAAACAGGTTTTTTAAATGGTGCGGCCGGATGATCGCCAAAGGCAATGAGAATTCGTTCGAGGTGCGGCGAAACGGCAGATACGTGATTGCCGTACCGGTGACTGTATTGGTACTGTTCTTATTCTTCGCCTTTTGGTTCATTGTTCCGCTGGTGGCAATTGGTTTGTTTTTCGGCTATCGCTATTCATTTAAAGGTCCCGATCTTGAGAAAACAGATGTGAACCGTGTTATGGGCACTGCCGCCGACGCGGCCCAAAACTTTAAAAAAGAAGTTTTTGAAGGCCGCAAAGTCCAATAAGAAAGCTCAATAAAAATATACAGGTGCATGTATGAATGAGAAGGTTCTGCTCATTGAGGATGAGGAAAAACTGGCCCGGTTTATCGAGTTGGAGCTGCTATACGAAGGATACAAAGTGGAAAAAGCCTTCGACGGCCGAACTGGTTTGGATGCGGCCCTGACCGGCTCCTTTGATATCATTGTCCTGGATATTATGCTGCCGGGCCTGAACGGCATGGAGGTACTTCGGCGTATTCGCAGAAGTTCCTCCATCCCCGTGATCATGCTTACGGCCCGCGATAGCATCGTGGATAAGGTTACGGGCCTGGACGGCGGCGCGGACGATTACCTGACCAAACCCTTTGCCATCGAAGAGCTGCTGGCCCGAATCCGCAGCGCATTGCGAAAAAAAGTAAATACCGCGGTGGTTAAAAGCCTGTACGCCGGCGCCCTTACCCTGGATATAGAACGGCATTTGGCGGCGGTAAACAATGTTCCCATAGAGCTGACCAAAAAGGAATTTAATTTACTGCAATTCCTCCTTGAAAATAAAGGCATTGTTATTACCCGTGAAACCTTACTGGATAAAGTATGGGGTTTTGACTATGCGGGTGATACGAACGTGATAGACGTTTATGTCCGTTATTTGCGTGCCAAGATTGATGAACCTTTTGGGATTAAGCTTATTCATACGGTTCGTGGAGTGGGGTATGTGATTAAAGATGAATGAAACCAAAAAGGTTAGTTCCTCACTGGTTTTTAAACTGAACACCTGGCATGTGTCGCAGGTGTTTTTGAGTTTCATATGGATAAATGTCATTATGATTTTGCTTTTGGCCGTTATACTTGGCTATCGCGCCGAATCATATTTGGCTGATACAGCTAAAATAATGGCGGAGCAAGATTATATTATTGAAGAAAAACCGCAGGGAATCAAATTACCCGGGCTACTAAACCCCTTGTTCCCTGAACATATGCATGGAGCAATCCGGCAGGTTGTGAAGGAGCCTGATCCAGGTTCTGTGTGGGAAAACCTTGACGGCGTTAAATACCGGGCGTGGGTTCCTTTGCCCGATGACGACTCATATTACGCCGTGGAATACAACATCGGAGATTACCTGGCGGCATTCCTGCCGGTGTTATTGGCAACGCTAGTCTTTGAACTCCTGTTTATTGCCGGCAGCATCTTTAAAGGTGCCAGGGCGGTGCGGCGCGCCCTCCAGCCCATTGCTGACTTAACTCAAAGCGCGAGAAACATCAATACCGCCAAAACCGCCCAGCCCATGGCGCAACTGCGTGACCTGACGGGAACAATTGATAACATAAATGCCACGGACCTGGACACAAGAATATCCATCAGCTCGGACCAAAACGAGTTAGAGGACCTGGCCGGCGCCATCAACGCCATGCTGGACCGCATTAACGAAGCGTATCGCTCGCAGGTACGCTTTGTGTCCGACGCCTCCCATGAGCTGCGCACGCCCATTGCGGTGATCCAGGGGTATGCCAATCTGTTGGACCGGTGGGGGAAGAATGACGAAGCAGCGCTCCAGGAATCCATTGAAGCGATTAAAAGCGAAGCGGACAATATGAAGGACCTGGTGGAACAGCTGCTCTTTCTGGCTCGGGGCGACAATGAGTCAATGCAGCTCAGTATGGAGGAAATTAACCTTGGCGAGCTGGTGGCGGAAATAGTGCGTGAAACGGTGATGATCGACCCCAACCACGAATTGAAATCAAAGGCCGACAGCGATGTTTATACCATCGGCGATATCCACCTGATCAAGCAGGCGCTAAGGATATTTATCGACAACAGTGTAAAGTATACTCCCCATGACGGCGCCATATCCGTCACCACCAGCCGGGACGGTGATTTTGCGAAGGTGGTGGTTCAGGACACCGGTATCGGTATTCCTCCCCTGGATATCCCCCACGTATTCGACAGGTTTTTTCGCGCCGATGATTCCCGGGCGCGCAAGACCGGCGGCACGGGCTTGGGACTTTCCATCGCCAAATGGATCATTGACCGGCATCAGGGAACTGTCGAAATTTTAAGCCGCGAGGATATAGGCACAAGAATAATTATCTCCTTGCCGGTAATCCTTACCAGTTAATATGGACGTTTTCGCCTCCGCGGTAATGTTTTCATTTTTATGCTGTTGTATGTGGCATTTAATTTGAGGTGTTATTTTATGGATATTCCTTTTGCTCAATGGTACATGGCCATTGAAAAGCGGCGGTCGCGGCGCCGGTTTGCGCCGTCGGCGCTGGAGCCGGAACTGCGGGAACGCATGCGTACCGTTTGTGAAGAGTTCAGGCCGTTTCCCGGAACGCGCGCCGTTTTGGTCGACCAATCGCCCGATAGCGTTTTTAAGGGTCTGCTTGGTCATTACGGTAAAATTAAGGGAGCAATGTCTTTCATCGCCTATGTGGGCAGCATGGACAGTCCCAATGTTCAGGAAAAACTGGGTTACATGGGTGAAGGGATTATACTGGAGGCCACCAGCTTGGGCTTGTCCACCTGCTGGGTGGGCGGTTTTTTCAAACCGGAAGTGGCTGCGCCGCTGGCCGGTGCGGCCGGGAACGAAAAAGTCCTGGCGGTGACGCCCATTGGTTACGCCTCGGAAGACTGGCCACTGGAGGAAAGGCTGATGGCGGGGTTTGGCCGCAGCCACCGGCGCAAGCCTCTGGCTGAGCTGGTTGCGGGAGCACCGGAACCCCACTGCCCGCCCTGGATGAGAGCGGCCCTGGAGGCGGCGCGCCTGGCTCCTTCAGCGGTAAACCGTCAACCATGGCGCTTTACCGCAGCCGCCGATTCCATTACTGTTTCAGTGGACAACCTGAATGATAACTATAATATTTCCAAGCGTCTGGATTGCGGGATCGCCATGCTGCACCTGGAGCTGGCCGCGCTTTTCCACGGCCGGCGGGGAAAATGGGAATTCTTGCCCGCCCCAAAGGTGGCGCGTTATAATATTGAACTATAAATAGCGGATCAATATTTCACTGTCGAAAGGATGCGGTTTTATTGAAAGTGTTATACAACTTTGACGCAATAACTGACAGAAAAAATACCAACAGCATGAAATGGGACAAGAGTATCAAGTTGTTCGGCAGTGCTGATTTAATTAATATGTGGGTGGCGGATATGGATTTTCCCTGCCCGGCGCCGGTGGTAAAGGCCATTAAAGAGCGGGCTGAATACCCTGTGTATGGCTACTCCTTTCCGCCGGATTCGTTATATGAAGCGATTGTAGAAAGGCTGGACAGAGTTTACGGTTGGAAAATAAAAAAAGAATGGATTGTATTTACGGCCGGGGTGGTGAACGGGTTATATACGGCAGTTGGAGCTTTTACCAATCCCGGCGATGAGGTGGTGGTACAGCCGCCGGTATATTATCCATTTTTTAATGCCGTTAAAGACAACGGCTGCCAGGTTCTATACAACCATTTGGCCTTTGACGGCGAACGGTATACCATGGACCTGGACAACCTGGAAGGGCTTTTTCAGCCTGTGACAACCTTTCCGGCCCGGACTCCCCGGATTAAGACGCTTATTTTATGCAGTCCGCATAATCCCGTGGGCAGAGTGTGGTCCAGGGAAGAGTTGGCCGCTTTGGGGGAAATTTGCCTGAAAAACAACTGTATGCTTATATCTGACGAAATTCACTGTGAACTGCTGGTTGGCGATGTTAAACATACGGTTACCGCGACAATATCTCCGGAGCTTGAACAACAGACCATTACCTTTATGTCCGCCAGCAAAACATTTAATTTGGCCGGCCTGGCTACTTCCTTTGCCGTTATCCCCAATGAGCGCCGGCGCAGCGTATTTATCCAGTCCAGGGCCGGGCACAACAACGGCAATTTATTCGGCTTTGCCGCCCTTGAGGCGTCCTTTCGCTACGGCGATGATTACCTGCGACAGTTGCTGGTATATATAAAGGATAATATAAAATTTTTTACCGGTTACATAGAAAATAAAATTCCCGGGCTCAAAGTGATTAAACCGGAAGGAACCTATCTCGTATGGGTCGATATGCGAAAATTGGGCATGAATGCCCTGGAACTGCAGAATTTTATCCGCACTAAAGCCCGTTTGGCATTGGACGACGGGTACGCTTTCGGTCCCGGTGGGGAAGGGTTCCAGAGGTTTAATCTGGCCTGTCCCCGTATCGTGGCGCAGCAGGCGCTGGAGAGGTTGGAAGAGGCTGTTTCAAAACTGCAAAAATAAAAAAAACTGTTGTTTATAAATTTGCAATGAGAATGATATTGACTTTCATTATCAACACTTTTATAATTAAAACAAACATAAGGGGAGAAGCTTCAACAACTGGAAAAGTTGAAGAAGGGGATGAGCATGATGTCATTAGCCAAGGGACAGTTAAATACGCCTTATATAGTGAGTAGTGTCAATACCGACCAGGAAGATATGCGTAATTTTTTATTCACGCTTGGTTGTTATCCCGGTGAAAAAGTCACCATTATTTCAAAATTGGCATCCAACTATATAATTAACATCAAAGATGCAAGGTACAGCATAGACGAGGATTTGGCCAACGCTATTTTGGTTTAATTTATTTGCTGCTGTAAAAGATTTTTTAATCAGTAGCTCTTTTATTTTAAAAGTTAGTTTAAACTAACATTCATCAAGGAGGGAACGTATGAAAATCGCTTTGGCAGGTAACCCCAATAGCGGCAAAACAACATTGTTCAACGCTATTACGGGCAAAATTGAGCATGTGGGCAACTGGCCCGGGGTTACCGTAGAGAAGAAGGAAGGCACTGTTAAACAGAACCTTAACCCGAAGAATGAAGCCCTGGTTGTGGTGGACCTGCCCGGCGCGTACTCCATGTCGCCGTACACAAATGAAGAGTCGATAACCAGAGATTTTGTGCAGAATGAAAACCCGGATGTGATTATTAACATTGTCGATTCAACCAATTTAAACCGGAGCTTGTTTTTTACCACTCAATTATTGGAACTGGGCATCCCCGTCGTGGTGGCCCTGAATAAAAGTGATTTGACGGAGAAAAAGGGCAATACGATAGATGTGCCGGCGCTGAGCGACGCCCTGAAATGCCCCGTTATTCAAACTGTATCGACCAGTGCATCTAATAACGGTTTGCCCCAACTGATTGATATCGTAATTACACTGGGCAAGTCGGGCAAAAAGCAAATCGCGCCCAATATTAGAGGGGCCAAAAAAGCCTCCACCAAAGAAGAATTCGCTAAGGCCGACAGCAGACGGTATGCCTTTGTTAACGAAATTGTCGCCGAAGTTGAGAGGAGAAAGGTCAGTTCCGAAAAGCAAACCCTGCAGGATAATGTGGACCGGATAGTGGCTCACAAGTGGCTGGGCATTCCGATTTTTGCGGTAATCATCTGGTTGGTGTTTTCCGTCTCCCAGGCCTGGGTCGGGCCCTGGTTTGCAGATACCTTTGTGGGCTGGATAGACATGTTGTATGAAGGTGTGGCTTCGTTGCTGGGCGAAGACGTGAACCCTGTTTTGAGTGCCCTGCTGCTTGACGGCATTATCGGCGGCGTTGGCGCGGTCATCGGCTTCCTGCCGCTGATTATGGTGCTGTTTTTCTGCCTGGCGCTGCTGGAAGACGGCGGGTACATGGCCCGGGTGGCGGTTGTTCTGGACCGTTTCTTCAAAAGAGTGGGTCTGTCCGGCAAATCCATCATTCCCATGATTGTGGGCACCGGTTGCGGCATACCCGGTATTATGGCTACAAGAACCATTAAAAACCAAAGGCAAAGACGCACCACCGCGATGTTGACCCCGTTTATGCCCTGTGGGGCCAAGCTTCCAATCATCGCCCTTTTCGCCGGCGTGTTCTTTGGTGAAAACGCCTGGGTCGGCACTTCCATGTACTTTTTGGCCATTATCGTAATCATTATCAGCGCGTTTATTATCAGAAGGATTACCGGCGACTACTCCAGGTCATATTTCATTATGGAGTTGCCCGAATACCGGCTGCCCAGTTTGAAGAGGGCGACCATGTCCATGTTTATGAGAGCCAAAGCATTTATTATCAAGGCCGGTACAATTATTCTGGTTTGCAACGCCGTGGTGCATATCCTGCAAACCTTCGACTGGCAGTTCCGGGTGGTTGGCGAAACTGCCCCGGAAACAAGCATTCTGGCCAGCATTGCCACACCCCTGGCGATATTGTTCATCCCCCTTGGATTCGGCCTGTGGCAGTTTGCGGCGGCGGCGGTAACAGGATTTATCGCCAAGGAAAACGTGGTCGGCACCCTGGCTGTTTGCTTTGCGGTAACTAATTTTATTGATACTGAGGAACTGGCGCTGGTTGGGGGCAGCGCGGAGGTAGGCTCGATATTCGGCATCACCGCGGTGGCTGCTCTCTCCTTTCTGGTATTCAACCTCTTTACGCCGCCCTGCTTCGCGGCGATAGGCGCCATGAACTCGGAGTTGGAATCCCGCAAGTGGCTGGGGGGCGCTGTTGCTTTCCAACTGGGCATGGGTTACGTGCTGGCTTTCCTGGTGTACCAGATCGGTACTTTGGCCACTGCCGGTACACTGGGCCAGGGATTTGTCGGCGGGTTGATTGCCGTGGCCGTTATTGTGGGCATTGTAGCGTACTTGATGAAAAAGGGCGGCAACAGTGCGCGCGTGTCTGCTGAAATGCAGTCGGTGAGATTATGAGCACGGTAGATTATGTAGTAATTGCGGTAATAGCGGTAATCATCGGTCTTGCCGTATATAAGATAGTCAAAGATAAAAAAAGGGGCGTGAAGTGCTCGGGATGCGGCAGCAGTTGCGAGTGCGGATGCTCCGGGCACTCCGACGAGTCGCCTAAATAGCTGTTAACTCAACCTTCTCCGGTAGTTCAATACTGGAGAAGGTTTTTAATTGAAATCTTGCATAAATTCCTTGACAGACATATAATGTGATTACATAGTAATCACAAAGGTGGTCTGCAGATGGAAATAGATATTATCAAGATTGGCAACTCCAAAGGCATAAGGCTTCCCCAGGCAATTTTAAAACAGTGTGGTATTGATTCCAAAGTTGAGCTTGAGATAAAGGATCATTACATCATTATCAAGCCGGTAAAAACTCCCCGTCAAGGTTGGGCTGAGGCATTTAAGCTGATGCATAAAGAAGGGGATGACTCATTGTTAATCCCTGAAGAGATCGACAATGAAGTGTTGGAGGACTGGGATGAATCCAACAATTGAACAATACTCCGTTTACTGGGTTGACCTGAATCCTACTCAAGGCGCTGAAATCAATAAGACTCGTCCATGTATTATAGTTTCACCATTAGTAATGAACCAGCATTTACGGACGATTATTATTGCTCCGATAACCAACAGGAGCAGGGAAGGATATCCTACGCGGGTGAAAATATTAATGCATGAGGTTACCGGGTGGATTGTTTTGGATCAACTCCGGGCCATTGACAAAACAAGGCTGCGCAAGAAAATTGGCGATTTGAGTATGGAAGAAATATTGGCAGTGAAAAACATTATTAAAGAGATGCTGGTGGATTAATACGGTGTTATTTCCGGACCTATGCTATATAATTATGGTACAAGGTTCAGATTATGGTAGATTAAGCCGAACTGCCGATAAAAGGAGTTGGAGTAAAAGTGCCGGGGAAAAGGATCATTTGTGTATGGTTGATCGGTATGTTGCTGCTGGTCGCCGCTTTGTCTGGCTGCGGTAATTCCGGGCAGGAGCCGGAGGCCGCCCAGGGGAAAAATCCGCCGCCGGCGGCTCCGGCGAACTTTGCTGATTACCAGGATGTACCGGTGGACTTTTCCCCGGTCCTGGAGCCCTATAAGGTGGAACCGGGACTGGGCAATATAACTAACAAGGATATGTTTCATTTATCTCCGGAGGCGGAGAAGCTGCTGACGGAAAACGGATTTGTGGTGGTGCCGGGCCAGTTTCGGGAGTTTTTTATGCTCTATGAAATCAACAGCTATGAACCGGTGCCCAGCTTTATCACCACCGATTCCATGCTGCATAATTACCACCTGTTCTTCAGCCACCTGCTGCGGGTCATCGAAAAGGAAAAACTGGCCCCGGAATTAAAAGCGCTTACCGCGGCCATGCTTTCTGCGTCCCAAAAACAATATAACGCTCTGAAAGGCAGCGAGTGGGAGAACGCCGCCAGGAGAAATCTGGGCTTTTTCGCCGTGGCCGGCAAGCTTCTGGACCCCGGTCTGACTGTTCCGGAACAGGTTAAACAGGAGGTGCAGGCGGAACTGCAGCTTATTGAAGACAGCGCCGGCATCCAGGAATCCCCTTTGATGAGTATGAATGAGGATTATTCCCAGTATGTCCCCCGGGGACACTATGCCGCCGACGAGCTGCTGCAGGCATATTTCAAGGCCATGATGTGGTACGGGAGGATCACCTTCCGGCTTAACAGCGAGGACGAAACCAAATCCGCCGCCTTAATGACCCTGGCGCTTGGTGAAGGCGATAACGGGTCCAAATGGGATCATATATACCAACCCACCAACTTTTTCGTGGGCCGGTCCGACGACCTGTCCTATCCGCAGTACCGGGAACTGCTTAATAAAACCTATGGCGCCGGAGCCGGGCTAAAAGAACTGACCGCCGGCGGCGACCAGTGGCCGGCCTTTATGGCGGCGGCAGCGGAGCTAAAACCCCCGGCGATTAACTCTACGCCCATTTTTAACGAGGAAATACAACCGGATCGGGAAAAAGAAATCAAAGGCTTTCGCTTCATGGGTCAGCGGTATACCCTTGACGCCGATATTTTCCAGCGTCTGGTCTACCGTGAAGTAAAGGAAAACAGCCTGGGCGAGCGCCGGATGCTGCCCAAGGGCTTGGACCTTCCCGCCGCCATGGGCTCCGGGGAGGCTTACGCCATCCTGGAGGCGCAGGGGGAAACGCGGTACGCGGGCTACCCCGAAAACATGGACAAACTGCGGCAATACTTTGCTGGCCTGGAGCAAAAAGACCGGACTCAGAACCTGTACCAGGGCTGGCTTTATACCCTTGAAACCCTGATTCAGGAAGAAAGGAAAGCTGGTTATCCCTCGTTTATGTACGGTCAGGCCTGGACCAGGAAAGAACTGAATACCTTCTTATCCAGTTGGACCGAACTCAAGCATGATACCATCCTGTACGCCAAACAGATTTACGCTGAAATGGGCGGTGGTATGACCGGAGTGGACGACCGCGGTTATGTCGAACCGAACCCATACCTTTACGCCCGCCTGGCCGCACTGGTTAATATGACGCGGGAGGGGCTGTTGGCGCGGGATCTCCTGGAGCAGAGGGACCGGGACAGCCTGGACCGGCTGGAGCAGTTGGCTCTTTCTTTAAAGACTGTTTCGGAAAAGGAGCTATCCAATACCCCTCTTACTGATGAAGAATATGAATTAATCCGCTCTTATGGCGGGCAATTGGAGCATTTCTGGCTGGAGGCTCTGGCAGATATAGGGGTGGATCACCGCTCAGCCATAGCTGAAAATCCCGCCGCCCTGGTTGCTGACGTGGCCACTAATCCGAATGGCCAGGTGTTGCAGGAAGCCACGGGAAATATCTTTGATATTTATGCCGTGGTACCCGTTGACGGCAGCTTGAGAATTGCCAAAGGCGGTGTTTACTCCCACTATGAGTTTACCTGGCCGCTCAGCGACCGGTTAACGGACCAAAAATGGCACGATCTGCTGGACTCCGGGCAGGCGCCGCCCCTGGCCGGGTGGACCGGAACCTTTATCACCCCGTGAGATTCCCCCGGTTGGCGCTGATCCTTCTGCCGGCGGCGGGACTGCTGTACTGCTTAGGCGCCCTGGTTTCGTGGCAGTACGGCGGTGGCGGGGTATTCCACGACTTTGCAGCTTTTAAAGCACACCGGATGCAGTTGCCGGAATACAAACCGGTTCAAAGCCGGCAGTTCGATCTGGACGGCGACGGCACCCGGGAAGATTTTATGCTCAGGGAAGGGAAAATAGCGGTACAAGCCGGTTCACGCTTGATCTGGCAGTCCCCGGACCAGTGGTGGGTGGACAGTTTCTTTCTGGGTGACGCCGATAACAATGGTGTTCCGGAGCTTAACCTATTGGTTTGGAAACAAGGCAGTTTCGGCCCCCACAAGCCCTTCTGGCTAGAAGAAGATGACACCGCAATCAAGAACCACCTCTTCATTTTCAAGCTGGAAAAGGGCGCTGTTAAACCGGTGTGGCAGTCGTCCGCCTTGGACCGGCCCAATTACAATGCCGCCCTGGTTGATCTTGACGGCGACGGCGAAAACGAATTGGTGGTTACCGAGGGCAGTTATACCGACCCGGCCAGGAGGGAAACGACCGTATGGAAATGGAACGGCTGGGGCTTTTCCCATATGGATGGCGAGTCAGGGGCGGCAGGATGTGGACGCCGGGACAACGAATAATGTTTTGGTGTAAACATAATATTGGAGGCGTACAAAAAATGGACTTATTATCCGCGATCGGAAACACTCCGCTGGTGGAACTAAAATCCCTGAACCCCAACCCCGGGGTTAAGATTTACGGTAAACTGGAAGGCAACAACCCGGGTGGTTCCGTTAAAGACCGGCCCGCCTATTACATGATTAAAAAAGCCGAGGAATCAGGCGCCCTCACCAGGGATAAGATCATTATCGAACCCACCTCGGGCAACACCGGGATAGCCCTGGCCATGATCGGCGCGGCCCGGGGATACCGGGTCATGCTGGTGGTGCCCGGTTGTGTCAGCATGGAAAGAAGCCGCATTCTTGAAGCCTACGGTGCCGAGGTGATCGTGACCCCCGCGGGAGAGGGCACAGACGGCTCCATCAGGAAGGCGCATCAAATTGTGCAAAGCGACCCGGACAGATATTATATGCCCAACCAGTTCAGCAACGAAAACAATATACTGGCCCACTACGAGACCACAGGGCCGGAAATATATGCCCAGACAAACGGCTTGGTGGATGTTTTTATCGCCGGCATGGGCACTACGGGAACCCTGAACGGCACGGGCAGATATCTGAAAGAGAAAAATCCCGGGGTTAGGATAGTGGGTGTCGAGCCTACAATGGGCCACGCCATTCAAGGACTGAAAAATATGGAAGAGGCAATAGTTCCGGCGATATACCGTCCGGAACTGCTGGACGAAAAAATCACCGTGGAAGATGAGGAAGCCTTCGAGACCGCCAGGCTGTTGACCACCAGGGAGGGTATTTTTGTAGGCATGTCCAGCGGAGCGGCTGTGGCGGGGGCGCTGCGGGTGGCCCGCAACATGGAGTCCGGCATCATTGTAACTATTTTGCCGGATCGCGGCGATCGGTATCTTAGCACCACTCTGTTTAGATCAATCTGCGCCAAGTGTTCACCTTAATTTTCCCGGAAGTATGTGCAAAGGTAAATGCCATATTTTTAAATAGACCAGAACTTAACTTTTCATTTTACAAAAATAATCCGTAAGGTTATTTCTTGATTAGCATAATTATGATAATATTAAGCTAAATTATGATGGGAGGGTAAAATATGCCGCATATAAGGCCTGTATCCGATCTTCGCAACAATTTTGCTGATATATCAAGAACAGTTCACGAAAGCTGCGAACCTGTTTTTTTGACAAAGAACGGTTACGGAGATATGGTCGTTATGAGCATGGAGGCCTTTGAGCGCCTTCAGTTTGACAGCGAGGTTTACATCAAACTGAAGGAGGCGGAATTGGAGGCCAAGACCACAGGCAAACGCTTTAAACATGACGAAGTGTTCTCCAACCTGAGGCGCAAGCTTCAGGAAAAGGCGGCGGAGGATGTATAAGCTTTCGTATCTGCCTGTCGCGAATCGCGACATAGCTGATGTTGTATATTATATCGCTGTTACTCTCGTCGCACCGAAGGCGGCTTTTGACCTGCTTGAAGAAATGGATGAATCAATATCCCGCTTAAAAGACTTTCCATATTCCTGCCGCGTTTATCAGCCGGTAAAGCCATTGGAACGTGAGTATCGTATACTGACTGTTAAAAACTACGCCGTTTTTTATACTGTAGACGAACAAGAAAAGCTTGTAGAGATTTACCGTGTAATCTACGCAAAGCGGGATCTTGATAAACAACTCTGAGCCGATATTATTCCGGGCGCCTTCTACTCGTCCCCGTGTCCCTTGCCGCTTATTAGATAGGAAATTAGGCTTTTGATTTTTGGATCGCCTTGGTCAATCTCCGGTCAATCTTTATATCAAGCTCCTGCTCCAAACGCTTTTTAAAGCTGTAGTAGAACTTGACCGCCTTGCTTCTGCTCCCCTGGGACATATACAGCCTGAGCAGTTCCAGGCACAGGTTTTCGTTATATGGTTCCGCCGCCAGGGCGCGCCTCAGAGTGTCTTCGGCCTGCTGAAATTCTCCGCGTCTGATATGGATTGCGCTTAGTTTCTGGCAGGCCTCCACAAAGATGGATTTGAACCTTTCCCGCTCATGTAATACCAGGTCCCCGTAATCACTGTCTTCCATCAAGTCGCCTTGATAAACGGAGGTCATTCTTTCCAGAACCTGCGCCTGTTTTTCCTCCCTTTGCGCAGGTTGATCCGCCAACAGGGGCAATTGGCCATGGAGACGCAAAAATTCGTGTATATCAAGCTCCAACGCATCATTCCTTTTTATTTGCAAGCCTTCCGGGGTTTCATATATAAAGGCGTTGTCTCCCTTAACTTCCGCATTATATTGGGCAAGTATTTTTCTAAGATGATACAGCGCCGTTCGCTGGGAGGCGATGGCAGATTTGCTGTCCGAGCCGGGCCAGAGGATTTCCGCCAGAGTTTCTTTGGATATGGTATTGTCGCTGTTAAGCAAAAGATATTCCAGCAGGCCCTTGACCTTTTTGGTTTTCCAGGCGGTGTCGGGAATCCGGGCGCCGTTAACCGAAATCCTGGGCTTGCCAAACAAAGACGCCTTTACAAAATAGAGCTCTTCGGACTTGTCCCCCTTGTGCGTGGAGACAAAATCCCCGGCAAAAGCGGCTATCCGGTTTTCGTCCAGGGTTTTGGCCCTTTCCTTCAGGTACGTCATCGTCCTGGGGCCGTAAAACTTAACCAGCAGTTCTTCGGCATGGCCGGGACAATAGCCGCAGCGCATACTCCGGAGCGCCATTTCAACCAGGGTGGGGATATGGATATCCCAGAACATGAAATACCTGTTCCCGGCCGCCAGTTCCATGGCCTGCTTCAGATAGCGGCGTCCCTGTTCCGCATCGCCGCCGGCATAATACAGCCTGGCCAGGTGGAAACAGGCGCCGCAGAGGATCTGATTTCCCTTCTTCGAACCCGCCGACTCTATGGCTGCAAGCAGGCTGCGTTCCGCAAGGGCATAATCCCCCGCCTCCCCGGCAATGGCGCCGAATACTGACAGCGCGTTTTCATAGAACATCATGCCGGGATGCACCCCGCGGATGAGCTCAATATCCTTGCGGGCTTCCTCCAGGTCCGGTCCGGGGCCGCCGGGTTGGATGGCCCAGAGACGCCGGAGCAGTCTGCATGATGCGGCCAGGGCATGGTTGTTGATCCGGAGGAAGAGAAAGACGGCGTGGTCCAGCATTTCCACGGCCGCGTCCGCATCAAAGGACAGATACCGTTCAAAGGCGTCCAGACGCTTCCCATGGGCTGACAGATATTCATAATTGTATTTCTCGCCGATGGCGATGATTTCAGCGATGTGTGCGGGCAGGTCTTCCCTTTGGTTTTTCAGGGATAAAACGATGGAAAGAAAAAGCAGGATAAACCCCCGGGAAGGCTCAATATTTTTGAATTTATTCAATTCCAGCGCCGTTTCCATGCAACGCTCCCCCTGGTCCAGCTTGCCCAGGCAAAAATAAGTGATGCAGGAAAGGATTAAGTACAGCCACTGGCTGTCTTCGGAAAGTAAAGTATACAGGGTGCTTTCGCTTTGGGCCTCCGCTTCGGCAAACCGTTCTTCCCCCATGGACCGCACTATGTCCAGGATGATCAGGGTGTTGCCAAGCTCCGGCGCAACATGCTGCCGCCGCCGGGGAAGCCCCGCCGTTATTTCCAGCAGCCCCTGCATATTGTTGCTGCACATGAAAATGTAGATCAGGACACTGGCCGCGTCATAATAAGTGCCCAGATCGTTGTCCCGCAGTGACAGAGCCATGACCTCTTTCAGGGTGTCCACCATTTCCGGCTGCCTGCTGTTGGGCATCAGCTGCGCTTTAAACAGCAGGAGGACCGGATTGTCCCTGATCATATCCTCGGGCAGCGAATCCAGCCACAGCTTCAATTGTCCGGTTTCCCCGATCATGAACTTGTTAAAGCCCGCTTTGGTCACCATGTCCCTGGCCGAAGCCGAATGTCCGCACTTGGCCAGATGCTCCGCGGCGCGGCCATAGGTATCATGTTTCATGTAGTATGCGGCGGCTTTCAGGTGCAGTCCGGCAATCTCCTCGCCGGGACGGCGGTCTTCCAGAATGGATAACAGGAACTCCCGGAATAAGGAATGGAAACGGTAGACCACCGGATCCCCGGGAATCCTCTGAATGAACATGCCGAACCCCATGCACCGCCCCATCAATGCTTTTATATCCTGGATGCCAAGGATTTCCGAGGCCTCGGCCCCGGAGAAATCCTGGAGCAGCGCCAGCCTGGCCAAGGCATCCCGGGTATCGTCCGCAACGGACTTGAGCACCTCCAGGGACATATACCGGAACAGGGCTTCCTCACCCGGCTTGCCGGGTTCCATTGACGCGGCGCCGGGACCCTTGCCCTTGACCGCCTGGCACAGGATGATGACGCCGGCGATCCAGCCCTCGGTGTTTTGGGCAATGATGTCCGTCAGCTTCCCGTCGGTGGCGGTCCGGCCCATGCTGCGCATCAAAGCCTCTATTTCAGTGTGGCTGAAGGCAAGGTCCTCCGCGCCTATTTCCAGGATTTTGTTTTCAAGCTTTTGTTTTTCAGTAAAAATATCCGGATTGCCCCGGTTCAATATGAAAATTGAGCAGGAGGGGGGCAGGTTGTCCAGCAGATACCTGATTATGTTGCGGATATCCCGGACCCCGGCCACATTTTGAAAATCATCCAGCACAATATAGGTCCGGGCATCCCCGGCCCGGCTGTGCCCGGCCCACAGCTCCCGGCAGATCACGGAAATGGTGTGATGCGGCTCCTGCGGCTTATCTGCGTGGGCTTCAAGAGCTTTCCTGGATTCCGCAAAGGCAGCCTCTTCCGGCGGAAATACCGCTTCTGCCAGGTGTGCAAGGAACCCCGGCAGGTTTTTGTCTTCCCGGTCCGGGCGATACCAGCATACCCTGGCAGGCACCGCTATCCGGCGGTTAAAATAGGAAACCGCCAGGGTTGTTTTGCCGTATCCGGCAGGGGCGCATACGGCCACCGCCCTGCAGTAATCCATGTTTTCATGAAGTTTTTGCAGCCGGTCCGTCAGCAAAAAGCTTCCGGACAGCTCCGGCATAATGAGCTTGCTCTTTAACACGGGAATGTTGTTCATATCGTCGGCCTTTCGCGCACACTTTACAAAATTGCTCCAGTTTAAAACTTCAAAAATTTGTTTTAATTTTACCATAAAAAAAACTAGTAAAAAACGGTTTTTCTGTTAATCCTCAAGGGGTCCGACGGATATGGGCCTTTTGTTCCATTTTATATTTTTTTTATGCCTGAACTATAAAATTGACCATGAAATTAATTTTTTGATAATCCAAAAGGAGAGAAGTACCTCCAATGACACATTTTTTACACAATATAACTGCATCCATCGTCCGGCTGTGGAATACGCGGGACATGCTGCAGCTTCGCAATATACGCGCCAGCCACCTGCAGTATACTCTTGCCATGCCCATGTGCCTTGGAATCGGCAATATGATGAGCAGTCTTTTCAGAGCAAATACACCGCTGCTGGAGCTTGATCCAAAGGTGACTTTATACTGCGCATATTTGTTTGGCGCGTTTTTGTTTTTCTTCGTCCCTGCAAATAGCTTCTTCCGATTTTCCCGCATAGCATCAGTCATATCAGCGACCGCCATCATCGCCTGGCTCATTTTGCCGAAAGGTGAACCGCAATCTATTGCGGCAACCATCTGCTGGTTTGGTCTCGGCGGATGTGTTTTTTGCGCTACGTACGTTTACATGCTTGTCATCAACAATACGGAGCGGTTTTTCGGAGCTTTATTGATTACCACCAATTATGGAATTTGTTTGCTGCTGGATGGGATCGGGACTGCCGACGCCCCTCTGTGGAAAGCGCTGCCGCTATTCTTTTTGTTTGCGGCAATTGCCTGTATCGTGATGTTTAAACCGCTGGATCTGGCTGAAAGCTTTGATAAAGCCGCCCGTAAGGCTGATAAAGCAATGTACCCCGCATTTGCGCTGTTCTTTATATTCTTTCTTATGGATGCCTTTATTTCTTTTCTCTACGTGCGCGGCGGGCACACTACAATTTTGTCCTTTGGGCTGGGGGCCACCCTCGGGGGCCTCATATCCATCATCCTTCAACTGGTATTTAAGCGCAGTATCTGGCACGTCTGGAATATGTATTTTATTTTGCTTGTCCTGTCTTTTACGCTGATGCAAACCGCCCCCCGTTCGGCAGCCTACCTTGCCGGCGCATTCCTGTGTGGTCTGTGCACCATAGGATATTTGGCGGCATTTTACACCTTTGGCGGAGTCATGAAAAAATTCGGCAGCTTTATCGTTTTCAAAAAGTTTATGTGCGGCGCTTGTTTGCCCACCCTCATTGCGGCCTTTGTTGCCATGGGGCTTTTGCAGACCTATCTGCCGGATTTTATTCCAATCATTTCAATTGCCGTGGCGGCAACATTTTTTGTGCTGTATGTGCTGTTTTCCCCCATATTCCAAAAGTATCTTTTCGGCGCCGACTGGTTCGATGACTACCACAAACCCGACATGACCGTCCTTGCCGCGCAGATTGAGGAAACCGACCAATTGGAAGGCTACCGCCTAACCCCGCGCGAGAAGGAGGTCTGCGCCCTGCTGTTGGCCGGTAACTCCCGCAAGCAGATCGGTATAAAGCTCCATATCAGTTATGCGACTGTTGGTTTTCATTGTACCTCGCTCTATAAAAAGCTGAATATCAACAGCCTGTCCGAGCTTTTTGCCATGTTTGGGTACAAGGAGATCGCTGCTGCAAAAGAATTACGGGAAGCATCAAGGGCGACATTGAAATAAAGAGCGGTAAACGCGCTGCGAAACAGAGAACCGGCTTTTTCAGATTGCGGAGCTTTTTCCACTTCCCATCCAGATATTCGAGCCGGGCGGCGATATCGTTTTCATCAATGAGGCTGTGCTGAAGATGTGGAATGTTTTGGACACCAGCCGCATCCTTGGCAAATACAATCTGATCAAGAACCCCTTTGTCAATGAGCAGTTCGGGCTGCGGGACGATATCAGAAGAGCCTTTCAGGGAGAGATTGTGCTGATACCGGACATCAGAATTCCGCTGGAGAGCTTTTGGGAATGGTATGGGACTAAAAGCGCCGTTTACGATATCGAAGCGATCTACACCGATATTTTAAATTTCCCAGTTATCAGCCCAGACGGTGAAATGGCGTATATGGTGAGCGTTTTTTTCACCAGCAGGGTCTATCAGGGCAGATCGGACGTGGCAAAAGCCAGAGAGTATCTTGAGAATCACTGGCGGAAAGAATTCGACGCCGCCAAGCTTGCGGAGATTGCCCGTTTAAGCCCTTCCCACCTTACGCGCCTGTTCAAAAAGTATACCGGCATGACCCCGTCCCAATATCGAAAAACAATCGGGAAATGACGTAAAAACAGGCCCCCGCGATCCATGTGGATTGCGGGGGCTTTTTGTATGCTCATGATTGACGAAATCTGAGCATGGATCCGATATACCGGGGCCTCTGCCTTTTATAAAATAAAATGAAGCCAATCCTGAGAGAAATGGGGTGATTTTCCTGAAACAGGAAAAATCAAGGGAGCGGCTTTGCGCCGATCTTGTTTTGATGCAAAGGGGTATTGAGAAAGAGCTTGCGGAACAGGAGCGCTTTATAAAGCAGTTTCAATTATTTGTGCAAACCGAGGGGGAGTCACTGCCGATCATCGACCTTTTTTCCTGTCCGACTGCCATATTCGGGAGAGGCGGCGTCCTGTACAGAGCGAACCGCGCGCTCATGGACAATACGGGTCTGCAAGCTGGCGAAATACTTACGGGAAAAATCAATTTTCTGGGCCGTGTCACCGATGAAAACTACGCCATACTGGAGGCTGCCGAGGGCATATTTTATGGCAATACCGCGCTTCTAAGCCGGCTCTCCTTTCCCCTGGAGCTGTTCTGTAAAGGTTGGGGCTTCCCGGTTACCGGCGACTATCACAACGCTTTGCTTTTTCCCCTCCCGGACGAAAATGGCCGCATCCCCTTCGGCGTGATCATGCTGATGAAATGAGTCGTGCGGCAGTATGCACGGGCTGACCTAGTAGAACGAATAGGTAGTTTTTTATACCTCTCACCCCTAACCTATGCTGTCGCATAGCTACCCAAGGGCGGGAGCTGAATGCAAAATGAAAGTATGCGGTATAATTGTGATTTTCCAACGGAAGGAGGATGTGCATGGCAACGGCGTTTACCCGGCGATACAGCGAGGATCACGCGGGAGGACGATTGCAATTTACCTTTTACTGTGACATTTGCCACCGGGAATACACTGCCCCCGGGGTTGAAGCGCCCAGTGAGCAAGGTCTGTTTCAAAAATGGAAGCTGCAAAAAGCATACAATACGGCCTTTGACGAGGCTCAGGAGAACGCCAAAGAACACTTCAACCGCTGCGTTAAATGTTTGCGATGGGTATGCGACGCCGATTACAGTCCCGATTATGGCCTGTGCGTCGAGTGCGACAGCAGGGACGGAAGCGAAGAATGAGCAGGTTCAGCATATCGCGGCGTTTAAACGGGGTTTTTCATCCGTTCATTGATTGGATGGAAGGGCAAAACGGCTTGTCAGCATGTGAAAGGAGAAAAACAAAATGAAAAGACTTGGCATTATCGCGTTGACGCTTTTGCTGGCCTGCACCCTCGCGGGCTGCAAGAGTCCCGGCCAGGCGATTGGCGAAAAAGCCTTTGAAAACGCCACCGGCGGCAAGGCGGACATTGATGGGGACAAAGTGACCGTTAAGACGGAGGATGGATTGCAAGCGACCATCGGCGGCGGCGAATGGCCCACCGAGCAGATGGGCGCGAAAATTCCCAAGCTCGAAGCCGGCAAGGTGGCTTTTGTGGCGAACGCCGACGAAACCTGTACGCTGATCATCGGGGAGGTCACGCAAAAAGCCTTTGAGGACTACTTCGCCAAGGTGACCGACGCGGGCTTTGCAGCTGAAACGCTGAGCTATTCCAGCGATGACAACCGCATGTATCTCGCCCAAAATAGTGCGGGCGTCGCAATCACCCTCAACTATGAGGTGAAAAACGAAATCCTCAACCTCAGCGTTGTACAGGAGAGCCTGGAAGGAGGGAATTGAACATGAACGACCAAGCCCAGCCGCAAAAATCAGGCATCCGCCTTGTCGGCGGAAATGCCGCCGGGCTTATGGGCAAGGCCCTGCTCGTCCTGCTGGTCTTGCTGTTCCTGACCGCCTGCGGGCAGGGCGCGGATAAAGCAACGCCGGAGCAGACCCCGCCGCAGCAGAGCGCCGAAGGGAATGCCGGCGCCTCCAAGGGAGATGCCGGCAGCAGGGAGTATTCGGTCGCAGTCACGCCGCCGAAGGGATGGGAGCCGCTCCCCGGCACGGGAACGCTGTTTCGATACAGAAAAGGCTCCGGCGATTTTTGGGTTAAGCAGGGTCCCGGGGAGGCTGCTGTGGAATCGGCCATCGCGTCCTATCAAGAACGTGAAAATATTGAGAAGTATACCTACACATGGGGCGAACCGGAGGACGCAAGCGCCGGCGGCATGAACGCGAAATACTTGAATTATACCGTAGACACAGGCAGCCTCAAAATGCGGTACGACGTGTATTTCATCAAAAAGGACAGCGCCCTTTTCACCGCAATCTGTCTGACGATGCCGGATTCCGATTACGCGGAGGTGGAGCCCGACTATAAGTCACTGCTGGATTCGCTGGTCATCGCCGAAAAATAACCGCGGTCCAAATGGAACCTTTATCCTTAGCTAAAAAAAGGGGGAGCAAGAACCATGAAGGGAAGGCTGAGAAAATTTTTGTCCGTCCTGCTGGTATTCTGCCTTATGGCGGCCGGCGCGCCGGCGGGGACGAACACGGCGTGGGCGGACGATACCGTCGTCAGCGTTACAAACGTGGGAGATTTAATAACCGTTGTCGGTGCTACCTACACAGGCGGCGATACTATCAGCATTGATGATGACATCACCCTGACCGGCGATCTAACCATTGACCGGAACGTCACCCTTACCTCGACGGATGGATCGTTGGATGCAGGAGAATACAAGATCACCATCGCCGTAGGTGCGGATGTAACCCTTCAGGGGGACATTGCCATCACCGGCAGCGGCAATCCGGTGATTGAGGTGGCTGTCGGGGCCAGCCTCACCCTGGAGGATGACGCCTCGGTGACCCAGACCGGCAGCACCAACATGCTGGGTACCATCCGGAACAACGGCGGCGACATCGAGATCACCGGTGGCTCGGTGACCAGCGACTACACCGGCCTCAATAACTCCACCGGCCAGCTGACCATCGGCGGCGGCGTCATCATCGGCGCTGAGAACGCCGTGGAGAGCTACGATGAGCTGGAGGTCACCGGGGGCACCATCGGCAGCGCAAGCGGCTCCAAGCATGGTATCCGGGTGATGGGGGGCAACGCCTTCATCGAAGATGGCAGCGTCAGTGCCCTGTACTACGCGGTATCGGTGGGCAGCATTGGCAGGGCCCATATCACGGGCGGAACCTTTACAGCCAGTGCCGCCGAACACTTCGCCCTCTCCTGCTCCAGTGCCGCCACACTCATCGGGGGCAGCTTCACCGGGCGGGTGGCCACGTCGGGGACCGGCACCATCGACATCGCCCCGGGCAGCAGCGGCCTCAGCCTGTCCGACGGTGTGCGCTATTCCGCCGGCGGACAGTACAGAAGCTACTTTACCCAGCTGCCCGCTGTCCTGCCGCTGACGGCCAAGGTGGGTAAGCCCACCGACTGCACCCCGGTGGGCGCGGATTACAGGGTGACCTTCGAATTGAACGGCGAGGCTGACGACGTTTACCTTGGCGTCGCGACCGGCGGTAACCAGGTCACCATGGAGCCTACGACGACCGGCGACTACTACCTGACGCTCATTGCCAAGGACCTGCAAGATGGGAACGGCCAAACCTTAAAGCTGACCCTCCCGGTCACCGTCTCTGCGGCGGATGCGGATGTGCCGGTGGACATCTCGGCCATTCCGGGGGTCACCCTGCCTGCGACCGGCGGGACGCCGGTGACGATTGTCGAGACAACCCAGTACACCGGCGGCATAACCTGGTCGCCGGCGGTGTCCGGCAGCTTTGCCCCGAACACCCAGTACACGGCCACCATCGTCTTGGGCTCCAAGCCCGGCTTCACGCTGGAGGGGGTTACCGAGGACTTCTTCACGGTGGCCGGGGCCACCACGGTCACCACGGCCATCGACTCGACGCTGGGCGCCGTTAAGGTTACGGCGGTCTTCCCGACCACCGGTGCTGCCGCGGCCACCAAGCTCGCCACCCCCGGCAACCTCAGATGGGATAATACGACGACGCCGGGAACGGTGAAGGCGGCGTGGGATGCGGTGCCGGACGCCGACCACTATCTGGTGACCCTCTATGTCGGCGGCATGCTTAAGACCAGCACAAACCCCACCGGCACCTCAGTGGATTTCACGTCCTCGCTGCAAGGCTACGGTTTGGGGGACTATACTTTTACGGTAAAAGCGGTTGCCCCCATGGGGGATTTTTCGGACAGCGATGTTTCGGAGCCCAGTTCCCCCTACACCTATACCCCTGTCTGCATGACATCGGGCACCTACCAATATTACGACAGCCTGGACGCGGCGCTGGCGGCGGTCCCAACCGGCGGGGCCGCGACCACCACCATCAACTTGCTGGATGATATCAACCACGACGGTCTTGAGATCGACAGCAAAAACGTCAGCATCGACCCCAATGGCAAGACTCTGACCTTGGGGAGGGACAGCGAGCTTACACCCGGGCTTGCGGTGAAAAACGGCGGCATCTTCCTCATGATCGGCGCCAGTGGGGTCAACGCCGTCTCCAAAGGTACAGCGGTGACGGCCGAGGGCGCCGGTTCCCATGCCATGGTCTATAACGCCACCAGCACCAATGGTCTCGCCGCATACGCGCAGACCGGCGGCAAAATCACGGTGAAGAACGACGCCGTGGGCAAAAGCGGCATCCGCTCCGGCAAAAACGGCGACACCGCCACCAGCCGGATCGATGTGCTGGGCGGTGTCACCGCCACAGACGATAACAACAACGGTGTGGCTGTGGACGCCGTGGCCGGCGGCGAGGTGACGGTGTATAAAGATGTGACCGCCATGGGCAAGGGCGGCGTAGGCGTGCGCGCCAGCGGCGTGCTAAACGGTAACCCCAACTTCCCCACCGAGGTCGTGCTCGCCGGCAACGTGCAGGCCGCGCAAATTGGCGTGGACGCGTCCAGTTCCGCCCTGGTGACGGTGAACAAAAACGTCACCGCCGGGCAGGGTAGCGACGCCTATGCCTACGGCGTGTGGGCGCAGGGCAAGGCCCAGGTGACGGTCAACGGAAATGTCCAGGCCAACGACCATGCGAGCAGCATCGGGGCCTACGCGAGAAGCACAAACCCGGAGACAACGACCAAAATCACCGTCGACGGGACCATTTCGGGCAAAACCTATATCAAGCTGGGGAATACGCCCAGGACGGAGTCGGAGAAAGACAGCCCCTCCGCGAATCCCGGCTACCACACCTACACTGATACCGAGACGTCCTTCGGCACCCACACCGTCTGGGTGAAGGAGCACACCGCGCCAGCCAACACCTGCTCCATCGAAAGCACGGAGTACGCCACGCTGGATGCGGCTTTGGCTACGGTACTAAATGGGCAAACTGTCACAATTAAATTGCTGAAAAATATTGATTACAA
Source organism: Bacillota bacterium (assembly GCA_023439185.1). Lineage (GTDB taxonomy): Bacteria > Bacillota > Desulfotomaculia > Desulfotomaculales > Desulfallaceae > BRH-c8a. The sequence continues at coordinate 44,328 of JAEXOR010000049.1, read as the reverse complement.
TGGCGGCATTTCCATTGGCAACGATCAAAATAAAAGAATTACATTTGACCTGAACGGATTTACGTTGAATGTGGTAAATGCCGGAGGGCCGGGGCTATCATTGAGTTCCGGAGAAATTGGCTATGTTGACGCTACGGCATCTCCGGGCTGGTTTAACGTTACCGGTACAACATGTGGGGTGTATGCCTGGTGGGATGAAACCGTCGTAAAAGTGAGCAATGCTACTGCGACAGCACCCTCCACAAACAATGACGCGCTTAGCTATGGCGTATACGCGCGGTACGGCGCTCAAGTCACGGTTACGGAAAACGCCACAGGCAATAAATTCGGAGCTTACGCGGACTCGGCCTACAATGGGCAAAGGAGTAAGGTGGTCGTCGGCGGGGACGCCATAGCCGAAAATATCAATAACAATTTCAACCCAAGAATTGGCGCAACCGCCACCAGCTATGCCGACGTCGAGGTTGCGGGCAATGCTTCCGGCGGATGGATCGGCGTTAATGCGTCAAGCAGCAGTACCGCAAAGGTGGGCGGAAACGCCACGGGTGGAATGTACGGCGCTTACGCCGAGCTGAACAGCACGACCGAAGTTTCAGGCGACGCCGTGGCGACGGGCCAATATGGAGCTGCTGCTTATAATGGCAATAACGATTCCTCGGTCACTGTTAAGGGCAACGCCATAGCCAACCCGACAACCGGAATCGGAGCGGTTGCGAATGAGGGCAGTATCACGATCGAGGGCACCATCACAGCGCCCATATATGTGAGGATCGGCTCAACCGATAAAACTGCTGGCCAATACACGACCGATTCCGGCAAGCCCGGCTATCGTAAATACACTGATGGAACAGGCGCCGTCGTTTGGGTGAAGGAAGTGCCAGGCGCGGACTACATTTATGAGATTGACGAGACCGGGATCGGATACTCCTCGCTTGACGCGGCGCTGGATGCCGTTCCAGCAGGAACACCACGGAATATTAGTCTTAGGGGCAACGCTACGGCGCACACACCTATTGTCGTCGATGGAAAGGATGTTACCTTCCTGCTTGGCATATATACGCTTACCATTGACACGAGCGGCGAAAACGGTTCCACCGCGCTGACAGTGCTAAACGGCGGCAAAGCAGATTTCGCCGGTTCCGGTAGGTTCAATGTCATAGGTAATTTCTGCAGCGTGAGCGCTGAGGGAACAAATTCATCCGCCACCGTCACCAATGCCGAGGCAACGCGGGGCAGCGCTTATAATGTGCAGGCGTCAAACGGCGGCCAGGTCATCGTTGAGGGTGACGTAATATGCCGCGGCGCCGGGAGCGATGGGGTAAGGGCTGTTCTGGGCGGCGTGATCACCGTCGAGGGCGTCGTGCAATGCCTTGGTGAAAATAGCCTTGGCGTATATTCCACCGGTGCGAACAGCAAGGCCACCGTAAAGGGCGGCGTATTGGCGGCGGCTCCCGCCAGCAAAGGCGTCAGCGCCAGCAACGGCGGCGCGGCGGAGATCACCGGCGACATTACGGCGAACAAGACAGGCGTGACCACCTACGGTACGGGTTCGCCCGTCCCGGAAGTGACCGTAACCGGCAACGTGACTGTTACAGGAGTTGGCGCGACCGGTGATATTGAAGCAGTTGCCGCCGGGGGGGTCTATAATGTCTTGATCACCGGCAATGTGACAGCCAGTGGCGCCAATAGCACCGGCGTCTACGCTAATGGCAGCACCGTAATGATCGGTGGAAAGGCGGCGTCGGACGGCACGGGCGCTGTAGCCACAGGCAGCGGCCAAATCACCATTGAAGGTGTATTGACGGCGGCAGGACCCTATATCAAGGTCGGGGGCGATGTCAAATCTGTCAGCGATTATGATCACGCAGCCTCTGCTGCGAGTTACTGGGTATATCAAAACAGCGGAAGCATCGTTTCGGTCAAGAAGGTGCCCACAGTCGTTTTGCCAACTGTGGTTACAGGCGGGGTGACAGGTCTGACCAATTCTGCGGCGATACTGAACGGCAGCGTAACCTCGGATGGCGGTGCTGAGATTACGGAATACGGTTTTGCCTGGGGAGCGAGCGTCAATCCTACCATTATAAGCAACAACAAAAGATTGGGCACGGGCGGCATCTCCGGCTTCACGTCCAGCCTCACCGGGCTTATCGCCGGCACGACCTACCATGTGCGTGCCTACGCCCAAAACAGCGCGGGCGTTGCCTATGGCCCCGATGTGAGCTTTACTACGCTCTCCGTTACGCCTGTGGTGAACTCTGTATCAGTTTCGCCCGCCACCGCAAATGTACAGAAAGGCGCAACACGGCAGTTCAGCGCCACGGTGAACGGAACGAATAACCCGGGCCAGGGCGTGATGTGGAGCGTTAACAGTACCGTCTCAAGCATCAGTGCAACCGGTCTGCTGACTGTGGCGGCAGGGGAAACAAAAACCACCTTAACCGTTACTGCCACATCAACGGTTGACAATACAAAATCCGGTACGGCCACCGTAACGGTTACGGGAGGTCAGCCTCCGCAGCCGACAGTTACCGGCATAGCCGTTAAGACCCAGCCGGCTGATTTGACTTACACTGCGGGGCAGACCCTGGACCTGGACGGCCTGGTGGTAACCCTGACCTATAATGACAGCACTACCCTGGATGTGGACTACGAAGATTTCAGCTACATGGGCATCACCGCCAATCCGGCCCATGGGACCGCGCTGTCGGTGACCACCCATCATAATAAGCCGGTGGTGGTAACCTGCAACGGAAAAACGGCCCCCACCAGCAATCTGACAGTTAGCGCCTCCTCCGGTGGAGGCGGTGGCAGCGGCGGAAGCTCCGCTCCGGCCTCCGGAACCTCTATTATCAGCGACGTGGCTGAAACCGCCGCGGACAGGACTTTGGACCAAGTACTGAAAGAGGAAAACCAAGCCGTGCTTTCCCTGGCCGGCGGCAGTAGCAGCAATACGGCGCAAATATCCGCCGCCGTCATTGCCAGGCTGGCGGAACACGAAACGACCTTCGCGGTGGAAAACACCGGTGTGCGGCTGGACTTCGCCCCCGGTGCCCTGGCCGTCCCGCAGGTAACCGGCGGGGCCCTTGTGGAAATAGGGGCCAGGGAAATAACCGGGGCGGAAAGGGAAGACATCCTGGCCCAGGCGCCCGCCGGGCAAAGCACCGGCCTGTTTGAAATCGGCGGGAGGATCTTCGACCTGACCGCCCTGGTAAGGACCGGCGAGGGCGCCGGCCAGAGAATCGAAGGCTTCGGCGCTCCCGTGGCCGTCACCATCGACCTGTCCCACCTGGGGGACCTGACCCCGGAACAGATCAGTCAACTGACCGGCGTGCGGCTGGAGAAGGATGACCAGGGCAACATCGTGCCGGTAATTCTGGGCGGTGAATACGACCCGGACACCAGGACCTTTACCCTTTACACGGATACCTTCAGCCTGTATACCGTAATGCGGCTGGAACAGGCAGTGCAGCGGCTGGTGGTCGAGCTTGCCGTGGGCAGCGCCGCCGCCTCCGTCAACGGCAGCCCCTACGTCCTGGACGCGCCGCCCCTGGTGGCGGAGGGCCGCACCCTGGTGCCCGTCCGCTTCGTCAGCGAAGCCCTGGGGGCAAAGGTGACCTGGGACGCCGCCGCCCGGCGGATCACCGTAACAGACGCCGGCAAAGTAATCGTCCTCACCCTGGGCTCCAGCCAGGCTATGGTGGACGGCGAGGTCCGGACCATCGACTGCCCGCCGGCGACGCTGCCGCCTGGCCGCACCCTTGTGCCGTTGCGTTTTGTCGGCGAAGCCCTGGGCGCGCAGGTGCACTACGATACCACCACCAAAGTGATCACCGTTACGCGGTAAATTACAGCGGCCAATAATATAAAGGTCGGGGCAAAAGCAAAACCGCGCATATGAACGCACAAGGTAAAGGCCGCACACCGTCATGGTATGCGGCCTTTACTTAAAGCGAGGAAAGGCTTATTGAGCAATGGTAAATCTCCAGGCGCACCACCAGTCCTCGGGGTGATCGTCAGGCGGACAGCCCAGGCACTCGGTATGGATTCTTTGGTCAATGGCCGAGGCAAAGGTCCGGTACTCCACCAGTCCTGCGGACTTGCAGGGGTAGTCCGGCAGTCCTTTTCTCTTTCTGGCCGACTGCACCCGGCAGTCTGTCATTTTAAACACGATGCCGCCGGACTCTTCTTCCCCTATGGACTGGACGTTTACATTGGCATACATTCTGAAGCGGAGGGCCTTTTTTAGACCATCGATACCGGCTTGTTCCGGCAATCCCAAAAGTCTCTTCACCGACCACGCTTCAAACGGGGAGAAGCGTACCCAGCAGGAGTCGTTGCACCTCCGGGCGTCATGCATGCCGCTGCTGAATTCAATGGCCTGAAACCATATTCCGTCACCGGCCAGCCAGTTTATCGCCAGGGCCTTGATCAGTTTTTGCAGGTCCTCCTCGCCCATGTCAAGCAGCAGCCCCGGAATACCGTTTGACATGTCAAAGTCCAATGTTTTGGAAAGCCTGGTCATCTGTACGTCAACGGTTTTTCTCAAGGCGGAATCCATGATATCCAGCGCCCGGGGCAGGCCGAACTGGCGCTCGGCCTCCGAAAACCACAAGGCGTGGTGGATTATGATGCGGTGGAACATATCCATCACCAGCCGGGCCAGGTCTTCGCGGCCCAGGTCCTCGGGCCGGCTGATTCCCTCTCTGGAAAAAATCCGCTCATAACTCAATCAAACTCCCCCTTTGGCAAACCAGAGAATAGGATTATTTTAAAAGATTGGCAGCGATGACTATCCGCTGGACCTCACTTGTGCCCTCGTATATTTCGGTAATTTTAGCGTCCCGCATCATACGCTCCACCGCATATTCCCTGGTGTAGCCATAACCGCCGAAAATTTGCACCGCCCTGGTGGTTACCCACATGGCAGTTTCTGAAGCAAAAAGTTTTGCCATCGCCGCTTCTTTACTGTGGGGCAGGTCATTGTCTTTCAGCCACGCGGCTCTATAGACCAACAGCCGGGCTGCTTCAATTTGCGTATGCATGTCGGCCAGCATCCACTGCAATCCCTGAAAAGAGCTGATGGACCGGCCAAATTGCTCCCGGATTTTAGCGTAATGCAAAGCTTGCTCGAAGGCTCCCTGCGCTATTCCCAATGCCTGGGCGGCAATACCAATCCGTCCGCCGTCAAGGGTTTTTATGGCCACCTTAAACCCTGCGCCGTTTTTCCCCAATATGTTTTCTTTAGGGACCCGGCAGTCCTCAAATACCAATTCGTAAGTGCTGGAGGCCCTTATACCAAGCTTGTGCTCCTTTTTGCCGAAGGTGAAACCGGGAGTTCCTTTTTCCACAATAAAAGCGGTAATTCCCTGGTGCCCTTTACTTTTATCCGTTGAGGCAATAATAACATAGATATCGGCCCGTTCACCGTTGGTGATAAAAATTTTGGTGCCGTTGAGAATGTATTCATCACCGTCCAGTTTGGCGCTCAGCTTAACCGCACCGGCGTCGGACCCGGCGGCAGGTTCCGTAAGTCCAAGGGCGCCGATCTTTTCCCCGCCGGCCAGCGGCTGAAGATATTTTTTCTTTTGTTCTTCCGTGCCAAAGGCATAAACCGGCCAGCAGCAAAGTGATGTATGGGCTGAAACAGTGACCCCGGTGGAGCCGCACACCCTCGACAGTTCTTCCACGGCAATGGCATATGCAAGGTTATCCATGCCCGAGCCGCCATATGCTTCGGGAAACGGTATTCCCGTCAGGCCCATTTCAGCCATTTTGTTCCACAGGTTCCAGTCAAATTGTTCTTCTTCATCCATCCGGGCAGCTTTGGGTGCTACCTCTTTTTCTGCGAATTCACGTACTGTTTTACGCATAAGCTCCTGTTCTTCATGTAGTTTGAAATCCAAAGCCGACTACCTCCTTGTCAACCTTTAACCATTTTATCGTGTCCTTCCCATTCCTTGGCCCTAAGTTTGTATTTTTGGATCTTGCCGGTAGAAGTTTTGGGCAGTGCTCCAAATTCAATTTCCTTCGGTACTTTAAACCGGGCAATTCTTTCCCGGCAAAAGGCCATGATTTGTTCCTGCGAAGGGCTGGTGCCTTCTTTAAGGGTTACGAAAGCCTTCGGAACCTCGCCCCATTTTTCGTCTGGTTTGGATACCACCGCCACTTCCAGTACGTCGGGATGCTGGTAAATAACATTTTCTACTTCCACGGTGGAGATATTCTCACCGCCGCTGATAATGATGTCTTTCATCCTATCCTTTATTTCCACGTAGCCGTTGGGATGGGTGACAGCCAGGTCGCCGCTGTGGAACCAGCCGCCGGCGAAAGCCTGTTCAGTTGCCTCGGGCTGCTTGTAGTAGCCCGCCATCACGTTGTTGCCCCGCATAACTATTTCACCCACGGTTTCGCCGTCATGGGGCACCGGCTCCATGGAAAACGAGTCGACCACGTTCATAAAGGTGCTCGTGATATACGGCACGCCCTGCCTGGCTTTTATTCTGGCCCGTTCATCCACGTCCAGGGCATTCCACTGAGGCTGCCACTCGCAAATGCTGTGGGGACCGTAAACCTCGGTCAGTCCGTAAGTTTGGGTTACCGTACAACCTACGGCTTCCATGTTTTTGATCACCGTGGGAGAGGGCGGCGCGCCGGCGGTCATGATATTCAAGTGCTTTTTTAATTGTACATCGTTCTTTATCGAGTATTCGGCCATCCCGATGAGCACAATGGGCGCGGCACACAGGTGTGATATTTCCTGCTCCTCAACCTGTTTATAGATATCCTCGGGAACCACCCTCCGCAAGCAAACATGGGTTCCGCCCGCCGCCGTAATACCCCAGGTAAAGCACCACCCGTTGCAATGAAACATGGGCAGGGTCCAAAGATATTTGCTTGAAGAATTACAACCGAACTCCAGAATTTCACCCAATGCGTTCAAGTAAGCGCCTCTGTGGGTATAAAGCACTCCTTTGGGCTGACCGGTTGTCCCGCTGGTATAATTAAGGGTGATGGGCTGCAGCTCGTCTTCCACCCCTAAATAAAAGTCTTTGGGCGCTACATCGATAAATTCCTCGTATTCCGGACCGTCAAAGGCCTTGGCTTGCTGCACGTCGCAAATATTCACTATTTTAATATCACCCAGTTGCCCGAGGACGGGCTTGATTACGCTGGCAAATTCAGTGTCGATAAACAACATCTTGCTCTCGGAATGCTGCAGGATATAAGCAACCTCCCGGGAGGACAGCCTGATGTTGACGCTCACCAGCACGCCCCCCAGCAACGGAACTGCGTAATGGGCTTCCAAAAGCGGCGGAATATTGGGGCAAAGGAAAGCAACCTTATCCCCTTTACCGATACCTTCAGTCTCCAACGCGGCGGCAAATTTCTGCACCCTGTTTTTAAATTCCCGGTAAGTGATCTCGAAATCGTTATAAACAACGGCCTTTTTTTCCGGAAAGGTGAAGGCGCTTCTCTCTAAAAAGCTTAAAGGGGAGAGGGGTTCATAATTGGTTGACCTCATATTATACCTCCTGAAATTAATAATTTATTACTTGAAAACTTGAAAAAGCGAATAAACCATGCCGAAGCCTGTTGGAGTCCGGGTTATCCAGTCTTTTTGCGTTACATAGACATCCCCCTTTTTAATTTATTAAAAGTTAATTAATTAGCAATTATATATATTTTCAGATATTTTAAATTAATAATATATGATTCATATGTCATGTTTTTATTCAAAAAAAATTATTTTTTCGAAGCAAGCATGCCGTTAAAAATAAAATCAATCACATCTTCAAAAATTTGCTCAGGTACTTCGCCGTCTTCCCAAAGCACCCACCTTTTGCCAATTTCAATGTTAATTCCGATTAAACAATAAGCGAGGCACTCGGGATCCAGCTCACGCAGTTCCCCTTTTTCCATAGCTTCTTTAAGACCTTTAATATAGCCTCTGGCAAAGGTTTTAAAATACCACTTGTAAATCTCTTCATCCACCCATTGTGCTTCAAAAATAATATTATAAAGATTTTTATTATTTTTTACAAAAGTAAAAAACGCCTTGAAACCTAATCGTTCCTTCTCTTCCCGGGTTTTGGCCTCACTGATGGCAATTTGGATTTTCCGGCGGATAGAGTGATTCAGCATAATTACCAATTGACGGAAAATGGCTTTTTTATTATCGAAATATACATAAAAGGTGCCTTGAGCCACACCCGCCTTTTGGGTAATTTCCACTACGGATGTATTATAAAATCCTTTACTTCCGAAGATATCCTTAGCAGCGTCCAAAAGTTTTTGCCGGGTTACTTCTCCCTTTTTTGTCTTGGCAATATCGTCCAGGTGGAAATCATTATATTTATTTGACATCTGATTCACCTCTAATATTACATAAGATTATAACAAGTCACAAGATAGATGTCTACAGAAAAATGGGAATATTTTAAACATGCTCAAAGTTTTCCCCACTTTATAACATTTGCTCCCCAGGTATACCCGGTACCGGCGCTGGCCATAACTACCAGGTCGCCTTCCCGGACTCTCTGCAATTTTAATCCTTCATGAAGTGCGGTAACTATATCCACACAGGATATGTGACCAAATTGATCCAAATAAACTGACTGTTCTTCCTTTAAACCCAATTTGCTAAGAATATATTTATTTATCGAAGGTTTCAAGTGGAGGAGAGCAAGAAAATCAGGACTTACCCCCGGATATCCGCTTCTGGCCAGGGCTTCTTTAATTACCCGGACAAAATTATTCGCTGAAACATCATTTAGTTTATTTTTCATAGTGTTAAAATTAAAAACATCTAAAAAATGTTTTTCTCTGTTGAGGGTTTCGGTACAGGGCAATACAAAACCCCAACCCGGAACCTTAACATGTTGGTATAAACTGCCGTCGGTATGTAAAAAACTCTCTAAAATCACATTCTCCTCATGACCTTTACGGATTAGCATGGCTGCGCCGCCGTCCCCAAAGTCAAGCATAAACCTGGTTCTCGGGTTAACAGGATCAACCAGGTTGGATTCCTTGCTGCCGGCTACCAGTAAAATGTTGCGCAAGTGAGGATCAGCCAGCAGCATGTCCTTGGCGATCTTGAGAGCGGTGTTAAAACCGGCGCTCATGTTCATGATTTCAAAAACATAGGCCTTATTCAGGCCCAGTTCATGCTGGATTTTCGGCGCGCACGCCCAAACCGGATAGTCTTTGTAAGGACTGCCGCAATAAATGGCCGCATCTATTTCCCCGGGATCAATTTTCTGTAATATTTTTTTAGCAGCATTGCCGGCCAAATCACTGGCGTGCTCTTCGCTGCCGGCGACGCGTTTTTCCCGGATACCAAAACGTTCCTCCAGTACTTGACGGGGAATACCCGTTTTTTCAGCTATCTGTTTTGATGATTCGACCTGCTCCGGCAGATAGACCGCAATATCCACAATACCTACAATGGCCGTTGGTGAGGCAACTTGTTCAACTTTTTTTCGGGTCACTGTTTTATCCACCTGCCCTGCCTGATTGCAAAATTTCCTAATTTGCATTTTATATAAAAAGATCCACGTTTACAATGCAATATAAAAGGTTTGTGACCTTGACGGTACGTAGGGGTGGCAGCCCTTTTTGTTGAAATGGCGAAAAAGTCCTATTGTTTAAAATATTCTAATTTTTCTGTAGACATCTATTTAGATACCTGCTATAATCCTTATAATATATGAGGTGAATCAGGTGTCAAGTAATTTTTTATTTTTCCCGGGCAGAAGGGAATTTTTTTTGAAGTAAAATGAGGGGTGAATCATATATTAAAAATCTAAAATATCAGAAAATACACATAAATATAAACTGATTCATTTTTCGGATATCCAGTCATCTATTTTATTAAGCAGTGGGGGGGATAGCTATGAGAGTAAATTGACATAGGATGCGTTTGAAGTTGTATGCAACATAATTGGATTCCGATAGGAGGAATGATTAGCATTGTACAAACGTGAAGAAGGAAAAGAACAGCCATTTTGGCCCCTGGGCCCGTTTAAGATCCGGTTGCCTTTTATTCACTACAGGTGGGAACTGGTAGAAAGCCTGCAAGCGCTTGTTTTATTTGTGGTCAGTCTCGGGATGATACCTTTATTGGAACAGCATTTGGGGCTGCCCTATGAGGTTGCCCTGGCTTACGTGTTTGTTTGCGGTATAGGCTTTATGTTGCCTGCGTTGCTGGGTGTTCCCTTCGTACCAGGGTGGATTACGCCTGGTATTCCGGTGGTTGTGTTGTTCTTGACACAATTTGAGCCTGGACCGGAGGCCATCAAGGCACTGATCGCCTTACAGCTTTTGGTTGCCGCTATTTTCCTCATACTAGGGGTAACAAAAATCAGCAGTAAACTGGTCAATAGTGTACCAAAGTCAATTAAAGGAGGAATATTGCTGGGAGCAGGTATAGCTGCGATTATGGGCGAAATCCAAACCGGCGGCCGCTTGGCCAATACGCCCATTTCATTAATTGCTGCCAGCCTGATTTGTTTCTATATTCTATTTTCCTTAAGCTTTCAAAAATTGCGGGCAAAAAACAAGATAGCCAATGTTATTGCCAACTTTGGTATGGTGCCGGCAATGATAATCGGGATTATTATTGCCCTGGCGGTCCGTGAATACTCGGCGCCGGACGTCCAGTGGGGCATCACAATCCCTGCCTTTGGACAAATGTGGAACTACCTTCCCTTTACAGTGGGATTCCCCGGAATAGACTTGTTTATGGCCGCAATTCCCACGGCTCTGGTGGCATATATTATCGCCTTTGGGGACGTGATTGTCGGCACATCCCTAGTTAATGAGGGCAACAAAGTTAGGTCGGATGAGGAGATAGATACCAACGCCGACAGAGTGCACCTGGTCACAGGGTTACGCAACGTGCTGCATTCCTTTTTCGCTCCGTACCCTGGTTTGGCCGGTCCCATATGGACAGCAGTAACAGCCACAGTTTCCGAGCGTTACAAGCTCGGTCCAAATGCGATGAATTCCATCTATAGCGGTGCGGGAACTTTCTGGATTGCTGGTTTTATAGCATTATTTATACTGCCGCTGGTCAGTTTTTTTAAACCGTTTTTACCCATTGGCCTATCATTAACTATGATTGTAACCGGTTATCTCTGCATTGTTACCGGATTCAAACAAATCCAAAGTAACGTTGAACAAGGGGTGGCCGGCGTCATGGCTGTTGTGCTGGCGATGTACGGCGCTGCATACGGGCTGGCTATCGGGATTGTTCTCTATTTATTGCTTGAAAGGAAAAACCTGACGCCAAGAACTGATCTACAGTATACCCAGGCTAAAGACGGGTAGCGACATTGGTGGTTCATCCAACAGCTTCATCACACCGGAATGCCGACCACCGATGAATGCCGTACTTACTACCGGGCCATGATGAGGCTGTTGGATAAAAACTTTTAATGATTACCACCCGCGGCTGTATTCGTCGGAGCAGGGGATGCACACAATTTTGCCCTCTTTGACCCGGGCCCGGGGCTCCATCACCGGTTCGCCGCACTGGGCGCAGGGGACGGAATTAAAGATGCGGGCCTTGCCGGGCGGCTCGATATCAATGTGGCGCACCGCGCAGAATTCCTCCGCCGGCATTTCCTTGATGCGGCGGGTCAGGTCCTGCTGAAAGCCCTGGAAGGCTTCTTTTTCCGCGTCGGTGGCCATGCCGCTGAAGTATTTTTGTCTCAGCTCCAGGTATTCCGGGTCCTGGCGCCAGATGGTGTTTTTTACCGCCACCCGCACCGCCTTGCCGCTTTGCCGGCAGGCGAAGGTGTAGACCTGTTTGCCGTAATCCCGGTAAATCAGGTTGCCCTTGCCGATACTGCAGCCGGTGAGCACCTGGACGGCATCGACGCCGCAGGCGTCGTTTTCTACGATGGCCACCAGTTCCTCGTCGGCGGAGCGGATTGCTTCCAGTTCCTGCAGGGCGATTTCAGACACCCGGTAACCGATGGTCAGCCCCGGGCAGATATGCCCGTGAAACTCAACCGCCTTTTCCCAACTGCTCTTTTCCTGGTTCGTTTCCATACACATCAATAAACCACTCCTTTTTTAATATTCCGTTGTCCGTTCCGGCGGAGGCCGGGTCCAGCAATTGCCTGGTATAGGCGTGGCGCGGGTTGTGCACCACTTCGCCCGCCGGCCCCTCCTCGACAATACTGCCTTTAGCCATCACCGCCAGCCGGTCGCTGACCTTTTTGGCCAGGGCGATGTCATGGGTAATCAGCAGGATGGCCAGGCCTCTTTTTTCCTGCAGGTTAAGCAGCAATTTCATAATCTTGGCCTGCACGCTGGCGTCCAGGGCCGAGGTGGGCTCGTCGGCCACCAGCACCCTGGGGTTCAGCGCCAGCGCCCGGGCGATGGCCACCCGCTGCGCCTCACCGCCGCTCAGGTGATGGGGATATTTGCTCAAAAAAGCGTCGTCGCCGGGCAATTCCACCTCGTCCAAAACCTGCTTCACCCGGGCCAGTTTTTCTGTTTCGCTTAAGCTGTTGCGGACGTCCAGGGGTTCTTGCACCGCCTGCAGCACGTTCATGCGGTGGCTGATGGATTCGCCGGGGTTCTGGAAGATCATCTGCACCTGGTCATAAAACTCCCCGGCGCCCGGCGGGAATTTTTGGCCTTCCAGCAATATTTCGCCCGTGTAATCGTTAAACAGGCCCATGATTGTTTTGGCCAGAGTCGTTTTGCCCGAACCGCTTTCGCCCACCAGGGCGATGGTTTCCCCCTGGTAAAGGGTGAGGCTGATGTCCCGCACCGCCTGCAGGCTGCCGTATGCTTTGCCCACTGCCCGCAGTTCCAGCTGGGGGATGATGCCGCCCCGGTGGCAGGCCACCAGGCGGTCGCCTGTTTCAGCGGGCTGCGGCACTTCCCTGGCGCAAAGATCAATTTTTTGCGTACAGCGGGGGTGGAAGGGGCAGCCCTCCACGCCGCTCCGGAAACGGCCGGGGATCCCCTGCAGGTCCTTGGTGGAGGCCAAACCGGGGTAAGCCCGGAGCAGTCCCCTGGTGTAAGGATGGCGCGGCGCAGTCAATAAACCGCCGGTGGCCCCGGCCTCCATGATCCGGCCCCCGTACAATACCACCATTTTGTCGGTTAGTCCGGCGGCGGCGCTAATGTCGTGGGTGACCACCAGGGCGGTGCGGCCCGCCATTTTACGGCGCAGCAAACGGATAATTTCCGCCTTGGTCAGCGCGTCCAGGGAGGCGGTGGGTTCGTCCAGTACCACCGCTTCCGGGTCATTGGCCAGGGCCATGGCGATCAGCGCCCGCTGTTTTTCCCCGCCGCTGAGCTGATGGGGGTACGCCGCGCCGCAGTCAGCCCGCAGTCCCACTTCCGCCAGCAGCTCCCGGGCCCGGTGGACGGCGGAGGTCCGGTCCCCGGGATGGTGCGCCGTGACGGCCTCCGCGATCTGGTCCAGGATAGTGTACAGGGGATGCAGGGCGTCCGCCACGTTTTGGAAAACCATGGCCAGCTTTTGGCCCCGCAGGCGGCGGAGCTGCTCCCCGGACAGGGCCGGGATGTTATCTCCGTCGACAATAATTTCCCCGGCGCATGTTCCCTCCACCAGGCCCATGACGGAAAGGCCCAGGGTAGTTTTGCCGGCCCCGGATTCACCGATTACAGACACCGTTTCCCCCCGGCGGATAGCCAGATTAAGATCCTGCAAAACCGGTTGGTGGTTGTATGAAACGGTTAAGTTTTTAATGTTCAGCAATGTGACGCACCTCTTTGCGCAGCCGGGGATTTAACGCGGACTCCAGGGCCAGGCCGGTAAAGGTAAAGCCCGTCAGGGTCAGCGAAAGGGCGAATCCGGTGGGCAGAAGCCACCATTTCCAGACATCCAGGTAGGTAAAGGCCAGCGCCTGCTGCATCATTTTACCCCAACTGACCATGGACGGGTCGGCGATACCCAGAAACGACAGGCCGGCCTCCATGAACACCGCCCGCCGGGCGTCCTGGATCATTACGGCTGCCAGGATGGGGCCCAGGTCCGGTACGATATGGCTGCGCATGATATGGAGCCAGCCCGCCCCGAAGGTGCGGGCGGCGGTAACCGGCATTTTCTCTTTCAGGCTCAGGGTCTGGGCGCGGATAATCCTGGCGCCCCCGGGCCAGAAGAAGGATGACAGTAGCAGCACCAGCAGCAGCGCGTTGGGCCTCAGGTAGGCGGCGGCCAGGATGGCCACAATCACCGGCGGGATGACCATCAGCGTGTCTACCAGCCGCATCCAGAAACGGTCGTACAGGCCGCCGAAATAGGCGCAGGTGCCGCCCACCAGCAGGCTCAAAAAGGTGGACAGCGCGGCGGTGCCGCAGGCCACGACCAGGGAAGTGCGGGCTCCGTACAGGAGCTGCGACCAAACGTCCTGGCCCACATCGTTGGTCCCCAGCCGGTACTGCGCCGTGGGCGGGCTGAAAATATCGCCGGTGTATTCCGCGGGCTGGTAAGCGCTCAGCACCGGCGCCAGCAGGGCCAGCGCCAGTATCAGAAGCAGCAGCGCCAGACCGGCGCGCCCGGCGGGATTGCGCTTCACCTCAAAAAAGTAGTTAACGTGCATATTTAATCCTCGGGTCGATCCTCCGGTACAGCACATCCAGGAGGTAATTGATGGTCAGCACCATTAGCGTCACCAGCAGCAGCACACCCTGCATCAGCGGGTAATCCCTGGTCAGCAGGGCATTGTAGAGCAGCGTGCCCAAACCGGGATAGGCGAACACGATCTCCACGAACAGCGTGCCGGTGAAAAGCCGGGCAAACATAAGCCCGGCGGAAGTGACCACCGGCAGCAGGGCGTTGCGCCCGGCGTGCCGGTAGCGGATGCTGTGTTCCCGGCAGCCCTTGGCCCGGGCGGTGACGATAAATGATTCGCCCAGGGTGGTGATCATGGTGTTGCGCGTCAGCAGGTAGGCGCCCGTCACCCGGGCCAGGACCAGGGCGGTCAGGGGCAGTGCCAGGTGGTGCAGCACGTCCAGCAACAGGGCAACTCCGCCGTACCCCGCGTAAGGGGTCATGGCCCCGGCCAGGGGGGCCAGGTGCAGGGTGACGCCGAAAAACAACAGCAGCAGGATGGCCAGGAAAAAATCCGGCAGGCCGCTGAAAAGCATTAAACCGGCCAGCATTATTTTATCCAGGGGCCGGTCCCGCCTGGCGCCGGATTCAATGCCCATGATCAGCCCCAGCAGGGTTGAAATAACGAGGGCCGAACCGGCCAGCAGCATGGTCCAGGGCAGGTAACCTTTGATCACCGCCGACACCGGCGCGTTGTGATAGTAAGAGTGCCCCAGGTCTCCCCGCAACATTGAGCCGATGTAGGCGACAAACTGTTGACCTATGGACTGGTCCAGGGCGAAGCGCCGCACCAGTTCGGCTTCCAGTTTCGGGGTCATGGCCACCATGGCGGTGTCGCCGTAAATGGCCAGCAGCGGGTCGCCGGGCATCAGCCGCGGCAGGATAAAGTTCAGACTGACAATTACAGCCAGGGCGAGGATATAATTAATAACCTGCGTTTTAAAACTCATTACGTTTGAAGTTCACTTTCCTGTGTTTATGTGCGCCGGCCGGCTATTGCCGTACCGGCGCGCAAAATGCCGGGTTAATTGCTGATAAAGGACATTTTATTTAAGGGAATGGGCACTCCGATGCCGATACCCTGCATGGTGTAAAACAGGTTGACCTGCCCGTCGTGCACCCAGAAATAGGTATTATAGAACAGGGGCAAAGCAGGCATCTCTTCGGCGTAAAGCTCCTGCACTTTATCCAGGTATTCTTTGCGTTTCCCGGAGTCCATCGCGGTTATCTGCTGCTTGAGGGCGGCAACCAGTTCCTGATTGCCCTGGTACCTGGCGCTGTTAAAGCCCTGACCAAGAATGGCCCGGTTGAACTGGTCCGGATCGCCGCCCAATCCGCCGTGCCCGCTCAGGGCCAGGTCGAATTGCCATTCCACTACCTGGGTGTCCAGTGTCTTGGCATCGACGCCCCGCAGGTTGATTTTGATGCCCGCGCTTTCCAGATGTGATTTAATCATTTCGGCTTCGCGTTCGCCCACATTGCCGCCGCTTGCTGAACTGAACAACAGTTCCAGCTCCAGGGGCTTGCCGTCCCTGGTAAAGTAATCGCCATTTTTAACGT
Organism: Bacillota bacterium; assembly: GCA_023439185.1. Lineage (GTDB taxonomy): Bacteria > Bacillota > Desulfotomaculia > Desulfotomaculales > Desulfallaceae > BRH-c8a. The sequence continues at coordinate 28,169 of JAEXOR010000049.1, read as the reverse complement.
ATCCAAGACCGGTCAGGATTTCCGCCGCTTTGGCCGGGTCGTGGGCGTAAACGCCGTCCATTTTACCGTTGTACCACTTGCTGTCCGAAGGCACAAGTCCGGGGCTGCCCGCCAGGCCGTATCCCCTGAGGCAGGTGTCCACCAGCGCCTGCCTGTCTACGGCGTAGGCCAGAGCCTGGCGAAATTCCTTGCTCGAAAGAGGCTCTTTTTGATGGTTGATCACCAGTTTGGCCACCCAGTCGTGGGCGCCCTTTAATACAGTGAAACCTTCCCCGGCCATTGCTTCATTGAGGTCCGGGGGCACCTGGGCGGCATTGACCTGCTTTTGCCTCAAGGCCGCAGCCACGGTCTCGTTGCCTGTTTTGACAAACTGGATTTTTTCGGCTACGGGCCGGCCCTGGTAGTAGTTATCGTAGCGCTGGAACAGGTATGTGCCCTGGGCTTTGTTATAGTCCGCCAGCATGTAGGGGCCGGTGCCGATAGCGGCTTCCGGGGTTTGGAACTCCTCCGGCGCGTCCACGTTTCGGTAAATGTGCTCCGGTAGGATCGGCAACGTGCAGCCCACGTATTCCAGGAAGGGAGCGTAGGGGCTTTCCAGGAACATTTTTACTTCGTAATCGCCCGAGGCTTCGACGGATTTGACGATAGCGGTGTCAACCCACTGGTAGGGGTGCTCCCTGGTATATTCAATGGTAAAAGCCACATCGGCGGCGGTGAATTTTTCCCCGTCATGCCAGGTGACGTTTTCGTTCAGTTTGAAGGTGTAGCTGTTTTCCTCCTGGTTGTATGTCCATTCATTTGCCAGGGCCGGTACGTAACCCCGGTCGTCCTTCCACACCAGGGTGTCGAAGACATAACTCATCCTGATATATCCCGGACCCCGGGAGTAGTGGGAATAAGGAGCGGGGAAGCCCCAGTCTCCGGTGGTGTCGGCTATGGTATAGGTCGCAATTTCACTTTGGGTGTCAACTTGATTTTCAGCCGGTTCCTGCTCAGCGGCGTCATTGCCGCCGCAGCCGGCCATGGTAAAGAGGACTAAAAGCAGGACCGCGATCATCGCCATTTTTTTCATTGCGTTGCTCCTCTCAGGTTATAAATCAATAATGTTGGAAAAGAATGCTCTCTCTGTTGATTGAGCGACGGATTTCCGTAATCCGGTTCCAAAAAAACAAAAGCCATGCAAGCTCTCACCTCAAGTGAACAAGCCTACATGGCTTTTTTAAATCCTGTGTATTGCAAACCTGCATTAAAGACCGATTTTTCAAAACCGGCACAAGATGGTTCTGACCATCATTTCATTACTCATTATTTTATATTAAACGACACAACCTTTCAATATCAAATTCGTAAAAAAATTAACTAATCAACTTTTCTTTTTTACCTCGTGCAAGCCACGCTTGTAACCGAGGTAATAGAATATGAATCCGGCTCCCAGGGCGCCCTGCAGGGCGAACAGCAGGCTTTCTATTTCACCGCTGGGGGGCTCCCAGAATGATGTGAACCAGGGCTCGTAATCAGGTTTAATCTCGGTAATCATTTCCTCGGCTTCGCCGTCGGCCCCCCCGAACTCAGCCCCGCCGACAAAAACCAGCGGAGTTACCGTGAGGATGAAGATAGCGGCAATCAACAGCAAGGTGTAAGTTCTCTTATTGTTGTCCACTAGCGCACCTCCTTGATTAAAGCCAGTTCTGTCAATTCATCCCGGCTGTAATTGTAAATCATATTGAATACCAGCACTGTCAGCAAGCCCTCGGTAACGGCCAGCGGGATTTGGGTCACCGCGAAGATGCCGGCAAATTTGCCGAAGGACATCATTATGCCTCCGGCGGGATCCGGAAAGGCCAGGGCCAGTTGAGCGGAAGTGGTCACATACGTCATCAGGTCACCAATGGCGGCGCCCAGAAAGACGGCCAGCCACAGGGGCAGGCCGATGCTTCTGCCCAGCCGGTACATGCCGTAAGCCGCAAACGGCCCGATCACCGCCATGGAAAAGGCGTTGGCGCCGAGGGTGGTGATGCCGCCATGGGCTAACAGAAGCGCTTGGAAAACCAGCACAATGGTGCCCAGCACCGACATGACCACCGGCCCGAAGAGTATCGCGCCCAGCCCCACCCCGGTGGGGTGCGAACAGCTGCCGGTTACCGAAGGTATTTTCAGCGCCGACAGGGCAAACACGAAAGCGCCGGCAAAGGCCAGCAGCATGAGCATTTTGGGGTTGTTCGCCACCTTCTTGTTCATGGCTATCAGGCCGGCGGCGATAAACGGTATCGTCAGCACGAACCATAAGCCGCACCAGGAGGGCGGTAAAAATCCTTCCATAATGTGCATGGCAAAGGCGGTATCCGGCACGGTCAGCATGACCAAAATAATATAGAAAAAAGATGCGTAAACCACTTTTTTATTCAACTTCACTCTCACATCCACCTCGTTTTAGGTTATTTTTACCGGGAAGATTAACCATAATTGCAAAACATAAAAAACCCTTACCGGGGCCTTTAAAAGGCGCATCAAACCAGGCGCTCAATCACCTCCGTTACGCAAATTGAGTGTTTGAACAGGCCCGGTTTACCGGTTTGGGTTTGCAGACCAAGTTAGTTGGCGCTGCCGTGCCCGACCGCACTATCCGAATTAAACTACCGCTTCTCAAGCGGTAGTTACCCGCCGGTATGAAGTTGTAATGAAATAAAAAGCCCCTTCTCTCAGGGAGAAGAGGCTTAACGGCACATACTTAAACCACGCTGATTCCTCTCCGCGGGAGGTCGCTGAAGCGTATCGCCTGGGCAGGTCTCCTGACTTGTGGTTATTAGCGTGGCTCCGCCTTCCCGGTGCATGAACCAGTGGTATAAAAAGAGCCGCTAACCACTTACAGTGGCCGGACCGTCTAGGACTTTCACCTAGTTCCCTTAAACCCAGACAATGTATTAAGTTAAAATTTAATATAATACTTCTATGCAATTTTGTCCAGTTTTTTATTTTGAAACATCTGTTTTGGACTCCGAATGGTGCACACTGAAAAAGCGCTTCACCTTTTCCACCAGCATGTCCACCAGGTGGGGGAGGGGCTCCTGCATCTTGCCGATTACTTCCACTCCGGAACGGTTCAGGTGCAGAATATATTTGGGAACGGGCGCTAAGGCCACGGCTTCGGCGGATTTAGTGGTCATTTCGCCGCCAAATCCGAAGGGCATGATGATGCCCAGGGCGCCCACCAGCAGGTGAGAGCGCCCGACGTTGTAAACGATAGCGTTTTCCCCGCTGGCGGCCTCGTTTGCCCCGGCCTTGAGCATTTTGCCGGCGGCCAGGGCGTTTGTGCCCAGGGCTATGATTTCCGCTTTACCGGCGGGCAATGATAAAGCCAGTTTCTCCACCAGCTGGGCGCCTATGCCGCCCCCCTGCCCGTCGATAACCGCGATTCGGAAAGGATTGTCGTTGTTCATTCGTATACCTCGCTCCGGGGTTGCTTACCGCTATTTTTTCCCCTGAAATAATAAAACCATGAAAATACCGCCTCGCTTCGTGCGAGATCAGCACCTTCATGGTTTAAGCGCCGTTAAAAAATCTTCCGCCGGGTGATCCTGCCACCCTTATTCCATAAATAAATACGTTCTATTTATTTTCAGACAATCCTTCTTTATTATAAATAGATTTGTCGCTATTCAGGTATTCAAATTCAGGCTGCCGCTAAGTGTATGTTTTCATTGGTTTTTTATTCTGACTTCTGACTCCTGACTACTGATTAGTTAACATGCTATAATTATGCGTAGTAAGCTTCTCAGTTATTAAATGGCGGTGTTGTTTTTTGGCCGGAGGTATTGTTTTCGACATCATGAAATACTCGGTGCACGACGGGCCGGGGATCAGGACCACCGTTTTCTTAAAGGGCTGCCCGCTGAGCTGCCATTGGTGCCATAACCCCGAAAGCCGGCGGCCGGGGCGCCAGGTAATGTTCTATGCCGAGCGGTGCATCGGCTGCGGCGAATGCGCCGGGGTCTGCGCCAATGGAGTGCTTTTGCCGGTATCTGATGAGAATCAAGGCCAATGCGCCGGCTGTGGCCGCTGTGCGGCGGTATGCCACAGCGGAGCCAGGGAGATGGCGGGCCGGGAAATACCGGCGGTGGAGCTAATCCGGGAAATAGAGCAGGATGTGATCTTCTATGATCAGTCCGGCGGCGGGGTCACCTTTTCCGGGGGTGAGCCGCTGATGCAGGCGGATTTTCTAAAAACCCTGCTGGCCGGCTGCCGGAACAGGGAAATACATACCGCGGTGGATACCAGCGGGTTTACCCCCCGGGAGCAGCTTATGGACATCAGCGGGCTGACGGACCTGTTTTTGTTTGACCTAAAAATGATGGATGAAAAGCGGCACAGGCATTATACCGGCGTTTCCAACCGGGTAATCCTGGACAACCTGCGGGAACTGGCGTCGCGCCACAATAATATTGTGATCAGAATACCCATACTGCCGGGGATCAACGATGACGACGATAATGTCAATGCAGCCGGGCGGTTTATCACCACTTTACCTGGGGTGCGCCGGGTGCACATTCTGCCCTACCACCGGGCCGGCGCCGAAAAGTACCGGCGGCTGGGCCAAACCTACAGCCTGCCCGATCTGCGTCCGCCGGACGATGACAAGATGAATGCCATTGCCGTTATACTGGGCCGGTACGGCCTGGTGGTTCAGGTGGGTCACTAAGCGAGGGGGAAGAAAACCATGAATAAAAGGGTGGCCGAGCTCAGGCGGCAAAGCCTGGATACCGCGCCGCGCATTTCCACCGAGCGGGCGGAATTGATCACGGAATTTTATCGCACCGCCGGCGCGCATTCCGCTCCGGTGCTGCGGGCCATGGTGTTCCAGTACCTGATGGAGAAGAAAACCATCTATGTTGGGCCGGGGGAACTGATCGTCGGGGAAAGGGGTCCCGAACCGAAGGCGGCGCCTACGTATCCCGAATTGTGCTGTCACTCCCTGCAGGATTTAGAGCTTCTTGATTCCCGGGAGAAGATCTCATTCGCCGTGGACCAAAGAGCCAGGCAGATGTACCGGGAACAGATTATTCCTTACTGGCAGGGCCGTTCCATGCGCGACATCATTTTCGACCGCATGGACGACCGGTGGCAGGCGGCATACCGGGCCGGAATATTTACCGAATTCATGGAACAGCGGGCGCCGGGACACACCGTGCTGGGCGATAAAATTTACCGCCGGGGGATGCTGGACTTTATTGCCGACATTGAAACGGCGCTGGCCAGCCTGGACTACCTGCGCGACCCCGCGGCCTGCGACAAAAGTGAGGAACTGCGAGCCATGCGCATTTGCGCCAGGGCCATCATTACCTTTGCCGAGCGCCACGCCGAACTGGCCCGGGCTATGGCCCAAACCGAGCCCGACCCGGTTCGAAAGCAGGAGTTGGAACAAATCGCGGTGGTTTGCACCCGGGTGCCCGCCCACGCTCCGTCCACGTTTCGGGAAGCGCTGCAATACTACTGGTTTGTGCACCTGGGGGTAATTACCGAGCTGAACACCTGGGACGCCTTCAACCCCGGGCGCCTGGACCAGCACCTGGACCCCTTTTACCGGCGGGAAACTGAAGCCGGTACCCTGACTGAAGAGGCGGCCCGGGAACTGCTGCAGTGTTTCTGGATTAAATTCAATAACCAGCCCGCCCCGCCCAAGGTGGGGGTTACGGCGGAGGAAAGCGGCACCTATACCGACTTCGCCAACATCAACAGCGGCGGGCTGCGGCCCGACGGTTCCGACGGGGTCAACGAGGTTACCTACCTGGTGCTGGATATCATTGACGAGATGCGGTTGCTGCAGCCCAGTTCCAACATCCAGCTCAGCAAAAAGAACCCGGACCGGTTCCTGAAACGGGCGCTGCGCATCGTGCGCCAAGGCTGGGGCCAGCCGTCCATATTCAACGCCGACGCCATCGTGCAGGAACTGGTGCGCCAGGGCAAGTCGGTGGAAGACGCCCGCAGCGGCGGGGCCAGCGGCTGCGTGGAAGCGGGCGCCTTCGGCAAGGAAAGCTATATCCTGACGGGATACCTGAACCTGGTCAAAATACTGGAGATTACCCTGTACAACGGCGCCGACCCGCGCACCGGGGAGCAACTGGGACTTGCCACCGGCGACCCGCGCGGTTTTTCCTCCTTTGAAGATTTAATGGTCGCTTTCAAGGAACAACTACAGCACTTTGTGGACATCAAGGTGCGCGGCAACAACGTCATTGAGCGGCTGTACGCCACCCGCATGCCGGCGCCTTTTCTGTCCTTGCTCATTGACGACTGCATTGCCCGGGGCGTCGATTACAACGCAGGGGGCGCCCGGTACGACACCACCTATATCCAGGGGGTGGGGCTGGGCAGTTTGACCGACTGCCTGTCGGCCGTCAGGCGCCACGTGTTCGACCAGCGGAATTTAACCATGGATGAGCTGTTGAACGTTTTGGCCCAAGATTTTTCCGGTTCCGAAAAGGTGCGGCAAATGCTGCTGAACAAAACCCCCCGGTACGGCAACGATAACGACTATGCTGACGAAATTATGCGGCAGTTGTTTGACGCTTATTACGATACAGTAAACGGCCGGCCCAATACCCGGGGCGGGACATACCGGATTAACCTGCTGCCCACCACCTGCCACGTGTACTTCGGTGCGGTGACCGGGGCCACCCCGGACGGCCGCAAAGCGTGGCAGCCTCTGTCCGAGGGCATTTCCCCGGTGCAGGGGGCGGACCGCCGGGGCCCCACCGCGGTGATTCGCAGCGCGGCCAAAATGGACCACATCCGCACTGGGGGCACCCTGCTGAACCAGAAGTTTACTCCCCAGCTGCTGGAGGGTGAAGACGGCATTGACAAGCTGGCCCACCTGGTGCGGTCCTACTTTAAGCTGGACGGCCACCATATCCAGTTCAACGTGGTCAGCGCCGAAACCCTGCGCGCCGCCCAGGCCGAGCCCGAAAAATACCGGGACCTGATTGTCCGGGTGGCGGGCTATAGCGACTACTTCTGCGACCTGGGCAAGGCGCTGCAGGATGAGATTATCGGCCGCACCGAACATAAAACATTTTAAGCCGGCCTGGAGAGGTATAAATGTCGAGAATCAGAAAATACGGGAAAACCTGGTGGGGCAATGCCTGGGTTGAAGCCCTGGAAAGAATAGACCATAACACCAATCGGCTGCCCCGGGGGAGAAGGTATGCCAACGGCGGACGGGTGAGTGAAATTAAAATAGATGCATCGGGAAGGGTGCATGCCAAGGTAAAGGGCACCCGCCCCACCCCATACAAGATAGATATCAGGCTAAAAGGATTTTCGCAGCAGGAAAAGGAAACCGCCGGGGCCATAATAGCTGAAGACCCGGCCTTGGCTGCCGAACTGTCCATGGGCCGGCTGCCTGAAAAAATTCTGCCGCTTTTGGAACAGCATAACATCTCTCTTTTGCCTGAAACATGGAGTGACATAATTGCCCACTGTTCTTGTCCGGACTGGGCCAACCCATGCAAACACCTGGCGGCTGTTTATTATATCATGGCCAACGAAATCGACAAGGACCCTTTAATCCTGTTCAAATTGCGTAATGTCGAGCCCCGGGAACTGATGCGGGAGGCAGGTTTTACCGGCCGGGAGTCCGCAGCCGGACCAACCGCTATCCTGGCGGAAGGAATGGCTGCCGGCGCGCCTATTTTTACACCTTATCAAAAAGTCATTATTTCCCGGCTGAAAAGCGGGGCGGCGGCGCAAAATACAGAACCGGCGGCACAACCGGCGGGAGAAGAACCGGTTGACTTAAGCGCTCTGGCCGATAGTAAAGAGAGCGAGTCCATATTCACCCTCCTGGGCGACGCGCCCCTTTTTTACTCCGGTGGAGATTTTAAAGCCTTGTTGTTGAAAGCCTACAAAAATATATCCCGCTCCATGGCCACTCTTGCGCTGCAGGAAAACGGCTTTTCTTTCAAGGATATGGCCTTTACCCTTATTTATCCTTCCGCTGCGGAACTGAAAAAAATTCTGCTTGATAACCACGGAAAGCGACAGTTCCGGCAGGCGCTTTCCTTTTTTACATTCCCGCTGCCGGCTTCCGGAGAGGGAAAGAGCGGCTCCGCCGTGCGGTTTTTCCCGGCCGGGGAGGAAAAAATGCTGGATATACCCCTGGCGACGGGGGATAAAATGATGCTGAAAAGAAAAAGGGGCGTACTGCTGCCGGCGGGGGATGTCTGGGATCTTTTCCTTCCCCTGCCCTTCAAGCTGCCCGTTAACCGCACATCCCCCGGGGCTGATTTTTTAAGCGCGGTTACGGCAGTCGCTCAGGCACTGGCCAGGTCGTCATCTTTTATCCCGGTTTTAAGAAGCTTGGATACAGACAAGGTAAAGACCGGCGGGCGGGGGAATTTTTACGTTGTCTACCGGCCTTTGGACAGGTCCGGAAAATTGCGGCCGGTGATGGCGTATCTCGCTTCAATAATGCCTCCCGACATGATCTTTTGCCGGAAGGAAAAGGGGATTCTGGAAGGCGCCGACGCTGCGGAAGAACTGCTGACCCTGATCCTAACCCATCTGGTTGGCCGTTTTGCCGGTATAAATCCCGATGCCGGCGATAAAACGGTCCGGGCATTTTTCTGTGGGGAACCTTACCTGGTGGAAAAATTCGAAGAAGAGCAAACGGCAAAGGCCATTTCCGACTGGCTTGGCTGGCTTAACCTGCGCCCCGCCGAAATTGCTCCGGTGCTTAAAATAGGGCTGCCCCGCCCCGGCAAGGAAAAATTTTCTCTTAAAGTGTATGTCGAGAATAAAAAAGACCCGCTGGCGCCGGTGTTGCCCTTAAAAGAACTGTTCTCCGGCCAAAAGGAACTGTTTTCCCGGCCGGCTGCCTTTGTCCGCCGGGAAGTGGCCCGCCAATTAACCATTGTCGGTGCATATATTCCCATTCTGAAAAAGCTTTTAAGCCATAAAGGGAATAAACAAGCCAGTCTTGCCCCGCCAAACCTGGCCGAATTTGTCACCGGCGGACAACAGATCTGTTCCCTGCTGGGCATCAGGGTGATGATCCCCAAAGAGTTGAAACAAATGGCCGTACCCCGGTTGGCGCTGGCGGCCGGGACGGCGCGGAGCAGTGAAAAAAAAGTTTCCTATTTCAACCTGGACGAGATGCTGGAGTTTGCCTGGCAGGTGTCTCTGGGCGACGTTGCTATGACCGGGGAAGAATTCCGCCGACTGGCGGAATCGGCGTCGGGAGTGGTGAAATTTAAAGATCGGTACCTGCTCCTTAAACCGGAAGAAGTCGAAGGTATTTTAGCCAAGCTGCGCAACCCGGCGCCGCGGCTTTCCTCAATGGATGCACTGCGGGCCGCGGCCACCGGTGAAGCGGCGGGGGCTGTTTTTAACCCCGATCGGGTGCTAAGGCAATTGGTGGACGACCTGGGCGCGCCGGGGGAGGTCGTTTTGCCGGCGGGCTTGCAGGCCAACCTGCGCCCCTACCAGCACCGGGGCTTTAAGTGGCTGTATCATCTCGCCGTCAGGGGCCTGGGGTCCTGCCTGGCCGACGACATGGGCCTGGGCAAGACGCTCCAGGTAATCGCCGTGCTCTTGAAGCTGAAGGAGGAAGGCGGGCTTGCCGGGCCCGCCCTGGTGGTGTGCCCGACTACCCTCATCGGCAACTGGGTCAAGGAATGCAACAAATTTGCCCCCTCACTGGAGGTGGCCGTATACCACGGCAGCGACCGCAGATTAAACATCAAAGGCGTTGACCTGGTCATCACCTCCTATGGCATCCTGCGCCGGGAAAGGGCTAAATTTAAAAGGAATAAATGGGGCCTGCTGGTCATAGATGAGGCCCAAAACATTAAAAACCCGGAAAGTGATCAGACGAAGGCGGTGAAGTCCCTGGCGGCCGGGAGCCGTATCGCCATGAGCGGCACCCCGGTGGAAAACAGGCTGATGGAACTGTGGAGCATTTTTGACTTCATCAACAGCGGTTATTTGGGCGAACGAAAGAATTTTGCCGGCTACTTTGCCCTCCCTATAGAAAAATACAGGGACGGGGAGAGCGTCGACCGGCTTAAAAAAGCCACCGCTCCTTTCCTGCTGCGCAGGCTTAAAAGCGATCGATCAATTATCAAGGACCTGCCGCCCAAAGTGGTTAAGGAAGAAAACTGTTATTTAAGCAAAGAGCAGGCCGCCCTGTACCAACAGGTGCTGGAACAGGTGATGGGTGAAATAGAGCAAAGCGAAGGCATTACCCGTAAGGGCCTGGTCTTTAAGCTGATGACCTCGCTTAAACAGATCTGCAACCACCCGGTGCAGTACAGCAAAAAGGGAAAGGTCGCCAGGCAGCATTCCGGCAAGGCCGAAAAGGCGCTGGATTTGCTGGAGCAGATTGTGGCCGCCGGTGAAAAGGCACTGCTTTTCACCCAGTATAGGGAAATGGGCGCACTGCTGGTGGAGTTGATCCGGGATGAATTGCAAATAGAGGTCCCATTTTTCCACGGTGGTGTTTCCCGGCTGAAGCGGGACGCCATGGTAGAAGAATTCCAGGGGGATAAAGATGCCGCGCCCGTGATGGTGGTTTCTCTCAAGGCCGGGGGCACGGGACTGAATTTAACGGCGGCCACCCACGTGATTCATTACGACCTCTGGTGGAACCCCGCCGTGGAAGACCAGGCCACCGACAGGACCTACAGAATAGGCCAGAACAGGACGGTGCTGGTCCACCGCCTGATTAGCCTGGGCACCTTCGAAGAAAAAATTAACGCCATGATGGCGTCCAAAAGAGAACTGGCCGAACTGGCGGTTGCCACGGGCGAAATCAGTCTCAGCGAGCTTTCCAACGTTGAACTGAAGGAACTGTTTAGACTGGAAGATTAGTTCCCCGCTTTCACGTATAGCTGCAGCCTTGTTCGGCATAAAAGAGAGGCCTTATCATCTCTCTTTTATCCCCAGCTGTTCTTTAAGCGCGGTTTGGAGGACATGTGAAAAGTTGATGTTTTTTTCAATTGCAAGTTTATTAAGCCATTGCGGAATGGATAGTGTTTTCTTAACAGAATAGTTTTCGATAGCAGTGCGCATGGTTGGCATAAGCACCTCAACCAGTACAACAACTTGATTGGGTTCAACGCGTATTTTATTTATTGGAGTAGAGGCGGGAATTTCATCATTATCTTCTTCTAAACTATATAAATGAAGACCTAAAGCATCTTTAGCCATTAAAATAGCTTCTTCGTCCGAATTTGCGCAAGAAAAACATCCCGACAAATCTGGAAAAGAGACGGATATTCCGTCCTCAGCGTAATCAAATATTGCAGGATAAATATAGCGATCCTTTTTCACTTAAAAAACCTCCTGTAGCTTATATGCACAGAAATGTCATAGTGGCGAGCGCATTTTCTCCAGCAGAGTTTCCGCCTTGGGGACAGCATCGCCTTGGGGATAGTTACTGAATATCCGGTTCAGGTAATCCCGCCGGCCGCTGAGGTCGGCCAGGACCAAGAGGGCGTCGTCGGCCATGGTGCTGGTGGGAAACTCCTGCACAAACTTTTCGAAGGTATTGATAATCTCTTCCTTTAATTCTTCCCGGTCAAAGGCGGCAAAAGCATCCTCGCCCCAGTTGTAAATGCCCAGTTGGCTCAAGCCCAGGGAAAACAATGCCTTGGCCTTTAATTCGGAGGCTGCTGCAGGATTTTCGTAAACCTCTTCAAATAGCCGCGCGCTGTGACAGTAGTTGATCATTTCCCGGGCAAACCCGGCCATTTCCGCCGGACCCTTGTCTTCACCACTGTAATAAGAGTCCAAAATGTATCCCATCCAGTTGAAATACTGGCGGTTGCCGGCCCAAAGGTGATTGTAGTAAATGCTTTGGTCGTGGAATATGGCGGCGGCCAGATTGTACAGGTCCGCGGGATCTTGGGACTTCTCCCGGGCTTCCTGCAAATCCGCCAGTTTTTCGGCCTGCTCCAGTTGTTTTTCGACCGCTCCGGTAAAATCGTATTCAACTCCCCTAATGGTTCCGGCGGATATAAAAGGGGGCAGACTTTGGGAGACGGCGCCGGACTGCAAATCAGCCCGGAAGTCTGCCAGCATGCCGGCCGCCTTCCGGTATTCTTCATTTCTAAGGGTTTTAACCGCCAGGCTGTATCGGGACATTTGCTGAATCACCGGCTCAGGTTCTCCGGCGGACAGTTCCGCCAACCGGCTGCCCGTCATGCGCACATCCAGTATGTAAGTGATGCGCCCGGTTACGTGATAGCGTATGTCACCGTCGGGGAGACTCAGAGCCTCCTGCAGGGTTTGAAGAGCATCCTGCCAACGTCCCTTTATTTCGTAGCAGCGGGCCAGCCGGTAAGCCGCATCGTCCGCAGCGGGATGTCCGGAAAACTCTTTTAAAAAGCTTTCCCAACCGGGGATTTCCCCGTCCGGATCATACTGCTGATCACCATGCTCATAACCGGGCGTCCGGACATAGGGGTCCTCTTCCCCGGCGGCCCTTGTGATGGCAAAGTAAGGTTTGCCCCGCACTTTTTCGTAGGCCGCTATGCCCCGGGCCAAGTAGCTGGCGGGGTAATTTTGATAAATTTCATATAGCAACTGCCAATCCACGCCGAAATCCGGAATCCTGCCTTCCCAGGCCACGCCGTTTGCTTCTACTTCCCGCACCAAACGGGATAACGCATCTTTACTCCCGATTTGATAAAGTACGCCAAGGGCCGCCTGCCTCACCGCCCCGTCATCATCATTCCGGGACAGATCTTCCAGCCAGTTGATCAGTTCATCCCTTTCGGCACCCGTTAATCGTGGTATGGCCCAGCGGGCTTCCAGAGTAATCAGCTGTATTTTTTCTGCGGCTGTGGCCGCTTCGGAGTACAGTTCCACCATTTTGGCCGTATTCATGGTCATAACCGCATCGTCATTATTCAGAAACTCTACCAATTCCACCCGCTCTCCGGTCACCTTATATTTCCAATAACTTACCGGCTGCACTGCGTTGACCGTTACATCCCATTTTTTGGTCAACGTCACCTCATATTGTTCCGCACCCTTCGGCACACCCTTCGTTTCCAGAATACATCTTACATTTCCCAGCTTGCCGCCGGTTTTTACCCACACTTCCCTGGTTCCGTTCTCCTTGGGAAAATCCTTGCGCATAGAGGTGACCAGGTCAATGGCCTGCCGGAGCTTGGCTTCGTTCTCCAATTGTTCCGGAATTTCCGTTGTTTCACCGGCCAAAGCGACCGGGGGGCGTAATTGGAAAGCCATATGTACACCGGCGCCCTTCATTCCGTTGAGTATCATTACCAATAAAATAGTTAAGCAAACAATTGCCCATACTTTTAAAAAAATAATCTGGTTCTCAAACTTCATAAATAAATTTACCTCTCTTTCCAAAAGCTCAGCTAAGCTATAGACGCATTCCATATTCATTTTGTTTCCTTGGGGCAAAATAAGGTATGCCAACGGCGGCAGCCTGGCGCTACTGAAATAGGCGAATAAGGAATCCGTTTTCTTCCACATGCGGAGCAAAAAAGGTTACCCCGTAATTGGTCGCGACAGCAGATACAATTGTCCACAATCCTAAACTGGCAAGCATCCAACCGGATACCAAGCGGCTTTTGAAACCAAAGCTCATGCCCATAAAGGCGGTAATGTGGGAACCTATGAGAAGCGGACCGAAAACCGTTAATCCAGGCAAACCATATTTTTCAAAAAGAATCCTGGCCCGTTTTTCCTTTTTGGAGTCTTGTTCCCTGATCACTTCTTCATTGTTCTGAAGCTCTTCTCCAACTTGCTCTCTCTCACCAATACGCCTCCGTTTTCTTGCCCCCACCCATTCCCTTACTCGATCAACAAAAAAAATAACCAGCATAACTGTCAATGCATTTCCTAAGAATCCTATTATAGCGACGGGTACTGGCGACAACCCGCCAATTATCGCTAATGGGACTACAGCAATCAATTCAATTAATGGAATGGCAGCTAATACGAAAACCAGTAAATATGGTACAAACATTACATCGCCTCTTTGCATTACAATTTTAATTACTCTAATCGCGCAGCTTTTTAATTTCCGACCAATAAGTAAAATATTGACCCAGCCCTAATCCTACCAATAAAAAAACAGGTAGCCATTCAATATCCCTAAAAATAGCAATGAGTACGATTGCAAAAGGGATGGCAAAATAATAATAAATATATACTTTTCTACATGCACGATACGTAATGTATTGATGCCCCTCATCTTCCTCTTTCGGCTCATAAGGAATATAGGTAAAAATGGGAATTTTTTTATCAGGGGATTGATAATTGTAATAAATTATCAATCCCCAATAAGTTATTGCAAGCAAAGCAAAACCAATTATCATGAATAGAAAAGGATATCCGTTTTTTTCAGTCAGCATGCCAAATGCAATAAACCCTACCCCGATTAAAAATAAGCCCATCGTAAATGGTGAGCGTAAAAACCGTTCAATCATCGTTTTTCCTCCTCTTCCAGCCAAAAAACTTCCTCTAAAGTCACTTGAAATGCTTTCGAAATTTTGAGCGCCAAAGTGACCGAAGGTGCATAGTCTCCTTTTTCAATCATGCCAATTGTCTGGCGAGTCACCCCGACCAATTTTCCTAATTCAGACTGGTTGTAATTATGTCTTGCTCTTAATTCTTTGACCCGGTTTTGTAGCATGTAAGACAACCTCTTTTGCAATACTGTCTATTTATAATGTAAGGTATCATTAACATTTTATCAATGATTATTGTCATAATTTTTATTTTCGTAAACTGCTAACATAAAAAAATCCACCATTAAGCTTGACCTTTTATGATTACAGTTGTAAACTAAAACAAGGGTTTACAACTGTAATCAATAGACAAAGGAGGGAGCATCTTGAGTATTCCCAGGATATCCGACTCAGAATGGGAGGTTATGAAGGTCATATGGAAGAGCAACCCGCTAACAGCTGAAGAAATAATCGTCTCTCTGTCTGAAAAAACGGACTGGTCACCCCAAACCATAAAAACATTTATCAACAGACTGCTGAAAAAAGGCGCACTGGGGCATGAAAAAACCGGCCGCAGCTATATGTACTATCCAGCCATATCTGAAAAAGAATGTATACTGATTGAAAGTAAAAATTTTATTGAAAGGGTTTACGACGGCGCGGCGGCGATGCTTTTTGCCAACTTTATTGAGGAAAAGGTTTTGTCAGAAGAGGAAATTGCCAAGCTTCAAAACCTGTTGGAAGGCAAAAAACGTAAGTAGCTGTTAGTGCTCCAGGCAAGTTCAAGAGTTGGGGGGATATCCATCAATGGAGCTGCTTAATATTATATTTGCTCATGTTTTGTATTCTTCTTTGATTGCCGGCATCATCATCATACTGTTATTGAGCGTCAAGAAGTGTTTGCCCAATCGTCTGTCAGACAGAGTATATCATATGATGTGGCTTTTGGTTTTGATCAGGCTGATGATACCATTCGAAATTGAAAGCCCATATAGCATTACCAGTATTTTTCCTGAAGCATCCTCAATATTTAATTATTATTCCCAGGAGTATATCAGCAGTCAGGCAGATGGTGATACCGGAACAGTAATTCTGAATAACAATGAGTTCCAGGTATCAGACGGAGAGTACTACAACAAAGAGAAAACTGGAGCTTACTCCCTCTGGAACCCGGGCTTACTCGGTATAGTCTGGCTGACCGGGGTTGCGGCCATAGCTTTATTTGCTGCAACTATGATTATTAGATTCAAATGCCGCAGCAGAAAATTCGCAAGAGTTTATGATCCTCAGATTACCGAACTAATGCAGCAGTGTTGTGTAAGATTGGGCATTAAAAAGGATATTCCCCTGTATATGGATGCATATTTTCGCAGTCCCTGTATCGCCGGGATATTTAATCCAAGTATCTATTTGCCCGGGGACATTTGCAGCCAAATTAATCGTCAGCAGTTGGAACACGTACTGCTGCATGAACTGGCTCATTACAAGAGAAAAGATCTCATCTGCAGTTTGTGCACAGCAATGGCTGCCATGCTGCACTGGTTTAACCCTCTCGTATGGCTGGCGGTCAGGGAGATGAGATATGACAGGGAGATTGCCACGGACGCTTATGTAATGGAGACACTGGGCGAGTCCGCAGTAATCCCTTACGGTAATACACTGATTAAACTGGCCAGTTTATTCTCTAGTCGTCCCATACCATTAAACCTGGCTGGTTTTACTGAAACCAATAAGCAGATGGAGAGGAGAATCACGATGTTAAAAATGTTTAAGAAAGGTTCCTACAGACTGTCGGCTCTTGCTATTCTTAGCCTGATCATTGTCGGGGCTCTAACTTTTACCATTGCCAATGGCAATGCTCCTGGAAGCGATTTGGATAGCGCAGTTAATGAAAATATGCGGGATATGATGGTAATCATTGATCCCGGACATGGCGGAAATGATTGGGGAGGTACATATCCCTTTGACACTTCTGATCCAGAATTAGTTGAGGTTGTGGAAAAGGATTCCAATCTGGAAATATCGCTTTTGCTGTCTGATATGCTGAAAAAATCAGGCATAAAGGTATTGATGACCCGTCAGGACGACAGCACAGCGGAACTGGAAAACCGAATCGAATTTGCAAATGGTTATGATGCCGCTTTGTTGGTCAGTGTTCATAATAATATGCATCCCGATAGTGCAATAAATGGAACCAGGACTTATTATTATTCTGGTAATGAAGCCGATGGCGGGATTACCGGAGAAAAAGCAGCGCAAACCATCCAATTGAAACTGGTCGAGCAACTTGGCACCAAAGACCTGGGAATAAGTAGTGCCGATTTTAAGATCTTGAAACAGGTGAACATGCCTGCGGTTTTAACTGAGGTAACCTATATCACCAATGAATCGGACCGGGAAAAGCTGATGACGGAAGAATCCAGTGCCAAGGCGGCGCAAGCGATATATGAAGGAGTTATAGAAGTACTAAATGAAATAGACGGATGAGATAATCGACCGTACCGGGCAATAGAAATTTCTATTCTGCAGCAATGTTTTTTAATTGAATATGAAAACGGCACTCATTGTCTCCGGCCAGAATGGATTTTCCCATTGGGAGGTGGGTGAAAGGCTTGATAATGAAGAGGAAGACAGGAATATGTTTAGCTTGCCTTTCAAATCTGGTATAATAAGGCTGATAGAACCTGCCGGAGGGGGTGCCGCCGGTTTTGACAGAACTAAGAAGAATCAACCGGACCAACGATTACTTGTTCAAAAGGATCTTCGGGTCGGACGAAGGCAAAGAAGCGCTGATCGGTTTTCTTAATGCCGTGCTGAGACCCGCACCGGGGCAGGAATTAACTTCTGTGGAACTGCTGGATCGGGAGCTTGATCCAAAGTACTTGCTGGATAAAGCCGCCAGGCTTGATATCCTGGCTCAAACAGCAATTGGGGCATTGGTGAACATTGAAATACAAGTGGTAAACAAATACAATATTGATAAAAGAACCCTATTTTATTGGGCCGGGCTCTATTACGGGCAACTGGGCAGCGGTGAAGACTTTATACATCTCAGAAAAACCATCACCATCAACATTCTGGACTTTAACTGGTTTAAGGATACCGGCAAATACCACTATACTTTTCGTATCAGAGAAGAGCAAACAGGCGGATTGTTAAACGATAACCTGGAAATTCATTTTCTGGAACTGAAGAAAACAACTGATCTGAAGCACAAGCCTAAAAATGCCTTGGAGGAATGGCTGCTTTATTTTAACAATATCCAGGGAGAAGAAATGGAGGAAATCGCCATGGGTAACCCCGGAATTCGTAAAGCTCTGACTATTGAGCAGATTTTCTTAAAAAACAAGAAAGAGCGCAGATTGTACGAGCTCAGGGAAAAAGCCGTCAGGGATGAAATCTCCATGATCGCCGGTGCAAAAGCAGAGGGCAAAACCGACGCTGTTTGCAAGTTCCTTGATGCAAGGTTTGGAAAGGCCTCAAATGATTTACAAAGAAAGGTAAGGTCAATCAGCAAGTTGGAGATCTTGGACAGGATCATCAATAAGATTTACACCGCCGAATCACTTGAAGACGCTAAGTCCGTTATAGATACTGCTATAAATTGAATATGAAAACGGCACTCATTGTCTCCGGCCAAAATGGATTTTTCCATGCGTACATTAACCTTGCGCTCCAGTCCGATGGCAAATTTTCGTTTAAGATTGCCGAGTGTGCAATAGCATAGTGTTTGAGAAACGTCCTGAATATCCTCGTTGACCAGCGGGCAGTAACATTGATCAAAAACAACGAAATACTCTCCGTTTTCATTTTGGAGTCGCCATTGCATGCAAAGGCTTTCAAGGAACGCCTCTTCACTTGGCGAGTTCCTTTTTATTTCTTTGAGTCTATCGTCCGGGAGGTGGGTGAATGGGCATGTTTCACCACAAAAGGCCATGATCTTTTGGCGGGTGGATTCGTCAACATGCTCATCCAGGCTTTTCAACAGTTGTTTAATCCAAATGTTTCTAGACTTTTCAAAGTGCATTTTTATTTACCTTTCCTGGCGTGATTTCCTAGCGTTAGCTTATCATAACACTTGCTATTGTTTTCTCACTTCTCTGGGAATGACAATTTGAAATTTACTGGAGATGGTTACTTCCCCCACACTATCACCGCCTTACCTTTGGGTTATCGATATTTGGAACTGCAGGTTTACGGAATAAAGCGCTGTCTTTTTAAAGCTCTTGCTCAGATTTTTGACTGCGCTCATCCCTCAGTTCCTCCTTCACGATTCTTTCCACCAATTCCAAGTAGTCTGCTTCACTTGCCGCAGTAAAATAATCGAAGAAAATGCGCAGGTTTTCTTCTTGGCGAGGTGATTCATAAAATAGATATTTGGCCGCCTTGTCACTGACAATTCGGCCTAAATTGGACAACCGTTTTTCATCATCTAAATGTGCTTTTTTTTCTTGCTCATTCATATTTAAATATGTCTCTCGATCCACATTGGAGTCTTTTGCGGCTAGAAATTGCATTTCATCTATCTCTTCCAGAAGCAGAGTAAGGTCGGTCGCGTTTTGAAACAGCGGGTCGGTCTCGTCTTGCCGGTTAAAAAGATATTTTAGATAGTCCCTGCTGAAACTAATAGCCGACAATTCACTTAGTGACTGTAAAGAACTAGACTTATTAAATTTAATGATCGATCCCATGATGCTCTCGGCTAATTGCGGCCCACTGTTACAATAAACAGATGTAATGTGGTCGCTCATGACTACAGCATCCTCGGTGTTGGAGTTAAGCGCAAAACTATGGGGTACTTGAAAGAATTTCTTGTCCGCGATCCGGCTGAACAATTCCGGTACCGGCCGGTCCAAGCGCCTGAATATATCAACTAATAGTTCTTGCGCCTCATCAATATATTCTCTTTTCGGCAAATCGCCGCGCATCGGCTCCGCGTATATATTTTCAGCCACCTTATCATACATGCCGGCCAGCAACGTCACCCCGTTTGACTTGCCGTGGAAGGCGTTGCCGCTGCCGGCGAGGTTGCAGAATATCTTTAAACCGGACCGGACTTGCACCGAATAGTTGCTTTCATTGGGTGAGGTGTTGATGACATAGCCATACCGATCCAAATCCCATATATTTGTCCGGCCGGGCTTGGGATAATAGGCAAAATATCCGGGTAAGGCTATCGCTTGCCGGTTGGCGTAATACTTCGGCGATTTGCCGTGATATGTAAAGGTAAGCCTGTCTGCGCCGTTTAAGCTGCCGATACTGATGTAATCACCCGCGCGGGTAAAGGGTATCTCCCCGTCTTCCGTGCGAACGCCGGTCAGGATGTACCCATGATAAAGGGTAAAATCATAGCTGTCCAAATCATGATTGTCAAGGACGACTTCCACCACGGCGTGCAGTTCATTGCTGATTGTCAAATCCATTTTATATTCTTCAATAATGAATCCGGTTTCATCGTCACTATCATCTTCTTCGGGTCTATCCATGTAATAAAAGGGATCGGCGTAGGGATAAGAATCAACTCTCATGTCCATTGACAAAGTCGACCCCCGGACGGAAAACAAGCCGACGCCCAGCAGCACAATCAGGCAACTGGCGGCCAACAGCGCTTTTTTAGCCCTTCGGTTAAAACACTCGGTTAGGATTAGGGTTAAGGGAAATAAAACCCAGAACCCGGCCAAAATCCACCGGATTGGTTCCATCGGGAATCCGTAAATAGGGTAGATCATAAAGGTGCTCCCTAATTGATATGGTACGACGGTAAGAAAATCCTTGAAGCAGTAAAGCATTCTCTCGGCCGGATAAGAGTTGAAAAGCAAATACGGCACTCTGAAAAGGGCATCAGTGGAAGTAGTGTTTAACAACATAAAAATAATCGTAAGGCTGTATACGGCCAACCTTTTGGTCTTTAGCCCGGCGGCCATCGCTGTTCCCAGCATGATGCCAATTACGAACGATAACCCAAAATACAGCACAGACAGTTTCACTAGGTGGATTAAAAAAGGAAGATATTGAACATTGGCATGATAATATATAAATAGGATAAAGGCAAAAAACATGACGGCAGGGAGCGCAACGATTGTTAATAAGCACAGGATGATTGCCGCGTAAGCTTTGAGTAACCCCTGCCGGTATGCTTTAAAGTACTCCGCCATGTTGTTGTCGTACATTTTGACCGCAAGCTCGTAGCTGCAATAAATGAAAAAGACAATCAGGAAGATGCAGGGGCGCGCCAGCCAAACGCAAGTGGAGAATATATCCTGATATTGCAAGTGGTTATTTAAGTAAAATATAAAATGCATCAGGGTTAGAGCCAATAAAATGAAATATGGCAGGCTCAGATTTTTGCTGCGTAAGAATATGGATAGCGTAGCTTTATATAATTTCCTCAAACCGAGTCCCCCTTAAGAGCAGGGACAGGAATAGCAATTGCCGGATATATCATCGGAATTGCAAATCTGTCCATTAAAGAATATATATTTAACATGTCAAATGTTGCTTTTGTACAAGCGTTTCTCTATTTGATAGCCTGCTACCAAAAGGAGCCCGGCTAATATCAAAATAACTACAGAAGTATTTAATATACCGGGATTATCAGGAATTCCCTTGGTAAAAATACTGATGGGGGAATTATACCAAACCATGGACATAGTGAATACATAGGCAAAATTGAAAAGCAAAGGAATAAATGTATTCTGCAGCAACAGGGCCAGGACATAAGCTAAAGCGATTAGGAACAGACACTGAACAACAATGGCGATTAACAAATAGATGACAGGTTGAAACAAGCTGGAAAAGTAAATAAACAGAACCGCAACATGAAGCGCATATAACCCCCAGAGCAACAGCATTTTGACCATAAGGCTATTTTGCGCCGATTTGTAGACAAAAAGAAGTTCTTTTCCCGGTGCATGCAGATACTCTTTAAGAATAAAAACCGGCCACCAAATGGCAAATCCGGAAACAAATATCTGCATTACATTTGCGCAGGCGGCTAAATCTTTACCGCCGGAATTTTTCAATGTTGCCAGTACTCCCAAGGCGGCTAATATCATGGTGAAATAAGGGATCAGGAAATAAAAGCGCAGGTTCTTCAGTTCCAGAATTAATCTGGCCATCAGGCAATCCCCTTGATCAAACACATATAGCCGTCTTCCAAAGTCGGGTTCTTCTCATAAGGATAATTTTGTTTTCCCTTGGCCAGAACGCGATGATAAATCTCCCCCTGGACTTCATTAACCTTTAGAATAAATTTATCTCCGCCAATACTGTCGGAATCCTCAGCTTTGACCAGGTACACCTTTTGAGCCGCCGCCTGTTTTAACTGCTCACATGATCCCTGAAATAAAACCCGGCCTGCTTCTATTACGATTACGCTTTGACAGCAAGCGTCCACATCTTCGACAATATGGGTGGAAATTAAGATCATACGGTCTTTTTTAATGGTATTAATCGTATTTTTAAAACGGGCCCGTTCGCTGGGATCAAGTCCTGCAGTCGGTTCATCCAGCAACATCACTTTGCTGAAGCCGATGATCGCTTGGGCGATGCCGGCTCGGCGGACCATACCGCCGGACAGGGTTTTAATCCGGTCATGTTTTTTGTCATCCAAATTAACACTGCTTAAAGCTTGTTCAATTGCGTTGCTGTACTGGCTTTGGTCAATCTTTTTTAAACAGCAGATATACTCCATCATTTCATAGAGGGTAAGCTCCTGAAACATACCAAAAGCCTGCGGTAAATAGCCCAGATCATGAAGAAACGCGGCTGAATTTTGAATCGGCTGCTTATGATACAAGATCTGTCCCTGCTGAGGCTCATATAACCCGGCCATGCAGCGGATCAAGGTAGTTTTGCCTGCTCCATTGGCCCCCAGCAATCCATATACTTGTTTATCAAATTCCAAATCAATGGAATGCAGCACTTTTTTCCGCCCATAACTCTTGTTTAAATTTTTAACGGTCAGCATGCCCGACTTCCTTTCTTAATAATTTTTCGGCCAAAACTAGGTAGTGCTCCTTATTTTCTGATGTAAAAAAGTCAAAATACGCGCGCAGGTTTTCATCCTTGCGGGGAGATTGATAAAAAAGATAGTAGGCGGTTTTCTGATGAGTGGATAAGAACATTTCACTGCGACATTGCTCCTTTTTTAAATGTTTAGCTTTTTCAGGTTCAGTCAATGCTTGAAATTCTTCTTGAGTCACGCTGCTGACTTGCGCATCCAAAGATAAAAATTCATCCAACTCTTTTAACAGAGATACCGGGTCCATGGGGGTTGCTGCCTGCGGGTCATTTTGATCCAGGGTGTCAAAAAGGCAGGATAAATAGTACGAGGGAAATAACGTCTCCCCTTGCTGATTAAAATGGGCGCGCATAATCTCCATGGCTAGGGATTTGCCGTCATAAATGCCGTCAGTGGTAATATGATCGCTCATGACAACCGCGCTTTCCGTCTGGGAATTAAGGTGAAATGTCCTGGGGGCCTGAAAAATTTTTCTATCTCCAATCACAAAAGGCGCCGGAGAGCGCTGCAAGCGTTCACAAGCTGCCGTGATTTCGGCATCCGCTTCCCGGATCACAGCGTCATTGGGAGCAGGGACATCCTCCCGCATGGGTTCCGCATAAAGGTTATCCGTCATCTGGCTGTACATGCCTGCCAACAAAGTCAAGCCGTTGCTTTTCCCCTGAAAGGAGTTATGAGCGCCGGCCAAATTACTGTAAACCGGCAGATTGGAATGAACGGTTACGGTATACTCGCTGTCTGTGGCGGGAAGGGCAATAACATAGCTGTAATTATTGGCTTGCGACCAAATCTCCTGTCTGCCCGCCCTGGGGTAATAAGCAAAATAACCCGGCAGGGTGATCGCCTGGCGATTGGCATAGTATTTCGGTGATTTCCCCGAATATTGAAAAAGCAGGCGCTTGGTGCCGGCGGTAGGGCTTACGGTCATGTAATCCTCTTTGCGCACAAACGGGACCGGCTGCCCGTCTGCGTTGGTGACCGATTTTACTTTATACCCGTGGTATAAGGTAAAATCGTATTGCTCCAAGTTGGGATTGTCGACGGTCAGTTCTACCATGGCATGCAGTTCGTTGCCTACTGTCAAATCCATTTTGTATGCGGTGACGGCAAACTCTTGGGGATTGTCACGCAAAGCCGCTGGGCTGTGCCCCATCTGCGTATAATATATATTGTCTCCTATTACAAAAGAAGTCGTCCTCATGTCCATTATTAGCGTGGAGCCGCGCCAGGAAAATAGCCCCACCGTCAGAACCACCAACAAACTGCTTACGGCCAAAAGAACTTTTTTCTTTTTACCGGCGGCAAAGCATGCATATAAAATCAAGGTTAAAGGAAATAAAAGCCAGAAAATCGCCAGCAGCCAGCGATGCGGTTCCATTGGAAACCCGTACAGGGGAACGATCTCGAATGTACTCCCCAGTTCCAATGGGATAATCGTAACAAAGTCCTTGATATTATAAAGTATTTTTTCACCGCCATAGGCGTTGAAAAGTAAATATGGAACGCGAAAAAGAGCAATGGGAGCCATTGTGTTCAGGAACAAGAACAGCAGGGTTAGACTGTATGCCGCCAATCGCCTGGTTTTTAATACTGCCGCCATGGTGGTGCCCAACATTCCGCCGCTGAAAAAGGCTAAAATAAAATATAACAGGGACAATTTAAGCAGATGAAGCAAAAAGGGAACATACTGGGCCTGAATAAAAAAGTATAAAAAGACGGTAAAGGCTGAAAATAATAGCGCGGGGAGCATCATGAGAGTCAGCAGGCATAAAAGAATCGCCCCGTAGGTTTTCCATAACCCCTGGCCATAGGTTTGCAAATATTCCGCCATGTCATGATCGTGTAATTTGACAGTCAGTTCGTAGCTGATATAGATAAAAAAAACAATGAAAAGGATATTTGGCCAAACCAAGAGCCTTAAAGTATCAAAGGTATAATGATAGCGTATTTGAATATGAAAACAAATGATAACCAGGACAACAGCTAAGAACAATGCGAGTAAGTAAGAAATGCTTAGATTTTTGCTGCGCCAGAATACTTGCCAAATATATTGATATAGTTTTTTCAATGCCTCTTCAACCTTTCTGCTTCAACTGGGAATAGAGAGGTGCTGATTAGCACCTCTCTGATTTCTTTCATCTAAGCTTTGAATTCCCGTCCGTGTCGCCACCATACCAGAAGCCCAATTTTGGCTGCCATTTTGTGGATCTAACCAGTTATAAGCTGCGTAAGCAAGGTACGGCGTTCCATTCTGTCATAAATCTGCCCAGGTCTAACCGAACAATGTAAAATGATTTAGACAATAATGTCTATTTTATAATTGCCTCGTGTATCGGTTGATGAACTGACCGCCATTAAATTTCCTTTCGCCATGGATTACCATAATCCTTCAAAAAGATGCAATAATTCCATTTTAAAGTATTTTTAACATCTTTTCTTTTGTGTCTGGAATCTCATTATTTTTATAAAAAATGGCCACAAAAAATTTAAGATAATTTTTCCCTTTTTAAGAGGAAATTTCAACTTAAATAAAGAAAGTGTCGAATTAATAGCTTTTGTTCAAAAAGGCAGGCCGGAAATGGAGAATATCATCGAACTGAAGAACGTGCGGAAGTTATACCGGATGGGCAGTGAAAAGGTGGTGGCCCTGGACGACGTCAGCTTTACCATCGGGAAGGGGGAGTTTTGCTGCCTTTTGGGCACTTCGGGTTCTGGAAAATCCACGCTGTTGAATTTGATGGCCGGGCTGGAAAGGCCGACCAGGGGTGAAATAAGGATCAAAAAATATGCCCTGGGAAAAATGGACGAGACCCAGCTTACCCGGCTGCGGCAAAAATATATCGGCTTCGTGTTTCAGTCCTATAACCTTTTGGAGACCCTTACCGCCCTGGAGAATGTAAACCTGCCCCTGGTTTTTAAGGGCCTGCCCAGGCAGATCAGGGAAAAAAGGGCCAAAGAAATGCTGAAGGCCGTGGGCCTTGGGAAACGTTTGCAGCACAAGCCGTCCCAGATGAGCGGGGGCCAGCAGCAAAGGGTGAGTATCGCCCGGGCCTTTGTCGCCAACCCGGAGATCGTCTTTGCCGACGAGCCCACGGGAAACCTGGATTCCAGGACTACCCGGGAGGTTATGGATTTGATCACCTCTTTGGCCGGGGAACACAACCAAACCCTGATTATTGTAACCCATGATAACGAGATTTCCCAATATGCCGACAGAATTCTTTATATTAAGGACGGCAATATTGACCGGATAGAGAAAAACGAGAGGGAACAGGAGAGAAGCTTGCCGTGTTGAGGAAGAGATTACCCGTTATTTTACAGGTTTTGCTTTTGGTTTTTTACAGTATGCTGGTTCTGCCGGCCGGAGGCGGCCAAAATGACACCGGCATTAATTATTCTGTGGCCGAAGCTGCTTATGGAAATGAAGTAATTGAGTCAACAAGCAGGGAAAGCTACGGCAGGCCCGTTCTGGTGCTTAAGGATGTTAGTTACAGTCCCGAAATTGTGCAGGCTGGGGAAGAGTTAACCATCAGCATTGTCCTTTCCAACGCCAGCAACAAGGCGGCCAAAGACCTCAGGGTCTCCATCACCGGTCTGAAAAATGATGAGTTCATCCATTTGGGCGCGTCGAGTAGCAAGCATCTGAAAACTCTCGACAGCAACCGGCAGACCAAACTCGAATACACCCTCCTGGCTTCGGAGAAGATGACCAGCGGAAATTACAGTATCGGTATCAGGGCCGATTACTACGATGAACAGCAGCGTAGTTATACGGACGAGTTCAATGTGTTCATCAGAGTGGAGGGCCGGGAAAAAAGCGCCGATATGGCCATTAATAACATCATTGTATCGCCCAATGCGGTCAGGTCAAACGAAACCTTTTCCCTCTCCTTCGCGGTGAAAAATACTGGGAAAACCCGGGCGGAGAACGTCAAAGTGTCGGTTAAAGGCGACGAGGGTATCTTCTCCAGGTCTCCCGACATAAAAATGATCGGAAGCCTGGACCCGGGCAATTCCCATGCCGCGGAGTTTACGTTTTTTGCCGGTGAAGAGCTCCAGTCCAAGTATTATAATATCCAGATCAGCCTGGAATACGAGGACCAGGCCGGGGGTGACGCCAAGGTGACGGTGAACCAGTACACCGGGGTTAACGTCAACGGCTCCAACAGCAAGCTGATTCCCAAAATCATCATCAACAGCTACCGTTTCGAACCGGTGGTGGTACGGGCCGGGGAGCGGTTCAGCCTGGAGATGTCCTTCCTTAATACCAGCAGCACCAGGACCGTCAACAATATCAAGGTTTATTTGACCGGCATCGACTCGGACGAGGAAGGGAAAATCGTCTTTACCCCGGTGGGCAGCAGTAATACCTTTTTCATTGATTCCATCGGGCCGAAGGGGGTATCCGGGCAGAACATGATTATGTACACCATCCCCGACGCCGAGCCCCGGACGTATACCGTGACCGCCAATTTAGAATATCAGGACGAGGATGGGAAAGAGTACGAGGCCACCGAACTGATCGGGATTCCCGTGATTCAGCAGTCTCAACTCAGCGCCGGTGAAATCAGCCTGCCGCCGGAAGTATTCATTGGAGAACCCGTGCCCATCAGCGTGGAGTTTTACAACACGGGCAAGACCAAGCTCGGCAATTTAATGGTCCGGGTGGAGGGGGACTTTGACGTACAGCAAAAGCAGTTGTATATCGGCAATTTCGATTCCGGCGCCTACGACTACTTCGAAAGCAGCATTATCCCCACAGCAGCGGGGGCGCTGAACGGGAAACTGGTCTTTACCTTTGACGACCCCTCCGGAGAACCCCAGGAGTATGTGCGGGAGTTTACCGTCAACGCTGTCGAGGCGCCTCCCTTCGACCCCGCGGGGCAAATGCCTCCCGAGGGTATGGACCAGGGCGGGGGGGGCCTGAAAAAAGTGTTCACCAACAAATCCTTTTGGGGCGGTCTGGGCGTTGGCATTGTCGCCGCGGCGGCATCGGGCGCCGTGATCGCCAAAAGGAAAAGAAAGCGGAGTATTGAATTTGATGAAAATGATTGATCAAGATGAATAGTATCGATCTGGTGACAATGACCCTGAAAAACCTGCTGCGCCGGAAGGTCCGGACGGTACTCACCGTAACCGGCGTATTGATCGGCACCGCTTCCATTATTATCATGGTTTCCATCGGCATCGGCATGAATGAGGGTTTTAAGGCGGAACTGGCCCGGATGGGCAGCCTGAACATCATTAACGTACGGCCCGCTTCGCAGGGCATGTACATGGTGCCGGACGAGGGTGGAGGCCCCGGAAGGGGCCAAAGTGAACAACAGGAGCTGGACGAGCAAGCGGTGGCCCTGTTTGCCGCTATCCCGGAGGTTGAAGCGGTGGTGCCCTTCATTGAGGTTTCCGGCAGACTGGCGGCGGGTAAATACCAGGCCTATACGTCAATCCAGGGCGTCGATCCCGGTCACATGGACAAGCTAAACCTTACCGCCCGCGAGGGAAGGCTACTGCAGAACGGTGATGACCTCAACATGCTGTTCGGCGCCGAAATTACAAACTTTTTTCATAATCCGTCGGCCCGCCAGTATGCGCCGGCCGAGATCGACCTGATGAAAGACCGGCTGACCCTGTCTCTGGATATGTTTTACGGGGGATCACGGGGG
>JAEXOR010000037.1 GCA_023439185.1 Bacillota bacterium | reverse complement strand
GGCCGGGGTATAAGCTGGCGGGGGCCCTGTAAACGGCGGCCGCCCTTGGGGAACGGGAGACGACGGCGGAACCCGGGGAGTTGGAGAGCGACACCGCCCTTTTTGTGCACCAGTGGCTGACGTACTACGGCCCCGTGCCCCGGGATTTTGTCCACCGGCGCCTCGGCCTGCCGGCTGAAGCTTGCGCGGCGGCGCTGGCCACCCTGCTGGAAGAGGAATATATTGTGGCGGATGTGCTAATCCGGGGCAGTGCGGAAGAGGAAATCTGCGACCGGGAAAACCTGGAGCGTTTGCTGATGATGGCCCGGCGGGCCCGCCGGCCGGAATTCAAGGCCCTGCCGGTTGCCATGCTGCCCCTGTTTTTGGCCGCCTACCAGGGGGTCGCGGAAAAGGGAACCGGTATGGAGGATTTGCAAGGGCGCCTGGAGCAATTGTTCGGTTATGTCGGCCCGGCCGGGCTGTGGGAGGAAGCCATTCTGACCGCCCGCATGGAACCCTATTATACCGCCTGGCTGGACAGTCTGATGCAGACCAGTGACCTGATTTGGTTTGGACGCGGCCATAAGCGGGCGGGCTTTTGCTTGCGCGAGGATTGGGAACTGTTTCACCCCGAAGCGGAACCCCGGGGTGAAGAAGGCGAAACAGATGAAGCGCGGGTGCTTTTCCCTGATCCGTGGGGCAAATATGATTTCTTCGCCCTCAGCCGGCATACCGGTCTGCCCGGTGACGTTTTGACCCGCCGGTTATGGGAACATGTTTGGCGGGGCGATGTCACCAACGACAGTTTTGCCGTGCTGCGCAAGGGCATCCTGACCAAATTTACACCTTTCCAGGCCGAAGACCGGCGTGGCTTCGGCCGCCGTGCGGGATACAACCGCTGGTCCGCGTCCCGTCCCCTGCAGGGCAACTGGTACGCCCTGCCGGAGAACGAAGAGCGGGATCCCGTCGAACAGGAGGAATTAACTAAAGACCGGATCCGCCAGCTTTTTGCCCGTTACGGCGTACTTTTCCGCGAGCTGCTGCAGCATGAACTGCCCGAAATGCAGTGGCGGCGGATTTTCCGCACTCTGCGCCTGATGGAGTTTGCCGGGGAAATTTACGCCGGGCATTTTTTCGAACAAATTACCGGTTTGCAGTTCGCTTCCCAGGAAGCATACCGTTTCCTGCGCCGGGGTTTGAACGAGGACAGTATCTATTGGCTGAACGCCG
Source organism: Bacillota bacterium (assembly GCA_023439185.1). GTDB lineage: Bacteria > Bacillota > Desulfotomaculia > Desulfotomaculales > Desulfallaceae > BRH-c8a. The sequence goes on along the minus strand of JAEXOR010000037.1, from coordinate 71,708 downwards.
CCGACCCGGCATCGCCCTGCGGACTCAAGCTGCCCGGTATGGACGCGGATCTGCCCGCCCGCCTGCCCACCAATTACGTCGTGTTTCACGGCGCCCGGCTGCAAGTGATCGCCAAACGCAACGGCAAAGAGCTGATCATCAAAGCCGGACCGGATGATCCGGCTTTACCAGAGTATTTTGCCTTCTGCAAAACCCTGTTAACCCGGGAGTTCAACCCGCTGAAAAGAATCGTCGTGGAAACCGTTAACGGCCGCCCGGTTTTGGAAAGTCCCTATAAAAAAGCTTTGCAAGGGATTGGTTTTACCGTTGAGTATAAAAGTCTGCTCCTGAGGCGGCAATATTAGTCCCTTTGGCTGGCGATTTTTTGTTTAAAGACTAAATTATGTCCGGGTTGTTAGGGTTTGAATTTTATCCCTTAATCTTATCATTGAACAATACCTTATTACTGAACTATAATAGCCATTGCCACATTATATTAATGGCTGATTAGTTAAAATGATTAAGATGGAAGGGAGTGCGAGGCGATGAGAAAGGCGTCGATTATAGCGGTGGCTTTGCTGTTTTCCTTGGTATTTGCTTCCACGGCGTTTGCCGCCCAGCCCAGGGTGTATGTGTCCAACTTTGACAATGTCAGGGCCGTCAGCGTAAGCTTTGGGGACCATGGTTATTACCGTTCCGGGGATTTTGATTCCCGGGTGCTTGTGCCCAAGTTTACTGATAAAAAATGGACCAGGCTGGGTGACCGGTACGTGTATCGCGACGGCAAGGGTAATAAATACACCCGTTATGTGAATTACGACCGGGGTGGAAAATGGTATTACTATATTGATGACAACGGCAAAAGGCAGTATGTTTACCTGAATGACAACTTTAAATACGATTGGCATCGTTATACGGATCGTGACGGTACAACCCAGTATTATGTTGTGTACAGGTAAAACGCAGCTATGTTGCAACTGGTTTTAAAAATTGATCGGGCCACCCGTTTAAGAGGGCGGCCCGCTTTTCATTTTATTCGCAATTATCCGCCTTGGTGTGGGTAATCGGTTCCAACAAGTTTATCCCCTGTCCCTTGGGGTGCAAGGGGCAGGGGAATGGTACAAGAAAGCTATTTCATATTGATGGTTCAGTTGCTGTTGATTACGATTAATTCATTGATGCTAGGTCATTTCCCTAACGCACTCCAGCGTAACGTTATCTATGACCACGGCGCCGGTGTTAACGGGAACAGGCGGCGGCGGTGGCGGTGGCGGCGGACACGGCGGTTCAGGCGGGCACGGCGGCGGCGGTGGATATGGCGGTTTAGGCGGCGGCACAGGTGGGCACGGTGGTTTACACGGCGGCGGTATAAATTTTCTAGTCTTACCGCCCGCGGAATTTAAGGGCTCAAAGCTGAAGCGAACCAACGCCTCAGCCGTTCCTTCGGGGGACACGGCATTTAAACAATAGTTGGTAAATCTGTTGTCTGGAATTTGACTGGCGTTCCAGCTGTTTGTTTCAGTGACCAGCACGTTGCCGTTTTGGTCCATAAAAAAGAGTTCCACTATCAGGTTAAAGGATGTTGTGCCTCCGGGCGATTTCAGGTAGTCGGGTATTTCTTTGGCATCAAAACACAGTTTATACTGGCAGGAGGGCGAGACGCTGGGAAACTCCCGGTCAATAACCTGGAATAAGGATGCCGGCTCGCTCGGTATAGCGCCCATTAAAGCGCTGCCTTCCCGCAGAACGTTGCTGGCACCCCAGAATACGGGGTTGGTGTTGGTGCCCCAAAAATCAAAACTGCCGTCTTTAATGATATTGACACCGCGGGGGCACTTTTTGTTAAGCTTCGGGCAAACCTGGACAAAAATCTGCCTTTCTTCTACAACCTTAACCTGGAAAATCATTACTCCGGTTTGCTGCAGCCTTGAATTCCGTTTTAAATCCCAACGCATATCGATTTTCTTATGGTGCAGTTGTATATGGACGTCATCCTCGTGCACAACGGGTTGGGCTACGTCCAGGGTTACATCCTTGGCAAAGGGTATATCTTCCCCAACGTGCTTGACGTGATCCTTTTTATCCACGTAAAAAATTTGTTTATGCAGCGTGCCGCTAATCAATACCTTTTTAACCACCGGCTGACGGTGTTTGTTCTGGTGCCAACCGAACCTTTCCCAACCTTCTTGTTCTATTACGCTAATCCAACGGTCACCGTTCTCATGTACAAAAATCGGTCTTGCGTCAAAGTCCTGCAGGCGCGCATCAATGTGGTCAACTTTTTGGGCTAATTCCGGCAAGGTGGCGATGTTGTCAATAATAACTTGAACTTCTGCTTCTGCCAGAACCACAGGAACCTTAATTTTTACACATAAAACATTTGCTGGTTCGCTATAGTAATATTGTATCGGCATACTTTAAACCTCCTTAAAAACCTGCAAAAATTAACCTGATTACCCGGGCAACCTTCAAATTTTTTTCCACTCCATGTCCTCTACCAGAAGCACATTTAATCCAATATATGCTTAAAAAATTAAAATGTTAGATTTAAATAATCAAAATTACGACTAAATATGTCCGGGTTGTTCATAACTTGAATTTTATTCCAAAATACAAAGGCTTATTTGAAAAAATATTGTAAACACAAGTATAATATATAATATAATTGTGAAAGAGGGTGCCTTTACTATGCCGCAATTATCACTATATATTGATGATGAAACATTATCCAAGATAGAAACTGCCGCCAAAATTAACCGAACCTCAATTTCCAAATGGGTTTCAGAAAGACTTAAAGAATCTCTTGCCAATAGCTGGCCGGAAAACTATGCCAGTTTATTCGGTTCGATAGACGACGATTCGTTTAATACTGAAAAGCGCAAAGACTTTTCTAATGATTCAAAGCGAGAAGAGCTATGAAATATTATCTTGATACAAATATCTGCATTTATTTTTTAAAAGGCCAATATTTTCAATTGTTGAATATCATCATGTCACATAGCCCCGCTGATATAAAAATTCCATCGATGGTCAAAGCTGAATTGCTTTATTGGGCTGAGAAGAGTCAAAGGAAGGAAGAAAATCTGGAAAAGGTAAAGAAATTTCTCTTGCCTTTTGAAATAATATCCTTTGATGATCAAGCTGCCATTGAATATTCTGCAATTCGGGCGGACATGGAAAGAACAGGTTTTGTCACCGGGCCCAATGATTTAATAATCGCCGCAACGGTTCTTTCACGTCGCGGTAGTTTAGTTACCAACAATGAAAAAGAATTTAGAAGGATACCAGGCCTGACAGTGGAAAACTGGCTCATTAAATAAAAGCCGAAGCTTATGATTTAATAAGCATACTGTAATTTATCTGGAAATTGGAAGGCGTAATCGCTCATTGAAAGGGGTCATGGTATGGAAAAATGGGTTTGTGAACTCTGCGGTTATGTTTATGACCCGGCAAAAGGCGCTGACGGAGTAAAACCCGGCACAGCATTCGAAGAACTGCCTGACGACTGGGAGTGTCCGGAATGCTTTGCGGAAAAGGACCGATTTGTTTCGGAGTACCATGCTGCGCAGTCACAAAGAAAATACCCTAAATGATGTTTTTAATGGTGATTGTTTTTTGTTTTGGGGGAAAGGGAGTGTTGTCAGGTGCTGAAAGCGGTTTTATTTGATTTGGACGGTACCTTGCTGCAGATAAACGCCGGGGAATTTATGAAGGAATATCTTAAAGAAATCGCCGCGGCGGCGGCGCCGGTTGTGGAGCCAGGGTATTTTGTCCGGGAACTGCTGGCCAGTACGAACGCGATGATGCGGAACCGTGAGCAGGGGCAAACCAACTTTGCCGTATTCTGGACGGATTTTCACGGGCGCCTTGGTGAAAGGGTTGAGGATTTAAAACCCTTGCTGGAAGACTTTTATGCCCGTCGATTTAATAATTTGTCAAGGGTCGCCGTGCCGGGCAGTAAAGCCGGTCAGACGGTGCTTAAAACACGGGAGTTGGGTTTGCGGATTGTACTGGCTACGGATCCTCTGTTTCCGGAATCGGCTATTCGCGACCGGATGAATTGGGCCGGTGTGGGCGACCTGCCGTGGGAGCTGGTCACCAGTTACGAATTTATGCATTATTGCAAGCCGCACCCCGAGTATTACCTGGAAATTGCTTCACGGATACAATTAAAACCCGAACATTGTCTTATGGTGGGCAATGACGTTGAGAAAGATATTGTACCTGCCGCGGCCGCCGGGATGCGAACTTACCTGGTGACTGATTCTTTGATTAATAATGAGCCGGTTGACAGCCCGGCGGAAGGAGCCGGCAGTTTGCCCGGCTTTGTTGAATGGCTGACCGCAATAATGCGTGATTAACAAGCTTATCCCCCGCCCCCTTGGGTGCAAGGGGCAGGGGATAATCAGGGAAGCTATTTCATGTTGATGGTCCAGTTGCCGTTAATCACGAACGTCGGCCAGGAGATATCCAGCTCGGTCTCATCAATGTCCCGGTCAAATTCAAGAATCATGACGGCCTTGTCACCGCTGAATTCCGAAGAGATCTTTTTGATGTCTTTGCTGTATACATGGAAGGAGCTGATGCGGACATACTCCTCATCTCCCGTGTTAAGCTGGAATACAAGCTCCGCTGATTTTGGCGACAGCCGTTTTATGCTCTTGACGGTGGCCTTTTGAGCAACCATATCTATATCGCTATTGATGATTTTTTCGCCGTCCTCGGGGATGCTGATTGCCAAACCGGCGATTGATTTTTCGTAGGTGGCCAGCAGAGCAGGCAGATTAATCGTCAGCCGGCTGTCTTGGGGCGCGTCTGTCTCAAAGGTGGTAACAGGCCTTGCCTTGGCGTCGGCCGGGACTTCCAGCTTGTACCTGACGCCGGATTGATCAGTTCCGTAGATGGTTTCTGTCTGTGATGGGGTTCCGTGGCTTACGAGGCCCTGCTCCAGATTCTCAACGGTATTTTGGACTGTGGCATTGACCGGCCGGCCGAATGCCCTGAGTTTCATATTCTGATCCTGGAAAGAGGCAATCAACTGAACACCCAGTTTGCCGTTTTTTTCTATGCTGTTCGCGCCCACAGTGACCAGATCAATGTCGGCGGCAGTTTCACCGGCAGCCAGCTTCTGTGTGCTGTCAAGGCTTTGCGCCGGGTCGAGATGCACCAAATATGTTTTGCCGCCGACAACCAGGTCAAAGGATTTAAATGGCTTGATGTTATAGTTTTTTTCTTTTCCGTTGATGAAACTGAACATATACCTGTTGTCGCCGTCCTTGCCATAACCGCCCATCACATATTGAGTGCCGCCGGCATCCTGAGGTACGATTTTCATATCCTCCAGCACATCAGCGCCCAGCTTCGATGTGCATCTCATTTCCAGCCTGTCCCCGGCGACTATGAAGCTGTCGATAACCAGGCTGTCATCCAGCGCCAGGGGGGCATTCAGGTAATAAGCACTGCCATCCACCATGGTTGAATATACGGGGGTCTTGTTGAAGAAGCTCTTTACCGCCCGGGATATTTCATCGGCATACACCGCGTTAATGCAGATGAAGCATGCGCAAATCGCGGCTGCATAGGGCAGGCGCTTTCTGAACCGCGTCTTTTTATTGTATTTTTCCAGTTTCCGGTATGCTTTTTTCTTTACTGATTCCATATCGCATTCAGCCCCATCCATCAGATGGTCAATTTCCTTCTCTATCAAATCATCATCAAGGTTGCGCAGCATTGCGCTTATCCTGTCTTCACTCATAATGCAAACCCTCCTTTATGATTTTTCTGCCCCGCAATAGCCTGTTATCAATGGCTGAGCGGGACAAATTGAATACTTTGGCGAGATCAGTGATCTTTTCGCCCAGAAAAAATCTTCTGATAAATATCTCCCGGTCGGTTTTGGGAAAGGAATTGATTATTTTCAGCACCTGCTCCTGATCCTGTCTCAAAAAAACCTGCTTTTCGAGATCGATATCGTCCTTTATCTCGACATCCTCCAGGTCCACGACATTGCGTGGACGCTTTTTGCGTCTGTATGTAAGCGCCTTGTATTTGGTCAAAATCAGCAGCCAGGTCCTGAAGTTTGCTTTCTCTTCGTCAAACTCGGCGATCTTAATCCACGCGTCAAGAAATACGTCGGCCGCGCATTCCTCTATATCTTCCCGGCTGTGTGAGTCCGATAAAATGTTGTAAGCCAGGCAGTAAACTGTCTTCGTGTACTTGCCGATCATGTATGCATAGGCGGCCGAATCCTTATTTTTTATGCCCCGGACAAGTTCGGCCTGCGAATATTCCAGAGTCTCCACCTCCCTTCAAATCCCTTTCATAATATTACTACGCCGGATAGACGGAGCTTCTCTTAAAAAATAAAAAGTCAGAAGCGGAAAGCTTCTGACTATGGATAGTGATTAAAACCGCTGTCAGGAAGTTAACAGCGTATTCCTGGCCGGGTAACGTGCGTGGATTAAAGAATATAATCGAACGTGCCGCCATTCTGAAGGATGGCCTCAATATTACCGCCAATGATTTACCTCTCCCGGAGCATAAACGGGAGACAGCCGGTTGCAGTTCCAGGGAGGGAAAATTAACGGCCTCGAAAAACCTTGCTCCGGAATCAGTCAAACAAGTTTTGCAGGAGTGCTCCGGAAATGTGAGCCTTGCCGCACGGCGATTGCAAATATCAAGGATGACTATGTACAGGAAGATTAAACAGTATGGAATAAGTCTTTAAAGAGAATACCAGGCAATTAATAATTATGCTATAATCAAAAAAACAGCAACAAAAATAAAAGAGGTAAGAAATGGCCCTGATACACAAACCCCACGATAAATTTTTCAAAGAAACCTTAAGCGACATCAATACAGCCAAAGACTTCATGCAAAACTATCTTCCGAAAGAAATCCTTGAGATAATAGACATTCATACAATAACACCGCAAAAAGACAGCTATATCGAAAAAGAACTGGAAGAAACCTTCTCAGACCTGCTGTTCAAAACACAGATAAACCAAAAAGAAGGCTATATATATTTTTTGTTTGAACACAAAAGCTATCCCTCCCCAAAGATAACCATCCAGCTGCTTAAATATATCATAAAAATATGGGAACAAAAGACAAAAAAAGAAGCAACAAAAAAACTGCCTGTAGTCATACCCCTGGTGGTATACCATGGAAAAGCCGGCTGGGACGTACCATTAAAGCTCTCGGGAGCAATAGAAGACTGTCAAAAGCTACCGCAAGCAATTATAAAATACATACCGGACTATGAATACGTATTATATAACATATCCGGCTATAGCGACGAAGAGATTAAAGGCGGCGTAAAACTAAGAATATTCCTGAAAATATTAAGGGACATATTTGAAAAAAACGAAGAAGAATTTTTCAAGACATTGAGAGAAACCATTATAGCTCTGGATAGGCTGGAAAAACAAGAAAAGGGCATCGAGTACTTTGAGACCTTCATTAAATACATCATGAATGCCAGGAAGGATCTGGAACTCAAGACGGTATATGAAATAGTAAAGGAGATTTCCTTTGAGAGGAGTGAAGTGATTATGACCATAGCTGAGAAACTGATCAAAGAAGGCATGGAGAAGGGCATGGAGAAAGGTATGGAGAAAGGCATGGAGAAAGGTATGGAGAAAGGCATGGAGAAGGGCAAGCTGGAAGTGGCGAGAAATTTGCTTGATTTGGGATTGGAAATAGATAAGATCATAAAAGCTACAGGACTGACAGAGGAAGAAATAAAAAAGTTAATGAATTAGTACCGGGAGCAGGCCATTTATGGCTACGAAGTGGATGAGAGCAGCGTGAGAAAAATAGAATAAGGCTTTCTGAACAGCAACAAGCCCGCAGGGTTAAGCCCGCGGGCTTGTTATTTTATTCTTCGGAAATCGGTTTAGAATATGGTTTAACAAATTTTTCCATTAAACCTCCTACCTTTACTCGCTGGTTTTTTTGCCACAACTATAGTAAAACCCTCGACACGGTACGGCGCGAGGGCTGATATAAGGCTTTACTTTTTGGCAAAGATTATATATAATAAAGTTTACGACTTAATGATTAAATATGCATATAATACATAATAAGCATATCACATATCTATATGTTTGTCAAGAGAATATATCAGATTTTGTTGCGAAAATTCTGTTGGATAACATGGGAAAGCGGGGAATCGGTGCGCTTTGCAACCACTTCTGCCATTTACGTATCGCGGCAAGCAGGACTTTCCGGCTAAACTTGCGGAATGGATTGGGCTGGTATTTTATGATCTTCTGCCGGCCCACGGATATGAAATTCGTGAAGAGCAAATCTATACCGCTTTTCAGCTTGCCGGGGCGGTTTGCCGGGACAAAGTGCATTTTGCCGAGGCGGGACTGGGCACCGGCAAAACCTTTGCTTATTTGCTTACCGCCGTCGCATATGCCCGTTTCAAAGCCCGTCCGGTGATCATTGCCTGCGCCTCAACGGCGCTTCAGGAGCAGCTTGCCGGACCTCAAGGCGATATCGAAAAGCTGTCGCGCATTTTGGGTTTGGGAATTGACGTCCGCATGGCCAAGGACCCGCGCCAGTACATCTGCGACCAAAAAGTCAGCGCGTCCCGCAATCCTTTCCCGGCCCGGCCGGAGGAAACATTGGCCGGTGTGCCGCACCGGGTGTTGGAAACCGGACGGGGGGAACGTTCGGAGATGCCCAACGTGCCGGACCGGGTATGGACACAGATGGCCTGGGATGAGACTATGGACTGCGACACCTGTTCTTCCAGGGGTTTCTGCCGGCTGGTCAAGGCCAGGCGGCATTACCGTTCGGCTGCGGATTTGATTGTATGCGATCACGGTATTTTCTTTGATGATCTGTGGACGCGCGGGGAGCGGGAGGCGGACGGTAAGTTGCCCCTGCTCCCCAATTACTCGGCGGTAATCTTCGATGAAGGGCATCAAGTGCCGCTTCCCGCGGCGCTCAGGGCGGGTCGCCGGGTGGCCCGGGAGGACATTGACGGGATGATCTGCACAATTGAGCAAGTCCAGGGAGCCCGGACGGCCTTAATTGCCGCGGTATTTGCCCTGGATCAGGCGAACGGGCGGTTTTTTGAGCTCCTTTACCGTTCAGCCGGCGGGGATGAGCGAACGGATCGGCTTACCGTGCAGATAAGCGATGAGCTGCTTAAGGCGGCGGATACTTTGCGGCGCGCCCTGGCTGCCTTACATTTTGAGCTGCAGAATGAACAGGAACTGCATATCCAATCCCTTTCCTACCCCCGCATACAGGCGTATGAGGGGGTGATGGAACGGGCGATGCTGGCCTTGAAACGTTTTTGCCGTCATGGGGGCAGTGACGTGATAATCTGGGCCGGCCGGGATGAGCATAGCTTGTGGGTAGTGCCCCGGAACCTCGGCGATATGTTAAACAAGCACCTGTTTAACGGCCAGTTGCCCGTGGTGTTTTCTTCAGCCACCATCAGCACCGGGGGAGATTTCAGCTACTTTGCCCGCACACTGGGCGTACGGGAGCCGTCCAGTTCCTCGGCGGGCAGTTCCTTTGCCTTTGACCGGCAGGTTTTAGTCTATCTGCCGCGGCGGATTCCCTCCGGCGATTCCCCAAGCTGGTTTCCCTGGGCTTTAAGGCGGCTGGTTTCTTTATTGCGTCTTGTCGGGGGGCGGGCGCTGGTGCTGACCAAAGCCCCTTCCGATGTGCAAAGGATCCGCGCCGGGCTTAAAGAATACCGGCTGCCCTTTGAATTTCTCTGGGAAGATAGTGCGGAGCGGGGTTACCTGGTGCGAAGATTCCGGGAAGAGGTGTCGTCGGTGCTGGTCGGTTCCGGGTTTTGGGAGGGTATCGACGTGCCCGGCGAGGCACTTTCCCTGCTGGTGATCTGGCAGCTTCCTTTTCCGCCGCAGGACCCGCTGATTGAAGCCCGGAAGCGCGAGGCTGCCGAACAGGGGCTTGACCCGGCCGTTGCGGTGGATTACCCGGAGATGGGCTTGAAATTAAAACAGGGGTGCGGCCGGCTGATCCGGACCCAAAATGACCGGGGGGCCATCGCCGTGCTGGAACCGGTGCTGGAAACACCGTGGGAGCAGGCTGCCGTGAGTGCTTTTCCGGCGGGCGCCAAGGTAGTGCGCAGTTTGGCCGGACTGGACATTTTAAGGCCGGACTCTTCTGCCGGCCCAAAACACCTTGAGCGGGTTGAAGCCGGTGTGAATAGCCACTTATAAGCATGCGGTCATGTTTTACGCCATGGCCTTTTTAAAAAATTGCTGAAGGGAGCAAATTCATATGGAAGAAAAACAATTAAGCCTTACCGCTATAATGTCGGCCTACCTTCGGGCCTATCATTCCCTCCACGATAACCCCAAAATATTTGATGATTTTTTAGCCCACTGTGTAATACCGGAAGAAAGACAAGCATTGATTGAACAGGGTCTGGTCAGTTCTCTTCAATTCAGTGACCCTGGACGGGCCGCGGCATGTCCCGACCGGGCCACTGCCTTGGAATGGGTGATTAGGACCATGACCGGTCCGCCCAACATACTCAGCCGTTCACGGTATACCGAAGACAATCTTATTGAGGCAATCAGTCAGGGGGTTAAACAATATGTCATTTTGGGGGCCGGGTTGGATACCTTTGCTTTCCGGTATCCTGACCTGGTTAATCATTTGAGGGTCTTTGAGGTCGATCACCCTGCCACCCAGACATTTAAACGCAATCGTCTTACTGAACTGAAATGGGCGCTTCCGCCGAACCTTTTTTATGTGCCATTCGATTTTACGCAAGGAGACCTGGCGGCGGCATTAATTAAATCATCATATGATATGCAGGTAAAAAGCTTTTTCAGTTGGCTCGGTGTAACCATGTACTTATCCAGGGACGAAGTGTTTGCCACTTTACGTGCCATTGCCGATATCGCCCCCGCGGGCAGCACGGTGGTTTTTGATTACCTGGATACCGACGCTTTTGATCCCGGAAAAGCGGCTCCGCGTGTACGGGGAATGCTGGAAATGGCGCGGTATGCGGGTGAACCGATGCAAACCGGATTTGAACCATCATCGCTGGCTGCGGAGATGGCCCGGTTGGGCCTGCGCATTCATGACAACCTGAGCCCCTCAGATATTGAAAAAAAATATTTCCGGGACCGGACGGATGGCTATTATGCCTGTGAGCATGTACATTTCGCGCTGGCGGTAATTGACTAACCGGTTGTAGCAATCATGCCGGGTGGGTTACCCGATGGAATTGGGAACCGGGGATAATCATGGTATTATATAATTGAAGAAATCAATCCGGTCACTTTAAGGAGTTTCCTATGCGAACCTGGTTTGCCCTGATTATGGTGGTGTACATTTTTTTATACTGGTTGATTGCCAGGCAGTTGCACGGCTTATTGGGAATTAACGCGGCTGTTTTTTCGCTGGTCTTTGTTATCCTTGCCGTCAGCCCGATTCTCAGCCGGGTTGGAAATTTCGGCGTATTCCCTGAAATAGTAGGCAATTATTCGCTGGTGTTTTTCTATTACGCCGCCATTGTCGCGGTGCTGGGCGTCCTGGTCAAGTATCAGCCTGTGATTATCGGCAGCTATTTGCTAATCGTCATCGTGATAGTTTTTGGTGTGGTGCAGGCCCGGGAAGTGCATCCGGTGACCTACGAACTGAAGATTCCCAAGCAAGCCCCCGATCTGCGCGCGGTCCTGGTTTCCGACTCCCATATCAATAAAACCAAGGGCAGCGGTTTTGTGGCTCAACTGGTTGCGGATATCAACAGCCTCAACCCGGATATTGTTTTCCTGGCCGGAGATATCTTTGACGACCGGGATATCAGCATCCTAAAGAGGGAAAAGGATACGTTAAAAGGCGTTCGGGCCAAATACGGCGTTTACGGCGTGGTAGGCAACCATGAGTATTACAGCAGGAACTTGAGCGAAAGCCTGGCTGTTTATGAGGAAGCAAACGTCAGGATATTAATAGATGAAGTTGTGCAACTGGAAAACTTCTATGTGGCAGGCAGAAATGACGTGAGTCAAAAACGCCAAGATTTGGGTGAACTGCTGCAGGGAGTGGACAAAAACAAGCCCGTGATATTATTGGACCATCAGCCTGTAGCGCTGGACGAAGCACAGGCCAACGGCGTTGACCTGCAGCTTTCCGGCCACACTCACAAAGGCCAGTTTTTTCCCAACAATCTGTTCACTAAAAGGATTTTTGAGGTGGACCACGGTTATCTGGACAAAGGCGGCCTGCAGGTAATTGTCACCTCGGGTTACAGCACCTGGGGGCCGCCGGTGCGCATCGGCTCGCAATCGGAAATCGTGGATCTGCATATTAAATTTGAGTGAGCTTTATTTTTTACTTAATTCCCAGTGCATATCCAGAATGGCTTTAACTTTTTCCGGTTTTATGCGGTAGGTCCCGGCTGCTTCAATAATTTCAATCCACTGTTTGTTATTGGTGCGTTTAAGCTGCAGCAGGTTTAAATAATCTCCCAAACCGGGCGCCTGTTCCCTGATCAGACCCACCATCACACCGACGATGCGGTGTTGAGGTCCGAAAATAATATCCTCGTAATCGGGGTTGGCCGAACGAAGCAAAGCCTGGTCTCCCTGTTGGATGTAAATCTTCAGGTAGGCGTTCCAGACGGAATCTTCCAATCCGGCGGCCACGATTTGACCGCTTTGGGCAATGGAGCTTTGTTTAAACAGCGCCAGGTCGCCCGGGTTGATGCCGGCGTAAATCATGCTGTCCCCGTTAACGCGGAGGACAAAATCGGCCTTGGTGTGTGAAGGTATTTCCACCCGGCTTTCCCAGTTTTGCTCCGCCAGAATGGGCAGGCCGGCGTGTATCTGGCCCAGCACCGGTTTAAACTTTAGATAGTTCGACGGGTTCTCCAATGCCTGCATTACGGCGAGGCGCTGTTCCCGGGTAAGCGGAGTTTCGCCTGCGGTTAACCGGACGTTTTCATCGCGGAGGATGTAATGCATATCAATACTGTCCAGTGACTGCCGGATATTGGTACGCCCGAGCAGGTAATCCGTGGAAACCTTAAAAAAGTCTGCGAAATTGCACAGTGTTTCAAAGTCGGGTTTGCGTTTGCCCTGCTCGTAATTGGCAATTTGACCCCGTGAATACATCAATAATTCAGCCAGTTTGTACTGGCTGATATTTTTTTCTTTTCTCAAAGCGGTCAGACGCCGTCCGAAAACATTGTCATGCAACATTTTTTACCACCTGACAATATTATAAGAAACAATCAGTTTCCATTCCACATAAGAAACAATTAGTTTCTTATAGTATTGACAGAAACGTGACGTGTCTAATAAAATAAGTATTAAGTGTACTTTTATTATAGAAGGTGAGTTAAATGGGTGAAAGAGTTACGCTCATGAAACTCCGGGGCAACAGACCGCGATCAAAGGTGGCGAAGGAATTGGGTATTACACCGCAAATGTTGGGCGCGATTGAAAGGGGCGTCAGAACGCCGTCGCTGATGCTGGCAAAAAAAATAGCCGTTTATTATGGAGTTTCCATTGATGATCTTTTCTTTAAAGACCAGGGAAACAAGATGTCCCTTCGAGGTTCTCAAGAGTTGTAGATATATAAAACGCAGAGTAAAGAGAGGTTGGGGATGGTCTTCATTGAAGGGTTCATCAATGCGCGATGCTGCAGGCAAGAAACCAATGGCCAGGAGAAGTTTAACCTGGGTTTAACAGTAATCCAAATAATATTGTTAAAGGGGGTTTCTGTCTGAATAGAGATGAGGCTTTAAATCGCGGGCGGGAAATTATTGGTTTGTTAAACTGGCCATATGAGGTTTTCGATGTCAAAAAAATGAATCGGGATTCCAAAAGTGGTTGGGAATTGTGTTTTGCGGGTGAGCTGGGAGAAGCTCATGTCAAACTGGATGACGATAGCATAGGGGTCAGGCTTGAAATATCGAATTTCTAAGGAAAGTTCAATATTTTAAGCCTGACCCCTTTATGATCAACCCCTTTATGATAGATAATAGCTTATGTAAGCAATTTTATATCATCAGCCGGCCAGAGCTGGTAAAATTATTTAAATCAGATAATATTAGATCAAGAGCTTTAACTACCGGAGGGGTTCGAGATGAGAGTAATTGTTCTAATCAAACAAGTCCCCGGCACGGCCAACACCCGCATGGATCCTGAAACAGGGGTGATGATTCGTGACGCGGGCGAAACCATTATGAATCCGCTGGATGAACATGCGGTTACCGAAGCGGTGAGCATAAAGAAAAACAATCCCGGTACGGAAATCATCGCCCTGACCATGGGACCGGCGTCAGCGCAAAAAGTGCTCCGGGAAGCCTGCGCCAGGGGCGCCGACAGGGGAATTTTGCTTTCCCACAAAGCCTTCGGCGGTTCGGATACCCTGGCCACATCCCGGGTTCTGGCGGCGGCCATACGCAAAATTGGCGATATCGGCCTGGTGCTGGCCGGAGAAAAAGCCACCGACGGGGAAACCGGGCAAACCGGACCCATGACGGCAACGCTGCTGGACATCCCGGTGCTTACCTTTGTGCACCGGCTGACAGTAAGTGACACGCATATTACCGCCCGGCGCATGGTGGAGGAGGGCGTGGAAGAGGTGCAGGCAAGTTTGCCGGCGCTGGTGACAGTGGTCAAGGACATCAACAATCCGCCCCTGCCCACCATCAGGGGTTATATTCTGGCCAAAAAACAAACCTTTCCGGTGTGGGGGCCCGCGGACCTGGAAATTGATGAAGGAACACTGGGCCTGAAAGGGTCGCCGACCCGGGTGGTCAAGATATTCACTCCCAAACTGTCCCGGCAGACCACCTTTTACACCGCTGATACCGAGGAACAGATACCGGCTGCGGCGGAGGCCGTCTTAAAAACGCTCCTGGACCGGGGGTTGGTGAAAAAGGGTGAGCAATATGGAGCATAAACAAAGAGTGATGATCCTGGCGGAAATACGCGCCGGGCAGGTGCATGACCTGACCCTGGAACTGCTTACCTGGGGTCGGAAGCTGGCCGATAAGCTGGGAGCGGCGGTTGATTGCGTGGCGCCCGGCATTGGACAGGGGGACTTTGACCAACTGATCCACTGGGGTGCGGACCGGGTGCTGGCGGTGAGCGGCGGCAGCCGGGACGGCTTAGTGTCCACTTCCGCGGCCCGGCTGCTGGTGGAAACTATCCGGGCCGAACAGCCGGCCATTGTAATTGCCGCAGCCACCACCTTCGGTCGGACCGTTATGCCCATGGCGGCCGCCAGACTGGCCACCGGGCTGACCGCGGATTGCACCGAACTGGACATTGACTCCAAAGACAGCCTGCTGCTGCAAACCCGCCCGGCCATCGGCGGCAATATCATGGCTACTATTAAAACCGCCCGTACCAGGCCGCAGATGGCCACGGTCCGGCCCCGTTCCATAAAGCCCGGCGGATTTGACCCGGCCAGGCGGGGCGAGGTGATATTTCAGCAGTATGATATCGCCGCTGCCGCAGAGGAAGCCTTATTATCTTTCACGCGCCATGAGGATAACGATATCAACCTGGAAAACGCCGATATCGTCGTTGCCGGCGGTAAAGGGATGAAGAGCAAGGAAAACTACCAGCAGCTGGAGGAACTGGCGGGACTATTGGGCGCCGGACTGGGCGCCACCAGGGATGCCGTGGAGGCCGGGTGGGCTCCCTTCGCCCGCCAAATCGGCCTGACCGGCAAAACAGTGTCCCCCAAAGTTTACATCGCCGCCGGGGTGGCCGGTAAAATACAGCACCTGGCCGGGATACTAACCTCCGAGTATATCATTGCCGTCAACGAAGACCCCGGCGCCCAGATTTTTAAAGTAGCCGACATCGGTATTGTAGGGGACGCGCCCACGGTGGCGGCGCAACTTATCCAGGCCCTTAAAGCCCTGAAATCAGACGGGAGGGAACACTAAAATGGCTGATAAATATACGGAAATCACGCAACAACTTATATCCCTGCTGGGCGAGCGGAATGTTACTCCGGGTGAGGGTAATATTGTGGTCAGGCCGTCTTCCGGAGAAGAAATAGCCGGCGTGTTCGCTTTGGCCGCACAGGCGGCGATGAACGCCAGGTCAACAGGATATACGGTGGGCCCCACCACTGAGGATGCCGGTCAGGCCGATATATTGATCTCACTGGAGAGAATGAATCAAATTATTTTCGACCGCAAGACCTTCACCATCACTGCCCAGCCCGCGGCCGAAATGGATAAGATCATTAATGCCGCCCGGGAAACCGGCTGTGCGTTTCCGGGCACAACCTGCCGGCATAAGAAAGCCACCGCCGGGGAAAACGTGGCCGCTTGTTTCAATGAAGGCGAACCTGATTTTAAATGCGCCGCCGCCTGCCTGTGCGGCCTGGAACTGGTGCTGGCCGACGGCAGCATCATCACCGTGGGGGAAAAATCTTTAAAAGACCTGGACAACTACCAGTTGACCTACGTTATGGGGGGGCACAGAGAAGAAAAAGCGGTGCTGAGCGGCATCTATCTGAGGCTGCTGCCCGGGGAACAGGACCAATACTGGCTGATTACAACCCTGGCGGACCTGCACAGTTTGCCTGGCGTCTGGCGGCCGCTGCTCCAAAAATACCGCCGCGAAATTGACACCGCCATGGGCATCAAACCGGACCATTATCCCGGGCTGGCGGATATATTGCATCTGGACCAATTGCCTCCGGCCTGCTCGCTGGTGTCTGTAAAATGCCGCCCGGTAGAGCTGGAGCCCCTCCTGGAGCTGCTTGCCGGTGACACCTTTATAGCCGGCGGCACCTATCAGAAGCAGGCCATAGCAGCCTTTTGCAGCAATTTACCGGCGGAACTGCAGGCAAACCCGCAACTGGCCAGCGTCGAGATTGATGAACACGAGTACGATATTAACACCACCGGTTTGTATGCGGTTAGCTGGGTTAAAGAAGAGCGGAAGTTCAAGTTATTTTACGTCGTTTAAGAATTCAATGACCCGATGCGTATAGTTTTTTTCCGCTTTTGAATAGGACTCCAGGTGGTCCGCTTCCGGCACCACCCATAGTGTGGCATTGTCGCCGGCGACTGCGTAAATCCTTTTGCTGTTTCCAACCGGTATATCTCCGTCGGATGCCCCGTGTATAAGCATAAGCGGCCTGGGCGCCAATGCCGGTACGGCTTTAACAGGGCTGACCCGTCCGGGGTTAAGCCCCGTGACCAGGGAAAATAACGGCAGCATAAGGGAACCCAGGGGTTTGGATTTATCGCTTAAGTGTTCTTTTAAGTCTGTAAAAGGGCTGTCGGCAATTACGGCGTCCACTGCCGGCTCCTGGGCGGCGGCCAGAATGGCGGTGCCGGCGCCCATGGAAAAACCTAATAGAATTATATGTTCGGCAATACCGGGTCTTTGACGTACAAAATCCACCGCCCCCAGGAGGTCCCGGACTTCATACTGACCGAAGGAGGTTTTATTACCGGGTGATGCTCCGCAATTCCGAAAATCAAACATTAAAATGTTGTACCCGGCATCAACAAGCTCTTTGGCTAAAGACAAAGCGGGGACATCGTCCTGGGTGCGGTTATTGCGGTAGCCGTGGGCTATAATAACGGTTTTGGCGCTTTGGGCCCGGGGAATAAACCAGCCTTTCAGCCGGATGTTGTCTTCACGGCTGGGAAAAGTGATATCTTCGTAATCAAGACCGGCAATGGCGGGGGTTTTTGCTACCGAACGGCGGGGTGGGTCAACAATAAACCGGCAGATACCGACTGAAGCAATCGTACATAAAACAATTACCAAAGCAGACCATGCTGTCAATCGCTTATATCTAAAGCCCATAAATTCTCCCAAATACCTACATAATTCTTTGTCCTATTGGTAATTTATGATAATAATTAGTTAGTTTTCTAGGGAAAAATGTGGTAAAATAGCAGAAGAATTACAATAGCCGTAATTCTTCTGCTTACCCTCGTCGTGCTAATAGCTGACCGAGGCAAGTAATTGAGAACCTCTGAAACTGTTCACAGCAGCTTCAGAGGTTTAAGATAAAAGCCCCGGCAGTGTGAGGCATACGCGCCGTTCCTCAGTTCCAGTATTCCCTTTATAAAAGGGATAAAAACTGTTAAGTAAATAATAAAGCTCAATTTCGGGATTGTCAAGATTTGCAACCAGGGAGTGCTTTAGCCATGAAAGATGTAATGATATATCAAGATTATATTGGCTCAGTGCATTATAGTACAGAGGATGAAACATTCTTCGGTAAAATTGAAGGCATTAATGATCTGATTAGTTTTGAAGGCACCAGTGTCGAGGAACTCAAGGCGGCGTTCGAGGAAGCGGTCGAGGATTATCTTGAATTGTGCCGTTTGAATGGGAAGGAACCGGAAAAAATATATAAAGGCAGCTTCAATATAAGGATCAGGCCCGAGCTCCATAAGCAGGCCGCACAAATGGCTCTGGTAGAAGGAAAGTCATTAAACCAGTACATTGAAGACGCAATAGAACAGTATTCAGTAAATAAAGCACTGGAGCTCGGACTGACGGAATAATTGCCATGTACACAATGGTCAGCTTCGCCACAAAACGGCGGAGTTGTTTTTTATGTCCGTTTAGGCGCGGGTGCTAATCCTTGGTTAATTTGATATAATTAGATATCCTGAAGGGGGAATTGGAATGAGTATGACAGATCTGGCCCGCCGGGCCAAGGCAGCTTCCATTAAACTGGCCGCCGCGAATACGGAACTGAAAAACAGGGCCCTGGCCCAAATTGCCGGGTCCCTGGAGAAACATAAAGAGGAAATCATCAGGGCCAACCGGGAAGATTTAGCCAGAAGTGAAAAGGAAAATCTCTCCGCGCCTCTTTTAAAGAGGCTGAAATTCGACGCGGCGAAAATTCAGGATGTGGTGGATGGGATCCACAGCTTGATTGAACTGGAGGACCCGGTGGGCAAAACCCTTTTGGCCACCGAACTGGACGACGGCCTGGAACTGTACAAGGTGACCTGTCCCATCGGGGTCATCGGGGTGATTTTTGAGTCCAGGCCCGACGCCCTGGTGCAGATTTCCACCCTCGGCCTGAAAAGCGGCAACAGCGTGCTGCTCAAAGGAGGCTCCGAAGCCCGGGAGACCAACCGGATTTTGGCCGATATTATCGCCGGGGCTGCGGTGGAAGCCGGCATTCCGGAACACTGGCTGGCGCTGCTGGAAACGCGTTCGGACGTAAACGAGATGCTGAAAATGGATCGCTACATTGACCTGATTATTCCCCGGGGGTCCAATGATTTTGTCCGTTATATCATGGACAACTCCAGGATCCCAGTGATGGGCCACGCCGACGGCATCTGCCACTGTTACGTAGATCGGGAAGCGGATCTTGACATGGCGGTGCAGATTGTCTTGGACTCCAAGACCCAGTACGTGGCTGTCTGCAATGCCACGGAAACCCTGCTGGTGCATGAAGAAACAGCCCCGGCTTTTTTGCCCGCTCTGAAGCAGGCGCTGGAAAGCAAAAACGTGGAGTTGTGCGGCTGCCCCAAAACCAGGGCGATTATTCCGGCGGCGCCGGCCACGGAAGAGGACTGGAAAACCGAATACCTGGACTACAAGCTGTCCGTAAAGGTAGTGGCGAGTTTGGACGAAGCCATCGAACATATCAATACTTACGGTTCTGGGCATACCGACAGCGTCATTACCGGGGATAAGCAGGCGGCGACCCGGTTCATGGACTACGTCGACTCGGGAAATGTGCTGTGGAATTGCTCCACTCGGTTTAGCGACGGCTTCCGGTACGGATTCGGGGCCGAGGTGGGGATTAGCACCGCCAAAATTCACTCCCGGGGTCCGGTGGGCCTCGAGGGGCTGGTGATCTACAAGTACAAGCTGCTGGGTAACGGACAAATCGTGGAGGACTACTCCAGCCGCGTAAGGAGCTTTAAACATAAAAAGATGAACAGAGAATTTCCCCTTTAGGGTTACGCCTAAGATGCCTGGTGTTAAAAGTTAAAAGTTGCGTTTTTTGCAGCTTTTAACTTTTAACACCAGGCATCAAAGCCGACCACGAATAGTGCCGGGTGTTGCAAGTTGCGTGTTGCAAGTTGAGAATCCCCCGTCAGGCTTCGCCTGCCACTCCCCTATGACGAGGGGCGCGCCTACGATGCCGGGCGCCCCTACAGCAAAGGCAGCAGCTTCTCTTTTACCAGCTGCAGCACCTGTGTGATTTCGCTTTCGAGACGCCCGGACTCCGCTACGGCCGACAGGCAAACTTCAAGGAATTCTGTCAGGCAATACCCGGAGGCTTGCAAGCCCTGCAGCAGGTTATCAAACCGGAGGATGTTTTTCAATTCCTGTTTGTTTCCGTATTCAGCGGCCTCTTTAACCAGGGCGATATAAGCTGCCGGGTCCTGGCTCAACAGGCTCATGAATTCTTCGGCAAATTCTTCCTCGGCAAAAACCCAGGTATTGGCCAGGCAGAAATTTACCCCGCCGGGGCCCCGCAGACAGCGGTGCCACGCCAAGCTTTCAGCGGACAGGGTTTCCGCCACCAAAACATCCATTAAGCTTTGGCTGTTGGTTTTATACGTCCCGCCGCCGGGCAGTTGTAAAGTTAACTCCGCCTTCAACGACCGGCATTTTTCCTTGGCCGCTCTAAAGCCTTTGGTCAGCCAGAGCAGGTCCGCCGGGCTTTCGGTGTCCGGCTGCCAGCGCAGCAACGAAGTCCTGAACAAAGATAAAAGTTCCGCCCACTGGTTTGCCCGGCCCAGTTCAACCGCGATTTCCTCCCGGTCATGGCAGTATTCAATATGCAGGGGCTGTTGTTTGTCGCCCAGCTCGGCCAGGGCGGTGATCAGGGGCATTCTTACCGCCAAATCCTTCTCTGCATAGACCATGGTGGCCAGTTCCCGGGTCAGCCGGCGCAGCCGTTCCCGGTCATTTGAATTTTGGGCCAGCAACTCCCGGGCCAGCCGGCCGAGTTCTGCAGTATCACCGGACGCGAACAATTTTCGCACCTGTTCGAATAGCGTCATTATATCTTGACCGCGGTTCCATAGGCGATAATTTCGGCCGCCCCGGTGGTGATGTTGGAGGTGCCCAATCTGATGCCGATAATGGCGTTGGCCCCCAGGGATTCGGCTTCCCGGATCATTTGGGCCATGGCTTCTTCCCGGGTGGTCTTCAGCAGGTCGGCGTATTCCTTGACTTCGCCTCCGATGAGCTGGCGGAAAAAGGCGACGATATCTTTGCCCAGGTGTTTGGCCTTCATGGAACTGCCCCGGACCATGCCCAGCACCTGGTATTCGGTCCTGATATCAATGGTTGTTAAAAGCATTTAGATCCCTCCAATTTAATTATATTATAATGCCTAAAAGTCCTTTTTCAGTAGTTTGCTTAACCCAATGCGGTAAAAAATCCAGGCTGCCGGAAGCATGATCACGATGGCCCCAAGCTGAAAACCGTCTCCGGTATAAACCGGCCAGGCGTGCATCTGGCGGTAGATGGAGTACATGCCCCAGCCGGGAATCCAGCCTGGGATGCCCAACACCAGTGCGGTCCCGAAAGCCGCCGCTCCGGCCTTGAGCTGGTCGTCAAACAGGACCGAGAACATCAGGGCCAGGCTGTAAATCAACAACAGCCCCGCCGCGTTAACCACCAGGCCGGCCATGAACAGGACCGGCACTTCCTTACCGGCCGCGAAGACGGCCAGGTAGGTGAGGCCGGTGGCGACCGTCATCACCGCGATCATGGCTGACGCCCCGGCAATAAACTTGGTCCGGTATATTGCTTCCCGGCCCAGGGGTTTGCTGAACAAAAAGCCGGCGGTACGGCGGGCTGATTCTCCGGCCAGTTGGGCCATTCCCACGACAACGGCATAAATGACCAGCATTTGATAAAGATTTTTACCATACCAGTTGGCCCACATGTAAAGGGTAAAATCGCTCATCTGGCGGCGGTATGCTTCACCCAGGGCGCCCCCGATTTCCACCTGGAATTTGCCCAGCCAGTCAAAAACAAAGGGAAGCGTGACCCCTATGGCAGACAGTACCGCCAGGGCCAGGACGTGTTTCCAGGCGGTTTCGCGTAATTCCTTTTTCATCAGTGCGGCGTTAATCATTCCGTTTGAGCCCCCTCCCGGCGGGTATATTCGACGAAGATGTCCTCCAGGTCCAGGTCGATTATTTCCAGAGCGAAGTGCGGATGGCGGGATAATTCCTCCAGCACCCCTTGGGCGTTTCCGGCGACTGTCAGCAGGTAACCGGCCCCTTCGGGTTCCACCCTGGTGATGTCCGGATATTTAAAGGCGTCTTCCGGCGCCCGGCCCTGGAACACCACCCGGATTCTTTTTACGCCGGTTTTCAGCTCGGCGGTGTCCTTAACCACCACCAGGCGCCCCCGGCTCAGAAAAGCCACCCGGTCGGCCAGCCGTTCCACCTCGTGCAGGGTATGGGAGGATAAAAGTACCGTGCTGCCCAGGGCCACCACCTGTTCCATCAGCAGTTTAAAATAATCCCTTCTTTTGATGGGGTCCAAGCCGGCCCCCGGTTCATCCAGGATCAGCAACTCCGGCTCGGGGCCCAGGGCCAGGATCAGGGCCAGGGCGCTTTGCTGGCCGTGGGAAAGCTCCTTGATTTTCTTGTCCGCCGGGATACTTAGCTGCTCAAAGGCCGAGTCCACCAACCGCGGATTCCAGCGGGGATACAGGGACGCGCAAAAGACGGCTATTTCCCGGGCAGAATAATAACCGTACATCACCGGGCTTTCGGCCACGTAGCCGATCCGGGTCCTGAAATCGTTTTCCCTGGCGTCTATCCGGCGGCCCAGCACCCGGACTTCACCGGAAGTGGGGGCTGCCAGCCCGGTCAGGATCTTGAACAGGGAAGTCTTGCCCGCGCCGTTGGGCCCCAGCACGGCGAAGATGCTTTCTCTCGGTACTTCCAGATTAACGTCCTGCAAAGCTGCGGAAGAACCGTAGCGTTTGGTCAGGTTAACGGTTTGAACGGCCGGGTCGTGCATTATTTTTCTCCTCCTTTGGCGTAAAACTCCCGGATTATATCGCTCAGCAAATCCATCAGCCGGGCCGGGTCAATGTTTAATTCCCGGGCCTTGCGCACAGTTTCCACCAGCAACGGCCGGAGTAGTTCAATTTGCATCTCCCGGCGCCTGCCGGCGTCGAGCTGGGCCACGAAGGAGCCCAGCCCGGGGCGGCTGTAGATTAAATGCTTCCTTTCCAGTTCGCTGTAAGCCCGGCGTACGGTAATGATGCTGACCAGATTATCCTGGGCCAACTGGCGGATGGAAGGCAGGGGATCTTCGGGCTGCAGCTCACCGGTGAGGATCTTCTTTTCAATATTGTTAAACATCTGCTGATAAGCCGGCAGCGGGCTGTTTTTGGCAATTGGAATCAGCATGGCAATCACCTGTATATATAGTATATACACAGTATATTATATAGGCAATGTGAGGTCAATGCTTTGGAAAAAATTTTTTAAACTTGAACGGAAATTATTGAAACTTTTCCTGAAAAACTGTTTATATAGATCATAGATGCCAAAGGGGGACCCCGGGGTGGATGTCAGCGCGGAGCAAAACTTGATCATGCGCTGCCGTGACGGCGACGAGGAAGCGTGGCGGCTGCTTTTGGCCCGTTACGAAGCCTATGTTTACCGCTTGTGCTTTCGGATTAGCGGCTCGCGCGACGACGCCCTGGACTTTACCCAGGAGGCGCTGATGAAAGTGTTGACCGGGTTGAACAGGTATCAGCCTGGCTTGCCCTTTAAACCCTGGCTCAGGCGGGTTACTGTAAACGCCTGCCTGAACTGTCTCCGGCGGCGTACTCCGGATACTGTTTCGCTGGAGCAGCCGGTGGCCGAAGATATTGTGCTGGGAGATACCCTGTCCGGAGACCGTGAGGGGCCGGAGAGTATCGCGGTATGGCGGGATGCCCGGGAAATAATCCGGCGGGAGACGAACCGACTGCCCCCGCAATTGAGGCTGGTGCTGGTGCTGCGGCACCGGGAAGGGCTGAGCTACGAGGAAATTGCCGCCGAAACCGGCCTGCCGCAGGGCACTGTAAAGACTCATTTGTTCAGAGCCCGACAGCAGTTGCGCCGCCAACTGGCCGGCGTTTACGGATGGGAGGGCTAACCATGCAATGCAGCGTCGAAATTCTACAGGTTTTTTTGGACGGTGAACTGGAGGCGGCCGAGTCGGAAGCTGTCCGGCGTCACCTGGCCCGGTGCCCCGCCTGCCGTAGTGAGTTGGCCAGACTCAGGCTGTTGTGGCTTGAACTGGAGCAGGATGAAGCGGTTGAAATTCCCTGGGAACTGCCCTTGATCCGCCAGCAGGCCATCTCCATGACCAGGGCGTTTAGGCGGGAAAGGGAAACTGCTTCCGGAAGCAGTTTCCTGGCAGGCCAGAAACTGGCCTGGCAGTGCGCCTTGGACGGTGTGACTCAGATTCCCGGTTCGCGTCAAATGATGTCCCTGGCCAGGGCCGCCGGGAACGGTTTGCCGGTTGTGCTGAAAGGCGCCGCGTCCGTATTGGTTAAGATGGCCGGCAGGAGGCGTGATAAGTCTTGAGCGGATGGATAGTCTTACCGGCAGTCCTGGTTCTGGTGCTTGTGGGACTGATCAGCATACCGCTGACTTTTCAGGCCGGAGGCTGCCTGGGGCAGGATAAACGACGCCTGGAATCAAAAATTACCTGGGGCTGGGGGCTGTTCACCGCCGATGTGGAAATGAAAGGCCGGGGAACTTCTGCCCGGTTCAAATTGGCCGGGATCAATCTGTCCGCATCCCGGAAAAAAGATAGGGCTGATTCGGCGGAAGAGGACAAGCGAACCGGGCGGAAGCCCAAACAGAGCAAAAAACAAACCGGCCGGAACAGGTCCGGCTTTCCACCTGTCATAGCCGTTCTAAACAGAGAAATGCTGGCGGCTGTGCTGGGCTACTTGAAAAAATTATATAAATCTTTGGGTCTGCGACTGCGGCTGAGCGGCGTATACGGCGCCGATGACCCGGCGGTAACCGGATTTTTGGCCGGGCTGGTCGCGGCTCTGCGCGCCGGAAATATAAACCTTGACCTGGATGCTGATTTCAGCGGCCCGTTTATCGATATCATCGGTGAAACATCAGGCCGGATTGTGCCTATCGCCATCCTTTGGCACAGCACCTGTTTTTTACTGGCCAAACCGGTTAGGAAACTCTGGTGGGCTGTGCTGAAGACAAAAATAAAGCGAAAAAAGATAAAGGAGAGTGTCCAATATGTTTAAAGAAGACATTGAAACCCTTGTGTCACGCCTGGAGAACCTTATTTCCACCAAGACCGTCGTTGGCGAACCCATTGTCAGCGGCAGCACAACCATTATTCCCATTGTCACCGCCGCCGTGGGTTTTGGCATGGGCAGCGGCGAGGGGCAGGACAGTACGAACCAGGGCGGTAAAGGCACCGGGGCCGGCGCCGGTATGAAGCTGAGCCCGACGGCGCTTTTAATCGTGCAGGGGGATGACGTGCAGGTGTACTCGCTGAGCCAGAAGGGCAGCCTGGCCAAGCTGGCGGAAATGATCCCCGATGTGATTGAGAAAATTAAAACCCAAAAAGAATAGTAGGGGCTCCCCTCGCGGGCGCCCGTTAGGACACAGAAGAACCGTTCCCCCTGTTATTGAGAAAAGGGCTAACCTCTTGTGGAGGTCAAGCCCTTTTGCGTTATTCTACGCTCTTGTTTCTATTTTCCCCGGCAGGCAGTTGCCGGATTTCCTGCCCACCTTCATGCATAAAATCCTCCACAAACTGATCTACAGCTTCAAGCTCCTGTTCCAGTTCTCGCTCCGTATAATGGGTATATATCAATCTTGTTCCTGCCAAGAAGAGTAACAAAGTCATCCTTGTCCATACCCGCGAGTTCAGCCGCTTTGCCAAGAGACAGTTTCCGTTCCTTAAAAAACTGCAGGGCAAGTATTTTTCTTGCTTCTTCCTGTAGAGATTTTTCATCTTTTTTAAGCACAAAAAGTATTTCTTCCGATACAGGGATATTAACATTAAGTATCCTCATACATATCACCTCCCGGCGAATTGTCACATCATAAATTACACTACATTACTGCTGTCATCTTTATTCTAGCATGTAAATAAAAAAGAAGCCAATCATAACGTCTCCCTTGGCGCCTGTCTGCCCTGATCTCGTCCATCCGCAAAAAAATCATTGGTAAAGCTGTGCAAGCCGTTAAGGAAGGTTTCCCATAATTTTTGAGTTCCTAAAAGTCTTTGCGCGTAAGGACAGACAGATAGGATAAGCCTTGCGTCGGCGCCTAATTTATGGTTTAAGTCGTTTTTGATATTTTTTAAGGCTGACCCGGGCAGGGTGAGGATATGTCTGATCGTCTGTTCAATTATTTCCGAAAAAGCGATCAGCGGGCTGCTGTCATATTGCCGGAACTTGCCGTGGACGTAGGTTGCGCTTCCGCCTGTGAATATGCCTGCGGCATGCTCCACGAAAAAACTCTTGCCGATACCCGGCCGTCCGGAAACAATGGTTAGTCCCATGCCGCCTTCC
The DNA here is from genome assembly GCA_023439185.1 of Bacillota bacterium. GTDB lineage: Bacteria > Bacillota > Desulfotomaculia > Desulfotomaculales > Desulfallaceae > BRH-c8a. The sequence goes on along the minus strand of JAEXOR010000037.1, from coordinate 45,218 downwards.
AGAACGCGGTCGAATTGCTTTTTAAACATTTCTGTTTCAAGGCTGCGGCCAACCATCGTTTGGTTGATTTTTTCCTCAAGCATTTCTCTGGAATCCTTCCACCGCCCGTTTTTGATACTTTTTTCTCCGCTCGGGTTATTTATCCTCTAAATTTTCGTCATCTGGTAAATTACCGAACAAAATACGCATGTAATTCCGCCCGCCGTATAGTATACGGTCAAAGTTACTTCAACCTTGTCAACACGATAAAAAGCAATATATTTTCCGCAAACAAGAAAACGGTAATTACTCTCAATTCCTGTGATCAAGTTTAGTGGTGGCCCCATTTCTGAGAATTTCCGCAGATTATCTATAGCATTCAATATGTATTCTACTGTATTCAGTGCAGCTGCAGGGTTATGCAATTCTTCAGAAATATACGTCCATATCTCGTCAAGGTCGTTCAGAGCTTCAGGAGAATAATGCAGCCTATTCATTTGTTTTCCCTTTAAAGTATGATCTCACATCCTCATGTAGTATCCATCCCTTTTCTTCGCCCGATTCCCGTCCCCTGGCAAGCTCACTCATCAGCTTGATTGTCGCCTGCGTTTTCTCATAATCTGCAATATCGATAAGTGCATAGCGTCCTCTGCCGTTCTTCGTTAAGAACACCGGGTTACCTATTGTAACGTCTTTCAAAACCTCGTTATAATTTCTCAAATCTGAAACCGGTTTTATGTTTGGCATAATAGCACCTCTTTTTGATATTATTGTATGATAATTTATCGTAAAAAACAACGTCAAAAACAACAGCGCTTTCTTTGAAAAGCGCTAACGGCAGAAAACCAGTCACGATTACGTGGCTGGTTTTCTGCTGTTTAGAAACTAAACTATAAAAATAAGAAAGCCCCCCTGGAATCCCTCCACCGCCTGCGGCGGTCCACCTTCCTTTAACAAGAAAGGCTTTTTAGCTGTTGTTTGGATAAGGGCAACAGGACGGTGAAAATGCTGCCGCCGTCGGGGCGGTTGGCGGCCCGGATGCTCCCCAGGTGCTGCTCGGTGATCCATCGGGCGATGGCCAGGCCCAGTCCCGAACCTTCCCGGGACCGGGCTTCCTCACCCCGGTAAAACCGGTTAAAGATCAATTCCTCGTCTCCGGGGGCGATACCCGGCCCCCGGTCCGCCACGGTGATTTCCAGCCAACCCGGCGGATTTTCCCGCATGGCCAGCTCCACTCCGGTATCCGGCGGCGAATATTTGAAGGCGTTATCCAGCAGGATAAAGACGAGCTGGCTTAAATAGTCGGCGCTGGCCTGCACCAGTTTGCCGGCCGGTAAGCGACCGGACAGCTCCAGTGTCCGGCTCCCGGCCCAGAAACGGGCCTGCCTGGCAATCTCCTGCCACAGTTCATCCACCGGGACGGCATTCTTCTCCATTTCAAAGCCCGCGTCGGCCCGGGCCAGGGCCAGCATATGGTCCAGCAGCCGGGTCAGCCGGCGGGCTTCACCGGCGATATCCTCCATTGCTTCCCGGGCTGTCCCGGCGTCCAAATCCGGTGACTGCAGCAAAAACTCGGTATTGCCCCGGATGGTGGTCAGCGGCGTGCGCAGTTCATGGGAGGCGTCGGACACAAAACGTCGCTGCAGGTCGTAGCTTTCCTGCAACCGGTTATACAGGGCTTCCAGGCGTCCGAACATGTCATTCAGGGTGCTGACCATGCGGCCCAGCTCGTCCTGGGGGCCGGCGTAGTCGATGCGCTTGCTCAAATCTCCGCCCTCCCGGATGGACAGGGCGGTCCGGCTGATTTTTTCCACCGGGTGCAGGGCCGCCCGGGCCAGAAACCAGCCCAACAGGCCGGCAATGAGCACCGTGGCGGCTCCGCCGGCAAAAACAATAAACCTTATTTTGTCCAGCAGCAAATCAACGGTGGCCAGGGTCCGGCCCACCTGCAATATGCCCATCAAGTGGCCTTCCTCCACCATCAGGGGAACATTATAAACCCGGATGTTTTGCTTGCCGGAGCGCACCGTTTCGTAAAATACCTGGTTTTGCGCTGCGGATTCCAGGGTGTATTCACTGAGGGGCAGGTCCTGCCGGCCCAGGTTGTTGGATCGTCTGATCACCCGGCCCCGGTCATTCACCACCTGCAGGTAAGTGTCCGGCGTGGCGAAAACGTTGATGTCGGGCAGGACTATTTCCTGCAGCGAAAAGGGTGATTGTCTGATTACGGTGGACCTGACGACGGAAGCGGCGGTGGCCGAGATGCTTTCGTCCACCTCGCGGTGCAGAGTGCGCCCGGCGGTAAAAATGAGCGCCAGGGCAAAAAGCGCCAGGGCCAGGCACAAAACGCCGGTGTACAGCAGCGTCAGCTTTAAACGCAGGGACAACCTCAACATCACTCCTTCAGGACGTACCCGACGCCCCGCACGGTGTGGATCAGCCGCTGCCGGCCGCTGATTTCCAGCTTCTGGCGGATATTGCCGATATAGACCTCCAGCACGTTTGATTCGCCGGCAAAGTCATATCCCCAAATGCGCTGCATGATTACGTCCCGGGTCAGCACCTGGCCCGGGTGTTCCATAAAAAGACGGAGCAGCTCAAATTCCCGGGTGGTCAGCGGGATAACTTGCTCCCTGTGCCGCAGCTCTCTTCTCTCGATATCCAGCACCAGGCCGGCGAAGGTTAAAGACAGCTTGTCCCGGCTGTCCTGCGGGCGGGCGCGCCGCAGCAGCGCCCGCACCCGGGCCAGCAGTTCCTCCAGGGCAAAGGGCTTCACCAGGTAGTCGTCCGCGCCGGCATCCAGACCCCGCACCCGGTCCGCCACCTCGTCCCGGGCCGTTAAAAGCAGGATCGCCACATCGCTGTCCATCCTCAGCCGGCGGCAGACTTCCCAGCCGTCCATACCCGGCATCATGATGTCCAGGATCACCACCGCCGGATTAAACTGCCCGGCTGCGCGCAGGCCTTCTTCGCCGTTGGGGGCCGTCATTACCTCGTGTCCCTCGAAGGTAAGCACCCTTTTCATCATGGCGGTAATCTTTAAATCGTCATCAATAAGCAGAATACGCATAAAACCAACTCCCGGTCTATGGTACCCATTCCAGGCCTTATTTTTCCGTCAGGGTTATGATCACTATTTTTTTGCCGGCTTTATTTTCTATTTGCAGCTCCACCTGATCGCCCACTTTGCTTTTTTCGATAAAACCGGTGATATCGCCGGCGTCATTAACCTTCTGATCGCCTATTTTCAGAATGGCGTCTCCTTCCGCCAGGCCTGCTTTTTCAGCCGGTGAACCGGGCACCAACCCGGCCACGATGGCTCCGGAGTCGCCGGACAGGCCCAAATATTCGGCCAGTTCGGAGTTGTTGTTTTGTAAGTAAACGCCCATAAAAGGCCGGGAAATTTTGCCGTCGGTGATCAGAGTATCCACCACTTCCCGTACCGTGTCCGCCGGGATGGCAAAGCCGATTCCCTGGGCGCTGGCGTTAATGGCGGTGTTAATGCCGATTACGCCGCCCTGGAGATCCAGCAGCGGACCGCCGCTGTTCCCGGGGTTGATGGCGGCGTCGGTTTGCAGCAGGTTTTTATATTTCCGGTCCTCAATATCTACCGGCCTGCCCTTGGCGCTGATCACGCCGGTGGTCACCGTATGGTCCAGCCCGTAGGGGTTGCCGATGGCGATGACCCACTGGCCCACCCGGGCGGCGTCCGAATCACCGAATTCCAGGTAAGGCAGGTTTTTGTCCGCGTTCACTTTAAGCACCGCCAGATCCAGCTCGGCGTCCGCGCCCACCAGGCGGGCTTCCAGGGGTTCTTCCTGTTCGGAAAGATAAACCTTGATTTTCGTAGCCTGGCTGACTACATGCTCGTTAGTAAGGATATAACCTTCTTTGTTGATGATAAAACCTGAACCAAAACCCTGCTGCAACTGCTGCCTTTGCCTTTGCTCGGGAATGCCGAAAAATTGTCTGAAAAAGGGGTCCATGGTTTGAGAAACCTGTTGCGTTGTTTCAATTTTAACCACCGCCGGGCTGCACCGGTCCACGACATCGGCTATCCTATCGGTGCCCTCGGGTGAGGAATATACCACCGGTTCCGAGGCGCCGGCCTGGACGGAAAGAAAACTGTCTTTGGGGGCAAAGAAGAACACTCCCGCCACCAGGAGAATTTGCAGCACCACGGCCGCCGCCAGACCGGTCGCCAGGGTGAAACGGTATTTGTCTTTGGACATTATTATCACCTTCCGTTTAAAATTTTCTGTGATAATAATGATGACCGCGCCGGCTTAAGACAACCTTAAACTAAGATAAAAATTTTTTCAGTAAGCAATGGATATTAGGTTAAATGGAAATATGTGGCTCTGGCAAAAATACTGTTGAATTTGGGGTAACTGCCCAATTCGACAAACCCGACCGCATTGGCGATAGCGGCGGCCCGGCGGTACTCACTTGCCGAAAGCAGGGCTAATTTTGCTCCGGTGCCCGCGGCGTTGCCGACCATCTTTATTTTATTCTCCAGCGCCGGCGGGATCAGTCCGATGACGCACGCGCTGTGCGGGTGCATATAATTACCGAAAGCTCCGGCCAGCAGCACTTCTTTGATGTCCTCCACCCGGATGCCGCAGGTTTCCATTAAAACACTCACCCCGGCCGCCATGGCGCCCTTGGCCAGCTGAAGCTCCCGAATATCGCCCTGGGTAATCATAATCGGCCGGCCGTTGCCGGTTTGATCGGCATCCGCCAGCAGAAAGGCTTTTTGTCCGCCGTGTTCAATAAGTCGATCTTTGAAGACCACGGCGGCGGTGCTTGTTAATGTATCGGGGGGCGCAAATCTTCCCCTTGGTTCAATGATCCCCAATTCCAGCAGTCCCGCCACCGCGTCAAGCAAAGCGGAGCCGCAAATGCCCAGGGGCTTGACCCCGCCGATAACGGAATATTCAAGCCGCTCTCCAAAATAAACATGGTCAATGGCCCCTTCGGCGCCCCTCATGCCGCTGCTGATTTGGGCTCCTTCAAAGGCAGGCCCGGCCGCGGCGGAACAGGCCACGATTCTGTCTTTGGAACCCAGGGCAATTTCACCGTTGGTGCCGATATCTATAACCAGCTTGATCTCCTCGCTGCGGTCAATTTCCGTAGCCAGCAGCACCGCTGTTGTGTCGGCGCCCACAAAGCCCGCGATATTGGGCAGCGTCAACACCTTACCCGCCGGGTTGATGTCGATTCCCAGTGCGGCGGCGTCAACCGTCAGGGGATCGCCGACCACCGGAACATATGGTGAAATGGCGATATTCCGGGGAGGCAGGCCGAGAAAAAGATGATGCATGCAGCTGTTGGCCGCCACTGTCAGCGCATAGATTTGTTCTCTGCCGACCCCGGCTTTTTCCGTCGCTTCCATAATCAGTTTATTGATTGCCTCCACCACGGCGGTGTGCAGCTTGTCCAGCCCGTCCCGCTCCATACCGGCAAATTGAATGCGGGTAATTACGTCGGCGCCGAACTTGGTCTGCGGGTTCAGCATCGACGCCACGCCGAGTTCCCGCCCGGAATAAAGGTCCAGCAGGTATCCCACGATGGTGGTGGTACCAATATCAAAGGCCATGCCCAGCATGCTCCCGGTGGTATCCCGCTCCTCGATGTCCACAGCCCTGCCGCCATAAATAACCGTGGTCAGGCTGTGTCCGGCCCGCCGGAGAGTTTCCGGCAGCCGGCGCAGGAGGGGGAGCGGTACATCCGGATCATCATCACCGCAGCCGTGTTCAGCAAGCTGCTCCCTCAGCCGGCTCCAGTCTGAACGCTGGGCATCCAGGGAGGGCTTTTTTACCTCCACAAATATTTTGCGCAGGTGCGGTTCAATCTGAAACGACCTTTCCCCCGAGGCGATTAAAACATTGTGCTGCTGCCCGTAATTAAGCAGCTCCACCGACATATCGCCGCGGATAGTGGTTTCACAGGCCAGGCGGATGCCGTCTCGCAGTTCTTTTTCCGCCAGCAGTTCCTTTTCCACGTCGGTGGGCAGGGCTGCTTCCGGCAGAATTTTTACCCGGCATTTGCCGCATTTGCCGTTGCCGCCGCAGGGAAAATCATAATCTATGCCCGCCCCGTCCATTGCTTCCATGATGGTGCTGCCTTCGTATGCCTCTTTTTTCAGGTTTCCGGGCTGAAATATTACTTGATAACTTTTCAAGCAGCGCACCCCCTGTGCTCTTTTAAAAAATTAAACTGCACCCGGCAATTGATGCAGCTTTTGTTTACTGGCTGATTCCCCGCAGCTTGATATAATCCCCCCGGTAATAAGTGATTCCCAGGCCCATGGGCTTGTTCTCATCGTTATAAAATTTCTGCTCCACCACCAGTAAGGCCGGCTCGCCGTCAATATTTAAATATCTTTTAATGTCGTCGCCGGGTACCATGGCGCGAATGATTAGCTCTTTTTTTAGTGTAAATTGCGGAATGCTTTTGGACAGCATTTCGGGAAAGGTGGCCTGACCGATCTCATTTTCCACAATAGGCATTCCTTTTTGATAAAGCAAATACTTGACGTCGTAGGCCACGGGAGCTTCGTCGGTATAGAAAAGCCTGCGGATGACAATCACGTTTTTATTCCTGGTAATGCGCAGGTCGTCGGCCAGCTTTTCGTCGGGCATAATAATATTGACTTCCAATAGTTTGATTTGATCCACGCTGTTGATGGAGTTTTTCAGTTCGTCGTAGTAGATGCTATATTTGTTGAGTTCGGGTTTACGCACAAAGTTGCCTTTACCGGGGACGGAATAAATGTATCCTGCACCGGTCAGAATGGCCAGACCTTTTCTGACGGTCATCCGGCTGGCGCCGTACTCTTTGCATAACGCTGCTTCCGAAGAAACGAGATCACCCGGTTTTAATACGGCGCTGTTGATCTGCTTCTTGATATCCTCAACTATTTTCAGATAAACCGGACTAACCATTACCAGTTGCTCCCTGTTAATTCAACTTATCGGTTAATTAGTTCCTAGATGTATATACAGCCATACACTAATGCTATCTTAAATTTGACCCCTGAGTTTGTCAACCGGAAGGAGTTTTTTGGGCGCCCCTGGCGGGCGCCCAAATGTGTACCCTTAAGCCAGCAGGAACATGACAAAACCAAACAGCATTTCCTCATAGCCCTGCATTTTGGGAGCCATGGCCGCAGCCTGTTTGTCAGTAACTTCCGGATGCTGGGCCAGATACTGATCCCAGGTTTTATAATATTTCGTATTCATACTGAGCCCTCCTTAATCCCCGTTCCTTAATAATTGGCGCTTGTGGCCACGTATTCCAGCACCGCCTGGAAGTTTTCCACGTTGACACTGTCCGCCGTGATGGGAGACTTGTCCAGGCTGAAGAGATATTTGCCGCCCGGCGCCAGGATGTCGATCAACTCTTTAGCCTTGTCGATACACTGTTGCTTGGTCCCGGTCTTTAATAACGACAGCGGATAGAAGCCGCTGATTACATGCTTTTTGCCTATTTTCTCCTTGGTGAGTTTGGGATCCCCGTATTCAAACATGATCCTGGTATTCTCCGGCAGCTCGTCCAAATAATCAAGAAACCGCATCCAATCCTGCTCGGCAAACAGGAATGAGGGGTATCCCGCCTCAGCCAGCGCTTCAACCAACCGTTTGAAGGTCGGCCAGTATAATTCGGCAAAGTCTTTATCGCGCATGTATGGGGCCATATGCAGCGGGATAAATACCGAAGCGTGTTTTGACGGGACCGGCGGCAGGCCCATTTTAACCATTAACGGAGTGACTGCCTCAGCGGCGGCTTTCACTTTATCGGGTATGCGCCGCACGTCCATGGAGATACCTCTGAATCCCCTTAGTTGATCCGCGAGGATATCAAAGGGCGCCTCACAGAAACCGGCAAAAAGGTTAACACCGGCGTAGCCGTATTTTTCCATCAACCTGGCGTAGATCGCCCCCACATGATTCAATTCATCATGAAATGCTTTAAAAGCCTTGGCCAGGGCCATGGCCCTGGTAACCGGATCTTTGTTCAACTCGGTATATAAACGGGGCAAAATCTTTTCCATAATGCAATTAAAAGGTGAAGCGATGAATTCATCGTATTCTTCCTGCAATAATCCCTCAATTTCAGGGTGCTGCAGGAAACCGTTATTACTCATGACAAAGTTCCTGGCGCCCAGCAATTTATAGTATGAGGGAAACCGGAAGGCGATAATCGGGAGCAAATCGGAAATGAAGTCCCGGCAGGCCTTGTCAAATACATCCTCCAGCAGGCCGGTATTCCATTGGGTCTCGGTCAAATCCTTACCGGCGTGCTGAATGGCAAACTCAATGGTTATGTTTACGGCAATGGGGACCCTTTTGGGAATCTTGCCTGCAAATACGTCATCGAATAATTGATTTCTTTCCCGGGTCAGAGCGGTTGCGTCGATCATGTCAGCTCACCCACCCTTGACATATTTTGACGCCTTCGGCCGCGTTGGTGGTAAACGCGTCGGCGCCGACCATTACCCGGGCTTCCTCCGTCACAGGGTTTCCGCCGATAATTATTTTGACGCTGTTGCGCAGACCGGCTTCACTAATCGCCTGCACCGTGTTTTTCATGGAATCAAGGGCCAGGGTGAGCACGCCGCTCATGCCGACGATTTCCGGCTTAGCTTCTTTAATTTTGTCCACAAAGGCGCCGGCCGGGGCGTCTATACCCAGGTCAAGCACTTCGAAACCGGCCGCTTCCGACATGCTCTTGAAAATGTTTTTCCCGATGTCGTGTAAATCTCCCTCCACCGTGGCCAGGACAATTTTGCCCGCTTTGGTGATAGTTTCCGTGCCCATAACCGGTTTTAAGATCTCAATGGCCGAAGAAAGCAGTTCACCGGCGAAGATCAAGTCACCTACGAAGTACTCCTTGGCGTCAAACAAGTCTCCCACAATGGTCATCCCTTGCTGGCAGGCGCTTACCACCTTTGCGGTTTCCTCGGCGGTGGGGCTGCCGGCCACAAAATCTTTCAGCATCCCCAGCACCTTTGGTTCGTCAAGGTCGCCCACTGCCTTGGTTAATAACTGCAGATCCAAAATTAATCGCCTCCCTGATCATTTAGATATGATATTTTTTGCCGAACCGGTGCGGTTTACTCATGCTTTCCGATTCAGTTGTCAGGGAGGCGATGCTATATACTTGTATATACAACTAATGGTCTAAAAAATTATTGAGCGGCAGCCCTTTCCGGGCCGATTTTATTCTTGCGGTAGGCGTTGGCGAAATTGCGACAGTGCCTGTCCCGGCCCAGCAATGCTTCGGTAACTAAAAGACTGGTTAAAAGATCCCTGTTGCAGGGGTCCAGGATGGCTGAATCCATACCCGCGTAGGCGGCAATGGTTAAGAAGTGCTGGTTGACGATTTTTCTCAAGGGCATGCCGAAGGAAATATTGCTTAAGCCTGAAGTAACTTTAATGGCCGGGTAAAGTTTTTTTACAGCGGTCAGGGTTTCGGTGAAGTTCAGCAGGGAACGGTTATCCGCCGACAGCGCCATTACCAGCGGGTCGACGTGGATCCGGTCGGGGGTTAGATCATACTTTTGAGCTTTTTCCACCAGCCTCCGGGTTATATCAACCCTGGTTTGTACGTCCGACGGGATACCCTTGTTATCACAAGTTAAGGCTATCACCTGCCATTCGGTACCTTTAACCAGGGGGTAGATGACCTCGCACTTTTCACCCTCTTCAGATACCGAGTTAATGATACCGGGGTTATTGGCGTACTTGAAAACCTGTTCAATGATTCTCGGATTGGGGCTGTCAATGCATAATGGTTTGTCAACGGCGCTTTGCACTATGTCCATCAGCCAGACCAGAGTTTTAGCTTCCGTCTCCGGGGCGGTGCCGGCGCACACGTCGAGGTAATCGGCGCCCGCTTCAACCTGCTTGACGGCCAGGTTACGAATATACTCTTCGTCCCTTTCTTCAATCGCTTTTTTCACGCTTGGGATGGTGCCGTTGATTTTTTCACCGATAATGATCAATTTTAACAGCTTCCCTCCTGATTGATTTTACGTGTAGTCTTTACACGTATATACATGTATCTTTATACTATTTACACGCCATTTTTTTGTCAACAGATAATTGAATAGAAAAAAACGGCAGCGGGTTTATTCCTTTTCAGTGTAGTAGGCGATACCCAATGTCCCCGGTCCCACATGCAGTCCGATTACCGGCCCGATAGAGCATACCGGCAGGTTGACGCCCAGTTTCTCCCGCACCAGCGCCGCCAATTCGGCTGCTTCGGACTTGCAGTTGATGTGGTGAATGATTGCCTCCCCCAGACCCTTTTCCTTCACGTCGGTCAAGAAGATGCCCACTGCCGCCTGGAGCGCTCGCTCTTTTTTGCGAAATTTGCTTAACAAGGCGGTTCTGCCATCAATGACGGTCAGGATGGGGCGGATCTGGAACAATGAGCCTAAAAGCGCCGCCGCTCCCCCGATACGGCCGCCCTTTTGCAGGTACTCCAACGTGTCCGGAACAAATAAAAACCGGCTCCTCTTCATAACCTGCGCGGCCTGTTCCACCACCTCTATGATTGAAGCCCCGGCTTTGGCGGCCCTGGCCGCCGCCAGCACGGCAAAACCCAATTGCATGCAGTTGGACCGGGAATCGAGTATTTCGATTTCCGCCGCCGGGTATTTTTCTATGATCATCCGCTTGGCCATCAATGCGGTGGAGTAAGTGCCGCTCATATCCGAAGAGATAAAAATGCCCACTACCTTGTTGTTATTGGTCACAAGTTTCTCAAAGGTGTTGTAAAAATCCATCGGCGCCGGCTGGGACGACGTGGGAATGCTTTTGCTCCGGGCCATGCGCTCGTAAAAGGCGCCTTGATCAATCTCTTCCTCCGGGAAGGAATCCAGTTCAAATGTCACTCCCAGGGAGACAACGGATATGTCATATTCCTTTCTTAAATCATAGGGTATATATGATGTGCTGTCGGTGACAATTTTGATATGCAAAATTATTTATCCCTCCGAATTAAATATAATTTATTGTATTGTATCAGCATTGCGATTTTTCAACAATTATTATATTATATAGAGATATAATTCAAAATAAGTAATTGATTAACCTGTCAAAAGTGACGCCGGGGGACTTTGTGAAAATAATTCCAAGGTTGCCGGTAATACGAATACGCATTAAAGAGGGATGGTCATGGGGTCGGAAATTATCCTGAGCATCATTGGCGGCATGGGGCTCTTATTGTACGGCATGCACATAATGAGCGAAGGCCTGCAAAAGATAGCCGGTCACAGGCTGAGGGACGCACTTAGTTCTTTGACCCAGAACAGAGTGATCAGCCTGATCGTGGGCGCCCTCATTACCGTGCTGTTTCAAAGCAGTACCGCTACCACCGTGATCCTGGTGGGACTGGCCAACGCCTCCATTATTACCCTGAAACAAACCCTGGGCATTATCCTGGGGGCTGATATCGGCACCACCGTCACCGCCCAGTTAATTGCCCTCAAAGTGACGGAAATTGCTCTGCCTGTCGTCGGTATCGGCGCCATCATTATTTTCTTTTCCAAACGCGACAAGTATCGTCGCATCGGTCAGACACTTTTAGGCTTCGGACTTTTGTTCCTGGGACTGAAAATAATGGCCGACGGTATGTACCCGCTGCGCGAGTCGCAATTATTCAAGGATATTTTGGTGCAGATGAGCGATTATCCGCTGCTGGCCATTTTAGCGGCGATAGTATTTACTAACTTGGTTCAAAGCAGCGCGGCCACCATCGGGATCATGATGGTGCTGGCCATGCAGGGCATGCTGCCGCTTGTTTCCGCCATTTATTTAATATACGGCGCCAACATAGGGACGTCTTTTACCGCCGTACTCAGCAGTATGGGTTCCACCAGGGAGGCGCAAAGGGTGGCCATGGCCCACGTCATTTTTAAAGTGGCCGGTGTTTTGCTGTTTTTGCCCTTTACCGCTCCCTTCGCTAAATTTATGGAGTCCATTGCTTCGGGACCCGGTTTTCAGGTGGCCAACGCCCACACCTTTTTTAATATCGCCATCGCCGTAATATTCCTGCCCTTTACGTCATACTTCGCAGTGCTGCTGGAAAAAATCGTGCCGGAAAGAAAAGATCACACCACCGAACCGCAATATCTGGACGATTCCCTGATCGGCACCCCTTCCATAGCCATCGGGCTGGCTTTGAAGGAAATTATTTATATCTCTGATAATACGGTAAAGATGTTAAAAGAGGTTAAGATAATGTTCGACAACTATAATTCCGACCTGGCGGAATCAATTTTACAAACCGAAAACAGGGTGGATCAGCATACCCTGGCCACCAGACAGTATCTTACCCAGGTCTTGAGGAATCCCCTGTCCAGGGAGGAGTTTACCAGGTGTTTGCAGCTGATTAACATTGTCAATGAGTTGGAAAAAATAGGGGACGTAATTGAAAAAGATCTGCTTTACCTGGCCGAGAGCCGGAAAATCAACAATGCCAGGTTCTCCGAAGAGGGCAGAAAAGAACTTGAGCTAATGTATAACAATATTTACAAGCTGGCCAACATGGTCAACCAGATCATTATGACCAACGACTCCCGGATGACTTATAACGCCCTGTGCCTGCAGGAGGAAATTACCGACCTGGAGTTTAGATCCCGCATCTCGCATATTCAGCGGCTGAGTAAAGGGGTCAGTGAATCTGAGAACACCAGCGCCATTCACCTGGAGTTAATCAGCGCTTACTTGAGAATCGGACAGCACCTGTTCCAGATTATTGAAATAGCCAATGATCCGGAAATATTGGATATCAAAAACGTTGATGAGTTTTGCAACGGCGGCAATATTTTCGATATGACCTCGCTCAAGCAATAGAGAGAATTTTTCATGATTAATGGGTAGAATATCAGCGATGAGGTTTGAAAAATTCTTATTGGTTGGGAAAGGAGGTGTAACATTGAAAAAAACACTGGTTTTATTGTCTGTTACACTGCTTCTGGTATTCGGTATTGTTCAGGCGGCTTCTGCGATGGGCTGGGCCGGCATGCCGCATAAAATGGATAGCGACATGATGAAGTTTAACCCGGTGGAAAAGTTAAACCTTACCGACCAGCAAATCACCAAAATGAAGGAACTCAACCAAAAGTCTTACGAGCAAACCCGCGACCTGCGCATTAAACTGATGGACAGCCGGCATGAGCTCAGACAGCTCAAGCTGCAGAAAAACCCGGATCAAGCGCAAATTGACGCCAAGATAAAAGAAATTAACGCACTGCAGGAACAACTGCGCGGCGTTATGCAGCAGAACAAAGAGCAGTGCCGGTCTTTACTGACCAAGGAACAACAGGAACAGATGAATCAGTTCCGGGGTAAATGCCACGGTTTAAAGGGCGGTCCCGGAGCTGCCAATCAGTAAAAAACGCTGTGATGAAATTTTCCAAGCAATAAAAGCGGGTTGGCGGTTACCATGTGGAAGGTGCCGCCAACCCGCTTTCATATGACCATGATTTTATTTTACAAAATAAACTATTTCAGCCACAGCCCTGATACTCACTTTACCGGGGTTAATGGGTGTGCTTGACGCCTCGGCTTTCTCCAGGTAAATAGGGGAGGGCGACTGCTCATACCAGTTGCCGCCGGCTGATTTGACGCCGACAATTTCCTTGCCCAGCGCGGCGGCAAGCACCTCCGCCTTTTGCCGGGCGTTTTCCACCGCCTGCCGGAGGGCGGTCATTTTTTGTTCGGTGTAGCCTGCGGCGTAGAAGTTTACATTCCGGACTTCATTGGCGCCGTTTTCTACCGCGGTGTCAATAATGCTTCCTACTGTGCCGACATCTTGCACCGTGATTTTAACCTCGTTAATCACCTTGTGCCCAACTAACCGCCCCTGGTCGGACGAGGAATAATCGTATTGAGGCTGGATATTGTAACCGGAAGTCACAATGCTGTGCTGCTCAATCCCCGCTTTTTTCAAGGCTTCAATTAATTTGGCCGCTATTTTCCCGTTTTCCGCCTGGGCTGTTTTTACGTCCGTGCTTTCGGTAACCACCGCTACGTTAATATCCGCCCGGTTCGGGACTACTTCTACCGCGCTTTCTCCGTTCACCGCAATGAAAGGCTGTTCAACTTCGGCGGCCTGGCCGGCGCCCGCAAAAGACAGCAGCAAAACCGTCAGGATTAAAACAGCAGGAAACTTTTGCATCTGAACCACCCCTTATGTATTGTATAATAACTTTGACGGCTGACCGGCTGTTTTGTTCCCGGAAAAAACGATGAACCGCACCGGCAATACGCCCGGGGCGCAGCGCAATATGGAGTATGTGGGGCGGGTGATGAGGAGTCTCTTATAGGGTAAAAAGCCTTCCCGGGTGGCCGGGAAGGCTTTAAAAATCCGTGGTTACCAGCTATTGCGGCGCTGTTGGAAGCACTCCCGGCAATAGACCGGTTTGTCACCGCTGGGCTTGAACGGCACAGTGGTTTCTCTGCCGCACTCTGAGCAGGTAGCCTCGTGCATCTGGCGCGGGCCGCGGTCATAACCGCCGCCGCCCCGGTTCCTGTTCTGGGCTTTCCGTGACGCGCGGCACTCGGGGCAACGGCCGGGGTCGTTGGTGAACCCTTTCTCCGAGTAAAATTCTTGTTCGGAAACCGTGAAAATAAAATCGCGGCCGCAGTCTTTACAATTTAAAGTTTTGTCGCTAAACATATAAAAAACCTCCGTTATTAGTATTGCCCGTTCCGGGGAAGGTATTCATAAACTCTCCCAGGCTGGACAAATCGGAAGGTTTCTGTACTCCACCAGTATAAACGAGCTTTTTTAAGTATAATTTCAGAAGCAAAAAAAATCAAGCAGGATCTTTATATTTCCGGGCGGCGTTGTATAATTATATTTGACGCATTTCGGTTCTTGATCAAGTTTTTGCCAGATTAAAGGGGTGTAGGGATGGATAATTTGATTCTCCACCGGACCAGCCGGCAGGAAATTTCCAAAGGCATAACGGTGATTGTCAAAGGTGAAGGGGTTTGGGTTTACGATCAGGACGGAAAACGATACCTGGACCTGGACTCCGGGGTGACCAGACCCGTTCACGCAGGGCACGGCCGGGAAGAACTGGCCCGGGCGGCCTATGACCAGATGCGTGAACTGGCTTATTTTACCCCCATGCAGTATGCCACTGCTCCGGCCATAAACCTGGCCCGGGAACTGGCTGCAATTGCGCCGGACGGGATCGAAAAGTTTTTATTCGAATGCGACGGCTCGGAAGCGGTTGAATCAGCGATGAAGATAGCCAGGCACCATCATTACTTCCGGGGCGACCAGGGCCGATTTAAAATCGTATCCCGGCGGGGAGCGTACCACGGCGTTAACGGCATCGGACTGCGGGCCCTGGGAATAGTGATGCCGATGCGCCAGGTTATGGAACCCCTGGCGCCCGGGGCGGTGTTTATTGAGTCTCCGTATTGCTACCGCTGTCCCCACAACCTCGGGTACCCTGACTGTGAGCTGGCCTGTGCCGGAGAGCTGGCGCGGATCATTGAATTTGAAGGTCCGGAAACGGTTTCGGCCTTTATCGGTGAACCCCTCCAACAGGGTTTCGGCGCTTTAAAACCGCCTGATGAATACTGGCCAAGGATCAGGGAAATTTGCAACCGGTACGGTGTTTTGCTGATTATTGATGAAGTGATTTGCGGTTTCGGGCGCACCGGAAAAATGTTCGCCACCGGGCACTTCGACGTCCGGCCGGATATGATTACCATGGCCAAGGGCATTACCAGCGGTTATGTTCCCCTTGGGGCGGTGGGCTGCACCGAAGCGGTATTGGAGCCGGTTGAGATTTTAAACCACCTGCATACCTACGGGAACCATCCCGTTTCCTGCGCGGTCGGCATTGCGAACCTTGATTTAATCAAACGGGAGCAGTTGGTGGAAAACAGCCGCGTCATGGGCGATTATTTCCTGGAACAATTAAAGTCTCTGGAGGGCCGCCCGTCCGTCGGGCAGATCAGGGGCACAGGCCTGTGGCTGGCTATTGATTTTACCACCGACCGGAGGACCCGCGCGCCCTATCCGGTGGCCAACCTATTGAGCATGGTGGAGCGGGCCAAACAAAAAGGGGTGATTACCAAGATGATGGGCATGGCCCTGGAGTTTGCCCCGCCCCTGACGATACAAAAGGAAGAAGTTGATTTCGCGGTTAAAATTCTGGGTGAGTGCATTGAAGAGGAAGAAAAAGCCATGGGCCTGAAATAATATCAAATAATCAATAGAATTCTACCTTTACGGGTTCCGGGACATAAAGCCGGGACCCGTATTTTTTTAAAAGTAACATCTTTAAACTGCTTATTACTTGACTAACCGGTTTAATAAATGTTAATTTAAAAATATCCGCTATGCGAATATATTGTCCGCATTGTGATTAGTACGATTGGGGGGAGACCGGTTTTCCGGCAAAGATGTGAAAAGATCCAGTGAAATCAGCTCCGTCAAAAAAGCGCTGGCTGTATTGGAAGCATTCAGTATTGACGAGCATGAATTCAGCGTATCCCGACTGAGTGAAAAATTAGGTTTCCCCAGGCCGACGGTGGCCCGTTTGGTACATACTTTATCCCGGGCGGGTTTTTTAAAACCTGTGTCCGGTAATCGCAAGCAATACACCCTGGGTGTAAAATTATTTTACTTGAACGCGGTTGCAAACAGCTCCATGCAATTGACCAGAGTGGCGGCCCCGATCCTGAAGGACTTAAGCGAACAATTGGAGGAAACGGTTTATCTGGATATCCTGGACGGTAAAGAAAGGGTTTGTATCCTGTCATTTGAAGGTAAACAATTGCTGCGCTCGGTGGTGCCCGTGGGACAAAGATCACCGCTTTATGCCGGGGCGGACGGCAAAGTGATCCTGGCTTATCAGCCGGAGGAAAAAGTGGAGGAACTTATCAGCCAGGGGCTAAAGCCCTTTACCGTAAACACCATTACCGACCCCCTGAAGTTAAGACGCGAGCTGGTGGAGATAAGGGTTAACGGAGTGGCGGTCAGCTTTGCTGAATGCACGCCCGGGAGCGTGGGGATTGCCTGCCCGGTATTTGATCAGTACGGGGAGGTAAACGCGGGGATAGGTATTTCCAGCCCCGAAACAAGAATTAATGAACAGTTAAAAGAAATATACATTTCCGGGCTGAAAAAGGCGGCTCAATCAATATCCCGGCTGCTTGGAGCCGGGGATGGACATCAAGGGGGCGGGGAAAATGAATGATAACTTGAGGGGTTGGGCGGTTAAAATTGCGTCATTAACCGCGGTAGCCATGTCGGCGTTCATTTTATACACCAGTTTGACCATGCCGCTGGTGGCGATGAGGCAGCGGGCGGTTGTGTTAATGTTCAGTCTGTTTATGATTTTTTTGCTGTACCCGCTGCGCAGGAAAGATAAATTAAGTTATTTGGATGTCCTGCTTGCGCTGGTTGCTTTCGGCGTTAACGCATATATAATATTTAATTTTCAAAACCTGGTTACGCGTATCGGCATGCCCAGCACAACCGACCTTGTTTTGGGGTTTGTTTGTATGGCCCTGGTTCTGGAAGGTACGCGCAGGTCTATCGGTTGGCCGCTGCCAATTGTAACAGTACTGTTTCTGTTATACGCCTATTTCGGCAATCACATTCCGGGGATATTCGGCCACCGGGGCTACGATATCTTCAGGATTATCAACCAGATGTATTTAACCACCGAGGGTATTTTCGGTGTTCCCATCGGTGTTGTGGTGACCATTGTATTTTTGTTTATCCTTTTCGGGGCGTTTCTGGAAAAAAGCGGCGGGGGAAACTTCTTTATTACCCTGGCGGTGGCGCTGGCCGGCAGGGCCAGGGGCGGGCCGGCCAAAATTGCGGTTTTAGCCAGCGGGCTGATGGGCACCATATCCGGCTCCAGTATTGCCAATGTTGTAACAACCGGGAGTTTTACCATCCCTTTAATGAAAAAGATCGGTTACCGGCCGGCATTTGCGGCGTCTGTTGAATCCGCAGCCTCTACGGGAGGGCAGATCATGCCCCCCATAATGGGCGCGGGTGTTTTTGTGATGGCTGAATTCACCCAGATCCCTTATCTGACCATCATTATGGCCGCCATAATCCCGGCTTTGCTATATTATTTCAGTATTTACATGAACGTCCATTTTGAGGCTTGCAGACATGATTTGCAGGGTATGCCCGAGGAAGAAATCCCCAAAGTCAGGGAAGTGTTGAAGGAAGGCTATATTTATATCCTTCCCATTCTGGCCCTGGTGGTGACCCTGATCCTTGGCTACAGTCCTGCCCGGGCAGCCTTGATTAGCATGGCCCTGCTGGTGGTTGTCAGTATGATTAAGGCATCCACCAGGATGAAACCCAAAGATTTTTGGGGTGCGTTGGAAAACGCAGGCATGACGACCTATGCCATTGTGGCCGCCACCGCCTGCGCCGGTATGATCGTTGGCACAGTCAGCATGACCGGCCTGGGCATTAAGTTCTCCAATGTAATCGGTTCCATGTCGGGCGGTCTGGAAATTCTGGCCCTGTTCTTCACGATGATTGCATGTTTGGTATTGGGGATGGCGCTGCCCACCACAGCCAATTATATTGTCCAGGCCGCCATTACAGCTCCTGCGCTGATTGCCCTGGGCCTGCCGGTGCTGACGGCCCACCTCTTCGTATTTTATTTCGGCGTGTTCGCCGACATTACCCCTCCGGTATGTCTGGCTGCTTTCGCGGGCGCCGGCATTGCCAAAGCCAACCCCCTGGAAACAGGTTTTCTTGCCACCCGAAATGTAACAGTGGCTTACCTGATTCCCTATTTGTTTGTATTCTTCCCGGCTCTTTTAGGTAAGGCGCCCGCTCCCGAAGTGATCATGGCCACAGTTACCGCTATTTTAGCGGTGGTGGCCTTTAGCGGCGCCTTTTCAAATTTCCTGCATCGAAAATGTACAACCCTCGAAAGGGTTATATTGGTTATTGCCGGGCTGATGCTGATTGTACCGGAACATGTAACTGATTTGGCCGGGGCGGCGGCTTTAACCGCAATTTATCTGAAACAGCGTTACACAGCGGGGGAGAAGGGGAAATAGCTGCCCGGTTTTTTTAGGCGGACCGTCATACTTTGATTAGTTTAGCTGGGGGGGATGCTGAAAGTCAGGTAATTTCAGGCGTCAGCAGGTAATCTAAAGAGAAACAGGAGGAGTAAAATGAAAAGATACGGCAAATTTTTATCTCTATTGTTGGCACTGACATTAATTGCGGCTTTTGCGGCCGGTTGCGGCGGCGGTAATGAAGGCGAAGACCAGTCTGCCGGTGAGACCCCGTCCAATCTGTCCATCTCCACCGGCGCCACCAGCGGGACATATTATCCCCTTGGCACCGCCATTGCGGATGTAATTACCAAAGCCGGCATCGGCGTTAACATGACCAGCGAAGCAACCGGCGGTTCAGTGGAAAACGCCAGGTTCCTGGGACAGCAACAAACTGAAATCGGCTTTGTCGAATCTCTGGTCGCCGATATGGCTTATAAAGGCGTCGACATGTTTGACGGCACCAAGATTGAGAACATCCGCGGTTTGATTTCACTGTATCCGAATACAATCCAGACCGTGGTCAAAAAAGATTCGGGCATTGAGAGTTATGCCGACCTGAAGGGCAAGAAAGTCGCTGTCGGCGTACAGGGCGGTTCAAGCCCCCTGAATATGCAGTACCTGTTGGAATCTTATGATATGACCATGGAAGATATCAAACCGGAATACCTGGCCTTCGGACAGGCCATGGAACTGCTCAAGGACAACCAGCTGGACGCCGTGATGGTTGACGCCGGCGCGCCCAACTCGGCCATTATCGATATCAGCACCCAGCATGCCATTAAGATTCTGTCCATAGACGTCGAGAACATCCAAAAGATTAAAGAGAAATATCCGTACTTCTCCGACCCGGTGACCATTCCCGTCGGCACTTACTCGGGAGTTGATGAAGACGTCGTCACAACCGGTTCCAAAACAACTCTGTGCACCCGTGCGGAACTGTCAGACGAGATGGTTTACAATATTCTCAATGCGATGTTCGAGAATAAGGACAAGATTGCTCAGATACACGAAAAAGGCAACAGCATTATCCTTGAAACAGCCCTGGACGCCTTTTCAATCCCCATGCATCCCGGTGCTGTGAAGTATTACGAGGAGCATGGCCTGGAAGTAAAATAAATTGATCAGAAATAAAACTTAAGTCAGCAAGTAAGCCCGGAATCTCGCTTCCGGGCTTACTATCCATATCTTTTGAACAGCTTTGGTTCATGTTCAGTCATTATTTTGGTTTTAGCCAGGGAGAACACCGTCAGCGCCGTCCAGATCAGGGTGAATGAAACCAGGTGTACCCGGGTGAAGGGCTCGTGGTACATGCCGACCCCGATAATCAGCATCAAAGTCGGCGCCAGGTACTGCAAAAAACCAATTACCGATAACGGGAGCCGGTTGGCGCCCGCCGCAAAAAGGACCAGCGGCACCGCCGTTACAACGCCCGCCCCCAGCAACAACCCTGTAACACCGGGCGCGACATTGCCGAATGCCCCGTTTCCGCTGTAATGCACAAACCCCAGGTAAGTAAGCACAAAAGGGGTTATGACCATGGTCTCCAGGGTTATTCCGGTCAGAGCGCTCAGATGGGTCATCTTTTTAAGCAGCCCGTACATGCCGAAGCTGGCGGCCAGAATCAGCGCCATCCAGGGGACGGCGCCGAAATTTACCGTCATATACATAACGCCGGCGGCGGCCAGAATAAATGAGACCACCTGCCAGAACGACAGTTTCTCTTTGAGGACGATAACCCCCAGCATTACGCTGACCAGAGGGTTGATATAATACCCCAGGCTTGATTCCACCACCCGGTCGTGGTTCACGGCCCAGATGTACGTATACCAGTTGACGGTAATAAATATTGATGCCAGTACAACGCCGGCGATCTTGGGCGGTTGGGCGGCAAGCCCGCGCAATTCCGCCATAAATGAACCGATTTTACCGGTGGCAAGCAGCACCAGCACCAGGAACACAAAGGACCATACGATCCGGTGAGCCAGGATCTCCTGTGGGGGGACGACCTGAACCAGCTTCCAGTAAATGGGAAAAAACCCCCACAGCAGGTAAGCTCCCACAGCCGAGGCAATACCGTTAACTTGTTCGTTATGCTGCCAATTTTTCATAATAGACTAATTCTAACGGCATTTTTTCATCATGACAATACTTTTATAAATCACCCGGTATTGCTGTTTATTTAGAATATACGTATTGCATTTAAATAAAAACATGGGTTATTGACAGAAGGGGGATTAAAGTGCAGCGAGAAGCACAGCTCGTACAGGGCAATGAAGCTATCGCCCATGGCGCCATTTATGCGGGAGCCAGGTTTTATGCCGGTTACCCTATCACGCCGTCCTCGGAAATAGCCGAGGAGTGTTCCAGGCTGATGCCCAAAGTGGGGGGCGTGTATTTGCAGATGGAGGATGAAATAGCCAGTATGGGGGCTATTGTGGGAGCCTCCCTGGCCGGTGCGAAGTCCTTCACTGCCACCAGCGGCCCGGGCTTTTCATTGATGCAGGAAAACCTGGGCCTGGCGGTGATGGGGGAGGTGCCGTGCGTGATCATTAACGTGCAGCGTTCCGGTCCCAGCACCGGGCTGGCCACCAAGCCGGCCCAGTCCGATGTAATGCAGGTCCGGTGGGGCAGGCACGGGGACCAGGCCGTCATTGCCCTGACGCCGGCAACGGTGCGGGAATGTTTCACCCTGGCCGTTCAGGCCTTTAATTTTGCGGAAAAATTCCGCGTGCCGGTGATCCTGGCCGCCGATGAAATAGTGGCCCATATGCGTGAGAATATAATTTTCCCGGCGCCGGGCGAGGTGGAGGTTATCGACAGGAAAAAACCCTCGGTGCCTCTGGAGGAATATAAACCGTTTGAGCCCGAGGCCGACGGAATTGCTCCCCTGGCTGCTTACGGCAGCGATTACGTTTACCACGTCACCAGTTCCATGCACGGTCTGGACGGTTACAGCAACAACGACCCGGCCAACGCCGGGTGGCGGGTGGCCCAGCTGCACAGAAAGCTGGAGCGGTACCGGGACGAGATAGTAATTACCAAGAGTTATGACACCGACGACGCGGAAGTGCTGCTGATTGCCTTTGGCGCCACCACCCGGGCGGCCCGGGCGGCGGCGCTGGAAGCCCGCAAAAACGGAATCAAGGCCGGGGTGCTGCAGCTGGTCACCCTGTGGCCCTTTGCGGACCAGGAAATAGCGGCCTGCGGCCGGCGCGCCAAAAAGGTAGTGGTTGCAGAAATGAACTACAGCGGCCAGGTAACCGGCGAGGTGCGGCGCGTTCTGGGCCCGGATAAGGACATCACGCTGGTGAACAAGTACAACGGCCAGATCATCACCCCGAAAGACATCCTGGGGGCAATAAAATAGGAAAGAGGTGTCATCGTGACGCACGCGACAGGCGTCGGGTATTTAAAAGACGGATCATTGCCCCATATGTGGTGCCCGGGGTGCGGTAACGGCATA
This sequence comes from Bacillota bacterium, assembly GCA_023439185.1. Lineage (GTDB taxonomy): Bacteria > Bacillota > Desulfotomaculia > Desulfotomaculales > Desulfallaceae > BRH-c8a. The sequence goes on along the minus strand of JAEXOR010000037.1, from coordinate 22,691 downwards.
GCGCTGGGGAACATGCTCAGAGCCTTTGAGGAACTGGGCTTTAAGAAGAACGAAACGGTGGTCGTCACCGGCATTGGCTGCTGGGGCAAAACGGACGACTACCTGCTGACCAACGCCCTGCACACCACCCACGGGCGCGCCCTGGCCTTTGCCAGCGGCGTCAAAGCCTATAACCCCAAGTTAAACGTCGTGGTACTGATGGGCGACGGCGACGGCGTCACCATCGGGGGCAATCACTTTATCCACGCGGCCAGGCGGAACATGGACGTCACCGCCATCGTATTGAACAACTACAACTACGGCATGACCGGCGGACAGTGTTCCGGCACCACGCCGTCGGAAAAATACACCAGCACCACGGTATACGGCAATCCGGAAAGGGGCTTCGACATTTGCGCCCTGGCCGAAGTGGCCGGCGCCAACTACGTGGCCCGGGGCACGGTGTACCACGGCTGGGAGCTCAAGGAGCAGATGAAAGAAGCCCTGTGCAAAAAAGGCTTTTCCCTGGTGGAAGTGGTCAGTCCCTGCCCCACTCACTACGGCAGGAACAACAGCATGAAGCGGGGCTTGGAAATGCTCAACTGGCTGAAAGAAAAAGCGGTGAGCAAAGAAAAATACGATCAGTTGACCGATCCGGAAAAGGAAGGCTGCTTTGCCGTCGGTAAACTGGTTGACCGCGATGAGCCCGACTTTTCCGCCCGGTACGAACAAATCAGGGCCAGGGCGCTGGAGGGTGGTGCGAAAAGGTGAAAGAGCAATACGAAGTAATCATGGCCGGTTCCGGCGGCCAGGGTCTGGTGGTTTGCGGTATTATCCTGGCCCAGGCCGCTATACTGGAAGGCCAGAACGCGGTCCAGACCCAGTCTTACGGCATCGCCAGCCGGGGCGGTTTCTCCAAGTCCGAAGTGATTATCAGCCGGAATGAAATTATGTTCCAGCAGGTCCAGGAGCCCGACGTGATCCTGGTCCTTACCGAGCAGGCGATGCGGATGTACGCCCCCGGTGAGCCTGCCGGGCCGGTTTTTTACGACACCACCCTGCTGGAAAAACGCGCGGGGCATAATTTATACGGTTTTCCCTTCACCGAAATGGCCAGCCGGCTGGGGCATGTGGGTACCGCCAATATCATTGCCCTCGGCGCAATGTCTACCCTCACGGGGATGATTAAAACCGACAGCCTGGCCGCCGTGCTGAACAGGCGGTTTGCCGGGAAAGTAGCCGGGATGAACATTAAAGCCCTGCAGGCGGGCATTGAGCTGGTAACAAAAAACGGGGAGGCGAACGCCAATGAATAACGCCAAGTGCGTCACACCCTCGTGCATTGCGGCCTGCCCGGCGGGGGTGGATGTTTCGCGTTATGTAAGCTGTATCAGGGACGGAGATTTCACCGGCGCTCTGGCGGTGATCCGGGAAAAAATACCCTTCCCCGGGGTGTGCGGATATGCCTGCGTACATCCCTGCGAATCCAGATGCGCCCGCATGCAGTATGACGAACCGGTGGCCATCAGGCTGCTGAAGAGGGCGGCGCTGGAATATGGGGACGATTGTCAGGCCGAAGAAAAACCGGCGCCCACCGGCAAAAAGGTGGCGGTGGTGGGCTCGGGCCCAGGCGGCCTCGCGGCGGCCTGGTTCCTGGCCGGTAAAGGGCATGCCGTGCGTGTATATGAAGCCCTGCCCCAACCCGGCGGCATGCTGCGCTACGGCATCCCCGAATACCGCCTGCCCAACCGGGTGCTGGACCGGGATATAGAATATATCACCCGGCGCGGGGTGGAAATAGTAACTGATACCAGGATCACCATGGCGGAAAGCCTGCTGACGGACGGATTTGACGCCGTACTGGTGGCGGTGGGGGCCTGGCGGAGCCGCAAAGCCGGCATTGAGTGCGAGCAGGAAGCAAATGTGCTGGACGGCATTGCTTTCTTAAAACAGGTCAATACCGGCGACGCCCCGGCTGTGGGCGGTAAAGTTGTAGTGATTGGCGGCGGCAACACCGCCATTGACGCCGCCCGGAGCGCGGTGCGCCTGGGGGCGCGGGTAACCATATTGTATCGCCGCACCATGGCTCAAATGCCCGCCGGCCCGGAAGAGGTTAAAGCCGCGCTGGAGGAAGGGGTGGAGATTCAGTTCCTGACCGCCCCGGTTAAAGTCAGTAAGCACGGCGTTACCGCCGTCAAAATGGTGCCCGGCCCCGTTGACGCCTCCGGCAGGCCTGCTCCCGTGCCGGTTGAGGGAAGTGAGTTTGACGTGGCCTGCGACACGGTGATTGTGGCGGTGGGGCAAACGGTGGATGCCGGTTTCTTCAGCCTGGACGTAAACGCGGACTTGGCCACCGGGACCAGGGGTGTTTATGCCGCGGGTGACGCCGTCACCGGACCCTCGTCGATCATTGAAGCGATCAATACCGGAAGGCGGGCCGGCCAGGCCATTGACCGGTACCTGGGCGGCACCGGCGCAATTGACGGCACCTGCGCCGGCGGGCGGACGGAAGCGCCTGAGGAAGCCCCCCGGGGAACATACCGGCCGGAAGTGGACAATATTCCGGTCAGCCGGCGGGTTAACAGTTTTGACCTGGCGGAACCGGGGTTCGGGCGGGAGGCGGCCATGCGGGAAGCCAGCCGCTGCCTGGCCTGCGACGCCAGGGATTACCGGGTGGCGGTGAACGATAAAATCTGCAAGGGCTGCGGATATTGCCAGGAAGTATGCTCGCTGGGCATTTTTGAGATGACCCAAGACTTTAACGCCCAGGGTTACAATCCCGCGGCGGCGCGTAACATTGAAAGTTGTATCGGCTGCCTGAAATGCCTGTACGTATGCCCCGACCTGGCCATTAACGTTGAGAAAAACAGATAGGTGGAAGCACGGTGCCAGGTGTTAAAAGTTTAAAGTTGCGGTTTTTGCAGCTTTTAACTTTTAACACCTGGCACCAAAGCCAGCCTTGAATCTCCTTCAGAGGGAAGCAATATCGGGGCTTTTCTTTAGGGCTTGACACAAATAGGATAAGCATGTATATTTAATGATAATGATAATCATTTTCATTGTCATTAAATTGGAGGTATAAATATGTCAGTCTTCATCGTCGGCGGGGACTATCTCGGCGACATCGACAGCAATTTTAAATCGTTGGGCTACGATAACGTCATTCATTTCAAGGGACGCAAAAAGGTTAAAAAACGGGATCTCAACATTCCCGTGGACGCCGGACTGGTGGTCGTGCTGACCAACTACATAAACCATAACATTGCCCTGCTGATCAAAGAAAAGGCCAAAAACCAGTCGGTACCCGTGATTTTTGCCAGGCGCTCCTGGTCATGTATTGCGGAAAAGCTTAATGCTGTGTAAAATATACAAAACCGCAGCGGAGGGCTTTTATGTTCAAGGTAGCCACTTTCAACACCAATTCCGTCCGGGCCAGGCTGCCGATTATACTGGATTGGCTGGAGGCTGAAAAACCGGACGTGCTTTGTATGCAGGAAACCAAGGTCGAGGACCGCAATTTTCCCGCCGGTGAATTTAACGCCGCAGGTTACAACGTCATCTATAAAGGTCAGAAATCATATAACGGGGTAGCCATTGCCGGCGTTCATGAACTGACGGAGCTGTCAATTGATATTTCAAGCTTCTCCAGGTCGGGCGAGGCGCGGCTGATTGCCGCGAAGGTTAAGGGCATCAATATTATAAATACCTATATACCCCAGGGCAGGGCGCCGGACACCGACGAGTTCGCTTACAAGATAAATTGGATCACCAACATGCGCGAAGTCTTCGACCGCGGTTTCAGCCCCGATACGCATGTGCTCTGGACGGGGGATTTTAACGTGGCTCCCGAGCCCATCGACGTGCACAGCCCCGAAAAACTCCTGGGCCACGTGGGTTATCACCCTATGGAACACAAGGCTCTGCAGTATGTGAAGGATTGGGGGTTTGAGGACGTTTTCCGCCGCCATATGCCTGATGGCGGCCATTACACATTTTATGATTACCGCGTGCCCAACGGCGTAAAAAGAAGAATGGGCTGGCGGGTCGACCATATCTGGGCTACCGGACCGCTGGCCGGGTTGTCCCGGGGCGCCCGTATTGACATGGAGCCAAGGCTGAAAGAAAAACCCTCGGACCATACTTTTTTAATTGCTGAATTTGAGCTATAAAAATGATGGGCGAGGGAGTACGGCATGCGAGACGATAAACGCAAACGACCGCCGGAGGAAAGCGCGGCCGGCGGAAACAACGGCGGCGAATATGAAGACAAATATCTGTATGACGACGATTATGAAGACGATGATTACCTGGAGGACGGTTACGAGGACGACCCTGATAAGGATTACCCGGAGGATTACGACCTGGAGTATCTGAAACAATTCCAGGATGACGACGATGACCGGGACGATGATGAATCCGAAAAGCCGCCCAGGTCTCCTTTGCTGCGCGTTGTAGCCCTGGTGACGGTGCTGGCTTTTTTAGGGCTTGCCCTGGCCGTTTCGTGGCCCGTGCTGCAGTTCCCGCTGGCGGAACTGGTGGGCCGTTCGGTGGAGCTGCAGAAGGATATTGATGTCCGGCGGCTGCAGGCGGCGGTGGTGCAAATAGACGTTGTTGCCCGGCAGGGAACGTCCATTGCCGCCCAGAGCAAGTCCGGCACGGGGTTTAATATCAGGCCGGAGGGGTTTATTGTTACCAATCACCACGTTATTGACGGCGCGCTCAACATGACCGTCACCTTCCCCGGAGGCAAAATCTATAAGGCTCAAAGCTGGGATTCCAGGCCGGAATACGACCTGGCCGTGATCAGGCTGCTGGGAGAAGACCTGCCGATGGTGCCTGTCGGCGAGGACGGGTTTCCCGGGACCGGGGATAAAATCAGGGTGGTGGGCAATCCGCTGGGTCTGAACAACGTGGTGGTGGACGGAGAGATAGACGGATACATGCGGTTGGGGAACAACCCCGATCCGGTATTTAGCATCAACGCCCCGGTTTACCCGGGCAACAGCGGCAGCCCGGTGTTCAACGGCAACAGCGAAGTGGTGGGGGTTGTTTTCGCCCGCTACCAAAAAGAAGTTAACGGCCAACAAAAAAACTTCGGCCTGGCCGTCCCCATCAGCGTCTTAACGGGGTCAGGCCTGACCTCCTCTTGACAGTGGCGGGTGTTGCTGGTAGAATTTCTGCAATGCAAAATATTACAAAATAACGATGACGGGGAATAGTAGGCAATATCAGCGGGTTCAGAGAGCCGCCGGGTGGTGCGAGGCGGTCGAAGCGATATGTTGAACTGCCCCCGGAGTGGCCGGCCCAAATCATGCGAGAGTAGGCCCGGACGGAGACTTCCGCCGTTAAAAGGAAGGGGATATCGGATTGTTGAACCAATAATCCCGTATCTTGTAAAGCGAACGGCAAACTGCCGTTAATTTGAGTGGTACCGCGGAGTGATCACCCTTCGTCTCATTGAGGACGAAGGGTTTAATTTTTTCATTAAGGGGGTGGTGTTGGATGGAGTTGGACCTTGGTGACCTGCCGCTGTTGAAAATTATTTGGGCTATTGATTTCAGTTTCGAGGAGGATAATAAATGCGTAAACTCTATATTTTCGATACTACCCTCAGAGATGGGGAGCAGTCCCTGGGCAGGACTCTAAACATCAGGGAAAAATTAGATATTGCCGGGCAACTTGTCAGGCTCGGGGTCGATGTAATCGAAGCGGGATTTCCGGCTTCTTCACCCGGCGATATGGAAGCGGTGCGCACCATCGCCCGGGAGATCAAAGGCGTGGTGATCTGCGGTCTTACCAGGGCTGTTGAACGGGACATCGACCAGTGCGCCGAGGCGCTCAAAGCTGCCGAGACGCCCAGGATTCACACCGGGATTGCGGTTTCACCCCTGCATATGGAAAAGAAACTGCGCCTGGCCCCGCGGCAGGTGCTTGAGGCTGCGGCTGCCGCTGTCAAACATGCAAAAAAATATGTCCATGACGTTGAATTTTACGCTGAAGACGCCTTTCGCAGCGATCCCGCTTTCCTGGTCCGGGTGCTGGAGGAGGTAATCGACGCCGGCGCCACGGTGGTCAATATCCCCGATACGGTGGGCTATGCCACCCCCTGGGAATACGGGGACCTCATATCCCACGTAATCAATAATGTCGATAATATCCACCGGGCGGTGGTGAGCATCCACTGCCATAACGACCTGGGCATGGCCACCGCCAATGCGCTGGCCGGAATAAAGGCCGGCGCCGGCCAGGTGGAAGGCACCATTAACGGCATCGGGGAGCGGGCCGGCAATACTTCGCTGGAAGAGGTGATCATGGCCATTTACACCCAGCGCGAGCGATACGGTGTGGACCCGGGGGTGAATACCAGGGAAATAGCGTCCACCAGCCGGGTGGTGTCGCGCATTACCGGGGTACCGGTACCCGCCCATAAAGCAATTGTGGGAGCCAACGCTTTTATGCACGCCTCGGGTATCCACCAGGACGGGGTGCTGAAAGAAAGGAATACTTATGAGATTATTGACCCCGAGGTGATCGGTATTCCCAAAAGCACCATTGTACTCACCGCCCGGTCGGGACGGCATGCCCTGAAACATCGGCTGGAGGAATTGGGTTACGCTTTGGAAAACACCGGTGTTGACGCGCTTTATCAAAGATTTCTGCAACTGGCGGATCGGCAGGGCAAAGTATATGACGATGACCTGCACGCCTTAATGAATATTTGTTAAATTTTACTGAAACGTTGACATTTTAAGGCAATATTGAATAACTTGTAGGTGAAAAGCTATTGCAGAGCTTTTTGGTGAAACAATTTAAAGAGGAGGTAGTCATATGGCTTATGGTGTCGGCGGCAGTGGCGCTTTAATTCTGTTCCTGGTTCTGATTCTGCTGGTGTTCGGGATCGGCTTCTATGGCGTCAAGTCGGCGGAAGTAGAATAGTAAAAAAACGACTTGCAATTTTTAAACTGCGGCGGTGCAAGGGGACTGTTGCCCGCCGCTGTTTCTTTTAGGCGTTGCTGCCCGGTTTTCTTGCAAAGGTAATGAAACGGCCAGGGGTTGGGGAAAATAAACAACGGCATGGTTGTTAAAATAAAAGCAAGGAGCTGAGCAAAAGGGATGAATTTTAAGCGGGCCCGGGAAATATTTAATTCCCGTGAGCGTATTGATGTACTCCATAACGGCGCCCCGGTATGGATCGAGGAGCTTGACGACGGCAGCAATTCCGCCGTTGTTAAATCTCTGAACGGTAAACCGGATTTTTTTCAGGTGCCGGTTGATGAACTGGCGGAAGGTTAAACATTAAATCCCCGTATTTTAATATTTAACCAAAAAATTTGCTTGTCCCGACGGTCGCCATGTTAATATAATGGCGACTATTTTTTTACTTGGAGGAACGGTGATGTCAAAAGCGGCGAAAGTATTGGTGCTGCCCAAACAATTTGGCAAAACTACCGGTTATGACCTGGTGGTTGTCAGCCGGCAGGCGTCGGTGCAGGATTATCTTGATGCCCTGAACCGGGCCGTGGGGGAATTGCCGCTCAGCCGCAGCCGGAAAAAAACGCCCGGGTGCGCCGGGTGCGATCTATGCTGCGGGGAACGTGCGCCGCTTACCTGGCCGGATATGCTGCGCATGGAAAAGCATCTGGGTTTTGGCGGGGATCTGCAAAGCCTGCTGGACAGGGCGGCGCATATTGCGGTGGACGGCCCGGTGGTTGACATCACCCTGCGCCGCGAGGAGGACGGGCGCTGTTCTTTTCTGGACCGCGACAAAGGGCTGTGCACCATTTATCCGGCCCGGCCCCTGGTTTGTCAAACCTTCATCTGCTGTACCGGGACCGGCCGGGCCGCCGGGGTGCGCAAATGGGTGGTTAATTTGGGTGAAGACGAGTTGGTGCGCCAATGGCTGAACCAGGCCGCGGAGCGGGGATTAAAACCGCGTTACCACCAGGGGAGCCGGCCCGGTCTCCGGATGGATGACTGGCGGCCCAACGCCTTTACGGGTAAAAAACAGTACCGGCAGGTGCTGCTTAGGGAGATTCTGCCGGCTGGTTTGTGGAAACAGGTGTTCAGCGCACTTTCTTCCTGATCCTGGTGGTGTGTTTTTCCACCAGCGGTTTGTATTTATTGTATTGTTCCCGCAGATATTCTTGGCCTTTAAACCCTGGCAGGTTAAGCAAAATAAAACCGCCCAGCGCCAGCGCCAGGAGCAAAATCAGGAACAGGGCCGTTTTCCAGCCCTGACGGCCGGCTTCCTCGCTGGTTATACCCTTGCCGGTGATGCCCTCCGGCGGCGGTTCCAGGCCCAGCAGTATCGGTACGGAGCCTGCCAATAAAGCGATTCCGTTTTCGGCCTGCCATTTTTCATTGGTATAAGTCCCGGCTTCAATAAGCAGTGCGGTGGACAGCAGATCCTGGTTGTAATTGCCCCGGGCGATATAAATCTCTTTCACCAGCTTGGGGTTTTGTTTATTGCCGAAGGCCAGCAACCGTTTGGCGAAATCCAGGTTGGCGTCCATTTTGGGGTTTTGCCTGCCCACCACCAATCTCAACTGGGTGACATTCTGATCCGATACAATGCGCTGGTAGAAGTCGGGGTCGTCCACGCCGTCCCGGTGCACGTCAAAAACAGCCGCCGGGTTCTTCTTGAGCAGCTTGACCGCGGTCCGGCGGGAACGGTAGTAAGCGTTGGCGTCATGGGGGTCATGGGGCGTGCGATCGTAAAGGACATTGATTTTCTCATCCTTCAGAGCGTTGCGGAAAGATTCCCCCACCTGGTAAATTCCGCCCTTAAAAGGTTTGGTATACGTTCCGTCCGAAGGCAGGTAGGATTCATCCGTATGGGTATGGTATATCGCCACCGGCCGTTTGGCCCACTCATCCTCTGCCGCCGCCGGTATCGTAATACTGTTGTAGTATTTAACCATGGCCAGGTAGTCCTGATCCCGGCCCGTCAGTTTCACCCGGGCAATATTTTCCCGCACCGAGGCTACCCGGTAATGCAGCCCCCCGGCGGTAATGATTTCGTCACCGGTATGGGGACGGCGCGAAGTTATGGTGACCAGTTCGCCTTTTTGGTCCAGGAACCGGTAATTATTACCTATCTGGTGGTCGCTGTCTTCACCCGCAGCTTTTGCCGCCGGGAATAATAGAACCAGCAATAAAAACAAACCCAGGGTAAAAACCGTTTTAAGTCTGTACATAAGGCAGCAACTCCCGGATTATACCTTAAACATAACACTCACTTAAAAGAATCTTTCCCCGAACCACCCGTGCATTATTATTCTTTTTGTACATAAAAAATATAATAATGTTGTAGTACGAAATTCCTTGGGAATAAAAACAATATCCGGGAGTTGGTTGCTGATGAATAATGAAGGAGCGCCGCCGTGTCCCAGCGGCCGTTACCTCAGGATTGCGGCGGGTGATACTCTCTTCTTGATTGCCCAGCGGCTGGGCACCACAGTTTCCGAATTGGTCCGGTTAAACCCGGGCATGAACCCGTTTCAGCTGCAGGTCGGACAACTGCTGTGCCTGCCGGAACGATTTTGCCCCTCCAGGGTTTTCTGGGAAGTATCGCCGGGTGATACTCTTTTTACCATTGCCAGGGCCACCGGGACTACGGTGGAGATACTATTGGAGTTGAACCCCGGTATTAATCCCCTTAACCTGCAGGCCGGGCAGGCTATTTGCCTGCCCGGGTAAACAAATTTGGCTGTGATGGGCAAAATTGTTTTTCAAGGCAAGGAAAACCGGATCGTGATGACGAAAAGGACATGCATATGATGCGCCTGATATATTAAACCGGAGGGATCAGTAATGGAACAGGATGCCGCTTTAAAGCGCTATTCACTAATGGTGGCCGCAGCCTCTGCCTTTTTGACGCCGTTTATGGGCAGTTCCGTCAACCTGGCCATCCCGTCAATCGGCCATGAATTCAGTGCCAATGCTTACATGTTAAGCTGGGTGGCCACCAGCTATATCCTGGCCTCGGCGGCTTTTCTGCTGCCCTTCGGCCGTCTGGCCGATATCGTGGGCCGAAAAAAAATATTTCTGGCCGGCATGCTCTCATTTTGCCTGTCTTCAATACTGTGCGGACTGGCCTGGTCCATTGAGTCGCTAATAGCCTTCCGGGTTTTGCAGGGTATCGGCAGCGCCATGATTTTTGGTACCGGCATGGCCATCCTGACTTCGATATTTCCGCCCCAGGAACGGGGTAAAGTGCTGGGCATCAATGTAGCTTTCGTATACGTGGGTCTATCCATGGGCCCTGTGCTGGGCGGAACATTAAACCATAATCTGGGCTGGCATTCCATTTTTTTGCTTACCGCTCTCATTGCAGTTTTTGTGATTTTGCTTACCCTGGCTAAGCTGAAGGGCGAATGGGTCGGCGCCCGGGGTGAAAAGTATGACTTAGGCGGGGCGGCGCTGTATGTGATCGGCCTGGTGGCACTGATGTACGGTTTTTCATCGGTGTCCGCCTCGGAATGGGCCAGGTACCTGCTGGCGCTCGGCCTGGTTTTAATGCTGGTATTTGTCCGGCGCGAGATTAACATGCAGCAGCCATTGATTAACCTGCGCCTGTTCAGCGGTAACGCCGCCTTTACCTTTTCCAACCTGGCGGCTTTGATTAACTATAGCGCCACCTTCGCTGTAGGCTTCCTGCTTTCACTGCACCTGCAGGTGGTGATGGGGTATGATTCCCAGGCCGCGGGACTGATCCTGCTCTCGCAGCCGGTACTGATGGCGGTGCTGTCACCCTTTGCGGGAAAATTCTCCGACCGGGTGGAACCGCGGGTACTGGCTTCCGGGGGAATGCTCCTGACCACCCTGGGCCTTGTTTCCCTTTGCTTTATCAGCGAGGCCATGCCCCTGTGGCTTTTGATCGTCAACCTGGCGGTCCTGGGTATCGGTTTTGCCCTGTTCTCGTCTCCCAACAGCAATGCGGTAATGAGCGCGGTGGAAAAGCGTTTTTACGGGGTCGCCTCCTCCACCCTGGGCACCATGCGCCTGTTGGGCCAGGCTTTAAGCATGGCCATTGTAACAATGGTTTTGGCCATGTATGTGGGCCGGATTGAGCTTACCGCCGCCGACACCGGCCAGCTTTTGTCCGGCGCCAGAATGGCGTTTATTATTATGGCGGTGCTTTGTTTCGGCGGTATTTTCGCCTCCATGGCCAGGGGCAACGTCAGGCCGGCAAACGGCAACGGCATGCCCCCCGGACCTCCTCCGGGAGCGCAGGCCCGGGGACAGGGCGGTCCGCCAACCGGGAGGGACGGAGACAAATCTTAACTTTGTTTGTGAAGCCGGGTGGTGATAACTTTCACCCGGCTTTTTACGGTCTGGGCGGACGGGGTCCGTAATACTGATAATAGTTGACCTGAATATTGCCATTGTATAACTTTCTTTTCTTGCTGGCCGGTTTTCCGAATAATTTTTCGAAAAAAGGGTGGGCGGTGAGGATATAAAATGACCAGGTATCAAACCGGCCAAAGGTTTTGCCCATCTCCCGGTATAAATTTTCCACCTCCCGCTGCGCGCCGAGCCGTTCGCCGTATGGTGGGTTGCAGATTATCTTACCGTATTTTTTCCCGGTCCGGATTTCCGCCACCGGCATGTGCTGCAGGTGGATGCAGTCGTCCACCCCGGCAGCGGCGGCGTTTTGCCGTGCTGTTTTAAGCAGCCGTCTGTCAATGTCGGTACCCACCAGGTCAAGCTTTTTACTTAATTCCGCCAGGTCATGGGTCTCCCGCCGGGCTTGCCGCCACAGGTCCCTGGGAATGGTCGGCCAGCTTTCAGAAGCAAAAGACCGGTTTATCCCCGGGGCGATGTTCCGGCCGATGAGTGCCGCCTCTATTGGTATAGTGCCTGAACCACAGAGCGGGTCCCATAAAACAGTGTCCGGATGCCATCGCGACAGCAAGATTAGTGCCGCCGCCAGCGTTTCCCTCAAGGGAGCTTCTCCGGCGGCCTCCCGGTAACCGCGTTTGTGCAGTCCCGGTCCGCTTGTGTCAATGGTCAGAGTGGCCACGTCCTTTAAAAGAGCTACCTCCAACCGGTACAGAGGACCTTTTTCCTCAAACCATTCCTGGCGGTGGTTTTTTTTCATACTCTCCACCACGGCCTTTTTCACTATGGCCTGGCAGTCCGAAACACTAAACAGTGCCGATTTTACCGACTTCCCGTCCACTGGAAAAGCTGCGTCGCCGGGTATCAGTTCGGGCCAGGGGAGCGCTTTGGTTTGTTCGAACAGTTCATCAAAGGTGGCGGCTTTGAATTCTCCCACCTTAAGGCGAATCCGATCCGCGGTTCGCAGCCACAGGTTGGCCCGGCAGACGGCGCTTAAATCCGCTGAAAATGTTACTTTACCGTTTTCCACAACCGCATCCGCATAGCCAAGATTTTTTACTTCAGCGGCCAGTACCGCTTCCAGGCCAAAGGTTGCCGTGGCGATCAGCTCAACTTTGTTCATCAATCCATCTCCCGGAAAATAATTTGGAACCATGTCAATTCACCCTAATGGGTTTATTCGACTTTACGTCATATTTATAAACAATTTGTCTCAAAAAATGCCTGATCATTAAAAAACTTTCCAGTATAATGTTTATATATCCCGCAGCGGATTTCCTCCGTATTATTTGCCGCCGGCAAATGAACTTTTTGCGGCCCGGGTTCGTCAGTACTGACAGGGATTGATTGACAAATACTGCGAGGTGGTTGAAATGAAAAAGGTTTTATTAATAATTTTGATTTTACTTGTGGTGCTGGCCGCGGGCGGCTGCGGCGGTTCGCGGGACGCCGCCGCTCCGGGGGAATCAGGCGGAGCGGTGTCATACGAATCCCAGGCGGCCGGTGACGCCGCGACCAAAGAAATTGCGGCGGATAGCAAGGCCAACGGGCAGCCTGACGGAGGCATCGTCGCGGAAGAAGCACCGCAGAAAATTATCAGGACGGTGATGCTGTCCCTTACTGTGCCGGATGTGGAAAAAACCGTTGGTGAAATTGAATCCCTGTTGAAAAACGTAAACGGATATGTGCAGGACGCCAATCTCTGGCAGTCGGACAATAACCTGCAGGGTTACCTTACCCTGCGTGTGCCAACCGCCAAAGTGGACGGAATCATTCCTCAACTGGAGGCTTTAGGCCGGGTGGAAAGGAAAGAGGTTTCCGGCCAGGATGTCACAGAGGAATATTATGACGTTGAGGCACGAAAAAATAACCTTAAAAAACAGGAAGAAAGATACCTGGAACTGCTGGCCAAAGCCAATACGGTAAAGGATATGCTGGAGATAGAAAGTGCACTGGCCCGGGTGCGGGGCGATATAGAATCCATGGAAGCCCGGTTGAAAGTTTTAAACGACCGGGTGGACCTGGCTACAATCAACGTTGAGCTGCGGGCGCCGAAGAGTTTATCTGCCGGCGACACCCTGCGTGAGCCGTTCGGGGATCGGATCCAAACCGGGTGGCAGCGGGGTGTTAACGGGATGATCAATTTTGTTCAGGATCTGGTGGTGCTGTTTGTAATCCTGCTCCCTTATACTCCGATACTGGCACTGCTTGGTTACGTGCTCTACCGGATTGGAAAGAAAAGGCGGCTGCTTAAAAAGGGCAATGAAGACCTTAATATTAAATAATTTTTTATAATTTTTCTCTGCCGTTATTTTTTAAAATTTAAACAAAAAAGTGTCACTCATACTCAATAAATTTGAGGGAATCATACTAGCGAAGGTTAATAACAATTAATTGACAAAAGGAGGTTATTTAAAGTGGCTAAGCTGGTACCCCAGGCGTCTAAAGGGCTGGAGCAATTAAAATTTGAAACGGCGGCTGAGCTGGGTATTCCTAATTATCAGGGTTATCTCGGGGACGTACCTTCCAGGGTAAACGGATCAGTCGGCGGCAACATGGTTAAGAAAATGGTTGCGGCTTACGAACAGAACCTGCCCCGGTAAAGCGGCAACGGCAGTAAAGGATATTACCGGCCTCCAAAGGGCCGGTAATATCCTTGAGCAATCCGTTTTTTTTTGCATATATTTGCATATTTTTATCCGCATCAGGTTACCATAATCCGCGGAGGTGAAAAAAATGCCCAATATTAAATGCAATGTTACGGAGTGCAACTTCAACGATGATGTTCAATGTGCGGCTCCCATGGTCCAGGTAAACCGGAATCGCACCAGCAGCGCCGATACCTCGGATCAAACCAAATGTGAAACCTTTAAGCCTAAGGACTAATCAGGCAGCTTAAGAAAAAACCGGCACAACGGAGTGCCGGTTTTTTCTTAATTATTCCAATTGAGTTTCGCCAGGGCCTTGAATATAATAATAATATTTATATGGGGAGGTGATGACAGTGCTGAGGAAAGAGTACATGATTCGTCCGGTGGCGCATTGTAAAGACGGCTGCACCAGCTTGTCCCGGGTATGACGTTAAACTGCCCGATTAAATACCCTATTAAAGATACTCTTGTATAACAGTGTTGGATAAAAGAGATCCTTTATTGGACAGGATCTCTTTTATTTTTTAGGCATCAACCATTGTACTTTTTCTTTAATTAACAAAAAATGCCGGTTATTTTTTTGCTAAAGCTTGATTTAATGTGCTGTTATAATTAAAATATATTTAATTATGGTTACAGGGTTGAATTATCTGTAATAATGAAAGTATATCAACAATTACATTAAGGAGGGTTTAGTTTGGGTTTTGAAGTTTACAGACCGAGATCCGCCAGAGACAACATGGTGGCGTTAACCAAGCACCATATCAGGTTGGGCGGCAAGCTGGCGGAAAAGCTGGGCAGCAAGCGCGTGGAAGTGGCTTACGATCAAGAAACCGGCAAACTCAGGATCCGGGGTGTGAAGGAGGGCGGCATGCTGCTGAACAAAAATAAGATTGGCGCCCGGGGTATTTTTACTTTCTTTAATATCGAGGATAAAAAAGGCAGCTATCATGCCGATTACGATGAAAAGGGCAAGGCGGTTTACGTTTACCTGCAGCCCGGGGATTAAACCGCTTGACAGCTCACTGCCGGGCCGGTTAAAATAGAGCAAACATTTGTTTGGAGCTGTAAAGAAATGCGCACCGGCATGGCTAATTTGCCTCTGCACGGACACCATTGCCCCCGTTGGCTCTTTGATCGCATGGTCCGCTTAAACGCGGCTATTATCGAGGCAGTTGTTGAAGAGTTCGGCCGGCGGGCATTGCTGTTCCGGATGTCAGATCCTTTTTGGTTCCAAGCCCTGGGGTGTGTAACAGGTTTTGATTGGCACTCTTCAGGGCTTACAACTGTTTTGTGCGGGGCGCTTAAACAGGGGCTGGCGCCGAAACAGCGCGATCTGGGTATTTATTTTGCCGGCGGCAAAGGGTCCACAGCCCGTAAAACCCCCGTTGAGATTGAGGCCTATACTGAAAAGTACGGTCTCCCGGATCACGTGGCCGACTTGCAGTACGCCAGCCGGATGTCTGCCAAGGTGGATTCCGCCGCGTTACAGGACGGGTACCAGATTTACCATCATTTTTTTATCTTTACCGGAGCAGGCGACTGGGCGGTGGTACAGCAGGGAATGAACCCCGTTGACGGCTGGGCCAGACGATACCACTGGCTGAGCGACAGCCTGGAAAGTTATGTTGAAGAGCCGCACGCCGCGGTTTGCGGCAGGCGGGGAGGGCAGGTCCTCAACATGGTCTCCAGGGAGAACGCCGCCGCCCGGGATGTATCGGTGTTTGCAGCCGGTGAGCACCCGGATAAGACTGTTGCCGAACTGAAAAGAATAGCCGAACTGGCGGAGCGAAAACCGGCCCTGCTTAATTTGCCTGCTTCCCACCCGGTACCGCAGGCCGGCCGGATAGAAAAGACCCTGCGCCGCCTGTACGACCTGGCGCCCGGGGATTACGAACAACTGCTGGGTACCGAAGGAGTGGGCCCCGCCACCATAAGGGCTTTCGCACTGGTGGGAGAAGTGGTTTACGGGGTTAAGACCAGTTTCCGGGACCCGGTGCGCTATTCCTTTGCCCATGGGGGAAAGGACGGCCATCCCTACCCGGTGGACCGCCGCAACTACGACCGTTCCATAGCTATGCTGGAAACCGCGCTGCGCCGGGCCAGGGCCGGTGACAGGGACAAGATGGACGCGCTGCGCCGCCTGGCCCGGTTAGAAAAAGTGGGAGGTGGGTTTAAATAAATAACCGGGAACAATTGAAGGAACTGTTGGACACATTGGCTTTTGAACGACGGCAGGTGGTGCTGTCTTCAGGCCGCCCGAGCAACTATTATTTTGACGGCCGGAAAGTCTCCCTTACTCCGAAGGGTGCTTATTTGATCGGTGAGGTTATTTGCGACATGATTGAAAATGACGGTATTGACGCCGTGGGCGGTCTTACCCTGGGGGCGGACCCCATGGTGGCCGCCGTGGGCGTGGCGGCTTACCACAGAAATATGGGGTTGTCTCTCTTTATTGTCCGCAAGGAAGCAAAAAAACACGGTATGATGCGCTTAATCGAAGGTCCGGCTCTCAGCGCCGGCCAGCGGGTGGTGGTGGTGGACGACGTCATTACCACCGGGGGATCCATTGTCAAGGCGGTTGAAGCGGTACGTGAAATAGGATGCCGGGTAGTTAAAGCGATAACGCTGGTGGACAGGCAGGAAGGCGGCGCTGAAACCCTGGAAAAAATGGGCGTTCCGGTTCAGCCGGTTTTTAAGGCGTCAGATTTCGGGTTATAAAATGTAATTGCTGTTTTTATAGTACAACGGGCTTGTGAAATTTATTGCAAGTCCGTTTGTTTTATATGATATAATTAGTCAATCAAAAAATATTTTGTTGAGGTGTGGTCATGGCACAACAGAACACTCAGGCAGCTCCGATGGACACTTATAAAATTCATATTGCCGGTTACGGTAAGCTGGATGTGCCCCGGGGAACGACTTTTCTTGATTTGTTGCCCTATGACCGGGCGAACAGGAGATCGCCGGTGGTGGCGGCGTACGCCGATAACCTGTTAATGGGCCTGCAGGGGGCCATTGATGGTGATTATGACATTGAATTTGTGGACCTGGAAAGCCAGGACGGCATGCGTATTTACACGCGCAGCCTGGTAATGCTGGTGGTGAGGGCGGCCAGCGAGGTATTGCCCGGTTGCAAGGTTAAAATGGAACACACCCTGGGTAACGGGGTGTACGGTGACATAGACTATCACAGTTTCATCCGCCTTTCGGATATCCAGGCCATTGAAAAGCGGATGTGGGAAATTGTGCAGGCCGACGAGCCAATTGACGTCCGCCAGGTGGATAAGGAGCAGGTCAAAGAGCTTTTGACGGAGTCCAAACAGACTGAAAAGCTGGAGCTGCTGCGCTACCGCAGGCATGATAACGTGTGGGTGCACACCTGCTGCTGGTTCCACGATATTACCTACGGGAACATGGTGCCCAGTACCGGGTATCTCAAGGTGTTCCGCCTGCGTTATTACATGCCGGGCTTTATTCTGGAATTCCCGAAGAAGGAGGAACCGCTTGTCCTGCCGGAGTATGTTGAACAGGGCAAGCTGGCGAATATTTATTACGAGTCGGTAAAATGGGGCGATGTTTTAAAGGTGCGTAACCTTATCGACCTGAACAAAATGCTGCGGGAGGATCAGGTTGGTAGTTTGGTCCGGGTGGCTGAAGCGTTTCATGAAAAAAGAATCAGCCAAATTGCCGATTCCATCGCCGAAAATATTGATCTGATCCGGATTGTGCTGATTGCCGGTCCTTCTTCCTCCGGCAAGACGACCTTTGCCCAGCGTCTGGGGGTGCAACTGCGCATTCACGGCATCAATCCGGTACCCATTTCACTGGACGATTACTTTGTGGACCGGGAATTAACCCCTCTGGACGAAAACGGGGAATATGATTTTGAATGCCTTGAGGCCATTGAGAGGGATTTATTTAACGAGCATCTGATCAGCCTGATCCAGGGTGAAGAGATCGAGCTCCCCGCGTATGACTTTATCGAGGGTAAACGTAAGAACAGCGGCAGGATGCTTAAACTTGGCCCGCAGGATTTGCTGATCCTGGAAGGCATCCATGGCCTGAACGACCAATTGACCTCTTCGATACCCAAAGGCCGTAAGTTTAAAATATACATCAGCGCACTGACCCAATTGAACCTGGACAACCATAACTGGATCCCCACCACTTACGTACGTATGCTGAGGCGTATCGTGCGGGATTATAACAACCGGGGTTATTCGGCCACGGAAACAATCCGGCGCTGGCCTTCCATTAAGCGCGGCGAGGAACGGCACATCTTTCCCTTCCAGGAAAGCGCCGACATGATGTTCAACTCGGCCCTGGTATACGAGCTGGCGGTGTTAAAGGGTTTCGCCATGCCTATTTTGGGCATGGTCAGCGCGGAAGAGCGGGAATACGCCATGGCGCATCGCCTGCGGCGTTTTCTGAGCTATTTTACCCCGGTACCGTGTGACGACGTGCCGTTAAATTCAATAGTGAGGGAGTTTATCGGCGGTTCCTGCTTTTTACCGACCGAGTGAAGGCGGAGTCGTTACTTCAGCGGAATTCTGATCTGGCGAATTGTTTTGGGCTTTGGTTCAACGGCAATGATGTCCACCACAAAATGGTTGAAGTATTTGCGTACCCCGGTGGCCAGACCGTAAGTGCGCAGTCCGTGTTTATCCAGTATCTGTACCAGTTCACCATAAATCCATGCTTCCATGGTGAGCCTTTGATTCAGATCTGAATGATCGACTCCCTGCAGTGATTTGCGGACGGACGATTCGAATTCATCCAGGGCGGCAGCCAGCGGAGAAGCGTTATAATCGTCGAATTCCTCAACTATATCAATCATGGGCACATCTCCCCGAGATATTATGGTATATGTTACCATATATCAGTTAAACTGGCTATGGACTGAAAATGTATAAATTTGTCTGTTAAGGCGGGGATATGGTTTATGTCCCAAGGTTGTTGGTATGTGTATATATTAAAATGCAGCGACGGCACGCTTTATGCCGGTTGTTCCACCGATCCGCGGGAAAGGCTGCAAAAACACAACCGGGGAATGGCCAGCAAATATACCCGGTCGCGGCTGCCGGTACAAATGGTATATAACGAGGCGCTGCCGGACAGGGGAAGCGCCCTGCGCAGGGAAAAGGCCATCAAGGCCTTAAGCCGCCGGGAAAAGCTGCTTTTAATCGGTGCAACCGGAGGGATTGATAATGCTGATCATCAGCGCCTGTCTGGCCGGTGAAGCCTGCCGGTACAGCGGGGAGGGTTTCGATAATTATCCGGAGCTGCGGCGCCTGGTGGAGGACGGCCGGGCGCTGGCGGTTTGCCCGGAGGTGCTGGGAGGCGCTCCGGTGCCCCGGGACCCCTGTGAAATAAAGGGCGGAGACGGCTTTGACGTGCTGGACGGCCGGGCCCGGGTGTATACCAACCATGGCGAGGACAAAACGGATGTTTTCCTGGCCGGCGCCGGGAACGTCCTGGCCGCGGCCCGCCGGTGCGGCGCGAAGGCCGCTGTTTTAAAAGAACGGAGCCCTTCCTGCGGCAGCGGTTTAATCTATGACGGATCATTTTCAGGAAAAAAGGTGCCCGGCTGCGGCTGCACGGCCGCAATGCTTATTCGCGCCGGAGTGGAGGTTTGTTCCGAGGAAAATTACCGACAGAAAATTTGTTTGCCGAAAAATAAAGCTTGACGCTTGTCCGGCCAATGGATATAATTTAACCAAACACATGTTCAGTTAATAAGATGTTATTGACGGGAGGCCGGACTTATGTATACCGATACAGCCGCCTTAAGGCAAACATGCAGAGAAGTTTCTGCTGTTGAGTTTGAAGAATGCGAAAGTTTGTTTGTGGAGAAAGTGCAAACATGGCTTGAGGAAAAAGATTCACCGGCCGCGTTGGCGGCGGGTTACGGTCTGTGCGGCCTGACGGCGCTTTATTTGCTGGGCTGTGTAATACGCGGCTTGCTAAGCTGAGATTCCTTACGTGCGCATAATATTTTTGCCGCCCTGGGGATAATTTAATTGCAGTGAGGGTTTAAAAAGGAGCGCGATAGACATTGTTCATTAATATGGCGGCGGAAATCATAAAAAGGCTGGAACATGAGTTCAAGCAAGCCGACCCGGCGGAAAAAGAACACTTGATTAAGAGTACTTTTTCCCTTTTACAGACGATTATTGCGGATTCCAAAAAGAACATCTGAGCCGGAGGGCGGACTACTTCTCCTGAGGGGGCCCTCCGGCTCCTACTATGATTACCTTGTCTTCGGGGGGATAATAATCCCTGGTGATTAATTGCCTGTTTTCACCGTAATTGTTTTTGACCACCTGGTAAACCCTGGCGATATAGCCCTGCCGGCCAGGGTTCTTTACTACCTGGCTGCCGGCGGGCAGGTTCGGATCGGTATGGATCAGCGTTTTGGGATTCACGGTTTGGATATCCGTATCTATATCAATGCGCGGCTCGTTGTCGCTGGTTACTCCCCAGAGCCTGACTGTGAGCGTATCGTCTGCCAGGCTTCCGGTAATATATACCGGAAAATTGCGGTTGTTCCGAAAACGCAAATCGATCTGCCCGTCCGCGACTGTGGCGTCCAGGCCCGGTGAAACGTAACCGACCGGCCTTGTGTGCGGCTGTCTTTCCACAATTTCCAGGTTTGCCGTCAACAGTGCGTTATACAGAGTTGTTGACACCTGGCATACTCCGCCGCCCAAACCCTGCACCGTCATGCTGCCGTCGATTACCGGGGCGTTTTTATAACCGTTCCCGGCTGTTCTTGCCCCGACTTGCTCATTGAACGAAAATACCTCACCGGGCTTGATCAGAGTATCATGCAAAGAGCTGAGGGCCAGGGCCACATTGGTGGTGCGGTTTGCCTGGGCGGGATTCAGTTCGGTTACGCATTCACCCAGTATGCTGCGCAGCGGCTCCAGGTCCCCTGCGGTAACCGTTGCTTTAGCCGGGACGACAACCGCCTGGACGGTGCCGGGAAGCGGTGGGCGCATGGCGTTCAGCTTTTCCAGGGTGGCGTCAATATCCAGATACCGGCCGGTTCGCTCGGGCACCAGGATACGCCTGTTTGCATCGCCGATTAACGTGGCGTTTCGGGGCTCTTGATCCGTAAGGTTTTTAAGCACGGTCAGTTGATTGACCATTTGCTCACGGTTAAAATTCAGCGGCAGCGCGATATTGTGAAATCCCGCCAACAGCGCCAGTTCCATGAGTGATCCGGGCAGTCCCGGGGTTTGCTCTTTCAAGGCCAGCGCCTGTTTAACGGCGTTGGGGTAATCCAGCTTTGCTTCCACGGACTCCGGACTGATCTGAATACTATGCTCGCCGGCCTGAATAGTCAGCGTTTTATTTAGCCCGTCGCTAAAAGTTTCCTCAAGCAGAGTTTCGGCCTGCGGTCCGGTTAGGCCGCCGACCTGCACCCCGTTGATTTTTATCCCCCGGGGAATACCCTGCTCACCCCGTAAATTACTCAGTACCGACCAGGCGGCTATTGCCGAAACAGTCTGCACGCAAATAAGTGCCGCTATGACGCCGGTTCTCAGATATACTGCTCGCATTATACATCTTATTCCACTTGCATGGTCAGTTCAACGTACTTATCCACCCGTACCGCCCGGTTGATAATTTCCTCTGTGATGATCGTGCCTTCGGAGGCCACGATATTACCATTGGCGTCGATGATTGTCTTGCTTACTTTTTTTCCGATCAGGTACTGGCGCTGCTTTTCACCAAACACCTCCAGCGGGTCTTTATTCTGTGCCGGGGCGGCTTCCTGCGCTTTGGCCGGAGCTGCGGGAGCGGCCGCATTGCTTGACGGGGTTAATTTGCCGGGCTCCTTCTCCAGGGACGTATCAGCGTTTTCCTTTACCACCAGGTATTTTTTGCCGATGGTAATTACCTGGGCCGCCGGAATTATCCCGGCCGGTTCGGCACTTTCCGGGGGCAGCAACTCGAAACCGGCGATGGCGCCGGTGGCTTCGTCAAAGAAAAACTCCGATACCGTGCCCAGCAACCGCCCGTCCCGGGTCATGATGCCGGTATTCAGGATATTTGTTTCCTGACTTATTAGTTTGACGGCCTTTTCGACCTGGGTAACCTGTTTTACATTGGCGGCTTTTTCAGTGGTTAAAGCGTTGGCGCCGATGGCGGTTATTTCGCTGAAGGCGATACACTTTTTTTCCATGTACCACTGGTCGCCTTCCAGGAGCAGGTATTCAATCTTTCCCTCCGCCGGGTCGACAACGGTGGAATAAACCTGCGTCACGAAATCCCCCTCAGCCACTGCGAACACCGGTAAGCCGACTAAGTCTTTTGTCCGTTTCATGTTTTTACCCCCTCTTTTCATTGAGCTGTTCATGCAGTTGATTGATTTTTATTTTCACCCTGGCCACCGTTTCCGGATCCAGTTCATCACGCCAGCTTCCCAGTAGGATGTTTAGAATTTCCGCCGCCTGCCAGTACTGTTTTGCTTCCCGGTAAATATCACTAATTTCCAATGCCAGCAGCACGGCCAACCTGGGTTCAGGCTGCGTTTGCATGGCCTTGAAGAAAGAAACCGCCGCGCCCAGGTAATCGCCCCTTTCTTTACGGGCGAACCCTGTGTCTATAAGCTGCCTAAGTACAGCGTCCGGATCTGTTTCTTTCGGTGCCGCAGCTTCTGTTATTTCCTCTTCAGGCTCAGTTACCTCGGGAGCTTCCGTTATTTCC
>JAEXOR010000036.1 GCA_023439185.1 Bacillota bacterium | reverse complement strand
ATATAATACCCATCACCACAAATGAGGGGAGCGGCAAAGCCTCTATCCAGCCGCCCAGTTCAAAGGGCAGCCGGGTAATGGCGATAAAACGGCCGAACACGTTGGCGCAGGCAATTAAAAACATAATCATGGCCGTAGTCTGCAGAGTGTCGTACAGGGATTTTTTAAAGCCCGCCCATTTTAACTGTCTGGTTAATACGGTAATCAGCAAAACACCAGCGGCTCCGACAGCCCCCGCTTCAGTGGGGGTAAACCAGCCCACAAACAATCCGCCCAGTGAAACAACGAAAACAACGCCGACTTCCGCCAGCCCGCCTTTTCTAAGTGCCGTCCATCTCTCCGGCCAGGTGGCTTTCTCGCCGCGGGGCGCGAGGTCCGGGTTACGCGCAGTTAAAATATAAATGACCGCCATATAAAAAAGCGTAAGCAAAATGCCGGGGATAATCCCGGAGATAAATAAAGCCCCAATGGAATTTTCCGTTATTACCCCATAAATGATAAAAAGAGTGCTGGGCGGTATCAGCACCCCGAGAATTCCTCCGGCCGCGATGCTGGCCGTAGCCAGGGAAACGTTATAACCGCGCTTTCTCATTTCCGGTATGGCGATGGACCCGATGGTGGCGGAGGTGGCCTTATTGGAGCCGGAAATGGCCCCGAATATCGCCGCTGTTCCCTCGCCGGCGATGGCCAGTCCGCCGGGAAGATGCCCCATGGCCTTATATACAAAATCAAACAGCCTGCCGCCGATACCAGAGTGAAAAGCCAAAAAGCCCATCCAGACAAACAGCGGGATAACACTTAAAGAATAAGAAGAAAAAGTACTGTACATTTCCGTGGCTACCATTTTGAAGGCCACGGTAGGGTTGTTAATAATACAGATGCCGAAAATACCGGTGATTAACATGCCGTAAGCAATCGGCATGCGCACCGCGATAGTAACAAAAAACAGGATCACGCCAACGAGCCCGGTCATCATGGGATCCATTATTGCTCACCTTCTTTAACGAATAAATTCAATATTTTACCCAAAACAACCAAGGCAAGCAAGGCGATCCCAACAGCGATTAGTACAATAAACGGGGCGAAAGGGATACCGACGGTATTGGTAACCTCTCCGTTTAAATGCATAGTTTGGGCATGCTTCAACACATTCCAGGTTACCAGGATCAGAATAACAAAGACGATAGAGCCGGTAATAAAGTCAATAACATTTTGTGCCTTTTGAGGTAAACGCTGAATTAATAAGCTTACCGCCACATGACCATCCTTGACGGCGCAATATGCGACGGACAGAGAAATGACCACCGTAGTCAATACAACCACCAGATCATAAACGCCCTGAATGGGCGCTGAAATGGTTGCTCTTAAAATAATATTGGCTACCACAAGGAAGGTAATAAAAACAAGCACGATAGCCGCTAGATCCTTCATAAGATTAGTGATTTGGTTGATTAACTTGTTATAAAGTTTGATCATCTTATCAACATCCCTTGCAATTTATTCAGGAACTCTTAGAAAGCTAATTAATACTAAGTGCATACCATTTACGCGATTCACCTCCTCACGTTCTGAATAGATAACAACCTAATTTAAAAATTAGGAATATTCAGTTCGACCGTCAGCGCAATTTTAGCAAATATTCGAGATAATCAAAATGCTTTAACCGTTATTTTTACTTTATTTTTAGGTGCGTTGATAATAACATGAAAAACTTTATCCGCATCCTTTCGTATATTTTATCTTTCATGGTATAATAAGGTAAATTGTGCCGTAAGTAGATGAAAAATGCGATGATATTAAATTACGCATACATGAAAGGTCCGACTTTATGGCATCCATCAACGGAATATTTGCGTTTCTCCTGGGCGCCTGCATAGGCAGTTTTCTAAACGTCTGCATTTACCGTCTGCCCCGGAATGAGTCGGTGGTTTACCAGCCCTCGCATTGCCCGGGGTGCGACAGCAGACTGAGGATACCGGACCTGATGCCCATCCTCAGTTACATATTGCTGCGGGGACGTTGCCGGCATTGCGGCATCCGGATCTCCGCCCAATACCCCCTGGTTGAGCTTGCCACGGGGCTGCTCTTTTTGACCGCCTACATCACCTGGGGCATTAGCTGGCATACCGCCTCGATGTGGGTTTTCCTGGCGCTGCTGGCAGCGGTTTCGGTGGTGGATATGCAGCACCGGATCATCCCTGATCAAATGCTGCTCACCGGCACGATTTTAGGTTTGCCCCTTGTTCTGTTAACCTCGGTCAGCCACTTAATCAACGGGGTGATTGGTTTTTTTGCCGCCGGTTTGCTGCTTCTGGCCATTGCCTTTGTCTCCAGGGGGGGCATGGGGGGCGGAGATATCAAGTTAAGCGCGGTGATGGGTCTTTTTTTAGGCTGGCAGGGTGTGCTCATCGCCCTGTTCCTATCGTTTTTAATCGGCGGTCTGGCCGGCATCTTTTTGCTGATCACCGGAACCAGGGGCCGTAAAGACGCGATACCTTTCGGCCCCTGCCTGGCCCTGGGCGGTCTGATCGCCGCTTTTTACGGTCAGCAAATTATCACCGGTTACCTGAAACTATTAGTACTATAAAAAATCAGCCGGGGGAAAAGTCATGCCCCCGGCATTTTAACAAGTACCCGGATCCCGCGTTTACATG
This sequence comes from Bacillota bacterium, assembly GCA_023439185.1. Classification (GTDB taxonomy): domain Bacteria; phylum Bacillota; class Desulfotomaculia; order Desulfotomaculales; family Desulfallaceae; genus BRH-c8a. The sequence goes on along the minus strand of JAEXOR010000036.1, from coordinate 15,556 downwards.
GCTTGCTGTTGGTTCACCACTTTGGTCATCAACCGGGACAGCACCTGCCGCCCGGGTGCGTGGTGCAACCCTTACCGGCAACGGACCGGGAGTGCTGAATAGGATGAGGCAGTTGGCATCCAAAAAAAAATTTAAACACTATCCTCCCCAGTGTTAGCCACAAAATTTTGTGGCTAACACTTTTTTTGAAACCAAATGGCTGGTTTTTTTATCTAGTAATTAAATACAAAAGTAAGGGGGAATATGAAATGGCAAAGCGCTCAAGATTAATGGTACTGATGCTTGTAGGTCTATTGTTTCTTGCTTTAGGACAACCTGTTTTTGCCCTGGAAACTGAATACCGGGAGTTTATACCTCAAACGTACAATTTCTTGGCAATAACAGAGTGCTATTTTAGTGACAGCGGAAATGGTTTGGTCAGCGTTTCCGGAAAAACAACAACGTACACCGCCGTCGATAAAATCACAACCACTGTTTACCTGCAAAAAAGGACTTCGTCGGGATGGGTAGACGTAAAAAGCTGGACCAACAGCACAAACAATAAGTCTTCGTGCAACGTCAGCGGCACTACTACCGTTGCAAAAGGTTGTGAATACAGGGCTTATTGTTACCACAAGGCCGAAAAAGGTAATTCAATAGAGACAAATACCTCAAGTACTAATGGTTATTGGGTTGAATAATTAATTCTTCTCATTGCACTGGCCAGCATTAAAATATCATCTTCGGAAGCTGCTCCAGTAATGGAAATAAATATACCCATGTCTATCCAGGATAAGCTTATTAGTTCATTTTTATAATTAACTAATACTGCATCCTGGCCTTTGACCTTAACATTTTTCATTTGCGCGTCTTCAATATCGTGTGAGGTGCCCTTCTGAAAGCCTTTAATTATATTTATTTCAGTAATCACAATTTGCTCCGATTTTTCTCCGGTCATGGTAATGGTAACTTCCGTTGAGCTGCCTAAATTAACGGTTTCAACTTTTTCCAATTTATAAGTACCCAACAAGTCAACAGGCAACAGTATTTGGTAAGGCACGTCTTGCAAAGTACGGAGGATTTCCGGATTCAGGTAATCTTCCGCACTTTCTTTTTTACTCGGGGAACTATTAAACGACATTTCCGTGGATTGGACTTTCCCGCTTAAAAACAATTTAATGCTTTTAAATAGCTTATCTCCAAACGCTCCACCCTCTGATGGAAAAAGAAATAGCGGCGTACCCAATATTAAGCCGATTAGACAAGCAGCCAATATAAATTTTAAAAGCGGTTTTTGTTTTTTTACAAGGGGGTATTTTTGATTAAATCTTTCCCAGGCTTCTTCCAAATCAATATTTGTATCTTTTGCTGTTTTTTGTTGGCAGGCTTTTTTGATTATCTCATCAACAGAAACATATCTATTAGAATCGTGCTCAGTCATTATTGGGCGCCTCCTTTAAATTGCTTGGTTCATCATATCCTTCCTTTTTGAGTTTTTTCTTGACTAAGGCTTTACCCCTGTGCAGCAAGGTCTTAATAGTGCCCTCCGGCCTGTTTAACAACAAGGAAATATCTTTAACTTTCATTTCCTCAAAAAACCGGAGATGAAATACCTGTTTCATCACAGGATCAAGTGATTCAATAGCTCTCTCAACAGCATTCACTGTTTCCTGGGAATCAACTACATATTCCGGTAATTTTTCTGTTAGATCTGAAACATTCAACAGTTTTTCCATGCTGACCACTTTTTCATGCTCTCTAAAAACCGCATTAACATTATTAACGGCAATTCTTTTGATCCATGATCCGATCTTTTCTGAATTATTCAGTTGATGAACATTTTGAATCGCTATAAAGACGGCTTTTTGAGCCGCTTCTTCAGCTATATATTGATCTCCACAGTGGGAGTAAGCGGCTTTAAAGGCAGTTTCATAATAAAGCTTAAAGATTAATTTACTGTAGTCTTTGTCTATTTTTTTCTGTTGGCCTTTAAAAGGTTTTTTTAACATAAGCCATACCTTTGCCTCTGAGATTGCTTTAGGAATATTCTACATTTTTCCTGTTAATCCCTGCGGCTATAGTTGTCGATAATTCGCAATATGCGTCGAAATAAAAAGGAATAATTTTGAAACCAAAACCACTCTTTTTTTATCTTAGTAGTAAAGGGGGTGGTTGTTTAATTGAATTTAGCTTTTTAATTAAATAAATGTAAATTTTAAAAACGGAGGGGATTTTATATGTTTAAAAAAACCACATCAAAGTTTATAACGTTTTTTTTGGTTGCGCTCCTGTTATTTAATATACCGGCGACTGCATTAGCAGCTTCTAACATTTCAAATTTAAAAAGTCAAACACAGACTTTATCAGAACCTGACCGTAAGGCCGAAGTAGAAATACTGGATAAAAAATCCGGTAAATTGGAGAAGGTCATTTTTTATTTGACTCCCAGAACTAATTTGGACGAAAGTTCTTTTAAAGGGCTTGATTCTAACTTCGAAATCAAAGGATTAGAGGTAGAAGAATTAGACAGCATTGAAAAAGATGATATAAGTATTCTTTGGGTTGACACTATTTTTGATGTCGGAAATTTTGCGATCTCCCTATCTGAATACTACGCAGATCCTTCCTTTTGGAATGGATTTTGGTTGGTAATGGACGGGGCTTCAGTTGTGTTCCCAGGCATACCCAGTATTAGTGGCGTTAAGCGGATGATGCAAGACTCTCCTAGATTAAAAGATGCTCTAAAAATTGGAATTAAAAGTTACGGCACACTAAGAAATCAATCTATACCTTCTGGCTGCGAACGTCATCATATATTCGAACAACGATTCGCCTCACGCCTGGGAACGAGTACGAATAATATGCTTGCCATTGTTTTAAGAAAAGCTGATCATGACTTAGTCACTACAAAAATGAGAAACAAAATTCCTTACACTGGAGATGGTTATTATTGGCTTACCCCCAATAATATTATTAATCATCACATTGATGCTTATTACGAATTATGGCAGCAAACAGGTGATGCTCAATGGGAATATCTATGGAGGTTTGTTAGGACAGGACAACATTCAGTAAGTAGCTAATTAATGATATAATACACTGAGGTAAGGTGTATTCTTACCTCAGTGTATTATCGGGGGTCGAAACAAAATGCAAACAATAAAACCTATAAGATTCTATCTAGATTTCACAGAGGGGTATAGTAAGTTTGCTAAATTCATGGAGGATAAGAAAAAGCTTGATAGCCTGATGGAAACCTTTGGTGTCTCTCCCCCCCCTGATCCAGACCCCAACAGCAAGATTCCACCCCGGATTACATACACTATTACACTAGACTTTAAATCAGCGGAACATGACTGGTTTATAGCAAAACTGGTTCAGCTTGGTTTTAAGTATCATTACCATTTTAAACACCTATTCTCACCTGAGGAACTTGAGAACTCCCCATTGTTTTGGTTTGGAATGAATTTCACACTAAATTCCAAACGTCACCCTATTAATTACGGTACCAAATACGAACTCAAAACAATTTGTTCTGCTTGCGGTTTACGCCAATGGATCCAACTTAATGACTTACGTTTGGATACGAGTATTATTAAAAATGAATATATCATACAGCAACATGGAAGTCACATCGGAGGGGGGTTCATAATTGTATCTAAAAAAATGGTGGATATTATGGAGAGTTACGATATAACCGGATACCGGCTCCAACCTGTGGTTCATGTTGGTCCCGAAAGAAGACGGAGAGAAGTATACCAGCTTATAATTACAAATATTTTACCCCCGTACCATTCGATGCATGTTGAACCAATGCCTGGGGAGCACTGCACGGTCTGTGGACTTTCGGGGTACTTTCCTTTTCCCCAAGAATACCTTGCGTCTTCGCTAACAAAATTTAAAGATTTTAACCTTGCAGCGGAATATCTTGACTATTACAAAGTTTTGCAGCAACCTATCATGGTGAGTAGGAATGTGCGTAATCTGCTGGAGAAACTCCGAGCTCATCGCATTAGCTGGTTTAAACCGATTATTATAGTTGAAAAATGATTAAATGCTGTTCTAGTGGTAAATTCATTCATACAAATGAAAATAATGGTTGGACTTATTATGGATGATAATTTGATTTTAAATTACGTGCTAATTATATTAATTAATTTAATTATTATAAGTACTATCATGAGATTAATAAATAAATTTGGCATAAACTTTGTGAAAATTTTTCAATGCTTTTGGAAAAAAATTAGAAAATAATTTAAGAGTGTGTTGTAAAGTGTGTTTGCCGCCGGTTTACTGCTTTTTGCCATCTTGGGGGGCATGAGCGGCGGGATATCAAGTTAAGCGTAGTGATGGTTTTTTTAAGGCTGGCAGGGTGTACTTATCGTTTTGTTTCCATAAACTGTTAGTATAATAAAAAATCAGCCGGGGGAAAGCCGTACCCCCGGCGTCTTTAACAAGTAACTGAATTCCGCGTTTACATGGCTTGCTGTTGGTTTACCACTTTGGTCATCAACCGGGACAGCACCTGCCGCTCGTTTTGGTCCGCCACCAGCCACAGTTCTTTTAACGCCTGCTGTTCCGGGTTGGCCGGGGGCACGTTCTGGGCCAGTACATCGCCTACCTGGTGAGCCATGGACTGCACCTTGTCCCGCGGAATACCAAGTTCCTCGGCAAATTCCATTGCCTGCCGCAAGTAATTTTTCCAGGTTTGCCAATCGGTTTTGGCTATGCTCTGAAAATTTAAATCCACTGTTTATCACCTCGGAATCTTTTTTAACACCCCGTTCAATTAGTATTATCTTGGCTAAATACGAAAAAAATATTCATCACGCAGTCATGACTGATTTTAATGACACAATTACCGGCATACGGGCATATGCTGTAAAAGGAATGCGGAAAAAGGGGAGCGGGTAATTTCACAGTATACTTCCGTCAGGGGGTATTTTATGAAGATTGGCGACATAGTCACCAGAAAAATCGATGGTGCGGAGGCTAATTTTTGCATAATCGGGTTCTACACGGACCAGCATACAGGGGAAAAAGTAGCCATTCTGGCCATGCTGGACCCCAAATCGGTGGTGGAAGTCTCGGTGCAGGAACTGGCGCCGGTTAAACTAAAAGAGATAATTGCCCTCACCACCAGCACAAGCTTTATGCATTAACTGCCAAAACGGCAGTTTTTTTGTTTTATCAACCGTTAAACTCTGGCACAAAAAGGAATAGTTTATTTTTCATTGAATTATACTAACGTAACTGAAAGGAGCGAAAAATAACCACTATGGAATCCGGTTTCAAAGCAACAACGGAAAACGCGGTACAAAAAGCAATACGCGCCGGCGCGGGCATGGCCGAGGCGTATCTCAGCAACGGCAGGGAATTGGTCATTGAGGTACGCAACGGCGAAGTGGAAACAATGAAACTGGCGGGCGACCGCGGTCTGGGCATCCGGGTGTTCCAGGACGGCCGTACCGGTTTTGCTTTCACCACCGACCTGAGTGATACCGCGGTGGACGAAATGATCGGCCAGGCCATGGCCAACGCCCGCAGTGCCGAGCCAGACCATCGCCGCACCCTGCCCGGGCCGTCACCGTCTTATCCACAGTTGGACCTATACGATCCATCAATCAAGGCGGCCACCGTGGAGCATAAAATTGAACTGGCCCGGAGCATGGAAAATGAAGCCCGCGGTCACGACCAGAGAGTCAGCGTTATTGAAAGCTCCACCTATCAGGACGGCGAGGCCGAAGTAATTCTGGTCAACTCCAACGGCATATCCCTGCAGTATACCGGAGCCTACTGCGGTATGTATATCGCCCTGGTGGCCGGCAGCGGGGAAGATAGCCAAACCGGTTTCGCCCTGGACTACAGCCTGCACCTGAAGGATCTGGATCCGGTCCGGCTGGGCAAAGAAGCCGCCAACCGCGCCGTACGCATGCTGGGCGCCAAACCGGGCGGCACAAGTCAATCGCCGGTTGTGCTGGATCCATACATCGCCACCGGGTTTTTGGGGGTGGTTGCTCCTTCTCTTTCCGCCGAGGCCGTGCAAAAAGGGCGGTCTTTGTTTGCCGGCAAGGTGGGACAACAGGTGGCCTCGAATCTGTTTAACGTAGTGGACGACGGTACACTGGCCGACGGCATCGCCTCGGCCCCCTTTGACGGAGAAGGGGTACCGACTTCCAAAACGGTGCTGATTCAAAACGGAGTGCTGCAATGTTTTCTGCATAATACATATACCGCCGCCAAAGACGGCGTTCTTTCCACCGGGAACGGCATCCGGGGTTCCTTTAAAGGGACGCCCGAAGTGGGTTCCACTAACTTTTTCCTCCAGCCCGGCAGCGTCAGCCCGGAGCAGATCATCAGTGAAGTAAAAAGCGGACTTTATATCACCGAAGTAATGGGCCTGCACACCGCCAACCCCATTTCCGGCGATTTTTCCTTCGGCGCTTCGGGCCTGTGGATTGAAAACGGCAAGCTGAGCCGCCCGGTGCGGGGCATGGCCGTGGCCGGCAACATTATGGACGTCATCAAAAACGTGGACGCCGTGGGCAGCGACCTGCAGTTTTTCGGCGGCAAAGGCTCGCCCACCCTGCGCATTTCCCGCATGAGTATCAGCGGCTAATGTTTGCAAGGTTCTGCATTTATGTTAAAATGTTGCCAGTGTTTTGAGGTGGTTTTATTGAAAATTTTAGTGCTGAACGGCCCCAACCTTAACCTGCTGGGACAGCGGGAACCCGGTGTTTACGGCACCGTTACCCTGGAAGACATTAATGAAAGCCTTCTTTTTTTGGCCGGCGAACTGGACGTGGAACTGGAATTCTGCCAGTCCAACCACGAAGGAGCCCTGGTTGACAGGCTGCATGCCGCTATCGGCGAATGCGCGGCCGTTATATTCAACCCCGGCGCCTACACCCACTACAGCTACGCCCTGCGGGACGCGGTGGCCGCCATCGGCATCCCGGTAATAGAGGTGCACCTGTCGAACATCCATGCCCGGGAAGAATTCAGGCATCATTCGGTAATCGCCCCGGTTGCCGCCGGCCAGATCGTCGGGCTGGGTCCACAGGGCTATATGCTGGCTCTGCAGGCCGCCGTGGCGCTGGTCCGGGACGCTGTTTTCACCGGCGCGGAGGGCACGGAATGAAAAAACGGGTGGAAAAATTAATCCGCCTGCTGGCTGAAAAGGACATCGACGCCATGCTGGTATTGCAGCCGGAAAACCGTTACTATTTAAGCGGCTTCACCGGAGACACGGGCGCTTTGCTGATTACCCCGGATAATTCGTATATCTGTACCGACTTTCGCTACATTGAACAGGCCGGGGAGCAAAGCCCTCATCTGCAGATAGCCCGGATTACCGGCATGCTGACGGACAAGCTGGCCGAAATGAGGGAAAGTATCGGCTTTAATACCCTGGCATTTGAAGCCGGTTTTGTTAATTATAACTTGTACAGCACCATCCGTGATAAGCTGCCCGGCGTTGAACTGGCGCCGCTGGACGAAACGGTGGAAAAGCTGCGCCGGGTCAAGGAACCGCCCGAACTGAAAGCCGTAGCCGCGTCCATGGCTTTGCTGGACCGGGGGTTTGAGTACATTTGCGGTTTTATCAAGCCCGGCCTTACTGAAACAGCCGTTGCGCTGGAGTTGGAAATATTCCTGCGCCGGCAGGGGGCGACCGGCATCTCATTCCCCTTTATCGTCGCCTCGGGCCACAGGGCGTCTCTGCCCCATGGCGAGGCTTCCGGCAAGGTCATCAGTGAAGGCGATATCCTGACGCTGGATTTCGGGGTTATTATGGATTATTATTGTTCCGACATGACCAGGACGATATCGGTGGGCGCTCCGAAGCCGGAAATGGAGAAAATCTATTACATCGTGCTGGAGGCCCAAAAAGCCGGTTTAGACGCGGTTAAAGCCGGGGTCACCGCCAGTTCGGTGGACCGGGCCGCCCGCGATGTAATCGAAGGTTACGGTTACGGAGAGTTTTTCGGCCACGGTACCGGCCACGGTGTCGGTCTGGCGGTGCACGAAGCGCCCCGCCTTTCTTCCCGTGACGACACTGTCCTGGAAGAAGGCATGGTGGTAACCGTGGAGCCGGGTATTTACCTGCCTGGCCGGGGCGGTGTGCGCATTGAAGACAGCGTGGTGGTGGAACGGGGCGGCTGCCGGCTGCTCACCAATGCCCCCAAGGATACACTGCTGGTAATAAAATAATGTAATATAATGGTTTTAATTAATTAAAGCGCATTTAAGGAGGCGGAGAAAGTGGTATCAACCAACGAATTTCGTACCGGACTGACCATCGAAATTGAAGGCGACGTCTACCAGGTGGTGGATTTCCAGCACGTCAAACCCGGCAAGGGTTCCGCGTTTGTACGGTCCAAGCTGAGGAACGTCCGCACCGGCGCCGTAATCGACAAAACCTTCAACGCCGGCGAGAAATTCCCCAAGGCGCGGGTGGAGCGCAAAGAGGCGCAATATCTGTACAATGACGGCAAAGAGTACAACTTTATGGACATGGAATCTTTCGACCAGTTCAGCATGAGCGGCGAAGAACTGGGCGACGCCGTCAAATTCCTTAAAGAAAACATGACCATCCAGATTCTTACTTTCCAGGGCCGCTCCATGGGAGTGGACATGCCCAATTTTGTGGAACTGGAAGTAGTGGACACCGCACCCGGTATTAAAGGCGACACCGCCTCCGGCGGTTCCAAACCCGCCACCCTTGAAACCGGTTATGTGGTGCAGGTGCCCTTTTTTATCAACAACGGCGATGTGCTGCAGATAGACACCCGCACCGGCCATTACATCAAGCGGGCCTAGCGGACTTTTCGAACATCCTCGTTAAATGTTTAGAAACCCCCGAAAAGAGAGATACTACAGCAGAAAGCTATAGAGCGTCTCGCACTAACCATAAGGGGGTTTTTTCATGTCCGATCTGAAGTCGAAGGTGGCCTACCTGCAAGGGCTGTCAAACGGAATGGAATTGGATGTCAACACCAAAGAAGGCAGATTGCTGAACAGCATCATTGAAGTTTTGGATGACTTTGCGGAAACCGTGTCCGACCTGGAGGACTCCCAGGAACAACTGGAAGACTACGTGGAAACCATTGACGACGACCTGTTTGCCCTGGAAAGTGATTTTAATGATGCGGACGACAGGCAGGATTACATCGAAGTGGACTGCCCGCGCTGTGGGGAAACCGTATTGTTTGAACCTGATATCGTCGACGACGAGGACGTGATTGAAGTGACCTGCCCCAATTGCGACGAGGTGGTTTTCGTAAACGACGACACCTTCGCGTCGGCAGACGAACCCGAGGGCATGGAAAACATGAGCAACGTATTCAGCATGGAAAACAGGCTGGAAGAAGAAGACCTGTAACGCAACGGCGCATCAGATTACGCCATTATCGCAGGGGGCGCCCCTCGGGGGCGCCTTGTTTGTTCGGTGTTGTTGTCGTAGCGGTGCCCTTGCGGGGCGCCCGGATGCCGGGTGTGGTTATACCACCCGGTTTTTTTGCTTTAGTTTTTACCGGCCTGTCCTTGACTTTATGAGCTATTTGCAATTAAAATTTAGTCAGTTTCGAATGCCATTAATATCTAAGGTGGGTGTCGTGGAATGAGCCAAAAAATCGTTATCATCGGCGGTGTGGCAGCGGGTCCCAAAGCCGCGGCCAGGGCCCGCCGCGTAGCTCCGGACGCGGAAATAACCATCATTGAAAAGGGCGCGCTAATCTCCTACGCCGGGTGCGGCATGCCGTTTTACCTGTCCGGTGAAGTACAGAAGTTCAACCATTTGTTTGAAACCACTTACGGTGTCATCAGAAACGAGGAATATTTCTGGCGTGAAAAGGGCTGCCGGGTGATCACCCGTACCGAAGCCAAGTCCATTGACCGGGAAAAGAAAGAAGTGCACGTGGAAAACCTGGAGTCCGGCGAAAAATACGCAGTCCCTTACGATAAACTGGTATTGGCCACCGGAGCCGAGCCGTTCGTGCCGCCCATTGAGGGGCTGGACCTGAAGGGCGTCTTCAAATTGAACCATCCCGACGACGCGCAGAAAATTAAAGAATACCTGGGCGACATGGAAGGCGGTGAGGCGGTCATCGTGGGGGCCGGTTTAATTGGCCTGGAAACCGCGGACGCTTTAATGAAACTGCATATGTTCTGCTCGGTGGTGGAACTGCAAAACCAGATCCTGCCCGTTATGCTGGACGAGGACATGGCCCGGGTGCTGGCCAAAAAACTGACTGACCAGGGCATTGAATTTCTCCTGGGCACCAAGGTGTTGAAACTGGAAGGAGACGAGGAAGGCAACGTCACCACCGTGGTTACGGATAACGGCGAAGTCGACGCCGAACTGGTTGTGGTATCCGTAGGCGTGCGGCCCAACGTGGATCTGGCCCGCCGGACCGGCATCACCATCGGCGCCACCGGCGCCATCGAGGTAAACGAATACCTGCAAACCAACGACCCCGACGTCTATGCGCTGGGTGACTGCGCCGAAACCACCCACCTGGTAAGCCAAAAGAAAATGTTCCTGCCCATGGCCACATACGCCAACCGGCAGGGCCGCGTGGCGGGCGATAATCTGACGGGCGGCAAATCCGTTTTCAGCGGCGTGCTGGGCACGTCTGTGCTGCACACCATGGGGTTCAACATCGGCCGTACCGGACTCGGTGAAAAGCAGGCCCGTGAACTGGGCTTCGATATTGTAACCGCCGTCAACCACGCCTTTGACCGCACCCACTACCACCCGGACCACGGGCTGGTGCTGATGAAATTAATCACCGAAGCAGGGTCCGGCAGGCTCCTGGGTGCCCAGGCTCTTGGCGTCGGCGACGCGGTTAAACGCATTGACGTGGTGGCCACCGCCATTACCATGGGGGCCACCGTCGAACAACTGGCCGAAGTAGACCTGGGCTACGCGCCGCCGTTCTCAACGCCCATTGATTTGGCCACCCATACCGCCAACATCGTGCGCAACAAGGTGGCCGGACTGGCCAAGACAATTACCGTGGACGAAGTCAAGGCAAAAATGGACCGGGGCGACGACATGGTGCTTCTGGACGTGCGCACCGAGCCGCAGTTTAAAATGCGCCGTCTGAAGGACGACCGGGTTAAATTAGTGGTGCTGGGCGATTTGCGGGAGAAGCTGGACGAGGTACCCAGGGATAAAGAGATCATCGCCATCTGCGCCCTGGGCACCAGGAGTTACGAAGCCCTGCGCACCCTGATCGGCGCCGGGTTCACCAACGTAAAATACATGGAAGGCGGCCTCCAGGCCTGGCCTTACGAACTGTAGAAAGACTGCTATAGGGGTCATTGCTGACCCCTATAGCTTTAAAAGCACAAAATTGTTGGCACTACCCGAAACTTACATTACTTCTCAAATACCTTCCCCCAATATACGTCTTTCAGTCCTCCACAGTCTGTGAGAAAACAGACTTTTCCTATTCAACATCGAATAAATAACCATAGAATTCTTCATGTAGCGCTTTATTATTTTTTAGTGATTCTCTACTGCTAGCATCAATCAAATCAATTTTAATTGAATCAGCCAAAGCATCTCCGCCATCAATCATCACTAGAGTAGAGTGCATAACCCCGGCAACAATGTCATTTAGAACTTTTCGAAATGCTTCCTTTTCTTCTTTTGTGCTAAATAATTTTTGCAAATTGTTAAAATCCTCTTCGACATTTGACCATATTAAATCTGCATTAGGTTCAAGGCTACTTACTGCTGTATTGACCCAATGGTCTTTGATTTGTTTTAGATTAGCAAATAATAGTTGTTGTTTTTTCATGAAAGTAACCTCCTATGGCTTATACCAATAGTTACCATACTTACTGTCTATTTGCTTTGAGAAATTTATTATTTCTTGCGCTGTGGGCGTTCTTCCTAATGATTTATCCCATTTTGTCCATTCATTCGTTATTTTTGAATGAATGGTTGGATCAATTCCTCTTAGATACTGGGTTTCATGAATGTTTATTCTAGTGTCATTTAAAATATTTTCATATTTCTGTGGTAGTGAATGGTGAACCTGATACTTTTTAGGTATATTAGGATTTACTTCAAGAAAATTATTTCGATAGTTACTAACATTTGCAGTTTTCGCAACATTACTTCCCGTACCCTCACATATTTTTTTACCCGCATTAAATTTAATTAATTTCGATCCAACAGTTTTTACGCCTCCAGCAGGTATTAAGGGGCATTCCATAAAATCATTAGCTATTGGAGCTAATTCCTTATAAACGGCTGTGTTTTGAGCGTCATTCCATGTGTTGCCAAGTCCATCCTTTGCTACATTCCAGCTTTGGATGTAAGTATTAGAATCAGTTGCTATGCTAATACCTGCTTTAAAAGATCCCAAAGCTTGCCCAGCTGTCATATGCCCCGACGGGTCTATATAAACAACCGGATTATTACCGCAATACACATACAGGTTCTGCGACAGCGGGTCTGTTAGTTTGCCCGGAAAAGTGTCTGGGGTAAGAAATCTCCCCGTAAACGGGTCATAATACCTGGCCCGCAGGAACACTAATCCGCTTGGGTCGTACGGCTCACCGGTGAAGCGGAACATGTTGTCCAAAGTTTCATCAACGGTAAGCGGATTGCCGAAGGGGTCATAGGTGTAGCGGTTGAGCGGTTCGCCGTAGACGTTGCTTATTACCGATACGCTGCCCAGTCCATCGGCATGGTAGAACAGCATGCCTCCGGAACTGGTACGGCTATATAATCCGTTCGCATACAGGTAGTTGTTGGCGTTCCCTTGACTGTCTATTTCTGCCAGCAGCAGCGGAAGTCCTGCATTGATATCGTAAATGTAATTGTAACTTTCGTATACTGCCCCGGTGACTGTCTGGGTCAGGCGGTTGCCGTCACCGTCGTAGGTGTATTGGTATGCGTTGGTACCGTCTGCAAATTGTATCAGCCGGTTTTCGTGGTCGTAATCGTAGTATACCGCTTCACCCACGGATACGAGGTTCCCGTTGGCGTTATAGCAGTATGGGATGCCGCCCGCTTGAATCAGCCGGTTGGCGCTGTCGTAGGCGTAGTTTGTGTTGTTTGCACTGAGGCGGTTGCCCACGGGGTCGTAGGTGTAGGTAACTGAACCGGTGTCCGGGTATTGCACTTCAGCCAGTTGATTGAGATTATCATAGGTGTAGCCGGTGGTCTTTCCGTTTTCGTCGGTAACGCTGATTCTATTGCCCAGGTTGTCCAGGGTGTATGCAACCCCGGTCAAGGTTATGCCGCCCTTGACATGCTGCAGTGAGGTAAGTCTGCCGTTATCGTCGTAGTCATAGCTTACCGTAACGCCATTGGGCAGTTGTTCACCGATGATATGGCCCAGTTCATTATAGGTGAAGGCGGCTGTATATACGGCGTCGGATACTGAGGAAAACTGGTTAAGTTCATTCGGTTATGATTATGATCCGGCCGGCAACATCACGGGCATAACCTACACCGACGAATTAAATGTAAGCTACACATATAACGAGCTTAACCAGTTTGCCCCAGCATATACCGCCACCTTTACACGTAACCGGGGTTGCAATATGCAGAAACCCGCATTTGTCAAGGAGTCTGCCGGGGTCATTGCTGGCCTTGAGTAAGCATGGGCGTTACCGCCCATACTCCTCGACGGAACCGTACGTGCCCTATTAAGGCATACGGCTCTTCACAACATATTCCTAATAACTATAGAATAAGCTAACTCTTATAGTCGGTTCTAATAACGGAAAAGTTTTCAGTAGTCCATTGAAAAATGTATCAAGTTTATAGCTTCTTCTTTGACTTCTTCTGTTGAGCCATTTAAACAACAACCATTTGACCACATTTAGAAAACTTTTCACACCTCTTGTATTATCGGTAACTCCATAATACTGATAGTGTCCCCTGAGTTTCTGATTAATCTTCCTAATCAGTTCATTTACAGGTGTTATTCGATTATTCTTAATCCATTCTTTCATTGCCAGGACTTTACTTCTAAATTTCTTCTTGCTTGTCTTAACCTTACAACGAAAGAATTCTTTCTTACCATTTTCACTACAATAGAATGTAAATCCTAAGAAGTCAAAAGTTTCGGGTTTGCCTAATCCTCGTTTCGCCCTGTTCTGCTTGGCAAATCTTCCGAATTCCAATATCTTCGTCTTCTCTAAGGCTAATTCCAGTCCAAACTTCTTAAATCTTTCTATCAGCCTTTGATAAAACGCTTCTGCTTCCCATTTATACTGAAAGCAACATACAAAATCATCGCAGTATCTAGTTAAATACGCTTCGCCCCGACATTGACGTTTTACTTTTACATCAAACCAGTTGTCCATTACGTAATGTAGATATATGTTTGCAAGTAATGGTGAGGCTCCGTTTCCCTGCGGTGTGCCTTGTTCACTTTCCAAATATTTACCATCTTCCATGATTCCAGCTTTTAGGAACTTTCTTATTATTTCTATGAACTTCTTATCTGCTATATCGTGTTCCAAGAACTTTATCAGCCATTCATGGTTTACGTTATCAAAGAAACCCTTTATATCTGCTTCCACGATGTAATTGACTTTGTGGTATTGCACAGCCTCTATGATTTCTCTGACCGCTTGATGGCAATTCTTGTTTGGTCTGAATCCAAAGGATTCATTATAGAACTTCGGCTCATATACCATGGTTAATATCTGTGCTATGATGTGTTCAACTAGTTTATCCTCGTAGCATGATATCCCCAACGGTCTCATTTTGTTGCTTCCGTCTTTTGGAATATACACTCTCCTTATAGGTTTTGGTTTGTAGCTTCCGTTTTTCATTCGTTTTACCAAATGTTTTACGTCTGCTTTTAAGTTGACAGAATAATCTTCCTTTGCTACCCTATCAATTCCCCTGGCTTTCTTTCCGTCCATTTCCTTATGGCTGGCTATCAGCGTCTTTTCATTGATATAGGAAGCGAGGTTCTGAACCTTCCCATCAAGTCTAGCCTTTTCTACGTTGAATCGTATCCCAAGTAAATCGTTAATAATGTTCTTCAGCTCTCCTGTCTGCAATATCACCCGTTTACTTGAGGCTATGTTGTGCTAACCCCTTCCCTCCATTTGTTTTCACAAACTTCTCCGGTACTATGAGTTAGTCGGACTTCCTATAATGCATTTGCTCATCTCGCTTGTTTCCTTACTTGATTTCGCATACTGATTTCTCAGGCATTATAGGATCTCATCTGTTCTAATAACATACTTATCATCAAACTCGCCGAGCACTCAGACCCCGGAAGAGTCATACAAGTCTCACCATTACGATTTGTATGATGTTGTCTGCTACCATAGAGACGGTATCGACCTCTTCGTTTAGAAAATAATTTCGTGGCTCAATAGCTTCACTTTAATTTCGGCTCGTTTGCTCCCCGCCCTACGCTTAAACCTAATGTTACCATTTCGGTTCCAAGGACTAGGTACAGGCTACTGGTTAGGTATTACCTGATAGGATTTCCCTACTGTATGATATTAGCTTACTAATGAAAACAGAGTCACCTCCATCTTCAAGAGGAAACATCACGCATTTGCGCGCTGTTTCACAGCTCGCACC
>JAEXOR010000011.1 GCA_023439185.1 Bacillota bacterium | reverse complement strand
GTTGTATGTTGCAAATTTTGCAACATACAACTTGCAACACCTGGCACCAGAGTGCTAAAATAACAAATGAGGTAGAACGATGGGTAAAAGTGCCGGCCATACACAACAAAAGAGGATTGGCTTAATGGGCGGAACTTTTGATCCTGTTCACCACGGTCACCTGGTTACAGCGGAAGAGGCTCGTTACCAGTTCGGTATGGATAAGGTTATTTTTATTCCGGCCGGCATCCCGCCGCATAAAGCAAGAAAAAATATTTCCCATACGACCCATCGCCTGGAGATGACCAGGCTGGCGGTTGGCTCAAACCGGCATTTTACCGTATCCGATGTGGAAATCAACCGCTTGGGCCCGTCTTACGCCATTGATACTGTAAACTTAATCCGGGAAGAATATGACGGTTGGGAAATTTATTTTATTACCGGCGCCGATGCGGTTTTGGAGATATTAACCTGGAAAAAGGTTGAGGAGTTGTTGCAAAATTGTATTTTTGTAGCGGCTACCCGGCCCGGTTTCAGATTGGAAAGCCTGGGGAAAAAGCTGGCTCACCTGGATTCGGCTTGTTCCTCCAGGATTAAGACGATGGAAGTGCCCGCCCTGGCCATATCGTCAACAGATATCAGGCGCCGGGTGCGGGAGGGCAGGCCTGTTAAATACCTGTTGCCAGAAGCGACGGAGGAATACCTTTACCGGCACGGACTGTATAAAATCTAACGGGCTGGTAATTATTCTATAGCAGTGTTGTTTGCATAGGCAATTTTCTTTTGCAAATAATACTGACAAATTACTGATGCAGCAAGGAAACAGTATCATTGGAAAAGAGGTGATCTAGTGGCGCGTACACTCTACGTGGGCAATCTACCCTGGTCTACCAAGGCCGAAGATTTGGCCGAGGCATTCTCCAGGTTCGGCGAAGTTCTGGACAGCCGCATTATTACCGACCGGCAGACGGGGCGCTCCCGCGGCTTCGGTTTTGTGGAAGTCAGGGACGAAGATGCCGATGGAATGATTGAGGGATTAAACGGTACTGAGCTCGGCGGCAGGGTAATCACCGTTAATGAAGCTCAGGCCAGAGAATAAAGTTATTATGCGGATAAACCTCCTTTTGAACGGGAGGTTTTTTCTTGGCGGGGGAGAGGAATTTGGAGCTGGAATTTTATTATCAGCGTTTAAAAGAGATGCTTAAACCCGACCGCTTTGACCATTCTCTGGGGGTTATGGAGATAGCTGCTAAGTTGGCCGCAATACACGGCGCAGACGCACAGCAGGCGGCTTTGGCCGGTCTGCTGCATGACTGTGCCAGATCCCTGCCCGGGGAGGCTCTGGTGGAAATGGCCGGGGAATTTAACCTGCCGCTGCACGAGGTGGATTTGGCCCTGCCGATACTGCTGCACGCGCCGGTGGGAGCGTGTCTGCTCCGGAGGGATTTTGGAGTGCGGGATGAAGCGGTGATCAGGGCGGTGTCCGTGCACACCCTGGGTGACGGGCAGATGACTCTATTGGACCGGATTCTCTTTGTGGCGGATAAGATTGAACCCGGGCGATATTTCCAGGGGGTTGATGAACTGCGGGAATTGGCGAAGCGCGATCTCGGCCGGGCGCTGCTGCAGTGCTACGACATGTCGCTAAGTTATGCGCTCAGCCTGGGTGATCCGGTGCATCCGCAGATGATCGAAGCCCGTAACAGGCTGATTCTCACCCAACCGGTCAGGAAAATTTAATCGCCGGGAAGGAACTTTGCCCCGGCGGGAGAATACTAATAAAAACAAATTCTAATTACAGGAGTGATCACTTTTTGACCATTAATCCGCAGGTTATGGTACAGGTGACCGTTGAGGCGGCGGAGGCTAAAAAGGCAACCGACATTACCGTGCTGAACATTGGCGGAGTTTCCATCGTGGCAGATTACTTTGTTATTTGCAGCAGCCGGTCTCCGGTGCACGCCCGGGCGATTGCCGAAGCAATTGAGGAAAGCATGGTCGAATGCGGCTTTGGCAGGGCGCGCAAGGAAGGCTTTCGGGCGGGACGCTGGATACTGCTTGATTTTGGATCGGTGGTGACGCACATCTTCCAGGAGGAGGAACGCCGCTTTTATAACCTGGAACACCTGTGGGGAGATGCTGAAGTGGTTGATTACCCTCAGAGTATGTAAAACCCCGTTACCCGGCGCGTTGACTTTGGTTTTACCGTATTATATAATCTCATGATGGGGAGCAGTAACCCGTTTGCGTGTGGCAGAGAGCCGCCGGGTGGTGCGAGGTGGTAACGCGGGAAAACCTCCCGTCCCTGCTGGGGCGCGGGGGTTTTTGTCAGCTTAAGAGAGTAAATATATAGCTGTATGTGAAGCCGGGTGGCTGTACCACCACCCGGGTTTTTTGTTTAATAGATCGAGGCGCAGGAGTGATGACATGAAAGAACGATACGATTTTAAAACCATTGAACCCAAATGGCAGGCCCAGTGGGCGGAACAAAACCTGTACGCGGTGCCCGACGGCGGAGACAAGCCCAAGTACTATTGCCTGGAGATGTTCCCCTATCCTTCGGGGAAACTGCACATGGGCCATGTACGCAATTATTCCATCGGGGACGTGGTGGCCCGATACAAAACCATGCAGGGCTTTAACGTTCTGCACCCCATGGGTTGGGACGCCTTCGGGCTGCCGGCGGAAAACGCCGCCATCAAGCATGGCGCCATGCACCCCGCCCAATGGACATACGAGAATATAGCGGCCATGCGGGAACAGCTTAAACAACTGGGTATCAGCTACGACTGGGACCGCGAGGCGGCCACCTGCCACCCCGGTTATTATAAATGGACCCAGTGGCTGTTCCTGCTGTTATACAAACGGGGCCTGGCATATAAGAAAAAAGCGGCGGTTAACTGGTGCCCGTCCTGCGCCACGGTGCTGGCCAACGAACAGGTTAAGGACGGCGGCTGTGAGCGCTGCAAGACCGTGGTGGAAAAACGGGAGCTGGAGCAATGGTTCTTTAAAATCACCGATTACGCCGACCGGCTGCTGGACGATCTGGAAAAGATGCCGGGTTGGCCCGATAAAGTTAAGATTATGCAGGACAACTGGATTGGCCGCAGCGAGGGCGCTGAAATCACATTTCCCATCGACGGGCTGGATAAAGGCATTACTGTTTTCACCACCCGCCCGGACACCATATTCGGCGTCACCTCCATGGTGCTGGCCCCTGAGCATCCACTGGTGGAAAAACTCATCGCCGGCAAACCCCAGGCTGAGGAAGTCAGGGCTCTGGCTGCCAGCGTGCGCAGCCAGAGCGAATTGGCCCGTACTTCGACGGAAACCGAAAAAATCGGTTTGTTCACCGGGTCTTATTGCATCAACCCGGTAAATGGGGAGAAGGTGCCGGTGCTGGTGGCTAACTACGTGCTGATGGAGTACGGCACCGGAGCGGTGATGGGCGTACCCGCCCACGACCAGCGGGACTTTGAGTTTGCCCGCAAATACAACCTGCCCATCCGGGTGGTTATCCAGCCCGAGGGGCCGGAACTTAATCCCGACACTATGACCGAGGCTTATTCCGGAGCGGGCCGTATGGTTAACTCCGGGCCTTTCAACGGCACGCCCGACGAAGAAGGCATCACCGCGGTGATCCGGTACCTGGAGGAAAAGGGGTTGGGCCGCGGCCTGGTTAATTACCGGCTGCGGGACTGGTTGATCTCCCGGCAGCGTTACTGGGGCGCACCGATTCCGATTATTTATTGTGAAAAGTGCGGCACCGTGCCGGTTCCGGAACAGGATCTGCCGGTAATGCTGCCCATGGACGTGGCTTTCACGCCCACCGGGCGCTCACCGCTGGAGGAACACGCCGGTTTCGCCAATACCGTTTGCCCGGCCTGCGGCGGCCCGGCCCGGCGGGAAACAGACACCATGGATACTTTTATGTGTTCCTCATGGTACTACTACCGCTACACCAGTCCCCGGGACGAGGACAACCCCTGGGATCCGGCCGCCGTGCGCTACTGGCTGCCGGTGGACCAGTATATCGGCGGGGTGGAACACGCCATCCTGCACCTTTTATACAGCCGGTTTTTCACCAAGGTGCTTTGCGACGCGGGGCTGGTGGATAACGAAGAGCCCTTCACCAACCTTTTAACCCAGGGGATGGTGTTAAAGGACGGGTCCAAAATGAGCAAGTCCAAGGGTAACGTGGTCAGCCCCGAAGACATTGTGGCTGCTTACGGCGCCGACACGGCGCGGTTGTTCATCCTGTTTGCCTCGCCGCCGGAACGCGACCTGGAATGGAGCGACCAAGGCGTGGAAGGCTGCTACCGGTTTTTAAACCGCGTGTGGCGCCTGGTGGCGTCCCTGGGCGATTCCCTGGCCGGCATATCGTTGCCCGGTCCCGGCAAGCTGTCCGGGGTGAACGGGGAAATGCGCCGGGTGACCCATATCACCATTAAACGGGTTACCGAAGACGTGGGCAACCGGTTCAACTTCAACACCGCCGTCAGCGCGATTATGGAACTGGTCAACGCCATGTACCAGTATAAAGAAGTACCCGAGGTGGACCGGGACCTCGGCGTGATGAAAGAAGCATTGGAAACACTGCTGGTATTGCTGGCGCCCTTTGCCCCGCACATAGCGGAGGAACTGTGGTCGGTTACCGATCACAGCGGGAGTGTGCACCACATGCCCTGGCCCGTTTACGAACCTGTGGTTATTCAGGAAGACGAAGTTACCATCGTGGTGCAAATCAACGGCAAGGTGCGGGAACGCCTGCTGGTACCCGCCAGCGTCAAACCCGATGAGATGAAGGAACTGGTGTTGGGGCAGGAGCGGGTCCAGGAACTGATTGCCGGCAAACAGGTGGTCAAAGTAATCCCGGTACCCGGCAAGCTGGTCAACATCGTGGTTAAGTAGAAGAGGCAAAAAAAGAAGATTATTTTTGCGTACTTCAACAAGAGGGCATTCCTTCGCAGGATGTCCTCTTGTGTACAATAATGGCCCAAAACCAATGCCTATTGTTACATAGTTACCTCATTGAACATTTTGTTCAAACTTGATGAAGGAGTTAATCATTGTGAGCAGCGTTTATTCGTAAATCTTCTCATCCACGGCTTCGGCCTCCGCGGCATCCAACTCGTGGTTCCTGGCCTGGCGGTCCTTTAAGTTATGATGGTATTCGCGGTACCATTCGTGGGCGGTGATTAACGACATCATCTCACTGGTGCCGGTCCAGATTGAGGCCAGACCAAGGTCACGCACAATGCGCTCCACCGGGAACACATTGGTATAGCCGATTCCGCCCATCACCTGCATGGCGTTTCCGGCAGCCTTCTGGCAGGATTCGGTGACAAATTTTTTGGTTTCGCTGACCATACGTCTGATTAAATTCATGTTCTCTTTGGCGTCGACGGCCCGGCTTGTGGCATAAATCATTGAGCGGGAAGCGTCGAGCAGCATGGCCGCCTCAGCCACCTGGAAACTAACTCCCTGGAACTTGCTGATGATATTACCAAACGCCTTGCGCCTGGAGGTATACCGGGTTGCGATTTCCAGGGCGGGGCGGGCCGCGCCGATCGTCATGGCCGCAGTTCCAAGGCGCTCCGGAATCATCATTGTATTAAACACAGCATAGGCGCCGTTAAACTTGCCTACAATATTTTCTTTGGGTACTTTGACATCCTTAAAAACAATACGCCCGGCGCCGCCGCCGCGGCACCCCATGAGCCCGTAGAGGTATTCCACCTCAACGCCCGGTACGCGGTCAACAATGAAGCAAGTCAGCGCTTGATGCGGGTGGGTCTTGGGGTCAAAATCGGTGCGGGCGTATACCAGGAAGAAGTCGGCCCCCTCGGCGCCGACGATGAAACGCTTTTGTCCGTTCAGTATAAAATAGTCCCCCTTGTCCTCCGCAATGGAGGAGGTACCGAAAAAGTCGGAGCCGCCCCTCGGTTCGGTGAGGCATTCGGCGGCAAATATATTACCCGCCAGCAGCGGTTTGACGTACTTTTCTTTTTGCTCATCGGTCCCGTGCAGAATGATGGCGTCACAAACCAGCTCCGCACCCACGCCAAAGACGCAGGCAAAGATGTAACCCAGAGTCCCCACCTCTTCCATCACCATGCAGGTGGTGACCCAGTCCATGTCCCGCCCGCCCCATTGTTTGGGGTAACGGCAGCCCAACAGGTTGCGTCTGCCGGCTTCCTGCAGAAACTCTTTGGGAAAACGGATTTTGTCCTGGTCCATGTCCATGATCATCTGGCGGGGCACCCATTTAACAAGGTCCCTGACTTCCTCGCGAATTTTTTTTTGCTCCTCTGTAAATAAAAAGTCAAACAAGTTTATTCTCCTTTCTTAAATAGGTTAAAAATTCACCCATTTTTATCCAACTGAATAAGGTATCTTAACGCCTTATTCAAGATGGAGGGATTGGTTTGGGTTACTTTGTTAAAGTAGAAACAGACGTAAATATTTACGTGGAAGACCTTAATCCCGGAAATGGGAAGACAATTTTATTTATTCATGGTTGGCCGGCAAATTATAAAATGTTTGAATATCAGTTTAACCGGCTTCCCCAAATGGGATATCGCTGCATTGGAATGGACTGCAGAGGATTCGGCAACTCCGATAAACCCTGGAAAGGTTACAACTACGACCGCATGGCAGATGATATTCGAGCGGTGGTTGATGCACTTAAATTACGTGATTGCACACTTGGGGGCCACTCCACGGGAGGAGCCATTGCCATTCGATACATGGCCCGCCACAATGGATACGGGGTCTCCAAGCTAGCTCTTTTTGCGGCTGCAGCTCCCAGTCTGATTCAGCGTCCATATTTCCCTTATGGTTTAAAAGAAGAGGATGTAAATGAAATCATTCGAGAAACATATGAAGACCGTCCTAATATGCTGCAGCAATTTGGAGATATGTTTTTTTTCCAGCATGTGACCAGGTCTTTCTCAGATTGGTTTTTTCAATTAGGGCTGCAGGCGGCAAGTTGGGCCACCGCAGCAGTTGCATCTGCTTGGCTGGATGAAGAAGGCTTATTTTCCGACCTTGGAAGAATAAACGTCCCGACATTAATTCTGCACGGCATTCATGATAGAATCTGTCTCTTCCCACTGGCTGAAGCACAAAACCAGGGGATCAAAAATTCCAAACTTGTCCCGTTTAAATACAGCGGTCACGGATTGTTTTATGATGAGCGTGATAAATTTAACCAGGAATTGACACAATTTATTGGGTGAACACTTGATGTACCTTCCATTTGAAAAAACCTTTCCCAATAAATATTTAATGACTTATTTATCAAATTATATCATATGGTTTGATTTTTCTTTTTAGTTGTTTAGCTTTCTTTACGGAACCGCCATTCAGACATTATAATTTTGATTATAGATTCAATATAGATCGGAGAGAGCGGCCCGTGGAGAAACGTTGTCTTTGTTTAAAGGATTTACCTATATTTGATTGCGTGGAACAGGAAGCTTTCAGCCACGTCTGCCTTAAAGCTGCGGACAAGAAACATTGCCAGCGCGGAGATACTTTATTCCATCAGGGCGACCCCGCCGACAGCATTTTTTTGATTAAAGAAGGAAGTTTTAAGTTAGTGCGGGTGAATGAAGACGGCAAAGAAGTTATTTTACATATTGCCGGCCGGGGTGAAGTGCTGGGTGAAACGGCTCTTTTCAGGGAGGGAACGCAGCCGGCTGCCGCTATCGCCCTGGAAGAAGCCCGCGTCTGCATGCTCAGCCGCCGCAGTCTGGAGCAAATTATCCGCGAGTCGCCTGACCTGGCCATGCAGGTTATTTTCAGCCTGGGCAACAGGCTGTACGCCACCTGGGAGCAAATGACCGAGCTGCATACCGGGACAACCCTGGAAAAGGTGCTTAATTTAATTATCCGGTTGGCCGGGGAGCATGGCGAGCCATGTCCTGAAGGTACCAGAATCAAGCTGCGCCTGACCCAGCAGGATATTGCGGATTTCGTCGGAGCGTCCAGGGTTATGGTGGCCCAGGCTCTTAAAGAACTGACGGCAAGAAGATATATCTCCAAAGAAGACAAATATTTTATTTTAAAAGATCGTTGTTTTTAATCATTAATGTAAAGTTTTTTACAGCACTTTCCCATTAAGGATGATACCATTGGGTCAATCAAATACAAGGAGGTCTTTATTTATGGGAAGCTGCTGCGGTTGTAACGTGGTATTGACGCCGGAGATTAAGGAGGTAGTCAGCCAATCTGCTTTCATACCTGTAACCACTTTGTCCGGGGACGGGCAGCCCCACCTAATCGCGGTGGGCAAAGTAAAGGAAATCCGCGGTGGGAATACTTTGGTGCTGGGCGTTTACAAAATGGAAAAAACCCGCCGGAACCTGTCGGAAACAGGAGTCATGCAGGTGGCTGCGGTAGCGGGGAAACAAGGCTACCGTTTCAGCGGGCGAGCCTGCGTTGAAGGCGATGAAGTAATTTTTACCGTTGAAAAGGTTGCATCATTATTATAAAAAAGCTAACCAGTAGATAACCCATTACTTCGGAGGAATAAACCCGTGCTTTTTCACGGGATATTCCTCTAATTTTTTAACTGTCAAGACGCCTGCCTGGCGTTATATTTGTATATTTATAAAAGCTTTCCTTGCATTAAAATGCCTTTGAATATACTTTGAAAATATTATATATTGAAATGTGTGATTGAAATCAAACAGTACAACGGAGGAAAAATGCAAGCAGCAGACACGGCAGCTGTAAGGAGCGGTAATAAGCAGAAATACCTCGGGAAAAAAGGCATGATTGTGTTTATAGCCTTTCTCAGCGCTTTTATACCATTATCCACCGACCTTTATCTGCCCGCTTTACCCGGTATGGCCGAGTACTTTAACGCCCCCGTGAACATGGTCAACCTCACTTTAATATTATTCTTTGTTTTTTTCAGTGTCGGAACATTGCTTTGGGGTCCGCTAAGTGATAAGTACGGACGTAAACCGGTATTAATGGCCGGACTTGTTATCTATACCCTGGCCAGCGTTTTATGCGCCTATGCCGGAGACATTTATCAGCTTATCACTTTCCGCGTATTTCAAGCCATCGGAGGCAGCGCGGCCGGCGCCGTGGCGATGGCCATGGTCAAGGATGTTTATGACGGCAGAAAAAGAGAGGTTGTACTCTCAGTTGTACACTCGATGGTGGTGTTGGCTCCGGCGGTGGCCCCGGTTGTGGGTGCTTTTCTATTGAGTTTCACTTCCTGGCGGGGAGCGTTTTGGTTTCTGGCCGGCGCCGGAGTTTTGGCCCTGGCGGGCTGTGTCGCTCTGGAGGAAACAATAGGTAAGCGGTATACGGGCACGACATGGAAGACCATGGGTCGGCTTGGAGTGGTGCTTAAAAACCCTGGTTTTACGACTCTGCTGGTATTGTTTTCTTTGCCCAGTATCCCTTTTATGGCCTTCATAGCCGCATCATCCTATATTTATATCAATGGATTTGGTCTCAGCGAACAAGTATACAGCTATTACTTTGCCGTAAACGCGTTATTTTTGCTTCTTGGCCCGATGCTGTACATCCATTTATCCGGACGGTTTAGGCGTGGGTCAATTATAACGGCCTTTTTTGCCGTTATATCTTTGAGCGGAGTATTAATCTGCGGCCTGGGCAGCATGTATCCGTGGCTGTTCGCCTTCTCGCTGCTGCCGTCTACCATAGCCGGCAGCGGTATCCGTCCTCCCAGCACCATTTTGATGCTGGAACAACAGCAGGAAGATACCGGTTCAGCTTCGTCCCTAATCGCTTGTTTTGGTATATTAATGGGCAGTGTCGGCATGATTTTGATCTCCTTTGACTGGAGCAATATCATTTGGGCATTGGGAGTTTTAAACCTTGTAACCGGGCTTATCTGTGGGGCCGGCTGGCTGCTGGTTGCTAAGAAAACGTTTATCAAGCAAGTTCCGGATATGCATACCGCGGCGATAGTCAACGAAGGCGGGTAAAAGTTAAGTTCTACCTCCGGCTGCCGATTATTAATTAAAACAGGCCGGTACGCCTGTGGAAAAACTTGAAGCCGGAGTGTCGGATTATGAAAATAGAACAATCGACTGTAGCCATGGCCGGCCGGTACAGCTATTACGAAAAAACTACCCGGGAAGAACCACTGCGTTTTTGGGTGGGCAAGGAAAATCCGGGCCTTGAAGGGCTTGGGACCGTGAACAGGGACGTGCTGGAGCTGTCTGATCAGGCGCTGGCCATGCTGGAGCGGGATAACAGTATTGTCGGCGGCACGGATAACGAAGAGGTATTATTTGAGTTGAGCGAGGAAGACAAACAGAAAATTTTCCTGATCCAGAAACTGATGCAAATGCTGACCGGTAAAAAATTTAAGTTTCGTCTGCCGGTAAAGATTAAGCTTGATCGCGAGCCGGATAATTTTGGTCCGGCGGCTTCGGGGCAGACGGCCCTCGGGCAGCAGCGCCAGGGCTGGGGGTTGGAATACCACCTTAGGGAAACTTACCTGGAACATGAACAGATGAGTTTCGGGGCCGCCGGCGTTGTCCGGACGGCGGACGGCAGGGAAATTGACTTCACGGTGAGTTTGTCCATGAGTCGGACCTTCGCCATGCAGAACAGCGTTGATATCAGGGCCGGCGACGCGCAACTTACCGACCCGCTGGTGCTCAATTTTAACGGTAACGCCGCCCAATTAACCAATACCAAATTTACATTCGACCTGGATGCCGACGGCACGCCGGATCAAGTTTCATTTGTCGGTCCCGGCAGCGGCTTTCTGGCCCTGGATGAAAACGGAGACGGATTAATCAACAACGGCAGCGAATTGTTCGGCCCGTCAACCGGCGACGGTTTCGCTGAGTTGGCGCGGCACGACAGCGACGGCAACGGGTGGATTGATGAGAACGATCCCATATATGACCGTTTGCGCATCTGGGTTCGGGGCGACGACGGCAGCCAGCGGCTGTTTGCCCTGGGCGAAAAGGGTGTTGGAGCTATTTTTGTGGGGCACCTGGACACTCCTTTCTCTCTGAAGAACGGGGCCAATGAACTGCAGGGCCAGGTACGTTCCACCGGGGTATATCTAAATGAGGACGGCACCCCCGGCACCATCCAGCAGGTTGACCTGGCGGTTTAATGTTTATTCCGGCATACAGATTTGTGCTCCCTGATGCAGGTTCGGCTGTTGGGAAAATAATCAATCCAGATGGTCAGTTTTTGGGCTCTCTTGGTGAAGGGGATTTCATAAATTCATTCTTGTGATTATTAGCTTTTCGGCTAATTGCGGGGAATAGGTTTTATTTCTGTTTAACTTTTATATGCCGCCAGTCTGGCGCACAATGATTTCACTGACATCAACATTACCAGGCTGTTCAATCGCATAAATCATTGCATTTGCAATCGCTTCCGGTGGAATCGAATTTTTGAATAATTCTTTCAAAGCGGCAGCACTACCTGAATCCGTAATATCTTGGCCGAGTTCGGTTTCTGTAACGCCGGGACAGATTACAGTGACTTTAACTCTCCCATCCATCTCTTTTCTAAGCCCTTGGGAAATGGCGCGAACTGCAAATTTTGTTCCGCTATATACGGCGGCGCTGGGGTCAGCAGTATGACCGGCAATAGATGAAGTATTGATGATATGGCCGTACCCTTGCGCCAGCATGACAGGCAGCGCAGCGGCAATTCCATAAAGAACGCCTTTAATGTTAACGTCAACCATCTTTTCCCATTCATCGACTTTTAATTTTTCAAGATACGACAAAAGCATAATACCGGCGTTGTTAATGATAATGTCGATTTTTCCGTAGGTATTGATTGCGTACTGGACTAAATTTTCAATATCTCCGCGCTTTGTTACATCTGTTACTTGGTAGCTTACCGTATGACCATCGGAGGTCAATTTTTCTACTAATGCTTCCAGATTTTCTTTTCTTCTTGCCCCGACTACGACTTTTGCGCCTTTTTTTGCAAGCATAGTAGCAGTTGCTTTGCCAATACCGCTGCTCGCTCCTGTAATTACAATTACTTTATCTTTGATTCCATCCATGTTTATCTCTCCTTATCATTAACGATTATGCACAACATCGTCGGCATCAGTGGAATAAGCCAATTCTTTTTGTGCCTCTAATTCCGCCAGCCTTGACGTTAAGGCTGCTTTGATATCCTCATAAGCATCGCTGCCCAGTGCCAGACGCAACGGGCCATTTCCCTCGTCAACACGCTGAATAATTGCTTTTGCCATTTTCTTCGGATCGCCCCCAATTATATCCCGATCTAAAACTTCTTTGGTATGAATGCTCTGATAAAGTTTTTTAAAATTTCTGACGGGCTGATCGTTGTATGCATCTAATTCCGGCCCAAACGCACCATGATTGGCAAAAAATCCGGTACGAATTCCGCCGGGCTCTACCAGTGTGAGTTTTATATTAAAAGGAGCGGCTTCTTGCGCCAGCGTTTCAAAAGCTCCCTCAACCGCCCATTTGGAAGCACTATACAATCCTTGACCCGGATTGGAGAGGAATCCTACCTCACTGGAAATTTGAACAATATGCCCTTTACCTTGCGTTCTGAAGTACGGCATAAAGGCACGTGCCACTCGCAGCGAACCAAAAAAATTTGTCTGAAACAAGTGCTCCATCTGCTCGTCGCTCACTTCTTCCACAGCTCCGAACAGTCCATATCCGGCATTGTTGGCCAATATATCAATGGTTCCGAGATCTTCTATCGCTTGGTTGACTACCTGCTTAATAGCGTGTGAATCCATTAAATCAAGATTTGCCAGCCATAAACTTGAACCATATTTTTTCTGCAATTCATCAAGTGCTTGTGCTTTACGCACTGTAGCAGCAACATGATCACCTCTCGCAAGCAATATCTCAAGCATTGAATATGCTAATCCGCCGTTTGCTCCTGTAATAAACCATGTTTTCATAAGAAATCCTCCATTCTATCCGTATCACTCTAATTAATTGTAGTGCCAGTAATGAAAGTTAGCCACAGCACGCTTATACTAGTAATACGATTACCAGCTTATAGAAAAGATTTATATAGAACATACAAAAAGTCCATGAAACCCTGTCAAAGCTAGATTATAGCTTGTTACGTTTCATGGACTTTATAAAAATGGCATCACAAATTTTTAATGCTTATGTCAGTAATGATAATAGCTTTTCCTCTGTTTCTATCGTATAAGGCGTATATATGCTCCAGTGTAAGGTTGGATTGCCATCAACCGATAAAGAATGTGCTTGAAATTCCAACAAACCGACCTCCGGGTGTTGAAAAACTCCACAGGTAATCCTCTTCCGGCTCACGTCATGCTGTTTCCATAAAAATTTAAATTCTGCGTATTTATCGCAAAGCCATCCAGCTCTCTCAAGATATTCCGGATGATCCGGATGACGATCACATACCCCGCGAAATACCGCCACACTATAAGAGATAAATTCATCACGATTCACCATTTGCTCTTTGATTTTTTCATCAGAAAAAATAATATTCAACATAAAGCGTTCTTCTTTAGGCCATGCATTGAAGTCAGAGATAATCAACTCCGCTGCCCTGTTCCAAGC
The DNA here is from genome assembly GCA_023439185.1 of Bacillota bacterium. GTDB lineage: Bacteria > Bacillota > Desulfotomaculia > Desulfotomaculales > Desulfallaceae > BRH-c8a. Next base: position 300,212 of record JAEXOR010000011.1, on the reverse strand, counting down.
TAATACCTCTGTACTATCGTTTATAATAAAAGAAGGATGGTTTAATTGTTCAACAGCCGAATACAAAGAAGTGCTATCTTCTTCTTCATCCTCATCAATATCCTCTTGGGAGCGCAAGCTACCTATCTCCGATAAATCAATTAAATGCATTAGCTCATCTTTATCCAATTGTAAAGCTGCCCCAATATTCTGCAAAATTTCATGGGAAGGCTTAATATCCCGGCCCTGCTCAAGCCACGTATAATAAGTTACGCTTATATTAGCCATATAAGCGACTTCTTCTCTACGCAATCCAGGCGTCCTTCTTCTTGATGTATCTGTGATTCCAACCTTTTCCGGTTGTAGGCGTTCTCTTCGTGACTTCAAAAATTGACCAAGTGCTTTTGATGAATTGTTATTATTCATGTGTTTTCTTCCTTTTTACTTGTTTTATATCTTCCATCTTTCGGCTTCACAGCGTCTTTTGGTATCGCCCAAGTATTCCCGAATCGAACAGCTCCGCGTACTTTGCCTTGGGTACAGAGTACTTGTACGCGGCGCTGGGTAATGTCCCATTTTTTAGATGCTTCTCTTGCGGTCATATAATCCATTTTAATAACCTTTCTAATTCTATGTTATTATCATACATCCATATCGCGAACAATGCAAAAAATGTAGCTATGTTATACTCTTGCATCCCATTTGATTTTTCGCTTCAAGCCCATTATAAAACCTTGCGGCGCTTGTCAAAATGAGGTTGGAATATACTAAAAACCCCCGGCATGTCGCCGGGGTTTTTTAGGAAGAAAGCCGAAGGTCATCAAGCAGGTGCTCATCGTTATGAATCAAATCAAGCGCGGCATTACTCGGTCCCCGGGTGGCGCATGCCGGGGTCGCTGCCGGGGGCACCGGGACCAGCCGTTCCGCCCGGGCCACGCATGCCGGGACCGGCGCCTTGTTCACCGGGGCCGCCGGGACGCATCCCGCCGGGGCCGCCCATTACGGTAACCGGCTCACCGGTATCCGTAATGGCGGTGGCGGCTTCGGAAAGGGTGACGCTTACAACTTCGGCGCCGGGGGAATAATTCCCGCCCGCGTACAATCCGTCGGTATTTTCCCCGTCCGCGCTGCCGCCGGAATACAGAGTGTAAGTTTTGCCCTGCTCCAGTTCCGGCGCGCTGATGGCGACGGACTGGTAGTCCTTGGCGGGAGCAAAGCTCAGGATGGCTTTGCCGCTTTCGTCCAGCAGGGTCACCAGGGTGCCGGCTTTTTGCACGGTTGAGTAAACTACCAAGAGCGAGTTCTGGCTTGACGAGCCGGAGAAGTTTTGGGCCATACCGGAACTGCCCGCCGCTACAAAGGTTCCGCCGCTGATCTCGGCGACCCCCAGATAGTCCAGCGGGCCGTTGCCGTTATTGGTAGGACCGTTAACCAGCACCGTACCGCCCTCCACATACAGTGCGCCATTGGTATCGATGCCGTCGCCGCCGGCATTGACCGCCACGTAGCCACCGGTGATGCGGATAAAGGTGCCGGCGGTTCCGTCAGCGCCACTCTCCGCGGCAAAGTTGTTTTCTCCCGGCCGGCCGCCAAAACCGGAACCGTCATTGCCGCCTGCGGCGTTTAAGCCGTCATCTCCGGCGGTTACGTGGATGGCACCGCCGTTGATCGTAATGGTGTTTCCCTCCAACCCTTCATAGCTCTGCGCAATGTCGATGGCGCCGCCGTCCACTACTAAAGAGGAATCGGCGTGGATGGCATCATCACCCGATGCAATGGCCAATGTGCCTGAACTGATGAGCACATTCCCGTTGGAATGGACCGCGTCGTCTGCGGAATCAATATCCATTTTGCCGCCGGTTATATAGACGGCGGAGCCGGCTTTAAGACCTTTGGCGCTGTCGGCGGCGCTCGAACTGTTCGTGTTTTCCTCCGCGGCGGCAGGGGGTGGTTGATTGTTCCATCCGCCCGGGCCCGACCTTTCGTTTCCTTTGCCGGCGGTGTCGGCGTTGGCGCTGCCGCCGCCTGTCCGGGCGGTTATTGTGCCGCCGGTGATTTGGAGCACCGTTTCGGCCTGGATGCCGTCTTGACCGGCGGTAATATCAAATGTGCCGCCGTCGATGGAGACCCAGCCCTTTTCAGCATCCTCGTCATTGTTGGACTGGATGCCGTCTCCCCGGGCCGCGTTAATCACCAGGTCGCCGTCGCAGACAGCCACCGCGTCCCGGCCGCGCAGGCCGTCGTTAATGGCGGTAACCGTAATGGCGCCGCCGGTGATCACCAGATCGTCCTTGGAGGCGATGCCGTTGTTGTAATTGGCGTTGACGGTCAGCGCGCCGGCGCCGTTGACCGTCAGGTCGCTTTTGCTGAAAATTGCGGCGTTGGGCTCGTCCTCGCCTTCGGCCAGGGTATAGGCGTCGCCGTCGGTCACAGTGTTGGCGGTTCCCTCGGCCAGGGTCAGAAAGACCTTGTCGGCCTGCTTGACATAGATGGGGGCGCTGTCCGGGCAGGTAACGGACACGCCGTCCAGCACAATCTGCACTTTATCGGTGTCGGCGGCGTCCACCACGATTTGCCCGCCGGTCAAAGTGCCGGACAGCACGTAAACGCCGGCGGCGGTGATGGTCAGGGTGTCGCCGGCGGCCGTTGCTCCCGGACCCGAGACAGTGATCGAGGAGCCGTTCAGGGAAATTCCGGTGACCGCTTCCGCGTCCCAGGTGCCCGCCAGGTCGCGTTCACTGTAGCCGGGGTCGATGAGAGCCGCCTCGGCGGCGGTTGCGGCAGAGGCCGCCGTACCGGCGGATTCGGCGGCTTTGGAGCCGTCCCGGCAACCGGAAAGAACGGCAGTAAGCAGCATACCGGCAGTCAAAAGCGCGAACAGTTTACCAAATTTATAGCGCATTATTACATTCCCCCTTTATAATTCCGCTTTGGCGGTGGGCACCCGCCCGCAGGTGATGTTCAGATTGCCGTTGCGGCAGCGGATCTGATCAAGGAATTCCTTTTCCGCAGTCTGGTCTTCCAAAACAATTTGATATTGCAATTCATAAAGACTGCCCATATTGGTGGTCCTTACTTTAATCAGTTCAGCGCTCCTGGTGTACTTTTGAAACAGGTCGTCAAAGATGCCGGAATAGTCGAGGTTCTCCGGAATGGTAACCTTAAGCTGTTTTTCTGCTCGCTTTGGCTCGCCAAATCCGGTGCTGGTCAGCAAAATGTTCATGGCGCCGATGATCACCAGAAATAACGCCGCAATACCCAGATAGCCCATACCGGTGGCCAGACCCACGGCCATGGCCAGAAAAATGCTGCCGATCTCCCGGGCGCTGCCGGGTATCGAGCGGAACCGCACCAGGCTGAAGGCGCCCATTACCGCGATACCGGTGCCGATGTTGCCGTTAACCAGCATAATAATCAGTTGTACCATGGCCGGTAACAGCGCCAGCGTGACCATAAAACTTTTAGTGTACGTGCTGCGGTACATATAGATCAACGCCACTCCAACACCAAGGGCCAGAGAAGCCAGCGTGCACAGCAGCAGTCCCTGGATGGTGATGGAGTAGGCGGAATTGTTGGCTAAGATACTTTCAAGCACTTTGTTTTCCCCCCGTTTCAGCAGCTTGAATCAAATAGTTTTTATAGATGTTCCCGTATTTGGAATAAGACGTCGGGAATATCCCTAATTCCGCCAGTCCCCGGCTGAGCCATAACGGCATGGCCCCCGGCATTTTGATCTCCATCAGGTGCTGTCCTTCTTTCAGCAGCGTGTTTCCCCACGCGCCCCCGGAAAGATCCAAGACATTCTCCCGCCAGCGGATGTTGGTATCAAAGGTAATGCGCAAATCCGCATTTTCATTGCCGCACATGGCCACCCGGTTGTAAGCCAGGTATAATCTGGGGATAACCGGCCGGTAAAATTTTAAGAACCAGTCGATTTCCTTCAGGATCTGACCGGGCCTGGACGGCTGTTTCCCCAACGTCAGATACTGACCGGCTTCCTGCAGGGTCATGGGCGCCCGCCGTTTGTAAACGACTTTTTTGTATTTCTTTTTTAATTCCACAAATACCGTGTCTTCCGGCTTTGGCACCCCATAGCTGCGCAGCCGGAGTTTTTCTTTGTAGACCGGCTTTTCTATCGATGCCCGGATTAGACTGTAATTTGGGGTATCATAGTAAATATTGCATATGGTATGACGTCCGAACTCATTTACACTCATCCGGCCTTGTAAAAAGCTTGTTAGCGTCCGGTACTGCTGTTCATCCATGAGGTACTTTTTTTCATACCGTTTAAATACGCTCTGGTATGGTGCCAAACCTAACCCCTCCAATCTATCTATGTACGTCTTGCTGGGCCATATCATACAGCGTGAAGCTTAAATTAGTCTGAAAAATCCATTTCAGACTAATTTAAGCTTCCGCCGTTAAAATGTTTGCAATGGAAATATGCCGCATTTATAATTAGAACCGATAAGGCGGGGGTAGATATGCGTATTTTAATCGTGGAAGACGAAGTGCGTCTGGCCGAGGCCCTGGGACAGATTCTGTCTGAACGGAAGTACGCGGCGGATATCGTATCCAACGGTGAGGACGGGTTGAGCTACGCGCTGAGCGGACAATACGACGTCATCGTGCTGGATGTGATGCTGCCCCGGCGCAGCGGCTTCGAGGTGGTGCGGGAGTTGCGCAATCAAAAGAACGCTACTCCGGTGCTGCTGCTTACGGCCAGGGATGAAATCACCGACAAGGTCACGGGGCTGGATTGCGGCGCCGACGACTACATGACCAAGCCGTTCGCGCCGGAGGAACTGCTGGCCCGCATCCGCGCCCTTTCCCGGCGCCAGGGGGATGTGGTGCTGGAGGAGTTGACCTTTGCCGATCTGCGGCTGAGCCTGTCCACATATGATTTGTGCCGGGGAGAAAAATCACTGCGCCTGAACTTTAAGGAGTTTGCGGTGCTGAAAATCCTGATGGCCAACCCCAAGGCGGTGGTGCCCAAGGAAGATTTGCTCTCCCGGGTGTGGGGCGCGGAATCCCAGGCCGAGGATAACAATGTGGAAGCTTATATTTCTTTTTTACGCAAAAAAATCTTTTTTCTCGGTTCCCGGGTGAGCATCGGCACCATCCGGAAGGTGGGCTACCGGCTTGAGGCGGATGAATCATGATCCAAAAACTGCGCCGGAAATTCATCCTCATCAATATGACGCTGGTCAGCCTGGTGCTGCTCATTGTCTTTGCCGCTCTCTTCATGTCCAACTACCAGCGGCTGCAGTCGGAAAGCCGCGCAGCATTACACCGGGCCATTGAACAAAGAATGGATTTGCCCCCGCCGAAGCCGGAAATCGGCAGAATCCCCCCCGAACGAAAGCCGTTTCCGTTCACGCCGGTCTTTTCCGTCGTGCTTGATAAAAACAATGACATCGTTCATACAACCCAGGAAAACGTGTCCATCGCCGACGATGTTCTGGCGGCGGCGGTGGAACAGGCACTGGACGCCCAGTCCTCCGAAGGTATTCTGCCTGACCTGGATCTGCGTTTTCTCCGCGTAAATATGACGGATGGGACAAAAATCGCCTTTGCCGACCGGCGCAATGAAATCCACGCCATGCAAAGCCTTTTTCTGCTCTCCCTGGTGGCGGGGGCCGGGGGCCTGTTCGCTTTCTTTTTTATCAGCCTGTTCCTGTCCGGCTGGGCCCTGCGCCCGGCGGAAAATGCTTGGGAGCAGCAGCGGCAGTTTGCGGCCGATGCTTCCCATGAACTGAAAATGCCTTTGACGGTGATTCTGGCCAATATTGATATCCTGCTGGCCCACCGGCAGGATGCCATAGACCGGCAATTAAAGTGGGTGGAAAACACCCGGATGGAAGCCGTCCGGATGAAAAAGCTGGTGGATGAGCTGCTGTTTTTAGCCAAGTCCGATGTCACCCGTGTTTCCCAGGTGCATGCCGAGCTGAATTTCAGCCACACGGTATGGAGCTGCCTGCTGCTCCTTGAACCGGTGGCATTTGAACAGGGTGTTGCCATCAACCCCAACATTGCACCGGATATCACTTTGAAAGGCAACGAGGACCGGCTCAAACAACTGGTCACGATCCTGCTGGACAATGCCTGCAAGTACGCCGGTGAAAAGGGCGCCGTTACAGTGACGCTGGTACGGGAACAAAGAAAAGTAGCTCTGAAAATCAACAATACCGGCGTCCCTATTCCGGCGCAAGCGCTGCAGCATATTTTTGAGCGTTTTTACCGGGCGGACAAGTCCAGGGCGCGTCAGCAGGGCGGTTACGGATTGGGGCTGGCTATTGCAAAGAGTATCGCCGACAGTCATCAGGCCAAAATAACCGTGGAGAGCACGGAAGCCCGGGGAACCACCTTTACCGTGCGTTTTCCGGGCTAATGCTTAAAATACCGGCGAATTTCCGGTTAAATTTCAGCGCATTTGCAAACTGACTTGGCAGGCAGGCAGGAGATTATAAAAATATAGCGAATTTTTTAAGAAATCAACCACATATGCAAGGAGGTATATTATGTTCAAAATAGTGCTCGTTCCGATTGACGGGTCTGAAGGTTCCATCCGGGCTGTGGATCACTGCATAGAAGTTGCTAAATGCATGGCAGTGGATAAAATTGTACTCGTCCACGTGTCGGCAATCCCCGACAGGCTGCAATCAATTTCCGGCAAACTGGGCAGTATGTTTTTTAAAATGAAAGACGAACTGGCTGAATACGGTGAAGAAAAGCTGGCTGAGGCCAAGGAAAGAATTGAAAAACACAATTTGAATGTAAACCTGGAAACTAGGTTGTTATTTGGTGATGAAGCCTATAATATCATTGAAGAGGCCAATAAGCAAAAATGCGATTTAATTGTGATTGGCAGCAGAGGTCTTAGCGGTATCCAAAGCAAACTGATGGGGAGCGTCAGCAACTATGTTGTTCAACACGCCAAGTGCACCGTTCACGTGGTCAAGAAAAAGAAGGATTAAGACGGCATTTTATTATTATAATTAAAGCGCCAACAAATTCTGACTTGCCCAACGGTCAGAATTTGTTTATTTTACAGCACAATGAGTAACCAGCAAAGGAGATTTTTTTTATGCAGTTGGATGGTTATGTTTGATAAAATCACCGTCCGGCATGGTATAAATTAATTCCGGGTGGTTACTTCCCGCACTATCCGGGCCCAGGTTTCCGGTTCGACGCGCCGGTATTTGCAGCCGTCGACCAGGTAATCATGGCCAGGGACTGCTTTTTTCTGCAGCATTTCGGGTCCGGCGCCGGCTAACAAACGGAAAAAGTACAGGAATTGCCCGAGACCGACGTTGGTATCCACCCGGGAGGCGAAAACCCACACCGTCCGGGGGAGTTTAACCAGCATCTCCGGTGTGGTTACGGCGCCGGCCAGTTGCCTTATCTCCACCTGCAGGTTTACCGGTCCGTTCACGTAACGACCTTCAAAAACGTCGGCCAGGTTGGTGCTGACACCGGCCATTTGCACGGGGCCCATCACCTTGCTGGCGTCGGCCAGCGATTGCTGATCTACGCTGATATAGGTTTCGACCGGCGTGTCAAACAATTGCTCCAGCCGGCGGATTAGCTCATCCCGGCCATGTTTCAAATAGCACTCGGCTGCTGTAAGGCTGTCGGCGTTACTGCCCAGGCATGTGTAAACCGGCACCGATACAATGCCCACCGGCCCGGAGTGACGAGGGAAAAACGTTAGGTTCAGCGCTTTCAGCCTTGGTCCGTCGGTCCAAAATATGGCGGTGCTCCGGGGCGTGCCCAAAGGTTCCGCCTGAGGCTCGGCGGATATTCCGGTGATGCAGGAGAACAGTATCAGCATGGATAACACAAAGGCAACAGGTATTTTGTTACGCAATAACTGCCCCCTCTCCGCGTTTTTCAAATAATAGTATTTTGCCCGCGAAAGAGGATTATAAAAGCAGTTTTCGAAAATCAAGCTTAAAAGTGAAAGTTTGAAAAGGAGGCGAAGTGGATCTCGAGCGGACTTTTCGAACTTCCGTTTAGAAATAAAATTCGGTTGGTGGGTTTGTACTATAATTCTTTATGCAGTGCCCTTTGGATGAACGGAACAGGTCCCGGAAAAGCCGGTCGAAGTCTTCCTTGGGCAGGCAGATGTAGCCTTCGGTGTTGGCCAGGCTGCCGTTGACGTACAGGTTGAAAAAAACGTGGTGGCGGGTTATTCTGATGATGGTGAGCAGATATTCGTTTTCATGCATTCCTGTTCCCCCTGCAGGTGAAGCCGGGCGGTGGTTCCTTCCACTCACTGACTCGGCCTTATACTACTAAATATTTTATAGTAAAACAGCCGCGGGGTTCAATATCTATTGACAGTTGTGAGCGGGGTGTATATACTTTTTATTGTGCTTTAATATACTAAACAGATAACGAGATAAAGCAAGGAGGCGCGCCGGGCAATGGAACAGAAGCTTAAGCTGGGGCTGCCCAAGGGCAGTTTACAGGAATCCACATTTCAGCTTTTTAAACGGGCGGGGTTTAATATCTCAGTCCGCAGCCGTTCATATTTTCCCAACATTGATGATCCGGAGATTGAAGTGGTTTTGATGCGGGCCCAGGAGATCCCCAGGTACGTGCATGACGGAGTGCTGGACGCCGGGCTGAGCGGGTTGGACTGGATACTGGAAAACGAAGCGGATGTGGTGGAGGTGGCCGACCTGTCTTATTCCAAGCAGACCACCAATCCAATCCGGGTGGTGCTGGCTGTGGCCGAAGACAGCGGCATCAACACGGTCCATGACCTGCAGGGGAAGCGCATCGCCACCGAATTGGTGCGGCTGACCACCAATTACCTGGCCAAATTCAATGTTACCGCCAAGGTGGAATTCAGTTACGGAGCCACCGAGGTTAAGGTGCCGCATCTGGTGGACGCCATTGTGGACATCACCGAAACAGGCAGTTCATTAAGAGCCAACAAGCTGCGGATCGTTGACACCATCCTGGTTTCCACCACCCGGCTGCATGCCAATAATAAAGCCTGGGAAGAACCGTTCATCAGGGAGAAGCTGCAAAACCTGTCGGTGCTGCTGCTGGGCGCGCTCCGGGCTGATTCCAAGGTGGGGCTGAAAATGAATGTCCCCGACGACAAGCTGGACGATGTGCTGGCTATTTTGCCGGCCATGAAGCACCCCACGGTGTCCCGGCTGATTAACAGCGACTGGGTGGCCATAGAGGTGGTGCTGGACGAGAGGAAGGCGCGGGATTTAATCCCCGCGCTACGCCGGGCGGGCGCCCAGGATATTATTGAGTATCCTTTGAACAAAGTAATCCCTTAGCATAAAACAATATTGGTTCGGTATGATAATGACAGTTGAAAATACGTAAGCATAATATGCTATAATTGGGTTAATCACCGGCCCGTGAAAGGGGGCGGCGGATTGATACCGCTCAGGGACAGCGCAAAGTCCGATACATTCCCTTTTGTCAATATTGCCATTATCATTTTGAATCTGGTAATTTACGTGCACGAAGTATTGCTGGAACCCTATGCGCTAAATCAGTTTTTTTACATCTACGGCCTGATTCCGGCCGATGCTTTAAACACTTTCTATACCGGCGCCGCTTTAACCCCGCTGCTGATTAACTCAATTACCGCCACCTTTGTCCATGGCGGCTGGTTTCACGTGCTGGGAAACATGCTTTTCCTGTGGGTGTTCGGTGACAATGTCGAGGACCGGTTGGGGCATGCCAGGTACCTGTTGTTTTACCTGCTGGCCGGTGTCGCCGGCGGGGCGGCCCACATTATCACCAACCCCGCTTCCACGGTGCCTGTGGTGGGGGCCAGCGGCGCGGTGGCCGGGGTGCTGGGCGCGTATATTATCGCCTTTCCCCATTCGCGTATCCTGGCCCTGGTACCGCTTTTGATCATATTCTGGCTGGCGGAAATCCCGGCCATTATATTTATAGCCATCTGGTTTGTGCTGCAGCTTTTTAACGGGGTGGCCTCCCTGGGCGGAAGCGCCGCGCCGGTGGCCTGGTGGGCGCATATCGGCGGTTTCATAGTGGGCGCGGTGCTGATTAAGTTACTGGCCCGGCGCCGGGAAGCGGACTATTACCGTCCGTGACGAACAGCGGTGCGGGCGGCTTGACACCCGCCGGCGACAGTGTTAATGTTTTTACATGATTAACTTGTTATTTTAGAGGGGTTTTGGCAGATGGCGCAACAGGTAAAAAAATTGTGCCGGTCGAGCCGGCACCGGATCATTGCCGGGGTATGCGGGGGAATTGCCGAATATTTTGACGTGGATCCCACAGTGGTGAGGCTGGGATATGTGGTAATATCGATTTTTTCCGTGGCTTTTCCGGGTATTCTGGTATACTTCATTGCCTGGTTGCTGATGCCCCGTGACTTTGAATAATGATTTATTGAGACGCCGGACAGCCGGCGTTTTTAATTTTTTGCACAATAATAATTACTATGCGAATTAGAAATAATTTTAATATATAAACTTCTAATATCAAGGTTTACACTGCTTGACTCAGCCTGTATAATCGTTGTTACAATATACCATTTAACTGAAACTGACGAGGTGGAGAAATTGGCTGAACTTGCAAAGATGATCCGACCCGGCTCGGTGGCCGTGGTGGGCGCGTCGGCCGCCGAAGGGAAAATCGGTAACACCATCTTGAAAAATATTATCGGCAGCGGTTTCACCGGCATAATCTACCCCATCAACCCCAAGGAAAAAGAAATCATGGGTAAAAGGGCATATCCGTCGGTAAACGAAATCAACGAACCGGTGGACATGGTTGTTATCGCCGTGCCGGCGTCCCGGGTTCCTGAGGTGGCGGAGGACTGCGGTAAAGCCGGGGTGAAAAACCTGGTGGTTATTTCCGCCGGGTTCAAAGAGGTCGGCCCCGGGGGTCTGGAACTGGAAAAACGCCTGCTTAGTGTTTGCCGGCAGTACGGTATGCGCATGCTCGGACCCAACGTGGTGGGGCTGATAGACACCCATACGCCCATTAACGCTTCTTTTTCCGCTACCTTTCCCCGGCAGGGTGAAATCGCCTTTTTTTCCCAGAGCGGCGCCATGCTGGTGGCTATTTTGGATTGGAGCGCCGCCGGCGGGCTTGGTTTTAGCCGGGTGGTCAGCCTGGGCAACAAACCGGACATTTCTGAGATTGATTTTATCGAAGACGCCGCCGACGACCCGAACACCAAGGTGATCCTGTGCTACATAGAGGATATAGTGGACGGGCGGCGTTTTCTGGAAGTGGTTACCCGGGCGGCGCGCAAAAAACCAATTATCATCCTCAAATCCGGCACCAGCCAGGCCGGAGCCCAGGCAGCGTCCTCGCATACCGGCGCCCTGGCGGGCAGCGACCTGGCTTACGATGTGGCGTTTCGCCAGTGCGGCGTGATCCGGGCCCACAGTATGACCCAATTGTTTGACCTGGCGGTGGCCTTTGCCAGGGCGCCGGTGCCCAGGGGGAACCGGGTGGCCATAGTGACCAACTCCGGCGGGCCCGGGATTATCGCCACGGATAATGTGGAAAACGTGGGTTTGCAGATGGCCCGCTTCACCAAGGAGACCATTGCGGAATTAAGGTCCAAGCTGCCTGCCGAAGCCGGGTTGTACAACCCGGTGGATGTGCTGGGGGACGCCAAATCGGATCGTTACCGGCTGGCTCTGCAAAAGGTTTTCGCCGACCCCAACGTGGACAGCGTGGTGGTGCTGGTGTGTCCGGCCGGGGTGACCGAGCCGGTTCAGACTGCCGAGGTGATCCTGGAAGTATGCGGGGCTTTCCCTGATAAGCCGATTTTTGCCGCCTACATGGGTGGCGAAAGTTTGGCCGAAGGCGCCGGTATGCTGGTCCGGGCGGGAATACCCTGTTATACTTTCCCGGAACCGGCCATTGAGTCCATCAAGGGGCTGGTCCGTTACAACGAATTGCTCAATACGTCCGAGGACAAGGACTCCGCTCCCCTCAAGGATATTGACCGTAACGGGGTTAAGGCCATTTTCTACGATGTCATCAGGGACCAGCGCCTGGTGCTGCTGGGCAGCGAGGCGGCGGAGGTGGCCAAATGCTACGGTATACCGGCGGCGCCCATCACCCTGGCCACAACGCCCCGGGAAGCGGTCTCCGAAGCGGATAAAATGGGTTATCCGGTGGTTATGAAAGTGGCTTCGCCGAAGATCCTGCACAAAACCGACGTCGGCGGAGTGAAAATAGGGCTGAATAATGCCGCCGAGGTACGCGAAGCATTTAACGAAATCATGGATAACGTACATGCTTACATGCCCCAGGCGGTGGTCCACGGCGTTGAAGTACAGAAAATGATGCCCAAGGGCGACGAGTTAATTGTGGGCATGACCAGGGACGTCCAGTTCGGGCCGTTAATCGGCTTCGGCCTGGGCGGGATCTATGTCAACCTGCTCAAGGACGTCAGCTTCCGGCTGGCCCGCGGTTTGTCCACCCGGGAAATCGGGCTGATGATCCGGGAAACCAAGGCCTACACCCTGCTGCGGGGATACCGGGGTGAAAAGCCCAGGGATATCGAAGCCGTGGTGGACGTAATCAGGCGCGTGGCCGCCCTGGTGACCGATTTTCCGGAAATCACCGAGCTGGACATTAACCCGGTTTTCGCATATGAAGAAGGTATGGGGCTCTCCGCCCTGGATATAAAAATCACCATATCGTGAGGTGTTTGGAAAATGAAAAACCTGTTTATCGCAGGTAATCCCGGCAGCGGAAAAACGGCGGTGACCCTGGGTCTGGCACTCAAGTTCAAGGAACTGGGCTACCGGGTGGGGTATTTCAAGCCGGTGGACAGCGGCAGGAAGTCGGCTTCCGGTAAAATCCCGGGCGGGGATGCCGTATTAATGAGAGAGGTCCTGGGCATGGATTTGCCGGTGGGTTTAATCAGTCCGATAACGGCCGGCCCGTCATACCTGAATAAGTTCGGCGGCAAGGCCGGCACCATCGACGAGATCATGGACGCTTACCGGGAGGTTTCCGACGGGTACGACATTATGCTGCTGGAAGGGGCGGTTTACCCGTACGCCCTGGCTTCGGTGGGGCTGGAAGCGGCGCTCATGGCCAAAAAAATGGATTCCCTGTTATTATACGTCTCCAAGGTGGAAGACGACTTCAGCCTGGACCAGGCCATATTCTACAGCAGTTACATGGCTTGCAGGCAAACTCCGGTGGCGGGAACGGTTTTCAGCAATGTCACTCGCACCCTGCTGGCCAAGGCCGAAGACATTTTCCGCGCCACCCTGGAAGAAGCAGGTCTCAAGACGGTAGGGGTGATCCCAAGCCGGCCGGAGATCGCCGCCCCCACCGTGGGCGAATACCAGGAGCGGCTGGGCGGTGAGGTACTGGTGGGGCACGAGCATATGGACCGGCTGGTAGAGGACGTCATTGTGGGGGCCATGACCATGGATAGTGCGCTGACTTACCTGCGCCGGGCCGCCAACAAGGCGGTGGTGCTGGGCGGCGACCGGGCGGATCTGGCCCTGGCGGCCCTGGAAACCCACACTTCGGTGCTGATCCTCACCGGTGGCCTGTATCCCGATGTAAAAGTACTGTCCCGGGCCGGGGAAAAGGGGGTACCGGTGATCCTGACCCACCAGGACACCTACACCGTTATAGAAATGCTGGGCCAGGTGTCCCGGCACATTAAACCTTCGGATAAGGTGGGCATCTCTATCGCCCTGGACAACGTGAACCGCTACTGCGACTGGCAGTACCTGCTAAAGGCGCTGGATAGCTGATAAAGTTACAAAGGCTGATGAAGATATAATCAGGCCGCGAGCATATCACAAACATCAAAACTTGCGGCCTGATTTAATGCATCTAAAAACGGAATTTAAGCTCGTCAAACTCCAATTTCTTGCGTCCTTTATATTTACCTTGCTTTTTTGCCCGGATAATACCTTCAGCCTGCCTTACCTTTCGGGAACTCAAGTAGATTTCTCGCTCTGCAGGTATTAATGCAAAAAACTTTAATACCCCGGTTTCTTTGCATACTGAACCATTATTCTTCTCTCCGGTACTCCAGAATATCACCAGGCTGGCAATCTAGTTCACGGCACAGGGCTTCCAGAGTTGAAAAACGTATTGCTTTAGCCTTATTATTTTTTAGTATTGACAAATTTGCATTTGTTAGCTTTATTTTTCCCGCTAATTCCTTTAATGCCATCTTGCGTTTGGCCATCATGACATCAAGATTTATAATGATTGCCATATTTATCCCCTTAGATCGTCAGATCATTTTCATTTTTAATAGCCAACGCCTCAACAAATATTTCTGACAGCAAAAGAGCAAGACATCCTAATATAATAAAAGCAAATGTTAAAGGATGAAGAGATGCATAGGGTGTGCCGAGGATAAGTATATTGCTGTTTCCAATGTTGACAAAAACATCCAGCAATCCCAGGCCGAATATGGAGTATCCTATTGCCTTAAACCTTATAACATTTGCTTCACTAAAAGAATTATTTGTAGCGACCGTACGAACAATCTGCTTCAATACAACGATTATATATAGGATGAAAAAACCAAATATTATAGTACTAAAAATAGATAATGCACTATCTAATTTACTTATTTCAGGTTTTGACAAAGTATATAGAATCGATCCAGAGATTACTAATAGTAAAACAACCAGAGAAATGTTTAAAGAAACTTGAGTAACCTTTAAAACAGAATATTTTTTGGCCATAATTAATCGCTCCCTTTATAATAATCTGAATTAAGAATATCAAAAAAATTATTGATATTCAATAAAAATTTATTTCTTTTGAATATTATTTTATTGTTTAGCATTGCACTGAAACTGCCAGGGCGATTTCGCCATGTTTGCAGTTAAAGTGATCACCGGGTGTCTTGTAAAGTCTCCGGTTTTTTTATGCTGATTCAGATTTAAAGTGAGAGTTCGAAGTGGATCTCACGCGGACTTTTAAAACTTCCGCTTAAAGGAAACATGGGCAAAGTGTTGAAGTATATATCATCGTGAAAGAGGGGGGAATGGCATTGCCTCTGTTGAGGGCCGGCGATATGGGTTTTAACTGCAAGGCGGTGCTGTTTGACAAGGACGGCACCTTAATTGATTTCAAATATATGTGGCTGGAATGGTCCCGTTATGTGATTGATGAATTATCGGCGGCCGCCGGTCTTAATATCGTCCAGCGCGGTATGCTGGAACAGGCCATGGGTATCGACCTGGCCGCCTGGCATGTGGACCCCAAAGGCCCGCTGGCCGGGGGCAGTATGACCGGACTGCGTGGTTCCATGCTCCGGATGCTGCAGACCACCGGTATGGGTGAGCAGGAATCCGGCACTGTGTTGCGTAATGTGATCCGGAAATCCGAAACCACCGTGGATTGGGAAAAACTTGCAAACCCTGTTCCCGGCCTGCACGAATTAATGGATAAACTGCATGGCAGGGGATTTAAACTGGCGGTGGTCACCGCCGATTATTCCACCCGGGCCAAAATTTCCCTGACCGCGTTGAAGCTGATTGATTGTTTTGACGTGGTGGTGGGGGCCGACAATGTAGAAAACAGCAAACCCGCCCCGGACCTGGCCCTTTTAGCCTGCCGGGAATTGGGCGTGGAGCCGGGCCGGGCGGTGGTGGTGGGGGATACGCCCCGGGATATTTTGATGGCCAGAGATGCCGGCGCCTGCGGCATCGGCGTTCTGTCCGGGGTCAGTACTTGGGAGCAGTTTACCGAGGTGGAAGCCGACGCCATCATCGGCTCGGTGGCGGATTTGGGGGTTTAGCCGTTTTCCATGGCCAACTCGCCCTGGAGCTGGTCGATGAACTGACGGGCGGCCCTGGGGGAACGCCCGTTATGCCAGGATGACCAGTGCAGCGCCCGCCGCCGGAGTTCCTCCGGAGAGACGGTCAGGCCGCGTTGCCGGGCCAACCCGGAAACAATTTCAATAAACAGCGCCTGGTCGGGAGTGGGGAAGATGACGGTAATCCCAAACCGGTCCGCCAGGGAAAGCTTCTCCTGCACCGAATCCATGGCGCGCACCTCGTCGCCTGACACGTCGCGGCTCCGGTCGGCAAAGGTTTCCCGCACCAGGTGCCGCCGGTTGGAAGTGGCGTAAACCAGCACATTTTGCGGCCGCGCCTCCAGCCCACCCTCCAGCAAAGCTTTAAAATCCTTATACTGGGTTTCGTTTTCTTCAAAGGAGAGATCGTCAATGAAAATGATATACCGGTGATTGCGGTCCCACAGCCGGGACATGAGCCGCGGGAAACCCGCCAGCGCGTGCTTGGACAATTCCACCAGCCGCAGACCCCGGGCGCCGTATTCATGTAAAAGCGCTTTGACGGTGGATGACTTGCCGGTGCCGCGGTCCCCGTATAAAAGGATATTGTTGGCGGGATGGCCGTGCAGGAACTGTTCCGTGTTGCTGATGATTTCCTCCCTTACCTTACCGTAGCCCACCAGATCGGACAGGGTCACCGGATCGGGCCGGTGAATGCCCGTCAGCGTTTCGTCCTGCCATTTGTAAGCCTCATAGCGAGCCAGAATGCCGCACCCGTATTTGGAGTAGTGCCCGGCCAGCGGCAGGGCGAACTCTTCCCAATTCCCGGCGGCGGCCAACTGTTCTTTAAACTCCAGGCGCCGGGCTGTAATCCCAAGGGGCTTGTCCGACGCCGGGGTGGACGCCGCCCACAGGGGCAGCGCTTCCGGAAGCAGTGATAGCGGACGTCCGGGCAACCGGTGCGCGGTGGCTTCCAGAATCGCCGCCGCACCCGTGTCGAAGGCCAGGCGGAGAATCGCCAGGTCTTTTTTTACGCCATCCAAAAAGTTGGTGAAACGGCGACCTGGCGTAAAGGCCGCCCGGCTGAAAGGATTTTCATCGTCAAGGATCAGGTCCAGCAAATGGTTTTGCCAGGGGTCCGCTCCGGCCATAGGGTTTTCGGTGTTTGCCAGCAGGTTGTAAAGCATACCGTAAGTATGGGCGGGGTGAACCGTCCCCGGGGGAGCGGTCAGAGCCGCCAGGTGGTCCATGTAGCACCGGACTATGGGATCGTCAAGCAGGTTCCGAAAAACGGTCAGGCCGCGCAGGGCGTCGTTGATGTAACGGATGTTGTTCAATATGGCACCTCTTACGTTATGATATACAGATATTATACTGCTCAATACCAAAAGAACAACACTACCAGCAAGGTTATTATTCCGGCCAGGGACAGCAGGGACACGTAATTGCCCAGCCGGAACAATTTTTTCAGGGCGGCCATTTCGTTATTGATTTGATTTATTTCACTGTCAAGGTGTTCTCTTAAAGAGCTGATCTCACTTTCCAGCCGGCTGAATTTACGCTCAGCCGGCATAATCAGCCCGTCTTTAAAAGAACGGGCCAGGGAACCGGTCAGCTCGGGGTTGACGTCTTCCGGGGTCATCTCGTAAAGCTTGCCCACCGGTTACGCACCTCCTGAAGCCTGGTTGATGGCGTCCCTGATGGAGGTAAGGACCAGCAGGGGGATTTCATCAACTTTTTGCTCCAGACGAATGACCCGTTCTTTTAAATCCTCCATTGCGGCCCGGTCCGTTATTTTCATCTCCTCCAGCGTGGTCAGCAGTTTACCGTTTTCATTCAGTACCGGGCGTACGAATTTGTCCTGCAGACCCTTTAAAATGTCGCCGAGAATACCCTGAAGTTCATCAGCCTGCTCCCTGGCCGACGCGTTTACAAATGACATAACTATACCTCCGTTCTTAACTGTTTTAACTCCTGAATTCTAAACCTAAATTTTTTTCAGCGCCCGGTTAAAGGACTCCAGGAACCCCCGTATGTCTCTGCTTTTTTGGGCGTCCATTTCCACGCCCAGTTCCCGCAGCAGGTCGCGTTTGATTTGCGTACCGGTGCTGTCGCTCACTTCTTTAATAATCTTTTTTAACCTGTCATCCAGCGCCCTGGCGTTTTCCATTGGCTCTCCCTCCCGGGGTGATGATTTCCCTTTCCAGGTTCTCCAGCTCTCGGACGTATCGAACCGCGGCTCCCACCGGCGACGGCCCCGGCAGGCCGGTCAATGACGATTTGGCCTGCCGGATAATATCACCGTAGCTGCCGGCACACCGTGAAGACCAGATGCGTTCCCTCAAATCCGCGGTCAGGCTGCTTAAAGCCCGGCCGTCCCTGCCGGTAAGGGCGTCCAGCGCTGAAAGCAGGTAAATCCCCGCCGGGGCCGGCGTACCCCGGGGAAAACCGGCCAGAGTAATATGCAGGTAATTGAGCACCCGTTCTTTTTCCCGCTCATTCAGGGCGTCGGCAAAGTTAACAATGATAAAAAGCTTACCGCTGTTGCCTTGAGTGCCGTTCAATACTTCGGAAATAATGTTGAAGGCGCCCAGGTCCGGCTTGGTCAGAATGTGCTTGCCGTTTAAGAAAAACAAAAAGCAGTCTGAATCGGACAGATGGCGGTTGGTGATTTCCCGGTGCCGGTGATAAACCGAGTCCAGGCCGGGTGTATCCAGAAAATCCGCGGTGCGCAGTATCCCGGTGGGATGGCTGATTTCTATTTCCTCCACCCGCAGGGCCCGGTGCGAACCCACCGTCTGTTCCAGCATCCGCAGGCCGGTTTCGCCGGTCAGGTCAAGCTCAATGCTGTCCCGGCGATTGAAATGCACGACATAGCTGTCGGCCTGCCCGCCGCGGCGGAAAATGGCCAGGGGGATATGCTTAAACAGCGATTTCCAGGGTTTGACTCTTTTTTTGGAGCTTTGTTTGACCCGGGCGAAGGTCTCTTTGAGCATTTCCAGTTCCAAAAGCAGTTCGTCCGGAGAAATAACCACCCTGCGGCCTTTTCTTACCTTCTCCAGCGTTCTGATCCCGGAGCGTAGCTCATTGTCGGTCAGCCAGGATTCAAGCACTTCCAATTCGAGACGACAGATTGCGGCCTGTTTTTTTTCCACAAAATGAGTGGGAATGGCGACCCGGTCGGCAAACCTGATTACCGCTCTCTTTCTGTCGCCATGACGCAGCCGGGTGATCGTGAATGTGGTAGGCCGGTTTTTCGCCGGCAGCAGGTTTTCGCCCAGCAGGGCATTGAAAAATGTGGTTTTGCCTGTGGAAAACCCTCCGGCGGCGGTAACCAGGAAACGATCACCGTCCAGTTTCCGGGCCAGCGTCCGCAGCAGCGTCCTTGTCTCAACGGCAGACTGCAATGCCGGATCACCGGCGGCTCTTTGCAGCAAGGATTTAATTCTGCCTCTTACCACGGCGGGATCGGGCGCCTTTTCCGGCGTGGGGCCGGCGGCGGAGCTCTCCGGCTGTCCTTCTTCCGGCCTGATGAAGTCGTCGGCGGAATCATTAATTTGCCTGGCCACCAACGGCAGGGTATTGATCATGGTGCCTCCTTGAATGACTTCTTCGGCCGACTGGACGGCATCCCAGAAACGGAGCAGAAACGAGGTTTCTTTGTTTTCCCGCAGGGAAGCGGCGGCTAACTCCGGGATCCGGCGGTCCTGTTCCTTTAGTTTCGCGGCGACCCGTTCGACCACCGTTTCGGCTGCCCGGGCCCGGATAAATTGACAGAACCGCCGTACCGCTTCCGGGTTTTTGGTATCCGTCACATACACCCTTGTTTCCCGGGCGCAAACCTCCCGCAGCACCCGCCGGGATTCGGTCAGGGAAGTGCCGTCGAAGCGGCCCAGGTTGCGGTTAATCCAGAAGGAGAGCTGCTCAGCCTCTTTTAATTCCAGCAGTCCTTTGATAAATTTCCGGTCCGCCTCACCCGGTCCCCGCTGGTGCAGCAGATAGACGATGTGATCCACCCCGGCAAGCTGCGGGGGCAGAGCGGACGCGCCTGAAGCGGCGTCGAACCCGGGGGTGTCGATAAGGCGTATTCTGCGTAGCAGCGGATGGTTTAAAATTATTTCCACTTCCAGTATCCGCCGAGCAAGGGCGTCCTTGCTCCGCGGCAGCGATCGGAGCTCTCCGCTGCCTAAAACCTTTTTCCGGCCGTCCGTCAGGCGGGCGGTAATCAAAAACATTTCCCCGCCGCTGAAAATAATGGGCACGCTGGTGGCCGGCAGAATGTCCACGGGAGATACGTCCTGCTCCAGCAAACTGTTGATCATGGTGGACTTGCCGCTGTTATACGGTCCTGTCAGGGCCACCACCGGCAGCTTTTCCGGGGGCAGATACAGGCCGGCCAGCTTGTCGACGCGGTTAAAGTATGCTGTTATTTTACTCATGGCGCCCCCTCCGGGGTCAAGGTTGTCCTGTAGGATTATATTAAAGGCTTGTTTCCATTATGACAGCTATCGCATATTGGAAGTTGGAGGTTGGAGGTTGGAAAAGAAAAGTTATTTGGGGGATTGGAGGGTATTTATTTCCTTTTGCACGTGCTGTTCGGCCAGGCGGAAGAAATCGGCCAGGTCGTTTTCCACGTGGCCGGCGGCGGCTTCGATCAGGTGCGCCACCTTAACGGTGTTAATATTGATTTGGTGTCTGGTGTACATTTGGATGCGGTACATCCCGGCCAATGACTCGGCGGTGGCCCGGTACACTTCTATGTAACCGGGAAAAGAGGCAATGCGGTTTTTCAGGCGCTGTCCATCGCCGGTGACGACGGACAGCGCGGTGCTCAGGTGGTCAATCAGGGCATGGTTGTTAAACGCCCGGCGCAGGACTTGGCCATATTGATCCCGGCGGCTTATTTTCATCTCGATGCCCATCTCCACAATGTTATGCGCTTTCCACAAGCCCATGCGTTCGGGCAGGTTGCAGGCTTCAATGGTCTGCTCCACCAGCGCCCGGCCCTTTTCAAAGCAATAACCCCGTTCAAATCCGGGGTATTTTTCATCGCCGTAATAATCCAGCCCCCGGGGAGAGATGCCGTGAGTAACGGCGCCCAGGGCAAAGTCGGTGAGTTCTTCGCTGTCCCGGAATATTTTCAGCAGTTCCAGCCCCAGGCTGTGCGCCCGTGCGTGTTCAACGCCGGCGCCCACCATTATGTCGGGGAATATACTGCCCAGGGTAATGGCGTCGGAGCGGCGGCCCAATACCGTTTCGGCAAAGTAGACGTGGGTTTGCGGAAACAATACATCTCCCCCTTATAATGTGGTATTATAATATGCGGGTATGCAAAACTTACCGGGAGCGCTTATGAAACAATCTTTTTTTAAAGCTTCTTCAATTTTACTGATCCTTTTCGTGGCCAGCCGGGTGCTTGGTTTTGTGCGGGAGCAGATTATCGCCGCCCTTTTAGGCACTTCAGCCCAGTCCGACGCCTTTATCGTGGCGGCCACCATACCCTTTACCTTCTCTTTTATCATCGGCACCGCCGCGGGTAACGCGCTGCTGCCGGTTTATACGGGGCGCTTGAAAAGTGCGGACGGGGCCCGGCTGGCCTCCACGGTTTTTTATCTCACGTCCGCCTTTGTGGCGGTACTGACCGTTTTGGGGCTGGCGTTCACTCCGGCGGTGGTCGATCTGCTGGCGCCGGGTTTCACCGGCGACGCCCGGCAGTTGGCGGTGCTGTGCACCAGGATAATGCTCCCGTCGATGCTCTTTTTGACCATGGGCTTTACGGCCAAGGCGGTGCTCAACGCGCACCGGGAATTCGCGGTCCCGGCCTGGGCGCCGGTTTGGCAGAACGTGGTATTTATCCTTTTAATCCTGCCGCTGGGCGCATTTATGGGCCCGGGGCTGGCCTGGTGTACCCTGGCCGGGGCGCTGGTGTTTTATATTTACAACCTGCCCGCCATGGGCCGGGCCGGGGTGCCGCTGCGCCCGCTGTTCAATTGGCGGGACCCCGATGTGCGGCTGGTGTTGGCGATGACTGTGCCCGTGGTCATGACCACTTTGGTGACCCGGGGATTTGTGTTTTTGGATCGTTGGTTCGGCTCGCATTTGAACGAGGGCAGTATTGCCGCTTTAAGCTTTGCCAACCGGGTGCGTGAACTGCCTTACGGACTGTTTGTCGCCGTAATATCCACCGTCTTGTTCCCCGCCCTGGCCGCCGCCGTGAGCCGCAACGACATGGCCGCGCTGCGGGAACGGACGGCGACGGGACTGCGCCTGGTGGGACTGGTTGCTTACCCCTGCACGGCGTTGCTGCTGGTGCTGGCCGCGCCGGTGGTGCGCCTGTTGTTTGAACGGGGCGCTTTTACCCCGGAGGCCACCGTCGCCACCGCCACGGCGCTGTTCTTTTACGCTGTTTCCGTTGTCGCCATGTCCGCCAACTCGGTGTTGACTTACACTTTTTTAAGCCTCCGGAACGTCTGGTTGCCCCTGTGGTCCGGGCTGGCCGGCCTGGGCCTCAATATATTTCTGGATTACCTGCTGGTGGGGGAGATGGGGCATAACGGACTGGCCCTGGGCAACACTGCGGGGTTTGCCCTCACCACCATGCTGTTTTTAATGCTGCTGCACCGGCGGGTGCCCGGTTTTCCCTGGCGCAAACAGGCACTGGAACAGCTTAAAATTCTGGCCGGCGCCCTGGCCTTTGCCGCTGTGCTGCGGTTGGCCGCCACCGCCACCGGGCTTTTTGAACCGGCCCTTTCGCTGACGGGACAATTGCTTGGCCTGACCCTGGCGGTGGGTCTGGCCGGCGCCGTTTATTTAGCGGTCCTCCTGTTATTGAACGCGGAGGATGTCTCCGTCTTCAGAAAAAGATTTAGAAAATAATTATAAAATGGTATTGTCCAAACCATAATATTATAATATAGTATTTTTCAAAAGGAAATCGGGGGTGTTACCTGTTGAGCGAAATGAATAAATATGAAGACCCCGCCAAATTGCTTAAAGCCCTGGCCCATCCCACCCGTTTATGCATTGTGGCGGGTTTGCTGGGCGGTCCCTGCAACGTGAATAAAATAAAGGACTGTTTAAACCTGCCCCAATCCACGGTATCTCAACAACTGGCCATATTGCGCTCCCAGGGTATTGTGGGCGGGGTACGCAACGGCACCGAAGTGTTTTACCGGGTTACCGACGACAGGGCCGAGCAGCTCGTCAAGGTGCTGCTAGGCGAGAATCCAGCGGTATTTGAATAGGCGCGGGTTTTCATTTAACGGTCAAATTGCTTGAGCGCTTTTCCGCCCAGATAGTCGAATTTTTTGCCCTGCCGGGTATCTTCCTCTTCCATCAGGCGTTCCAGTTCGGTTTTTATTTTCCACCAACTGGCGCCCCAGTTGCAAAAAAGAACTTCCCGCGGTCCCTTGCCCACCAAACGCTGAATCACCACCTCCGGGTCCAGGTATTCAAGAAAGGTAATCATTCGGCGCACATATTCCTCCAGCGCAATAATCCGCAGTTCGCCCCTTTGGTACATGTCGCCCAGTACCGTACCCCGCACCACGTACAGAGAATGCAGTTTAACATAGCGGATACCCAGGGCTGAAATGACCTTGGCGTTTTCAATGACGTCGTCATCGTCGTCCCAGGGCAGGTTCAGGATCAGGTGCGCGCAAATTTCAAACCGCCGGCGGTGCACCCGCCGCACGGTATCCAGAAATTCGGCCAGGGTATGTCCCCGGTTTATTTTTTTCAGGGTATGGTAATTTACCGTTTGCAGCCCCAGCTCGATGTTAATGTCGAGACCGCGCCGCCTGGCCGCCCCGGCCAGGATATCCAGGTGCTGCTCGCTTACGCAGTCGGGCCTGGTGGACACGGAAATGCCCACGATGTCCTCTTCTTCCGCCGCCATATCGATATTGGCGGCAAATTGCTCCGGGGGCAGGTAAGTGTTGGTAAAGGCCTGGAAGTAGGCGATAAACCTGTCGGCGCCAAACCGGCGGCGAAAGTATTCCTTGTTCCGGCTTAATTGTTCGCGCACCGGAAGGGAATTGGGCAGAGCGTCAAAACCGGACCCAGCCTCGTCGCAAAATATGCAGCCGCCGTACCCGAGGGTGCCGTCCCGGTTGGGGCAGGTGCCCGGAAGGTTAACCGGCAGCTTATAAACTTTGTGGCCGAACTTTTTAACCAGATGTTCGGAGTAGGAATTATACCTTTCTGTGCCCATGTCTCCACCGGATAAATTTTATGTCCATAGTATCACAAGTTTTGAAAAAACCACAAGGGCAAAGTCAATTATTGAATTACCGGCCTTTTTAGAAAATATTTTGCGCCGGAGCCCGGTACGGGAAACTTTTTGTCGAACATTTTCGTCAAAGTGATATATACATCAAAAGGCCGGGAGATGGATCGAAAATGTTCGATAAAAGTGTGAAGAAAGACAAAAAAGCTATCCGATTGAAGACGGTATGGCCGATAGCCGCGGTAATGGCGCTGGTCATCGGTATCCTGGCCTGTTATTATTATCTGGCGCCCGCTGTAACTGCCGAGGCCATTGAAGTTGTGCCCGGGGTCAGCGTGCGGGGGGTGGACCTTTCCCACCTGGAACGGCTTGAAGGTGTTGAACGGTTGGCCGAATTGGAATCCAGGGTGCATGAAACCACCGTTAATCTTATGCTGGCCGGCTCGGGATACGAAGTTGCCCTGGGTGAGCTTGGCATTGCCGTGGACCGGGACAAAACCATGGACCGGGCGCTGGCTGTGGGAAACGAACTGGGCGTCTTTAAACGCTGGTACGCCGAGGTGCGGCACGTGGACCGTCCGCTGGATCCGGTGCTCAGTCTCGACGAACCGGTGCTGCGGCAGTATTGGCAGAAGCGGTTCGGTCCTCTGGAACTGCAGGCCCGGGATGCTTACTTGAGAATAAACGTCGACGAACGGGCGGAAGTGGTGCCGTCAATTGACGGTTATGTTGTGGATTTTGATTTATTGACTGAAAGACTGGTCAATACGGCTGTTCTTTTCAGTAACGCCGCCATTGACGTGCCGGTGCGGCTCATCCAGCCGGAGGTAACCACCGAACAGGCTCGCCGGTGGGGCGTTACCGGCCTGATGGCTAAGTTTACCACCGGCTTCAATGCCGCCCAGGTCGACCGCAACCACAATATCGCCACTGCCGCCGTTAAACTGGACGGGTGGATGGTCGGACCCGGCGAGGTATTCTCATTCAACGAGGTGGTGGGCTCCCGGGGACTCGAGCAGGGATACCGGATGGCCAATGTTATCGTGGGCAATAAGCTGGAGGAGGATCTGGGCGGCGGCGTGTGCCAGGTGTCTACCACGCTTTATAACGCCGTGCTGCTGGCGGATCTGGCGGTGGAACAGCGTAGCAACCACAGCATACCGGTGAGCTATGTGCCCGTGGGCCGTGATGCCGCGGTGGCTTATGATTACCTGGATTTTAAATTTAAAAACGTCCTGGACAGTCATGTGCTGATTAAAACCTTTATTGGGAGCGATAGCCTGACGGTAAAAATATATGGCGCCCCCGACCCGCACAAGCAGGTGCAGATAAAAAGCTGGGTCACCAAGACCATTGAACCGGAAACGGTTTATGAAATAGACCCTACTGTGGAACCGGGCGCCCAAAAGGTTGTGCAAAAGGGGGCCAGCGGATACATTGCCGCAGCGGAGCGATTGGTGCTGGTTGATGGCCGGGAAGCAAGAAGGGAGCCGCTTTTCGACAGTAAGTACAAACCGGTGGAACAAATCATCGCGGTGCACAGCAAGGCGGATATTCCCGGGGCCGGTTTAGCGGTGGAACCGCCGTCCGCTGACGACGGTGCCGCTGATGAACCTGCCGGCGATAACCCGGAGCATGACGATGCGGTTATTTAAGTCGTAGCAGACTGTTAATTTTATAGAAAAATGGTAGAATAATCTTATGAACTCATGAATGGGGGAATAAGACCGGCATGGAAAACAAGGTAGTATATTTTGAAAGCATTAGCCCGGATAACACCGCGGTAACCTTAAAATTAGCGCAAGAAAGATTGAATGCCCTGGGAATTAAAAAACTGGTGCTGGCTTCCACCACCGGCGCCACAGCGACGAAAGCAATGGAATTCTTTAAGGGCGCCGGGGTAAAATTGATTGTTATTCCACATCAGTATGGCTTTATCAGAAAAGAAAACCCGTTTCCCCAAGATTTAATCAAGACATTACAAGACGCCGGCCATGAAGTCCATTTTGGAACCATGCTGTTCCATACCGACAGCTTTTATGGCTCCAACATCGCTACGGTGATGGCCAACCTGTTGCGTTGCTTCAGTCAGGGGGTCAAGGTATGCTTTGAAATAACCCTCATGGCGGCAGACGCGGGTTTGCTAAAAACCGGAGAACAGGTAATCGCAGTGGCGGGGACGGGACGGGGCTCGGATACCGCGCTTATTATGCAGGCCGCCACCTCTCAAAATCTTAAAAAACTCAGAGTGAATGAAATTCTGTGTAAGCCTTTGAACCCGTTAAATGCAGAAGAGCTAAAGGAACTTTGGACGCAGAAATAGGAAAGCCCCCCGTGGTCTAGCGCATGGGGGGCGAGTAAGCGGCGGAAACGCTTTGGTATACGGAATCATCGCGCTGAATGCCGGTCCAGGTAATGCCGGTGACAGCGCCTCTTTCACGTTTGGCCATGTACAGCAGCAGGTCCAGCACCCGGCAGGAATACCCCCACTCGTTGTCGTACCAGGCCAGCACCTTAATCAGGCTGCCGCCCATCACCATGGTGGACGGACCGTCCACGATGGCCGAATGCGGATCACCGTAATAGTCTTTGGATACCAGCGGCGCGTCACTGTAAGCCATAATGCCCTTCAATTCGCTGTCGGCGGCCTTGCGCAGCGCCTCGTTAATTTCTTCCGCCGTGGCGGTTTTTTCCACCACGCATACCAGATCAACCACCGACACGTTGGGCGTGGGTACCCGCAGGGCCAAACCGTTTAGCTTGCCCTCCAGTTCGGGAAGCACCAGCCCCACAGCTTTGGCAGCGCCGGTAGTGGTGGGGATGATGGACACCCCGGCGGCCCTGGCCCGGCGCAGATCCTTGTGGGGCAGGTCCAAGATCTGCTGGTCATTGGTATAGGAGTGCGCCGTGGTCATCATCCCGTGTTTGATGACCAATTGCCGGTGGAGCACCTTAGCCACCGGGGCCAGGCAGTTAGTGGTGCAGGAAGCGTTGGATACAATATTATCTTTGCCCGGGTCATAGGTTTCATGATTGACGCCCATAACTATGGTAGCGTCCACATTTTTGCCCGGGGCGCTGATTACCACTTTGCGGGCCCCGGCCCGCAGGTGGGCGGAGGCTTCCTCACCCTTGGTGAACCGCCCGGTGGATTCAATTACCATGTCCGTACCCAGTTTGCCCCACGGCAGAGCCGCCGGATCGCGCTCGGCAAACACCCGTACTTTTTTGCCGTTGACGGTAAAACCACCTTCTTCAGCCCTGATATCGGCGCTGAACACGCCGTGCACCGAGTCGTATTTTAACAAATGGGCCAGCGTCCTGGCGTCGGTCAGGTCGTTGACCGCCACCACTTCCACTTCCGGGTTGTCGTGGGCGGCCCGGAAAACATTGCGCCCGATACGCCCAAAACCATTAATGCCGATCTTGACAGTCATTTTTCAGCGGCAACTCCTTTCATAGCAAACAGCGGTTAAATAAAAGCCCTTAATGTAGTGTTGGCTGTTACCGTTTCAGGTATGACTGTCAATAAATGCTTTTAAACTTAAAATAACTTGCCAAACTTGTGGTCAAGGGTTGACTTGGCGGATAATAAGACTATAATATTTAGTGGTTTCCATTAACAAGACCAAAGGAGAATCAGATATGGACAATGGTGAATTAAACAGGGACCCCATATATATGCTGGCGGCATTGATTGAGATTTATCGCGGCATGAATGTCTATCTGCCTGAATTCGAACCGCAGATGGAAAGGGATATTCTGCGCGATGTGTTTTCCACGGCCATTAGTTTTGCCCGGTTTGACGAATCACGCCATGTACTCAGTGGAGAGATCCAGCAGAACCTTAACGGGGAGTCATCTGTCAGGCAACAGCTGGAATTAACCAGAGAGCAATCGCCTGATATTCTGAACGCAAAAATGGTGGCGGCTGCGCACTTGATCAAAACCCTGGAAGGAAATAAATTGGGTTTTTCTTGAAAACGCCTTTAGCTAAAGCAAAAAGTATGTTATAATTAAATCAATGAAACAGCCTATTATGCAATTTAACAAAAATATAACATATTTTTTATTGTGTTTTAATTTTTGGGCAGTATAATGATTGTAATAACAAGGGAGGTGCAATAAATGGCCGCCGTAAAAAGAAATCAGATTTGCGACCAGTGCAGCAAATGCATTTATCATTGGACCAACGGGTGTCAGGGATTGTCCAGGTTTACCACTGAACAGTGCAAAAACATGAGCAGATGATTTGACCCCTACTGAAAAAGTAGGGGTTAATTATTTTTTCCTCCAATTATTTCTTCCTCTTTTGCATCTCTTCGGCCAGCATTTTGGCTATTCCGGAATCCTGCTCCTTGACCATGGCCAGATACATGAACACGTTGCCCGGGTACTCGATGTTTTTCTCCAGGATGGTGTTTTCCAGGCAGGTACGGGTCAGTGAAATAACGCAATCCGGGTTGTGGTTGTCCCGGCATTCCCGGCATTGCAGGCAGGTTTCCGCCAGGGCGGGCACAATATTATCCACGAAATAGGGTTTCATGTCCGATTGGGGTATATGCCCTCCGGAACCGGGAATATCAAGAATTCCCTTTTGCAATGAAAATTTCAGGGACCGGGAGGCAAACCCGATTATACACGTCGCCGGCTTACAATCGCCGGATTCAAAATGGTCACATTCCATGCATATTCTTTGCAGCGGTTTAATCATGGCCTCCAGGTCAACCAGCGCGGAAGATCTTATGCTATCGGTCATTTTCAGTTCCCCTCCTTTCCAGATAAAAATGCCAGAAATTCTTGATCCGCCTGGACTTCCTGGGGAGCAAACATCCCCGCCGGCGGAACAAAACCCTCCAGGCCCGCCCGGGCCACGACGGCGGCCAATCGTTCCTTGGATTGAGCCAGCTTGACGTATGCGTTCAGCACGTAATCAAGCAATTTGAAAACCTCATCGCCGGACAATTTTTCCGCTAGAAGCCGGCCGTGCAGCGGTTTTTTGGTGCTGCCCCGGCCGCCGATATAGACATCGAAACAGTCCTTACCCCGGGCGATAACTCCGAAATCGGCGCACAGCGGGTCGGTACAGCCCCGCGGGCAGCCGGCCACCGCGATCTTGACGTCTTTTTGCAGCTTCCGGCCCAGGTATTTTTGCTGCAAAGTGATGCCGAGATCCAGCGCGTCACTCAAAGCCCGTTGGCAAAGCGCCGCGTTTCCGGCGCAAGCTTTTACGGCCCGCACAACTCCCCCGTAAGGAGAAACAGCCAGATCAAGGGCGGGAAGACGGGACTCGAACCGGGCCAGGTCTTCCTCATTTAACACGGCCACCACGGTTTGCCTGGTGGTCAGTTTCAGCCTGAATACTCCGCATTCCAGGGCGGCTTGTCCCAAGCCGGCAAACTGCTCCGGGGTGAATACGCCGCAAGCCGAGACTATATTGACAGCGTACATGCCGTTGCTCTGCCTGAAAACAGCTTTGTTCATTGAATCATCCTCCTTTGGCGTGCTTTATCGTCATCTGAAAAGCATTTGCTTTTAAAAATAACGGGGAATCTTTGCAAATACATAATAAATTTATTAATTAATTCTTAAAAATTAATGGGATAGAGTGGAAGCAGGGGATGGATGGATGTTGAGGGGGGTATTTGCAAGCAAAAAAGCTAAACTAACGGATATCAGCCACCAGTTGAGCTTTTTGACAGCGTAAGGCAGCATACAGAATTTCTTCTGGGAGAATATTTTTTGACAGCTCGATCCCAACAAACCGATATTATTGGATTTCGGATCGTTTCAATTCCCTTAGGGGAATTATTTTTGTTTTGACGAGACTTTGTAAGCCGGCGGCGGATTGCTATTACAAGTTTCAATTCCCCAAGGGGAATTATTTTTGTTTTGATTGCCTGTGAAAAGGCTCCACAGCACACGTATATGTTTCTGAGTTTCAATTCCCCCAGGGGAATTATTTTTGTTTTGATTGCACCTGCTCCGAGAGGGTAGAATAGACGACCGGGGATGTTTCAATTCCCCCAGGGGAATTATTTTTGTTTTGATCGAGGCCGACAAAAAAGGGACCCAACTGATGAACATAATGTTTCAATTCCCCCAGGGGAATTATTTTTGTTTTGATTCGATGCTCCCGAAACCAATGTTAAGTTTATTACCTTGTTTCAATTCCCCCAGGGGAATTATTTTTGTTTTGATAGTGAGGGTGCTCAAGCTTTGGGCTGCAAGGGCTCCCGGAGCTGTTTTCGAGAACCCCTTCTGTCATACCCATATTTTAGGAAAAATTGCAGCATGGTTAAACAAGTCTAAATGTAGCATGTAACTTTTTCCATCTCTGAATTTCGCCAGTCACGTGGGTTTTCCTCTTTTTCTGCGCTAAAAAGTTATTTTTTCGAGCACCGCCGGGGTTTTGTGCACACTAGAGGTGTTCGATGTCCGACAATTAAACTCTTATTCTAAGATTATTGTACCTGCTCCTATTAATGAAATAAAGCTAATTAAGAAGGAAAATGTAACTATTTGATGAATAATTTGCTTAAATCTGTTTTGTTTTAGTAAATGCGGGGAGGTAAAAATTACTTGCCGTTTTCGGATCTCATTATAGGCGCTCTGCTGCATGATATAGGCAAATTAATTGTGCGGACAATGGAAAAACCCGATCAAACATACCGGGACACCGGCGCCGGATGGCTGCGGGATAAAGGACTGCCGGACTCCATTACTCAATTTGCCGCCAGTCACTACTATACTTCAGGCTTCAAACAGGAGCAACCAGACGATTTCAACATGCCCGCCAGTGAATTGCTTATTGTTTATGAAGCGGACAGCCTGTCGTCAGGTGAACGCCCGGAAAAGGAAGGCCCGGGAAAGCCGGTGCCTGACCTTCCTCTGATGCCGGTTTTTTCTAAAATATCATTGGACCACCCGCACGGCAAAGAAGCCTGTGGAAACTGCCGGCACTTTTACAGTTTAAGCGCTGTGGGAGAAATTAATTTCCCCGGTGATCGAAATGCCGCACAGGCAAGTTATTCCCCCGGGGGATACAGGCGGCATTGGGAAGCGTTCGAAGGGGATTTTAAAAAGATACTGCCGGATTTAGACATTAATGCCCTTTTATTGCTCCTGGAGAAATATACCTCTTACATCCCGTCTGAAACCCGGGTGGTGGATGACAACCCTGAAAACCATCCTGACGTTTCACTTTTTGATCATCTTAAAACCACTGCCGCCATTGCCGCCTGCCTTTACAGGTACATGGAAGAAACTTGGTCCAACCACCGGAGGGAGCTGCTGAAAGATAAAATCTTGGACCGGCAAGACCGGCGCTATTTACTGGTGGGCGGAGATTTTTCCGGGGTGCAAAAATTCATTTACACCACCAGTTCCAAAGGCGCTCTAAAAACTTTGCGCGCACGCTCTTTTTTCCTGGAACTTCTGGCCGAGCATGTGATATCTAAAATCCTGGTTGCCGCAGAACTGCCCAGAACAAATATCGTTTATTCCGGCGGAGGCAGGTTTTACCTGCTTGCTCCCAACACCCGGAGGTTTATTGCCGCCCTGGACAGCTTGTCGGTACAGATAAATAATTATCTATATCATGCCTACGGTGGGCAAGTTTACCTGGCCATTGCGAAGGTGGCCTTTCCCGGCAGCGCCTTTATTCCCAATGATAAGCCGGAACAGAATATCGCTTATTTATGGGGTGTCTTGAAACAGTTACTGAACGAACAAAAAAACCGCAAGTTTATCGATCAAATAACCAAAGACCCTGCTGCCTTCTGGTCACCGGGTGAACCCGAGCAGCATTTATGTTCAGTCTGTCATAATGGATCGGCAGTGCTGGAACCTTTAACAAAACCGGAAGATGAACAGGACAGCGTTGAGGTATGCCCGGTTTGCAAACAGCTTTTTGAGCTGGGCGGCAAGCTGGCCAATACAAAATATATTGCCTGTTTGCTTCACAAACCGGACGGCGCCGTTTCCATGCAAATTGACGATACTTATTATGCTGTGTGCGCCGCCAGCGATGAACTTAAAAATCTGGACAGCCATGCCACATACGTTCTAAATAGCTGGGATATTGACGATTATTTATTTAACGGGGCGGTTCAGTTTTTTACCGGCAATTATGCGGCCCGCCAGAACGGGGGGTATAAGGAGTTCGATGTACTGGCCCGGGAGGCCTTGGGGGCCGACCGCATTGGAATTTTACGCATGGATGTGGACAACCTGGGCACTGTTTTTACCCGGGGGCTGCCGGAAAAAGAACGCTCCTTTTCGCGTTTGTCCGCTTTATCGCGCAGTTTGACTCATTTCTTTAAATATCACATCAATGAAATATGCCGGGGCCGGAGCAAGCACGTTACTTCCCTGAGGCTTGTTCCGCGTGACAGCGACAGGAACGTTATCATTGTGTATTCCGGTGGCGATGATTTATTTCTGGCGGGTGCTTGGGATGATGTAACCGAATTGGCCTTTGATATCGCGGGGTGTTTTGCGGCATACACCGGAAATAATCCGGATTTAACCATCTCCGGCGGCGTTGTGGTGCAAGACGCTAAATATCCATTGTATAAATTAGCCGAACTGGCCGGCGAGGCCGAGGATAGAGCTAAGGATAACGGCCGGAACAGCATATCGCTGTTTTACAGCCCGGTACCCCAATTTACACCTGACGGCAGGCCTTTATTTACCGGAACAAGCAAATGGACTGAGGTACGGAATCTAATTGAGAATATAATTGAACCCGCAGTTGCGGAGTTGTCCAAATTACATGACGACGGCAACCGGCTGCAGTTTAAATTCAGCAAGGGATTTATCAAGCGGATGGCGTCCGTTGCTGATATTTGGCTTCGTGAAGGCAAGCTGTACCTGCCCAAACTGGCCTATATCCTGGCCAGGGAAAGCGAGCTGAAGGAGTTGAAAAATAGCGCTGTCTGGCCGGTTTTAAAAAGGAAATTGCATAAAATGGAATTTATATCACATCTGCATATGGCAGTGACGTGGATGGATTTATTAAGCAGGAGGGGGGAACAAGATGGCTAACAGAGGACCACGGGGCGGCTATGACCAGCGCGGGGACAGCGGGGTTGCCAATAATATTGCAACAAACATTAAAAGCTTGGGAAAGCTGGCGGACCTGTCCGTTGATGACTTGGTCAAATATGCCGAGGAAATGGGCAAGCACTTGAGTCAAATCAATTTAAAAACCAACCAGATCAGAAAATTTCTTGATGCCGTAAAAAAATTGGAATCCGGGGGCGGCAAAGAGTTTAACCGTGACGAGGTAAAACTGTTAAAACCCAAGCTGGCTTACGCGGCCGGCCGGCAAACCGAGGTTAAGCCACTGATGCTGGTTCTGGATCCATGTATAGATCGGGTTGATACCCCAAAAGATTTTAAACAATTTGCCCGTTTGGTTGAAGGCATTGTAGCTTATCACAAGTTCTATGGCGGCAGGGACTAGAAGGGAGGATTAACGGGATATGGCTGACGTTTTAAAGCGCAGACCCCTAAAGGGAAAAATAATATTACGTGGCGAGATGAGCTGCGAAACCGGTCTACATATTGGCGCATCCGGCAACAACCTTGATATTGGCGGTCTTGACTCGCCGGTGGTGCGTGACCCCATTACAAGGGAGCCTTATGTGCCAGGCAGCTCTTTAAAGGGAAAAATGCGCTCCCTGCTGGAAAGAAAGTTTAATTTGCCTTTTAACAGGTATGGCGGCAACGGCGTCAACAGACACGAATG
This sequence comes from Bacillota bacterium, assembly GCA_023439185.1. Lineage (GTDB taxonomy): Bacteria > Bacillota > Desulfotomaculia > Desulfotomaculales > Desulfallaceae > BRH-c8a. The sequence continues at coordinate 266,492 of JAEXOR010000011.1, read as the reverse complement.
CACCGACCGTACCTGTCGCGTCTGCCGGGTGTTCGGAGCTGCCGGGGGCCGGGAAGGCAGTGACAAAAACATTCCCGGCCGGTTAATCGTACGGGACATGCACATGACGGCAGACAGCAAAGAAATGCTGGCAGAAATTGAGACCGGGCTGCAGTACACTGAATGGAAATTTGAAAATTCACTGGATCGTGTAACCGCGGCGGCCAATCCCCGCCAGTTGGAGCGTGTCCCCAGAGGTACCAAATTTAATTTTGAAATCATTTACACCGTTGAAACAGAGGATAACCGCATTATTGCGGAAGACCTGAATAATATTGTCCAGCTCATGAAACTGGTTGAGGATGATACTTTGGGCGGCCACGGTTCCCGGGGATATGGCAAAGTAATTTTCAATATTACTGAATTTGAAGGACGCGCCATCGATTATTACGCTGGAAACAGCGGCGCGGTGCTGCGCCTGGAAGTGGAAACTGCTCAGGAATGCTTCGGTGTGGTTGACAAAATGGCAGCTTTTTATAGTTAGGAGGGGGTGCTATGGGCCGCTGGCTGGTTAAATTAAACTTCAACTCCCCCCTGCACCTGGGCAAAGCGGGTATCGGCATGGAGGCGGTGGATAACTTCGTCCGTTCGGATACTCTATTTGGAGCGCTTTGTCACGCCTGGGCGTCGGTTTACGGAAGTTACTCGGTAACTGAGTTGCTGGACGGTTTTAATAACGGAGAACCGTCTTTTAAGATATCTTCGGCCTTCCCCTTTAAGGGCGATACATTTTTTTTACCTCGTCCGCAGGTAGCGGCCAGGTTGGCTGACGCCGCAGACGGCCAGCGGATATTTAAAGAGCTGCACCGGCTGAGTTTTGTGCCGCTGGATATGTTTAAGCAATGGGTTGCCGGAAAGGCTGTCGACCCCGGCGCGATATTGCCGGCCAAAGAAATTTTGGTTTCCGCCATGACTTACCACAGGGTTCCCCGGGTCCAGCTGGACAGGGTGACATCTGCATCCGGCCTTTTTCACGCCGGAATGATGGTTTTTGCTAATGAGGCCGGGCTTTACTGTCTGGTAGATGTGGAGGAAAGCACTCTGCGGGACAAGCTGGCGGGAGTCTTTGCCTGGCTGGGCGAAAATGGCCTGGGCGGCCTGCGCACCACCGGTTATGGCAACTTTGACCCGCAGTGGGAAGCTGCGGGGCCGGAGTGGGACGGGCTGTGGGAAAACAGTTCCGACGCCGAAGCTTGGTGCCTGCTGTCCCTTGCTTACCCCGCGCCTGCGGAAAGGAATAACAACCTTGACGGAGCTTATTTCGAAATCATCACCAGGGCTGGGTGGGCCGCCTCACCGGAAACAATTCGGCAGGTGCGAAGAAAGTCATGCAAAATGTTTGCCGAGGGTTCGGTGCTGCCGTATTTGCCCGCGGGATGCATGGCTGACGTAACACCCGCCAATTGGGATCGCGGGACGCATCCGCTTTACAGGTACGGTTATGCCATGTCCGTGCCGGTGGAGGTGAACCGGTAATGCGGGAAAGAATAGTGCTAAAAACAATCAGTCCGGTACATATAGGCGGTAAAACCCAGGCACTCACCCCTCTGGAGCAGATGGTTTTCAACGGGCGTTGTTATGTGGTAGGCGAGGCCAAGCTGGGGCGTGCCATGTTGGATAAAAACAAGCTGGATGAGCTGTCTCTGGAGATAGGCCGGCAGGGCCGCCGTTTCAACCTGGAGGAATTTTTGCGCTCCCGGCAATTACTGAATGAACGCTTTTTGCGGCAAAGCTCGGATTACCATTGTAATACAAGGTTAAGCCGTACCCCGCTGCGGATGCGGCCATTTATGCGGGATGTTTTCGGTTGTCCCTTCATCCCCGGTTCATCTATTAAAGGCGCCATTAGAACCGCTGTATTATATAACCTTTTAAAAAGGATGCAGGCGGAAAGCCCACGGGACTTTCAACAGTATTTTGTTAATTCAATTGAGCAGAAACTCCGGGAATTCAACAATACTGACGACAGGCTGCGCTCAAAACCATGGTTTAAAGACAAAGTCAAAAGCAGCATGGCCAATAAAATTGAAACGGAACTGCTGCAGCATTTTGACTTGCCGGTACCGGGTGGTTATGCAAAACGAGGAGCCACCGGTCAGCAAAAAGACTATATGCGGGTATTGAAGGTTTCCGACACCACGCCGATGGATAAAGACGCTCTGCCCCTCGTGGAAGTGCAAGTTCTAAGTCTTACCGGAGAGCGGGATATCTACTTGAAAACTCCCATTTATGTGGAAATAATCTTACCCGGCGCCGAGTTGCAGTTCAGCGTTACTTTGGATGAAAATATTATGCGAGACTTTTCTCAACAGACCAAAGGAATACTGCCCTTTAATACCCTGGAAGAACTATTTAATTTGGTGCATAGTTTTGCGCATGATATTTGGCGTTTTGAAAGGGAATACTGGGCCGCGGTTTCCGGACCCGGCGCAATGGAAATGAGAAATTTCTATGATCAAAAAGCTGCCGGAATGCGTATGGGTTGGGGGGCGGGTTTATCCGGAACCAGTTTGCTGATGCTGCTGCCTCCTGAGCTGCGGCGTTCGGTCAGGGATGCCCTTTTCGAACCCCGGGGCCAATTTGTTTTCCCCAAATCGCGCCGGGCAGTGATGGATGGAGATGTTCCCCGCTGGCCCTTGGGGTGGACAGATCTTTATATCAATTAAAAAACCGGAGGAATTTCTATTGCTGGCCAGTTGTGTCATATTTCTACAAGTAAAGCAAGAGGTATTGGTTCCTCCCGCTTTGGGTCAGGTGCTGCATGCTTTTTTCCTGGATAAGGTACGGGATTTGGATCCCGCGCTGGCGGATGAATTGCACAAGCCGGCTTCCCTAAAGCCATTTACCATATCGCCCCTTTGGGGAAAAACAGCCTTTGAGGAAAACCGCTGGAGGCTGTTCCCCGGTGAAGAGTACTCTTTTAGAGTAACCTCCTTGTCGTCCGCCCTTTCGCTTTGGATGCAAAACATTTGGGCGCCGGCATTGCCGTATGATATAAATCTGGCCGGAACTGAAATGCGGGTCTGCGGTTTTACCTTTGATCAAAAGCGCCATCCCTGGGCCGACAGTTCCTCCTTTACGGATATTTATGATTATTACGTGTCGGAGGAAAACATCAGGAACAAGCTCAGCCTGCAATTTTACTCGCCTACGACATTCAGAAGCCAGGGCATGAACTATCCCCTGCCGGACCCGCATAAAGTATTCGCCAACTTGCTGCAAAAGTGGAATTATTATTCACCCGTGCATCTGGGGGATAACTTTTTATGTTTCATTGCCGAAAACCTTTTCCCGAGTGATTGCAGAATAATCACTAAAATAATGCATTTCAGCCACTATAAACAGGTTGGTTTTGTTGGCCAATGCGGTTACGGCATCAAGCATCATAATGAAGATATCATGGCCCGAGCAGCGCATATGCTGGCGGAGTTTGCATTTTACGCTGGCATAGGCTACAAAACCACAATGGGTATGGGGCAAAGCAGGTTATTGATCAGATAAGTCCCGACCAATATAAGCGCATGCCGCTATTTTTGTGTTCCATGAAAGGATGACATTATGCCCAAACTTGTAACCTTTATTGGAATAAATGATTATAAGGAAACTTATTATGTACTCGGCGAAAAAAAAGTGCATACCCGTTACTTTCCGGTTATGGCCGCAGAGTTGACCAGACCCAAGAAAATAATGGTAGTTAAAACAAAGGAAGCAACAGCCAAGCATTGGAACAGCTTAAGGGAAGAATTAATTAACCGGAATCACACTGAGCCAATCCCCGTTGATATACCGGACGGTAAAAGCACTATTGAGCTATGGGATATTTTTAACATTCTGGTACGCGAGATTGACGAAGGCGACAGCATGGTGTTTGATATAACATATAGCTTCCGTTCACTACCGCTGATTAGTTTTTTAAGTATTGCTTATCTAAAATTTGTTAAAAACGTTAATATCAAGGCATTGTATTACGGGGCATATGAAGCCAAAAATGACCAAAATGAAAGTCCGGTATTTGATTTAACCGGTTTTTGTTCGCTGTTGGATTGGATTATTGGTGTTAATTCTTTTGTTAAACACGGCAGTGCTCAGGAAATAAGCGCCCTTCTGGCAGATGCCCAGCGGAAAGCCAAAGAAGAGCAAGGTCCGGCGCGAAGAGAGCTTAACAGGTTTGGTACTATTATTGAAAATGTTTCCCGGGCCCTATTTACCAATCGGCCATTTGAGGTAATAGCAGAAACCGGTAAATTAAAATATTACACCGGTTATTCAGAACAACGTGAACTGCTGGACAGGGACGTCAGAGAGTGGGCGGTTCCTTTTGGCCTCTTGATTGAAAACATAATTAGTAAGTTTTCCGCTTTTTCTGAAACTAACGATAAGTCCGATCCTCTAAATTTAGTCAGTCATTTGGATATGGTCCGCTGGTACGTAGAACATAACTATGCCCCTCAGGCCTTATCGATGATGCGTGAATTGATAATTTCTTATGTTATAAGTAGTAATGACCAGTGTATCGGTGTTTTTCAACGGGATATACGGGAAACCATAGCGCATAAACTCAAGTCTGATCGAGATACAACTATAGGAAAATTATGGTCACAATTAAGTGGGCTACGTAATGATGTGATTCACACAGGGTGGAGTAAAGAAAGCGTCAGGTCGTCTCACAAAGTTATGAGCGAAACGCTGGAGTGTTTTGCCATATTAAAAGAAATCTTTAATAAAGAAAAGGGCTTGTCTGTGCCTGTGACAGACCTGCAACAGACCGGCTCAACCATAACTATGATAACCCCGCTAGGTAAATCACCTGGGTTATTGTATACCGCCCTGCACCATGTAAAACCGGATCAGTTGCTTGTTATAACCTCAGATGAAGTAAAAAAGAACTATTTAGACACAATATTAAATAAAGCCGGGTATACCGGGGAAGTTTGTGTAGTAGAGGTGGGTGACCCATTTAGCGGGTTTAATGAATTATCCCGGATATTCAATCAGGCCAAAGAATATATTGAAGGACTGCCGTTTCATCATTTATACGTTAACCTTACCGGAGGCACTACACTTTTGCAGTACTTTGTTACTTACGTATGTCAGGCACATATGGATAACCGTCTGGATACTATAACTGTGGCTATGATTGATAGGCGCTCAATTAATGAGCAGCATGAAAACCCCTATGTTATAGGTGAATGCGTGATTGTTGAATAAGTCGCTGTAATCAGAAACCAAACTTGGATCAAGGCAAGAGGTTTTTAAAATTGTCAGACATCGAGCACTTTTGGTGTGCAAAAAACCCGGGAGATGCTCGAAGAGTATTTTTGAAAGTTAATATACAGGGAAAGCCTTGTGGATGACGAACTGTAGAGGTGGTAAATGCTAGATGATATAGTTAGCGTTGCTTGACCAAATCCTGTTATTTGTAAAAATATAGCAATTTGTCGAAGGTGCTCGAAAACTGCTTTGGGAGCCCTTGTTGCACAAGGCTTGAACATCCCCGCTGTCAAAACAAAAATAATTCCCCTTGGGGAATTGAAACACCGCATATCTCTTCACGGCAGCAACGGCAGTTTTTACCACACGTCAAAACAAAAATAATTCCCCTTGGGGAATTGAAACAATAATATGGAGCCTCTGGACATTCTTTTTAATCGAAGTCAAAACAAAAATAATTCCCCTTGGGGAATTGAAACTCCATCATGGAATAGAGGTGGCCAACAACGCTCCCGACAGTCAAAACAAAAATAATTCCCCTTGGGGAATTGAAACGGATATTTCTTTGGGTCAGTCCACTTACGCTTACCTACCTGTCAAAACAAAAATAATTCCCCTTGGGGAATTGAAACTGTACCATGACACGCGTGCCAGGTGTGAGTTTCTTGGCTATGTCAAAACAAAAATAATTCCCCTTGAGGAATTGAAATACTTCCGGCAGACGTTTGTTCCTTGTGCTGTGGAATTGCATGGCAAAACAAAAATAATTTCCTTTTGGGAATTGCGTTTTCGAGAGGCTTCCTTAATATAGGGCGGCATTTTATATAATAGGTCGATTAAAAAAGAAAAAGGTATACACCATTGGCCCAATGGTTATTCTTCCCAGTAAAAGAAAAGGAGGATAACCATGGAAGCAGAGTCGCAAAAAGAACCAATATACCTCCCTGTTTCTGCTGTTGCGGAAATTCTATATTGTCCGCGAAATTTTTATTACCGGGTTATTGAAGGAGCCGAAGACAGCAATGCCCATCTGCTTGAAGGTAGACTCCAGGAAGAAAAACGGGAGCGCCGCGGAAGCGTCACAAGGGATTCAATTAAACAAGCGCGTTCCATAGAAATAACTTCGGAGCACCTCAAGCTTATAGGTGTTGTTGATTGTCTTGAAGAACGGGACGGTTATTATTACCCTGTGGAATATAAAAAAGGCACCATGAAAGAAAGCTTGAGCGATGACGTGCAGCTTTGCGCTCAGGCTATGATGCTGGAAGAAAAATTAAGTTGTTGCAGTGAAAAAGGATACATTTACTATGCGGGCTCACGTAGCCGCCGGGAAGTTTACTTTCAGGAAGACTTGCGGGTACTTGTCGAGAATACAGTTAGAAAAGCGCTGGATATTATTGAATCCGGCATTATACCGCCACCGGCAGCGGATGGTCGCTGTAACGGTTGTGCTCTTGAATCACGTTGCCTGCCTATGGAAACAAACTTTTTACAAGGCAGCGGGAAAAAGCCTTCACGCCCCGTGCCCGCGATAAACCTGGGCCGGATTCTATATGTGGATGAACCGGGTTCCAGAGTAAAAAAGAAGGGTTTGCGCCTGGTAGTGGAAAAGGAAGACCGGGTGTTGACTGAATTACCTTTATGCAACATAGATCAGGTGGTGCTGGTAGGCGGCGTAAACCTATCAACCCCGGCCATGAAAACCCTGCTGGACTACGGCATTGATGTGGTTTACCTGACGATTAACGGAAATTACCGGGGCATTGTGCAGCCGCCGGCATCCCGTAACTGTCTTGTTCGTCTGGCGCAATTCAATTGTTACTTTGATCAAGATAAGCGCATTGCTTTGGCCAGATGTTTTGTGACCGGAAAACTATCCAACATGCGTGCTTTACTTTTACGTTACAACCGCAAATTACAGGTCAAATTAATAGAATCATCCATACGCAGTATTGGACTGAGCATTGTGGCGGCAAACAATGCCGGTAGCTTGGAGCAATTGCTCGGCGTTGAGGGGATGGCCGCCAGAGAGTATTTTCGCGCTTTCTCAATGCTGCTCAAAACTGAATGTAATTTTCAATTTAACCACCGCAACCGCAGGCCGCCCAGAGATCCGGTCAATGCGTTGTTAAGCTTTGCCTATACATTACTTGCCAAGGATATGCATTCAGCAATTCAGGTAACCGGACTTGATCCGTACATAGGGTTTTTGCATCAACCAGTTTATGGGAGGCCCGCTCTGGCACTGGATCTTATGGAAGAGTTCCGTCCGGTGGTGGCTGATTCCGCGGTGCTTTCAGCCATAAATCGCGGGAGTATAGGGAAAGAAGATTTTTCATATGGTTTGGGCGGTTGTTTCTTAAAAGACCAGGGACGTAAAAAATTCTATAAGTGTTATGAAGAACGAAGGCGGCAGGAAATAACACACCCTGTATTTGATTACCGGCTTTCTTACCTCCGTATCTTTGAGCTGCAGGCCCGTTTTTGGGGGAAAGTATTGCAGGGTGAGTTGGATAAGTATATATCTGTTATGGTGCGTTAATGGAAAATATAGTAATCACGTACGACATCAGCGATGACCTTCGCAGAAATCTGGTTCATAAAATTCTTAAAGACTATGGGGTGCGGGTGCAATATAGTGTTTTTGAGTGCCGTTTGCGCAGGGAAGATTACCTGATATTAAAATGTAAGCTGGAGAAAATAATTAAGAGGAATCTGGATAGTGTAATTTTTTACCGCCAATGCAAGCTTTGCACCGGGAAAGTTGAACGGTTGGGCGGGTTTGATCCCTTTGGTGACGGTATCTATATAATTTAATAACAAAGGTCATCAATGGTAAAGTTTTCAGACATCGAGCACTTTTGGTGTGCAGAAAACCCGGGAGATGCTCGAAAAGTATTTTTTAAAGTTAATATGCAGGAAAGCCTTGTGGATGGCGAACTGTAGAGGTGGTAAATGCTAGATGATATAGTTAGCGTTGCTTGATAAAATCCTGGCATTTATCAAAATGCGGCAATTTCTCGAAGTTGCTCAAAAGCCACTTCGAGAGCCCTTGTTGCACAAGGTTTGAACATCCCCGCTTTCAAAACAAAAATAATTCCCTTTGGGGAATTGAAAAGGAACACGTTCCAGAGCGGCGTCATAGGGACGTAGTTTGCTGTTGCCGGGAAATGCGTGTTCGTGATGCTTTTTGTATTGGCTGAGCCATTGTACATAGTGTTTCGTGGATGCCCCGGTTCATCGGCCACCGGCTTCACCGGACGCTCCAGTTCCAGGACCGGTTTTATGGCTTGTTCTTTAAATTGTTTGTCGTATTGTTTCATGATGGACACGTTAAATGGCTGGTTTTATTGAACCAGCCATTTAACGTGTCCATCAAATCAGGGTAGGGTCATCAATGTGTATGCGCGTGATGTGTATCCGGCATGTGAAAGTGTACATGGACCATAGGTTCATGTACATGCAGATGACTGTGTTCTTTGACGGGGAAATCGTGCTTGTGATTATGGTGTCCGTCGCTATGCGTATGCCGGTGAGCGTGCTCAATGGTCTCATGAGTATGTTGATGCGTATGCCTCTCAGCAGTTGCGAAATATGCCCCGAAAATCATAATGGCAAAAGCGGCGATAAAAGAGACTGTTATCGGCTGGCTATAAACAATAAAGGACAAGCCGACGCCGATAAAAGGGGCGATGGCGTAATATGCGCTGGTACGTGCGGCGCCAAGCTCCCTTTGCGCGCTGATATAAAAGTAAATGCTTAAACCATACGCGAAAAAACCAAGCGCAAGGGCAAAAATGATATACAAGGCGTTGAAGCGCAACTCCCGGGCGGCCAAGGCGATAATGAACGAGCCGGCTCCGGAACCGAGCCCTTTGATGACCACAATTTGCAGCGGGTCTTTTAGAGAGAGCATTCTGGTGCAGTTATTCTCAAGCCCCCAGCACAGGCAGGCAAGAATAATCAACAAGGAACCGATGGAAAAGGAGAGACTACTGATGTCTTCAAAGGACAGAATAACGGTTGAAACAGTTATCAGCGCTATTGCGGTCCACATCCGCTTGCCGATAGCCTCTTTGAACACAAACATAGCAATTAACGACGTTGCCGCAACTTCAAAGTTATTCAATAACGACGCGTTCGCCGGTGTTGTCATGGAAAGCCCGAACATGAGCAGTATTGGCGCGGCGATATCCAAGGCAATCATGCCCGAAACATACGGGAACTCCTTTTTGGTTATCTGCGCTTCCATTAATTCGTTATGCTTTAATTTCCGCGATAAGGTGACCGCAGCCATACCGAAACCCGCGCCCAGGTAAAGCAAAGCCGCCATAAACGCAGGCGGGAGTTCATTTAATAATATCTTTGACAGCGGGAAACTCACCCCGTAGCATACTGCCGCCAACACGGCAAACAGGATGGCTGTTTTTGTCCTCGTATTCAAACAAACCACTCCCGCAGCGGTTTTACACCGCTAAATTATGCAACCAATTATATCATAAAAACGACGTGATTAATCAGGGCTATGCTTTTTGCAAGATAGTAGTTTGCTTCATTTTCTGTTTTTGTTGACTTTAATTGTATTTTAAATTATCATTAAGTAACGTTATACCATTTAATGTTACGTTTTAAACCTGACCCCCTGGCTGCTTAATTTGTTTATGTTTATTTCTGTTTATAAATGCATTGTGGTAGGCTGCAGTCCGGACTGGTTACACATGTTTTAATTTCTCCTGGTTCATGTCCTCCAAATTCTAAACTTAGCCAACTAAATATCAAATAGTAAAGGGGTTGCGGCGGTTGGCACTGACTGAGTTGACTGAAAAGCAGGTTGTTAAAAAAACAAATGGCGCGTCCAGCGCCCCTGTGCTTTACAAGGTATTTGCAATTATAGAGGAAATTGCCGGTGCTCGGTCCGAATTGGGGATCAGTGACATCGCTCATAAATTAAATATCTCCGAACGCACAGTGACTGGCATCATATGGGCGCTTAAGGATCTAGGGGCTATCCGGCAGGACGGCATAAGAAAATATAGACTGGGACCGGCATTTACTCAGTTAATCAAGCGGTCCGGGGTTGGTGTCGATTTGAGACTGTTGGCCCGTCCGGTTATTGAATCAATGAGTCGTACATATGAAGAAACGATATTTTTATGTTCTTTTTATGAGCAAAAAATAACGGTCATTGAAAAAGCGGACAGCGCTTCCGGGTTAAAGGTTACCGCTGCAATAGGCACAAGGATACCTCCATTTGCCGGAGCCGCAGGTAAAGTATTCTTAAGCAGCCTTGAGGAAAACGAGCTAAAAGGCATGCTGGCCAAGCCAATTCCGCTATTTACTATTAATTCCATTGCCGACCCCAATGAGTATGCAAAAGAAATCCGCCGGATACGGGAATTGGGTTATGCAACTGATTTTGAGGAATATGTCCAGGGCGTTAATACCATCAGTGTACCGGTCACCGACTGGCGGGGTAAAATGGTGGCATTTTTGTGGATGGTAGGTTTTACGCACTCTCTGACCGGAGAGAAGATGCGTATGGTGGCGCCGGCCTTAAAGAGGGCTGCCAAAATAATAAGCGGAAAGTAATAGGTTTAAATACTATAGACTATACTAGTATAATAGGGAGTGGTTTCTTTGTCTTTACCGGAATTTGACTATTTTAAGCCCCGAACTTTAATCGAGACAATCGAAATTCTTACCGTGCATCAGACGAAAGCGCAAATAATGGCAGGCGGGACGGACATTATCGTTAGGATGAAACAAGGCGTGGCCAAATTTCGTTATCTGGTGGATATCACGGGGCTGCCATTTATGTCGGGTATTACCATGAAGGCTGAAGAGATTGAGATCGGAGCTTTAACCAGGCTCAACACAATCGGGTCATCGCCCGAGATAATTGAAAATGCATCGGTATTGGCAACTGCGGCCTCCCTTATCGGCATGCCGCAGCACCGGAATATGGGGACACTGGGCGGAAATATTTGCCTGGATACCCGTTGTTATTATTTCAACCAGCTTGCGAGTTGGCGTCAATCCCGCCCTCTTTGCTATAAAACAGGCGGGGACCGTTGTCATGTTGCCAAAAGGAGCCCGGTGTGCCATGCGGTTTTTTCCGCCGATACCCCGCTGGCTCTGATGGCTTTGGGAGCCCGGGTCAGAACGGCGGGCCCCTATGGCATTCAAGAAATGCCTATAGAATTTTTATACAGCCATGACGGTATGTGTCCCATAAAACTGGAAGCGGGCGCCATTGTCGTTGCCGTAATAATTCCACGCCCGCAGCCCTATACCGGTTTTGCTTATGAGAAATACCGTCTCAGGCAAGAAATAGATTTTCCCATTGTAGGAATAGCAGTTGCAATAACCCTTGACGGGCCCGGGGGAATTTGCCGCCGGGCCAGGATTGTGCTCAACGCGGTGGGTCCCGGGCCCAAAAGGGCGCTGGAAGCCGAGGCGGCATTGGAGGGCCGGAAGGCTGAAGAGAGCCTGGAGGAGGCGGCGGAACTTGCCTATCAGTCGGCCAAACCCGTTCATCCGATGGGCGCCTCGCCCATCAACAAGAAAACCATGGTCAGGGTGCTGGTCCGGGATGCGTTGGTTAAAGCCGTCGGGATGGCCAACGGAAACACGCGTTAATCAGAATAGACACCGAGGGCGGCATTGTTTTGTATTCCGGGGCGACTGATATCGGGCAAGGGTCCAATACAATCCTGCCCATGATGGCGGCCGAAGAATTGGGGGTTAAAGCCTCGGATCTGCACTTTGTTTCCGGGGATACCCAATTGACCCCCTTTGACCTGGGCGCATTTTCAAGCAGGACGACTTACGCGGCAGGCAAAGCGGTGATTATGGCGGCCCGGGAAATTAACAAAAAATTATATGAGACGGCCGCCCTGCAACTGGGTGTGAGCGCCGGGCATTTACGGTGTAAGGACGGGGTAATTTACTCGATCTATGAGCCCAAGAAAAGGATCGCATTTATGACCGCCGTGGCCGGCTATATTGATGCCAAAGGACCGTTAACGGCCACAGGTCATTACAGTCCGCCCCGCAAAGGGATGAAAGGAGTGCAGGGCGCCAATATCGGCCAGTCGCCGACCTTTGGCTTTTCCGCCCAGGTAGCCGAGGTGGAAGTGAATCTGGAAACAGGCCAGGTGAAAATAGTTAAAATCACCGAGGCCGGGGACTGCGGCCAGGCCATCAATCCGATGAGTGTCGAAGGGCAGGTTGAAGGTTCCATCATCATGGGCATGGGGCAGGCGCTTTACGAAGAAATGAAGCTCACTCCCGACGGGCAGGTCATCAGCTCTTCATTGCAGGAATACAAATTGCCGACTGCCGCGGATATTCCGGAAATTGATTCTGTAATAGTGGACAGCTATGACCCCACCGCGCCGTTTGGCGCCAAGGAAGCCGGCGAAGGGCCAATCCAGCCGACGATTCCGGCCATCGCCAACGCCATCTGTAACGCAATTGGCGTGAGGTTTTTAGAACTGCCCATTACTCCTGAAAGAATACTTAAAGCTTTGAAGGATAAGAAAAAACAGGAGCAAGCCGGGTGACCGGCTTATATTGCTCGTATTTTATTTTGTTGAATAGTTAATTTACTCTTGACAATCCGTTATCAGATAATTCATAATATGATTATATTCATAATGGAGAACAGTAGTTTCTCATGATGAACATAAGCCGTGTCTTCTTCACAAATTATGGGGCGGTTCTAATTGAGCAACTTAGGAGGGTTATGCAATGAAAATACCAATAACACTAAAGGTCAACCGGCGGAGCTACGAACTTTTTATTTCTGAAAATAAAACCCTGCTGGAGGTACTGCGTGAAGATCTCGGTCTCATGGGTACCAAACACGGGTGTGAACTGGGAGAATGCGGAGCCTGTACCGTTTTGATCAACGGCGAACCGCGTCTTGCCTGCCTGACCATGCCGTTGGAAGTGGAAGAGAAAGAGATTTTAACCGTGGAAGGCATTGGTACCCTGAGCAAGCCCCATCCTCTGCAGACAGCTTTCGTTGAAACGGGAGCCATTCAGTGCGGTTACTGTACATCCGGGATGCTGCTCACCGCTAAAGCTTTGCTCGATCAAAACCCTCTGCCGTCACACGCTGAGATTAAAGATGCTTTATCAGGTAATATTTGCCGCTGCACCGGTTTTTTAAAGATTTATGATGCTGTGGAGCTTGCTGCCGGGAGAATGCTGGACCGGACGTTGTTGAGGCCGGGCGCCTGCAATGGCGTCTGCGTTAAGGAAGGGACAGACCATGAGTAGCGAACCATTCAATTTAATCGGTAAAAATTTGCCCAAGGTTGACGGCATGAGTAAGGCTACCGGGCAAGCGAAATACACTTCCGACCTGGCTTTTCCCGGTATGCTCTATTGCAAATTGCTGCGCAGTCCCTTTGCCCACGCGAAAATAGTTAATATTGATTATGAAGAGGTGCTGTCATACCCTGGAGTAGTGGACGTTATGCTGGGCGGTGAGCTGACGACCCCTTTCGGCATTCTGCCGGTCAGCGAGGACGAGCACGCTCTGGCCATTGGCAAGGCGCGCTATGTGGGAGACCCGGTAGCCGCTGTAGTGGCTGTGGATGAGGCTTCTGCCGAGGCTGCGCTGGCTTTATTCAAGGTGGAATATCAGCCGCTGCCTGCCTTTCTGACCGTGGAAGATGCCTTATTGCCTGCCGAGGAACCGATTCACACTTATACCGGAAAAGGAAATATTCACAGGGAAATAGCCCTGGAATTCGGCGATGTGGAAGCCGGCTTCAACGAGGCCGACCATGTCAGGGAAGACCTGTTTTTTTACAGCGGCAGCACCCACATGTGCCTGGAAGAGCATTCGGCGGTAGCGGTACCGGAAGGCAACGGTCATCTGACCCTGTACACAAGTTCCCAAACCCCCCATTATCTGCATCGGGCTTTAGCCAAGGTTCTGGGTAAGCCCGCGGCTCATGTGCGGGTTGTCAGCCCCTTTTTGGGGGGCGGGTTCGGCGCCAAAAGCGAGCCTTTTTGTCATGAAATGGTGGTCTCGCACATGGCTTTGAAAACCGGCCGGCCGGTGAAGATAACCCTGACCAGGGAAGAAGTTTTTTATACCCATAGAGGCCGCCATGCTGTTTTGCTGGCTGTTAAAACCGGGGTGAAGCGGGACGGCTCCATTACCGCCATGCAGTTTACCAATTTTTTGGACGGCGGCGCCCACGGCAGTTTTGGAGTGGCGTCTTCTTTTTATACGGGAAACCTGCAGCCGACCACCTATAAGATTCCCAACTATAAAGTAGACATCGTGCGGTGCTTCACCAATAAACCGGCGGCCGGTCCGAAGCGCGGTCATGCCGCTCCCCAGGGCCGGTTTGCCGTAGAACTGCAGTTGGATAAGATCGCTGAGGATTTGGGCCTCAACCCGGTGGAGATGCGCAAAATTAACGCCATTGAGCCGAATTCCCTCACGGTCAATTACTTGCGCATTACCAGTTGCGGACTGATGGAATGCATTGAACGGGTTGACCGGGCCTCCGGTTTCACAGCCAAGCACTCATCACTGCCTTACGGCAAAGGGGTTGGTTTTGCTGTCAGCGCTTATATGTGCGGAGCGGGATTGCCCATTTATAACAACCCCATGGACCATTCCCAGGTGATCTTGAAAATTGACCGGGGCGGAGGGGTAACTCTATACTCCGGCTCCACCGATATCGGGCAGGGCTCCCTCACCATACACGCTCTTCTGGTGGCGGAGATTTTGGGTCTGCAAATGGAAGATATCTATTTGGTTACCGCCGACACGTCGCTCACCCCTGTGGATATGGGCAGTTATTCCAGCCGGGTTACTTTTATGTCCGGCAATGCGGCAATACAGGCCGCCATGCAATTGCGCGATACAATTGCCGAAGCTGTTGCCGAAAAGCTTCAGGTGGATCGGGAAAGTTTAGTTTTTAAGGACGGCAAAGTCATGGATAGGTATGATTCCGACAGGCAGGTTCCTTTCAGCCTGGCCTGTGCTTTGGCCGAGACCCGTTCGGGAATCCTGGTGGGCAAAGGCGGGTATAAGCCGCCCGACCTGGCCGGACCATACCGCGGTTCAGGCGTCGGCCCTTCACCCGCCTGGAGCTATTCAGCCGCCGTGGTGGAAGTAACCTGTGACCCGGCAACGGGCATGGTTAAAGTGGAAAAGGTTTGGGTGGCCCATGACATCGGCATAGCCCTCAACCCGCTTAATGTGATCGGGCAAATTGAAGGCAGCGTATATATGGGCCTGGGGGACGCTTTAATGGAGGAGCAGACAATGCGCCGTCACCTTGTTAAAGCCCCGTCAATGCTGGATTATAAAACCATTACCACTTTGGATATGCCGCCCGTGGAAAGCATTTTAGTGGAAACCGCCGAGGCCGAGGGGCCCTTTGGAGCTAAAGAAGCCGGTCAGGGACCCCTGCTTCCGGTTGTTCCAGCTCTGGTAAGCGCTGTTTATAACGCGCTGGGCGTCCGGATCGACGAGGTGCCCGTCACGCCGGAAAAGATTCTCAAAGCACTGGACGATAAGGCCAAGGGCGGCTCCGGCCGCTACGGCAAAAAAATAATCCCGGTATATAAGTTTCCCAAACCGCAGCAGGTGCCCAGACCCTGGGATGCTCAGTCTACAGGATGACCGGCAGGTAATGCCGGCGGCTTATTTTTGAGTTATGGAGGTAATGTTCATGTTACGGCTGCCTGAGTTTAAACTAATCATGCCCAATACACTGGACGAAGCGCTTAATTGTCTCACTAAGCCTGGTACCGCCGTGGTGGCCGGAGGGACCGATCTTTATCCCAACTTAAAACGCCGTCAGGTGAAAATCAGTACATTGATATCGCTTTCCCGCTTAAACGAATTGCGCGGGATAGCCGGCGGTGGGGAAAATGGAATGACTATCGGAGCCGCCGTGTCTCTGACAGAGGTGGCCGGCCATCCGGCCATCAATAAATATTACCCGGCTCTGGCGCACGCCGCGCGTCTGGTTTCAACTCCGCAGCTGCGCAATGCCGGTACTATCGGCGGCAATGTCTGCCTGAATACCCGCTGTATGTACTTTAACCAAAACGAACTTTGGCGCCGGGGCCTGGGCTACTGCCTGAAAGCTTTCGGCACCATCTGCCAGGCGGCGCCAAACAGCCGCCGCTGCTTTGCCGTTTCGTCGGCGGACACCGTACCGGTATTGGTCGCGCTGGCTGCCTGCCTGCGTTTGCGCGGCGCCACCGGGGAGCGGGAAATTCCCATTGAAGAGCTTTACGGGGCGGACGGGATCAATTATTTAACTAAAAGGTCCGATGAAATTCTCACCGCCATTATGCTGCCTCCGGCAGCGGGTTTGCAAATGAATTACATTAAACTGCGTTCCCGCAATTCTTTCGATTTTCCCGTCGTGGGCGTGGCCGCGGCCCTGGAGAAAGATGACGCCGCCAGGGTGGTCAGGGCCAGGGTGGTGCTGGGCGCGGTGGAATCCAGACCTTTGCTGGTTAAGGAAGCGGAGGTTATGACAGGCCATAAGCTAACCGAAGAGATTATTGACACGGTGGCCGGGGCGGCCTTCAAGCAGGCCAGGCCTTTGGACAATACGGACATGGGGCCGGCTTACCGCAAGCGGATGGCCCGGGAATTAACGGTCCAGGCGCTCAAGCAGCTAGCCTAGATTGCTGACTGGCATATGGGATAAACCTTCGATGCAAGCAGCTTGATCTGATGCTCAATTTCGCAAATGACGGCGATAAAGTCCTCATCGTTTTTGCCTGTGGGATCACCCAATCCCCAATCTTCCCTATGTTTGCAGGGCAGGTATGGGCAAGTGACATTGCAGCCCATGGTGACGACGATATCAACCGGTGGAATTTCCGAAAGCAGTTTCGGATGCTGTGTTTTCTCCATGTCGATCCCGTAAAGCTGTTTCATTAGCCGGACGGCGTCCTGGTTGATTTGCGGTTTTGTTTCGGTTCCCGCCGAATAGCATGCAAAAACATCACCGGCCAGGTGTTTGCCCAACGCCTCCGCGATCTGGCTGCGGCAGGAGTTATGCACACATATGAAAGCTACTTTAGGCTTATCCATGCTGTTTTTCCTCCCTGAACCAATGACGTGTATTGTTGGCGATACGTACCAGCGTTAACATAACAGGCACCTCGACAAGCACTCCCACAATGGTCGCCAGCGCCACAGGCGATGTCGTGCCAAACAGGGAAATGGCCACCGCCACGGCAAGCTCAAAGAAGTTGGACGCGCCAATCATGCCGGCCGGAGCCGCTATGTCATGCGGTAGCTTGAGCAGTTTGCAGGCGGTATAGGCTATGAAAAAGACCAGGAGTGTCTGCAGAATCAGCGGTATGGCAATCAACAGGATATGTTGGGGATTGCTCAATATCACTTCTCCCTGGAAGGAGAAAATGATAATCAACGTGAGCAGCAAGCCTATAATTGTAATGTTATTAAACTTGGGAATAAACCGCTGTTCGAAATATTCCACACCTTTGTTTTTGATCATCCAGATTCTTGTGGCGATACCGGCTGATAATGGTATGACAACGAATAGCACCACAGACAGGATAAGCGTATCCCACGGGATGGATATGCCGCCCACGCCAAGCAAAAAGGCGACGATTGGCGTAAAGGCTACGAGAATAATGAGGTCGTTTGTGGCAACCTGTACCACTGTATAAGCGGGCCTTCCCTTGGTCAGATGGCTCCATACAAACACCATTGCCGTACAAGGCGCTGCGCCAAGTAAAATAGCCCCGGCTAAATAATCCCTGGCTAGCTCCGCGGGAATAAACGCCTTGAATACCACATGGAAGAAAAGCCACGCGATGCCGAACATGGTAAAGGGCTTGATTAGCCAGTTGGTCACCCATGTAACATATAAGCCTTCAGGGTTTTTACCCACGTTTTTAATGCTGGCGAAGTCCACCTTCATCATCATGGGATAGATCATTAACCAGATTAAAATGGCGATGGGAATGGACACTTGCGCATACTCAAATTTACCTAAAAAATCAGGAATTGCAGGCAGGAATTTTCCGATCAGAATACCGGCAACCATGCACAGGGCAACCCATAGGGTCAGGTACTTTTCAAAAAAACTAATACCTGTATTTTTCACTTTGCTCATAAACACACCACCTTTTTAACAGCATCCGCTGTCTGAACAATCACAGCTCGGTTCGCTTCCGGTAAGCCAGCCCCAGATCACGGCGGAGGCGCATCCGACCCCGGTATCGACAGAGATGGCGTTGGCGGGGCAGTTTATCAAACAAGCGCCGCACTCCATACACCTGTCTTTGTCTTTTATCCGCGCCCGTTTATCTTCCACGCCGAACACTCCATGGGGACAAACCTGTACGCATCTTCCGCAGCCCACACATTTTTCAGCCGCCAGACCAAGTGTCGCGACATTTTTCAGATACCTGTGTTTCATAATGCCCTCCTTGTTTAAGTCGACAGGGTTGCCGTTAAAACCAGCACGATTCCCACGACGGAGGAAAGAGCAATCAACGGCACCGCTGTTTTCATTTCCTTGATCACACCGGAAAAGGAAGTGTACGTTGACGAGCCTGTGAAATTCATGGCCAGAAAGGCCGACAATGACGGCAGAACCAGCAAATAGCCTATGGCCAGAAGCAGGAATTCCGAAACAAACCAGCCGTTGAACCAAATAAACCATGCTGTCCAGCACAGTCCCAGCAGCCAGCCCTTCCAGGCGAAGGCCCGGCCGGGAATATAGGGCAGGAGGGCGGGGGTAACAACGGTTCCCGTTACCACGGCGCCCGCATAAACAATTAAATCCGCGAGCCCGAAAGGTCTGGCGGCAAAAAGGTTGATGAGGAACAATACTCCGAAAACCATTAATGAAGCCTTTGCGGCCGGCACCAGTTCCACAGGCGTGAGAACCAACCTGTCCCGCAATGTAAATTTAACGGAGCGCATTTCTTCTGTAGCCGTGAGATCTGACTCAAGGAAAGCCTTTATATCACGGGCTCTTACTGGGCCGTAAACCACTGCAAAGCCGGTTTGCCTGGTTACTTCATGGGCGCTCACGCCTGGGGCGCTAAGTTGCGGCAAAATCAATTTCCTGTGCGATACAAGCCCGGACAGTCCTGTCTTTAATATGCGGCCCACCAGTTCATCAGTTCCGAAGGTGCCTTTGCCGGCGGCGCACCAGACGTTGATGCCCTTTGTATCGAGGATCAGAATCCAGCAATGCAGCCCGGAAAGCTCTTTTCTTAAAGCATCGAAGGTCAGTTTGTAGTTTGCGCTGACCAGCACCGGGGACGTATGATCGGGATTGCCGACGGCATAAAGCCCGGGATTAATCTTGTAATTCATCCTGCCTATGCCCCAGCGTGCTTTCCAGGTTCCAAGCGTGTCCTTAAAATTTATATTCGTTGACACCGCAGTAACGTCGTGTTGCAAAGCCCGGATTTCTCCCCTAATGGGTTCCACGGCGCAACAGGTATCAGCCGAACAACAGCAGGATTTTTCTTCACTCATTCTGATTCACTTCCTTTACAGCAGTCCGCATTTACCTTGCAGATGCAGTCTTCCTTGTCGGTGGTAATGGTGTGCAAAAACTGCTTTGTTTTGCTGATTGTTTCCGCATCCAGCGAATAGTGAGTCCATTTGCCTTCATTTCTGCCTTTAACAAGCCCACATTCGCACAGGGTCTTCATGTGGTGGGACAACGTGGATTGGGACATCTTGAATTTCTCTAAAATCATGCAGGCGCAAAGTTCACCGCAGGAGAGCATATCCACAATCATGGCTCTTTTGGGATCGCCCAACGCCTTGAACACTTTCGCATGTTCAGAATAATAATCCATTCCGGCACCTCAAATCTAAAAACTTCGATATGAGTATTGTAAGCGTCAAATCGAAAAATGTCAATATGAACGAGTATAAAAAAAATCCCCCGGAATTACAGACCAGTTGAATTTGTCCGTGGCGGATTGGGACCAATCAGCACCGGGCATTTTATTTTTTGCGTCAGAGAGCGAATGTTGAACTGAAAACCGCCCTCCGCCGGGGGGAGCGTGGCGTTTGGGTTGGGCAATACCAGTAAAAGGGGCGTTGCTGATTCGGCCAGTACGGCAATGGTCTTTTCCGCTTTACCCACGATAATGTCCGTTGTCACCCAAACCCCGCTTTCCGCAGCCCTTTGGGCAAACTTCTGCAATATATCATGGGCATGCCCGGTTAAGCCGCCTTCCAGCCAGCGGTAGAACCCGGCCCTGGCTGCGGGGGTGCTTATCCATTCATCGCCAAGGATGTCTCTCCAGCCTTCATCAAGGATGTAAACCGCCCGCAAGGATACCCGCCACAGATTGGCCAGGCCGATTGCCATTTCCCCGGCCTGGCCGGCGGAGGCTGAACCGTCGGTAATAAACAAGATTTGGCCTTCCATATAGTACTCCTGTAATCAAATTAAAATTTACCATCACATTTTTCTTGTTGGTTTAATTCTACAGATGCGGTTAAAACATGGCAAGCGCCGGACTGGGCCTGCCGTTCATATGCGTCAAAATGATGAACCAAAATGTTCAATCCCGTGACGAAACTATGCCACAACATCGTAATAAACATTCAAACCGTGCCGGCGGAATTGATTAATTATATGGATTGGTTTAATTTTTTTTTAAGCAGTCATTAACCTTGCTTATGCCTGGCATAATTTTTATTTACCCATCCGGCTGATAGTTCAAAAAATGCTTTGTTTCCTGGAGGTGATGTCTATAGCTGACTGATCAAAGAAATGGCGGCTGTTTTTTATATCAAGCCAAATTTTCATGCCAAAAGCTGAGTAAAGGAGGGTATGGGATGGTTAGTGAAAACAACACTTACGCAAGAAAACCCATGCATAAAGATGAAGACTGGTGGGCGGCGTGGCTGGGGCTGTTTATCTTTGCCCTGGGACTGGGACCTATTTTCGGCCTGGACCTGCTGGGCTGGGTGGTCAAGGACAGCACCTGGATGGATATCTCCAAATCCATCGCCCCGATATCGAGCAACTTTGAGGGGTTGTCCGGCTTTTCGTCACTGATATTAACCTTCCTGTTTTTATTGGTTTGCACCACCATCGGCTCCGCCGTAATGGGCGCCAATGTAAAAAGGTATATGGCGGGTTTCACCGTCATCTTCGTCATTACCTATACTTGCATTATCCTGGGTAAATATGCCTATATTTCCGCCACCCCTGACAAGCTGGCCAGCTATAATATTCCCTGGGCCATGGGATTGGGCGATATGGGCTATATCTTCGCCATGATTATCGGTCTAATCATCGGTAACTTCTTTCTGGGTACCGCTAATTTTCTGAAGGAGGCGGCCAAGCCCGAATGGTTTATTAAAACCGGTATTGTTGTACTGGGCGCCGCCATTGCCGTTAAAACCCTGGGCGCCATGGGGCTGGCCTCCACCGTGATTATCCGGGGCCTGTGCGCCGTGGTGGAAGCTTATCTGATTTATTGGGCGGTTGTTTATTTCATTGCCCGCAGGTACTTTAAATTTACACCGGAGTGGGCCGCCCCGCTGGCTTCGGGTATTTCCATTTGCGGTGTTTCGGCCGCCATTGCCACCGGCGCCGCCATCCGCGCCCGTCCGGTGGTGCCGGTTATTTTGTCCGCGGTAATCATCGTCTTTGTGGCCATGGAATTGTTGTTCCTGCCCTGGCTGGCCCAGCTAATTCTCTATAAGGAGCCCATGGTGGCGGGGGCCTGGATGGGGCTGGCCGTTAAAAGCGACGGCGGCGCCATCGCCAGCGGCGCCATTACCGATTCGTTAATCCGGGCCAAAGCCCTCAAGGAGATGGGCGTGAGCTGGCAGGAGGGCTGGATTTTGATGGCGGCCACCACCACCAAGGTATTTATTGACATCTTTATCGGCGTTTGGGCTTTTATTCTGGCTGTGATCTGGTGCATGTTCGGCATTGGCGACAAGAACAAAAGGGCTGCCTGCGCGGTGGCGGGGCAGAAGTCGGAAGTGAAGGCCAGCGAAATTTGGGATCGTTTCCCCAAATTTATCATTGGTTTTGTGTTGACCTTCGTGATCATTCTGCTGCTTGGCCTGAACAACCCGGATACCGTCAAGGCGGCGGATACCGGTTCAGCGCAAGCCAACGCCCTGAGGAATATTTTCTTTGGCCTGTGTTTCTTCTCTATTGGTTTGATTACCAATGTGCGCAAGCTGTGGCAGGAAGGAATGGGCCGCATTGTTACCGTTTATGCCGTAGCCTTGTTCGGTTTTATTCTCTGGGTGGGCCTGTTTATCTCCTGGGTATTCTACAACGGCATTATGCCGCCCCTGGCGTAAAAACGCACTGAAACAGGCAAGTAACCCGCTAAAAAGACTAAAAGGAGGTAAAATCCATGGCTGAATTGGAAACGGTACAAGCCCGGCAGACTCCCACTCCGGCTGAGGCGATGGAAGACGAGTGGTTTGATTTATTGCCCATTGAGTTGAAACTGATTAAAACTTCTCTGGCCCTGGGGATTGGCTTGCTGATCCTATTCGTGATCATATTTAAATAAATTGGCGCTCCATGGATAACAAGCAATTGGGTCATAATAAACACCGGGTTCTTCCAAACAATATACCCGGTGTTTATTAGTTTTTATGACAAAGGGAAACAGGTGGCCGCGTCGAAATTTTAGAAGCGGAGAAGGGTGGTCTTATGGGTAAAAGCAGCTATCTGCGCAGATGGTATCTATTGTTTATAGCTATCTTATTGGCCATACCGTTACTGCATTTATTCAATTCCATTACGATACCGCCAAAAATCAAAAAGATTTCAACGGGCTACGAATTTTTAGCCGACAGCGGCAGTCTATCCGTAAATATTGCCCGGCTAATTTCCAACGGCCACGCCTATATCATCCGTTCAGACGACGGGTATCTGGAAAAATTCAACGAATATGCCACAACCGTTACCAGGGAGGAAATGAGCCTTTATAACGGGGCCTTAACCGGGGAAGAAAAGGAAAAACTGGCGGGATTAATCAATCTAACCCGGGAATATATTACCTTTGTCAAGGATAAAGTGGCACAAGCCAAAAAATTGGACGCCTCAGCCGATCTCATTATATACTTGGAGCAGCATGAGGAATTGGCCGCCCGTTTGCAGGAAACCTCAAGCCAAATCCAGTCGGCCCGCCATGATATTTTAAAGCGGGATACGTCAAATATTGTGTTCAGGGAAAACATTGTCAATATTGCTGCTACCCTTTTGTTCCTGCTGGGTCTGGTATTATTGATTGTGGGCACCCGCAAATTAATTCTGCCGATGCTAATCAAATATGGCCGTTCAGACACCATTATTGAATTGACCAGAACAGCCGTGTTGATTATTGATCGGCGAGGCAAGATTACCAAGGTGAATCAGGCGGCTGAAAAACTGCTGCAGATACCCGCGGCGGAAATGATTAACCAGCCGCTAAACGACATGACGGCCTTGCACCCGCCCCTGCTGACCCTGACCAAATTCTTGTTTGACGTCCTTCTAAAAGAAGAAAAAATATCCAACAATCAAACGGCTTACTGCAGCGGGGGACCGAAAACATTAATCAGCGCGGATTATTTTCCTTTGTATTACTTTGGCAAATTAACGGGAGCCGCCATGATCGCATATTCCGCGGAGATTTCAAAGGACAAACGTTATTTGTTTGACGCCATTGAGTCGGAGCGCAAGAAGATCTCCATTGAGATTCACGATTGGATTGGCAGAAGCATGTCGCCCATTATCCATGCCCTGGATTACACAATGCGTTCCGCCGAGGAAAAAATGCCCGGCCAGGTCTATAAAGACCTGGTCCGGCTGCGGGGCCACTGCCAGGCTGCGGCCATGGATATGCGCAGCATCATGAATGACATTCACCCCTATCTGATTGACAAGGTTGGTCTGGTGTCCGCGCTGGAGTCGTATGCGCACAATTTTGAACAAATGCATGACGTCAAGGTTTATCTGTTCTATCAGAACAAGAATCTTCATGTGGACCGGCGGACCGAAATTATTATCTACCGGATTATCCAGGAGGCCCTGGTCAATGTCGGCAGGCACAGCAATGCCAGCGAGGTGGATATTTACTTCATGGAAGAGGATGATATTTTAAAGGTTGAGGTTGTGGACAACGGCGACGCGCCGGACAATTTCGCGGCGGGAACAGGATTGTGGGGGATGAAGGAGCGGGCCGGCTTAATCGGCAGCGATCTGGTATACGACAGCGGCGAGTCCGGTTTCTCCATCATCCTGACCGTACCTTTGGCGGTGGAAGATGAGAAAAATGAGTGAAATCAAAATTATGCTGGTGGATGATCACAACATTTTGCGGGAAGGCCTGCGCAGGTTAATAGAAAGGGAAGAGTACATGACGGTGGCGGCCGAGGCCGGCTCCTGCCGGGAAGCTCTGGAGAACCTGCGGGAGGATATAGACATTATCCTGCTGGACATTAAGCTGCCCGACGGGGACGGGCTGGACCTGTGCCGGGAGATCGAGCAAAAAATCCCCCGGGTAAAGTTTATTGCCTTAACCACTTACGACGACGCCCTTTTTATCAAAAAGGCCATTGAGAGCGGCGTCCATGGTTTTATTCCCAAATATGCCTCCTTTGATGAAATAAAGTCTGCCGTTACCATTACCATGAGGGACGGCCGCTACCTGTATCCGGGATTAAATGTGGAAATGCTGATGAACCTGTCGGGAACGGGTTTAACTGAGGTGGAGCAAAAAATTTTACAAATGCTGGCCCGGGGGGAAACCCAAAAGACAGTGGCGGTGGCGTTGTTCATGAGTGTATCCACGCTGCGCCGGAGGATCAGGGGGATTTGTACCAAATTGGGCGCGGATTCCATTGAAAAGGCTTTAACCACGGCCGTAAAAAAGGGCTTGATCGAATGACGGCATGAATGAAATGCAGGGGGCGGGGCTTGGCGGTGGGTAAAAACGAGGCTAAAAAAAGGATTTTGGTTTATTATGCCATTATCGCGCTTTTAACCTTAATCATTTTGTTTTTTATCTTGGAGTTCCGTTTTGTCAAGGGGATCATTGACAAAAACGAAGACAACGTCAGACAGATCGTATTAAACGAGCTCAATGTCTATCTGCACGGGCTGCAGTATGCCACCGAAGACGCCGCCAAATCCCTGGGCCGCGTTGACGAACCGGAGCGCCGGGCCCTGCTCCGGGACATTGCCGCCCGAAGCCCCGCCATTGAGGAAATTTACCTGCTGAATTACCGGGGAGAGATTTTAAATTCCCTGAGCGGCAAGGAAGTCGGTATGCAGAAGCCTCTCCCGGCTGTCCCGGACCGGTCGGGATATGAGATTATTAAAAACGGCCGGGTGGCCGGGTTGGGTCTGGCGGCTCCCATAACGGGCGGTTCCGCAGGGCCGGGTTATTTGATTATTGAATATAATACCAGTGATTTTCAGAATAATTTTTTGCTTAAATACTCAACGGATAAGCTGAAGGTGGGGGTAGCGGGCCGTGCCGGACATTTCATGGTCTGGCCCTTCGACCGGGAGGCTTTAAACCATTTTAATCCGGAGCGGGAATCCATTAAGGCCCAGGGTTCTATGTACCTGGTCAGTCAAGTCAGTTTGGACGACTTTCCCTGCCAAGTGTTTTTCTTCGATCAGGACCACAATTTTGACACCTACCGCATTATCACCATTATGTTTCTTTTGTTTATGCTGTATTTTTTGATTTACCAGTTTATCATCGAATTGCTGCAGTTAAACAGTATCAACTCTTACTTCGATAATATCGATTTTAATATTTTCAATAATTTAAAGGAAGGCATTATTATCGCAAATCAGTTTGGCAAAGTCGTGTTTGCCAATGGCATAATTTATGAAATCTTTGCCGAAAAAAGAATAGTATTTAACGAAACCAGGCTGAAGGAAATTATCGGCCCCATTGACGGCCCGGACAGGATAATGCTTAAAAAGACCGGCGATTTATTGGAAATCGTCAGCTTTCCCATTGTGAAAAACGGCAAAATGCTGGGCTCCATGGTGGTAATCAGTCCCAGCCGGGAAAAGGAGAAGCTGCGCGGTTATGCCCTGGGCGGCATTGTGGAGCTGCTGCAGGAAGGGGTCATATTCGTGGATCGGGAGAACAAAATTATGGTCTTTAACATGATGGCCGTTTATTATCTGGGCCACATGACCAATGAAATGAATATCAACGAGGTAAATGCCGAGCTGGCCAATTTAATTGAAAGCAATATCGGTTCGCCGTCCTTAACCAGGGCCGGTCTGTCCTGCGGCGATGTGCACTGTGAATTGAAGCCGGTATATGGAGCCAATGGTTCATACGCCGGCACCATCGTGTTTATCCGGTGAACAGCGGGTTAGACCAGTGCCAGCACCAAAATGAGGATCAGGGCGGATATGGCCAGGGCGGCATAATCCTCCAACCGTTCCGAGGCGGATAACAGGTTTAACTGCTCATGATTATTTTTTTCGGTCATCTAAAATCTCCCTCCGTTTTTCTAAAACACACCCGCTATCCGGCGCCATGCCTATGGATGCTCCGAAATAAACAGGAGTACCAGAATCAACGCCCCGACGGCCTTGACCAGGGCGGCCAGGGTGCCCACCAGTAGTGGGCTGCCTCCCGCTTTACGCAATTCACTAAAGGATATTTGCATGCCTAAACCCGCCAGCCCGATGGAAAAAAACCAACTGTACAGATTGCGGATCAAGGTAAGCTCGGCTGAGGGCGGATTGGTCTCCCCCAGCAGGCCGAAGGAGGTCATTAAAACCACCACCAGAAACCCAAGGACAAATAAAGGGAATTTACTCCAGATGCCGGTATTGATATTGTAGATATCGTCCATTTCCCGGCGGCTGTTGTAAACCGACAGGAACAGCACCACAAAGGGCAGGAATATGATTCTGGTCAAATTGAATACCTCACCGGTTTTCAAGCTGACGGAGGCATGCTCCAAAGTGCCGTGATCGTAAGCCAGGGCGGCGGCCAGCACCTGCCCCGAGTTTAAAATTCCGGTGCCCGCCCAGACCCCGAATTGATGGGGGCTTAAGCCAAGAATAGCGCCAATGGCGGGAAAGGCGAACAGAAAAATCAGGCCTACGGTGAGAATGGTGGCGATGGAGTAAACCACATCGGAGGTTTTGGCCCGCACGGCGGGAGCGGTGGCTACAATGGCCGAAACCCCGCAAATGGCCGTGCCTGCCGCCAGCACCGAGGCCGCCGCCGGACTCATGCCCAGCCTCTGGCCCAGGTACAGGGTTAAAGCCAGGGTAACGGTGATGAAAAAAATAACAATTAAAAAGGCTGTTGTGCCCAAGCGGGCCAGTTCCACGATGCTGTACAGGGAACCCAGCAGGATGACGCCGATTTTAATAAACAGCCGGGAGGTTCTTACCCCGGGGACAATAAAACCGGGCAGGCCAAATAAGTTGCGCAGCAGCATGCCCGTTAAAATGGAGATGAGGACATAGTTTAAATGCAAAATATCGATCAGTATTTTGCTGGTCACGGGCTTTGAGGCAAAAATAACCTCCAGGCCCGGCCACCAGGGCAGGCCCAGGTCGGTTCCGCCTCTGGCCAGAAGGGCAATGGAAAACATGACCATCATGCCCGGTACCAGTCTTATGGATGCCGAAAAAATCTTTAACAGCACGGCAATGCTCCTAAAGTACTAAATCCCCGGAAAATTTATTTTAATCATATTATCAAGCTTGTATTACGTCAATAATTTCCTCCGAGATATTTCCAAGCTATAACCGTCAAAAAGGCAAGCCCGCTCTTTGGGCGGTAGCCTCGGAGATATCGAGGAATAACGCACAATCAGAATCATATGGATTACGGGACGCAGACTGCGTCCCGTAATCCGTTTCGGTAAAACAAGCCAAACAACCCAAGTTTTGTTTATAAATATGCCATATTTAATAAATAACTCTTATTTGAACTATAAATACGCTTGATTTAAAATGATAAAAGCAGGAATGGGGTGGATTTTTGATTATTGATATCCATGTACATACTGCCGGGTATTCCCCGTGCAGCAGAATAAATTTAAGGGATGCCGTTGCCAGGGCAAAATCCATCGGCCTGTCTGGTATTTGTATTACTGATCACGAAAGCAACGGTATAGCTTCTTTAGCAAAGGAGATGGAGAAAAGGGAACAATTTTTAGTAATTGTGGGGATGGAATTGCTTTCATTGGAGGGAGATTTGCTCGTTTTTGGCTTGGAGGAGGTTCCGGATCGACAGATGCACGCCCAGGAGTTGGTCGACCTGGTAAACGCAAAGGGTGGCGCCGTCGTCTGCGCGCACCCGTACCGGGACAACGGGCGCGGCATGGGAGACGGGTTATTGGATATTAAAGGGCTAAACGGTATTGAATCATTTAACGGAAATACTCCCTGGGAGCAAAACAGCAAAGCGCATGCTTTGGGGACAGCGTTGCATATCCCCTGCCTGGGCGGCAGTGACGCGCACCGGACGGACAGGCTGGGGTGTTACGCGACCAAATTCCCGGCCGGGATTGGAGACAGCCGGGATTTTATTAATGCTATCAAGGCGGGGGAAGTACTGCCTGTGATGTTTGACCAACGTAAAAATGTGTATCAGGAGGTTAGATTGTGAAAAAGAGAATTATCATGTTGCTGCTGGTATTGGTGTGCTCGGTGCTGCTTGCGGGCTGCGGAGCGGCCGGGCAAAACGCCAGCGAAAAAGACGGTGCCGGCGAAGCCGGTGCAAGTTTGAGCGGCACCACATTGCAATTATTTACCGCCTACGGCGGGTTGGACCAAATTTTTGCCGAGTTTGAAAAGGATACGGGCATCAAGATTGAATATCTGGACATGTCTTCCGGGGAAGTGCTGGCCAGGATCAGAGCCGAAAAGGGGAAACCTCTGGGCGATGTGTGGTTCGGCGGGGGCGTGGACAGTTTTATCGCCGCCAAGGCGGACGGACTGCTGGAGCCGTACATATCCGGTGAAGCCGCAGCCATACCGGAACAATATAAGGATCAAGACGGCTGCTGGACGGGCGTTTCACTGGTCACAGTCAGCTTGATCGTTAACGAGCAGGTATGCAAGGAGAAGGGAATCGAGATTCCCCGGGCATGGGCCGACTTGGTCAAACCGGAATTTGCAGGCGAGGTATTGATGTCCAACCCCTCCATTTCAGGCACTTCGTACACCATACTCAGCGGTTTGCTGCAGGCCATGGGTGAAGAAGCCGGGTGGGCCTTCATTGACGAATTGGATAAAAACATTCCCTATTACGCCAAAAGGGGCAGCGAACCACCGCAAAAAGCCGCTCTGGGGGAAGTGCTGGTGGGATTGGCTCCCGATACCGGGGAGGAGCTTAAAGCCGAAGGATATCCGATCGTGTCGGTGTTTCCCGCCGACGGAACGCCCTGGTGGCCTTCTCCGGTGGCCATTTTGAAAGGCGCTGAAAATTTGGCCGGAGCCAAGGCTTTTGTGGACTGGTGTCTCTCCGAACACGGCCAGGAAGTACTTAGGGATAATTGCCCGCGGGTGCCGGTGCGGGAGGGCGTGGCGCCTCCGGAGGTGCTTAAGGGAATAGAGAACGCCAGGCTGCAAGACATCGACTTTGAGATTGCCGGCAGGGAGAGGGATTCCATTGTGGCGAAATGGGAGCAAAAGTACGGCAACAAGTAGCGTTAACGGCAGGGTATCTCCAGGAGATACCCTTTTCCATGATTTAGGCAGTTTTGTAATCTACCTGATCATTGTGGCCAGCGTGGGGATTTTTATTTTATGGCCTGTTGTTGCCGTGCTTATATCAAGCGTTTACAGCAACGGGTCGTTGAATTTCAGTTATTATCACGACCTGTTTACGAACAATCGCAAACTGCTGATCAACAGCCTGTTTGTGGCTGGTCTGACTACCGTTTTAACCGTAGCCTGGGGACTGGTCATTGCGCTGTTTATTACTCATTTGCACAACAAAGGGAAAAAAATTGTTTTCTCCGTGCTGCTGCTGACAATGATCTCGCCGCCCTTTGTTACCTCGCTGGCTTATATTATGCTTTTTGGCAAAAGAGGCATTATCACCTACAAGCTGCTGGGCTTGTCATTAAACCCTTATGGCTGGCACGGCATTGTATTGATGCAGACCCTTGGTTTTATCTCCCTGGCCGCTTTATTGATGATCGGTGTGCTGCGGGGTTTAGATAAAAACCTGGAGCAGGCGTCCCTTGATCTGGGCGCTGGCAGTTGGCAAACCCTGACGGGCGTTATTATTCCCCTGGTTAAACCGGGCATTATAGCAGCGGCGTTAATAACATTTATCAGGTCGCTGGCCGACTTCGGCACCCCGATCATTATCGGCGGCGGTTACAGTGTTTTAGCCACCGAGGCGTATCTAAACGTGATCGGTCTGTATAATTTGCCCAGGGCTTCGGCAATGAGCATACTGCTGCTTTTACCGGCAATTTTTGTCTTTATCCTTTACCGCCGGCTGCTCTCAAATTCCCAAGCCTTTACAAGCAAACCGGGCGGTGCGGAATACGGGCAGTTTATGCTGCCGGGCTGGATAAACATGATTTTTACTGTTTTAACCTGGTCCTTTGTGCTCATTGTGCTGTTGCAATATGGAACCATTCTGGCCGGCGCTTTTGTCAAAACGTGGGGAGTGGACTTTTCTTTCAGCCTGAAACATATTCACGCCTTGACAACCGGAAAATTCGTCAGCATTGTCCGCAGCCTGCAATATGCTGTGCTGGCCGGGGTGGCGGGCAGCATCATCGGCATTTTGCTGTCCTATATTTTGGAAAGAAAAAAAATTGCCGGTTATCAGGTGCTGGACTTTGTGGCCACGCTGCCCTTTATGATCCCGGGTCCGTTCCTGGGCATCGGTTATGTGCTGGCATTCCATGATTATCCGCTGGCCCTTACCGGCACGGCTTTTATTGTAATTGTGAATTGCATCTACCGTCAGCTGCCCATCGGGACCAAGGCGGGAACGGCGGTTTTAAGCCAGCTCAATCCCCAGGTTGAAAACGGCGCCCGGGATCTCGGAGCCGGGGAGCTCCGGGTTTTTAAAGACATTATGCTGCCCGCCCTGAAGCCGGCGTTTATATTGAGTTTCATCAATACGTTCACTACCACGATGACCACCATCGGGGCGGTGATATTCCTGGTCACTCCGGGCTCGAAGCTGGCCACCGTGGAAATGTTCGACGCCATCAAAAAGGGCGACATCGGTTTGGGCGCGGTAATGGCCAACATGATTATTATCATTGTCCTGGCCGTCAACCTGGGTTTCACCTGGCTTTTGCTGCGGCGCGGCCGCAGTCGGCCATTATAGGAGGTCTTCATGTATCTGCAGCTATCCAATCTGACTAAAAAATTTGGCCTGTTTGATGCCGTCAGAGATATGACCCTGGATATTGAAAGGGGTCAATTGGTTTCCATATTGGGGCCTAGCGGATGCGGCAAAACAACAACCCTGAACCTGATTGGCGGCTTCGTCAAGCCCACTGCCGGTCGCATTCTGCTTGAAGGGGTGGATATTACCGGCATTCCGCCGCATAGAAGGCCGACGGCCACAGTTTTTCAAAATTACGCCCTTTTTCCGCACCTGAACGTGATCAACAACGTTACTTACGGGTTGAAATTCAAGGGCGTCGCCAAGAGAGAAAGAATGATGCTGGGGGAGAAAATGCTTGAAATGGTGGGCCTGCAGAGTGATGCCCAAAAAGAAATCATTGCGCTGAGCGGCGGGGAGCAGCAGAGGGTGGCCCTGGCCAGGGCATTGGTTATCAATCCCAAGGTCTTGTTGATGGATGAGCCCTTAAGCAGCCTTGACG
Source organism: Bacillota bacterium (assembly GCA_023439185.1). Lineage (GTDB taxonomy): Bacteria > Bacillota > Desulfotomaculia > Desulfotomaculales > Desulfallaceae > BRH-c8a. Next base: position 234,403 of record JAEXOR010000011.1, on the reverse strand, counting down.
CCAAGCTGCGGGTGAAAATGAGAAAAGAAATCAAGGATTTGCAATCCAGCACGGGCATTACAACAATATATGTGACCCACGACCAGGAAGAGGCCCTCAGTATTTCGGATCAAATAGTAGTTATGGAGCAGGGAGCTGTCTCTCAGGTTGGTTCGCCACGGGAGATCTATCTGCAGCCCAGGAACCGTTTCGTTGCTGATTTTATCGGTAAAGTCAATATAATTGAAGACAGCCGCGGTAATGTTGTGCTTATCCGTCCGGAGGATGTCGATGTTTCGGAAGTTTCCGGTCAGTGGCCCGGTAAGATAGTGCAAAAACAGTACTTGGGAGCGCTGAGCGCCTATTTTATAAGTGTCCGGGGAAGTATCATCCAGGCCGATATTTTAAGCCGCGCTGACCCCGACTGGAAGCCGGGAAGCAGTATATACGTGACCCTGCCCGGAGATAAGGCGTTGCTTTTGAAGTAATAGTCCATAGATATAGATCGTCTTTATCGTAGAGATAATCCGGATAAATAATATTTATTTGATCTACTTAATTAAGTTATGCTAATATATTTGAGTGAGGTAAAGGGATAAGTTTGCACCAACACTGGGGCGTAGCCAAGCGGTAAGGCACCGGACTCTGACTTCGGCATTTCGTTGGTTCGAATCCAGCCGCCCCAGCCACTTTATCTTTTATACAAGGGCCATTGGCTCAATGGTAGAGCAGGCGACTCTTAATCGTCAGGTTGCAGGTTCGAGTCCTGCATGGCCCACCAAAATTGTTTTAGAAGGTGCCAATTAAATGTTGACCAAGGATATGACCATTCTCGAGCTGGCTGAAAAATATCCGGAAACAATCCGGATATTTAAGGCGTACGACCATCGTTTCAATGTTTGTATTTGTTGTGAATCACTTTTTGAAACCGTGGAACAGGTATCTAAAAAATATGGCATTGATTTGGAGCAATTAATTGAAAAAATAAATGAGGTAAGATTTAATTGAACCGGATTAAATTTCAGGGGGGCGAATTAACGCCCCCCTGTGGTATTTCTATTCACAACCGCAGCAGCTGCAGCCGCAGGATGCGGCGTTGTCTTGTTCTTTCTTTTCTTTGATGGCGCGCCATATTTTCTCGTAGGAAATGGGCAGGCTGGTTATTTGGATCCCTATGGCGTCGTAGATGGCGTTGGAGATGCAACCAAGGGTCGGCGTAGTGGCGCCTTCGCCAACCTCCTTCACGCCCCAGGGAGCGTTGGGGTCCACGGTATCGACCAGTTCCGAGGTTACCGGAGGCATATCCAGCGCTGTGGGCAGCCGGTATTCAGCCAGATTGCCGTTAATCAGCTTTCCGTTTTGATCGAAAAGGACTTCCTCCCAGATGGATTCACCCATGCCCATGTAAAAGGCGCCGTGCACCTGCCCGTGCAATAATGCCGGGTTGATCACCATGCCGGAGTCATGGACGTCCCAGGCTTCAACAACCGTGACCTCTCCGGTTTCTTCATCCACCTCAACCTCGGCCACCTGGGTAGCGCAGCTATAAGCCGGGGAAGTGCCCACCGCGGAGCCTTTGTGCACTCCTCCCAGTTTGGGCGGCCGGTAAGAACCGCGTCCAATGAGCTGGCCGTTGGTAACAAAGTATGTCCTGGCTACCTCGGCGAAGGTTTTTGTTACTGCCGGATTGGCCTTGGCAAACACGATTCCGTCCCGGCAGTCCAGTTCATCGGGATTAACACCCATCATGCCGGCGGCCGTCTCCAGGATGAGCTTTTTGACTTCATCTCCCGCCTGTTTCACGGCCCAGCCGCTCATCAGGGTCTGTCTGCTTGCGTACGCGCCAAGGTCGTGGGCGGCCAGGTCGGTGTCGGCAGCCACTATTTTCATATCCTCGTAACGGTAGCCCATGGCCTCGGCCGCCATCTGGCAAAGCACCGTGTCGCTGCCCTGGCCTATCTCAACAGCCCCGACGTATAGAATGGCTGAAGTGCCGTCGTCCGTTACCTTAATCATGGCCACCGAGTGGGGCAGGTCGGTCCGGTAGATGGCATAACCGGCGCCGGAAACAAAACCGCCGTTGCCGACCCCGATTCCCCGGCCATAGGGCAAATTGGCTTTTTTCTCTTGCCAGCCGGAAATATCCCGGGCTTTTTCCAGTGCTTCCTTCAGGCCGTATGAATCCACTTTAAAACCATTGACTGTAAGAGTGCCTGGTTTACGGGCGTTAATGATGCGTATTTTGATGGGATCAATCCCCAGGGCGTTGGCAATGTTGTCCAGGTGGCTTTCAAAGGCATACCTGGGCTGCGGTTGACCGTGACCGCGCTGGGCACCGTTGGGAGGGAGGTTGGTGACCACCCGCAGCATATCAAATTTATAATTGTCAAAATCATAAAGGACGGTGAGCAAAGTGCCGGCGTAATAGGCGGAAGCAATGCCGAGCCCGGTATAGGCGCCGCCCTCCATTACAAAATCGCAATGTACGCCCAGTATTTTGCCTTCCTTGGTTACACCGGTGGTAACATCCATGAAAATGGGGTGCCGGCCGCGGTTGTTATAAAACATATCTTCCCGGTCAAAGAACATTTTAACCGGCCGGCCGGTCTTTTTGGCCAGGGCCACCGCGGAAAAATCAAGGCCGGACGGGTCCATTTTGCCTCCAAAACCGCCGCCCACGTTGGTTTTCAGTACCCGCACATCGCCCATTCTCAAATCAAAAACCCGGGCTAAATAGTATTGCAGGTAATGGACAGATTGAATACTTGAGTAAACGGTGACCCTGTTGCCCGTCCAGTAAGCAATTGACGCGTGGGGTTCCATCGGGCACTGATAGGTGCGCTGGCCTACAAAACGGTCTTTCTGCACGTAGTAAGCTTCTTTAAAAGCCTTTTCCACATCGCCGAAATCCTGGTGGATTTCAGTATTGATATTGCGGGGGTATTCGTCAAATATTTGCGGCGCGTCCTCTTTCATCGCTTCAAAGGGATCAAAAACGGCAGGCAGCACTTCGTATTCCACTTTAATCAGTTTAAGGGCCTTGTAAACGGTTTCCTCATCCACCGCCGCCACCGCTGCTACCTTGTCTCCGTAATAACGGACCTTGTCAATGCAAAAAACCGTTTCATCCCAGCGGGCCGGGCTGAGGCCGTATTTGGTGGACGGCACGTCTTTATGCGTGATCACCGCCTTGACCCCGGGCAGTTTTTCCGCCTCGGAGGTGTCGATACTTAATATTCGCGCGTGCGCGTGGGGGCTGGTCAAAAGTTTTCCCACCAACATATTGGGAAACTTTAAATCCCCCGTAAACTTTGCCCGCCCGGTAATTTTCTCAATTACATCAATCCTGGGCACGCTTTTGCCGATTACCGAGTAGTTTTCGCTCATTGGATCACCCCTTTTGTTTTTTTATTCTTCGGCCGCCGCCATGATCGCTTTGACGATATTGACATAGCCCGTGCAGCGGCAAAGATTGCCCGCTATGGCTTCCCGCACTTCATGCTCCGTGGGGTGCGGGTTTTTGGTCAGCAGCGCCCTGGCGGACAATATCATCCCGGGCGTGCAGTAGCCGCATTGCACCGCCGCGTTTTCGGCAAAGGATTCCTGCAACCGGTCCAGTTTTTCATTTTGCGCCACGCCTTCAATGGTGGTGATATCGCGCCCGTTCGCGTCCACTGCCAGGACCATGCATGAGTTGACCGGCTTTCCGTCCAGCAGCACGGTGCATGAGCCGCAGTCACCCATCTCGCAGCCTTTTTTGGTTCCGGTCAGGTTCAGTTCGTCCCGCAGGACATTTACCAGCAGCGTGTTGGCTTTAACAGCTTTCGTATAACTGTCTCCGTTAACGTTCAGGGTGATTAGATAACGTTTGGCGCCGTTGTTGTCAACAATAGCCTGCATTTTTTGTATTCCCCCATTCCCTTTACACGTGTCCTTCTTTGACGGCTCTGGCAAGCGCCCGTCTGGTAAGCACTCGCACCATATCCCGCCGGTATTCCGCCGAACCGCGGATGCTGCTTCTGGTTTTGCTTTCCGCGGCTGCGCACCGGCCGGCCTCTTCCAGCAATTCTTTGGTCACTGCCTGGTTCTTAATCATTTGTTCGGCTTGCACCGCCCGGATCGGTGTAGGCGCTGCCGCGCCAAGGACAATCCTGGCCGCCAGGCATATATCTCCCTCCATGATTACGGCGACGGCTACGCCGACTACGGCAAGGGCTCCTGAACGGCGCAGGCTGAATTTAAAGTAGGTGCTGCCGGTGAAGGCTCCGTCGGGAATAATGACTTCGGTTAAAATCTCATCCGGGTTGATGATGGATTTACCCGGTCCCATAAAACATTTTTCCAGGGGCAGGGTTCTTTCTCCGGCCGTTCCGGCGAACTTTACATTGGCTCCCAGAGCGATCAGAATGGGCGGCAGGTCGGCGGAAGGAAGCGCGTTAACAATGTTACCACCGATGGTGCCGATGTTTCTGATCTGATGATTGCCGATTTTATGAGCAGCTTCACAAACGGAAAGATACTTCTCCTGCAGAAGCGGCGAGTTGACGATATCGTTGTGAGTTGCCCCGGCGCCGATAATAATTCCTTTCCCCCGCTGATAATAGATATTGGTCAGCTCTTTTAAATTATTAAGGGAGACTAAAACTTCCGGCGCCAATTGTCCCTTTTTCATTTGAGCCAGCACATCCGTCCCGCCGAAGATTACCCTCGCTTGAGCGCCGAAGCGGGTCAGAAGTGCACAAGTTTCCTGTAAATTTTCGGGTGCGAAATATTCAAAATCCGGTAAAATCATGGCCAACCTCCTGTAGTTCATAAATAGCGGTTTTGTTTTTCGCCTGCCTGTTGTTTGTTGTCACCCCCAAATTCCCGTTAAGCTATGATAGCCGCCACGCAAACAATAAAGGTGTTTTCCATGCTAACCATGTGTTCGTTATTCTATATTTATATATAAAAATCCTCTATAGCTATTATTTAAATAATAGATGTAAATTTATTCTATGATAAAGTTTTTTAATCACGGTCATAAAAAAAACTTCGGCAGGGGGGAATACCCGCCGGAGTCTTTTGGGGAGCGGATGATAAATAATTAATTTAGCGATACACTTTTTTAAGAAAAGAAGCGGTTCTACTCATTTCCGGCGCGTTGAATATTTTTTGCGGCGGGCCTTGTTCCACGATAACCCCCTGATCCATAAATACGATTCTGTCGGACACTTCCCGGGCAAAGTTTATCTCGTGGGTAACGATGATCATGGTCATGCCGTCCCCGGCCAGATCCTTGATGGTTTTATAAACTTCAATTGATAACTCGGGGTCCAGTGCGGACGTGGGTTCATCAAAAAGCATGATTTCCGGGTTCATGGCCAACGCCCTGGCGATGGCCACCCGCTGCATTTGCCCGCCGGAAAGCTGAAAGGGGTAATTGTCTGCTTTATCTTCCAGACTGACTCTTTTTAGCATCTCGCGGCCGGCTGCCGCGGCTGTTTTACGATCAAGCTTTTTCACGGTCAGCAACGGTTTAACCACGTTCTCCAGGGCTGTGTAGTGCGGAAATAGGTTAAAATGCTGAAACACCATGCCCACGTTAACCGGCCCGGTATTATTCCGGTGTTTGCTCCGCTGTTCATGAATTGAAACATTATTGATCCGGATTTCGCCGGAGTCGATGGATTCCAGCCGGCAAATGCACCTTAACAGGGTGCTTTTTCCCGAGCCGCTGGGTCCGATGATTGAGAGCACTTCTTTATTGCGCACGGTTAAATTGATATCCTGCAGTACTGTCAGCCGGTCAAATGATTTATTCAGTCCGGTAATTTCCAATATCGGTGTTTTCGGCATGCCGCGTTGCTCCTTAATTGACATAAGCCTTGTTAATCCGCTTTTCCATCCGGCGGGTGATTAATGATACCGAGTAAGTCATCAGAAAATAGATGATTCCCAGCACCAGGTAGATTTCAAACGCCCGGTAGGTTCTGGTGTAGATAAGATTGCCGATTCTGGTCAGCTCCGTTATGGCCAGGATCGAGATCAAGGAACTTTCTTTCAGCAAAGTGGAAAAGGAATTCATCAGGGGCGGTATGGCCATCCGGAAAGCCTGGGGATAAATGATATGGAGCAAGCTTTGCGTTTTGCTGTAGCCGAGAACGAAAGAAGCTTCCTTTTGTCCGGCCGGAACGGAAATAATAGCGGCTCTGACGATTTCGGACATGTAGGCGGCGCTGTTTAAAGCAAGACCGACCACCGCCGCCACAATGTTGGGCATATTGATGCCTATGGAAGGTAGACCGTAGTAGATGAAAAACAACTGAATCAACAACGGCGTGCCCCGGAAAATTTCCACATACGCCGAAAGGATTTTTTCCAAAGGGCCGGGTATTTTTTCCGATCTCAGGGTGCCGGTGATAAAGGCCAGAATTAACGCCAGCACAAATGAGAACAGGGTAATCTTAACGGTTACCAGGGCGGCGGACAGGATAAAGAAAGCATTGTCAAAAATGATTTCCCATTTCAAAATATTTTCCCCCGTCAAAACACCAGTTAATTAATAAATGGAAGGGCAAACGTGTAGTTTACCCTTCCAATAGTAAACATTGGAAATTAAGAACATAACAAAACTATACTTGCAGCCATTTTTCAATTAGTTGATCGTATGTTCCATGCTCCTTGACTTGGGCCAGGGCCTCATTTAGCTTGCCGGTAAGACCGTCTTCACCGAAGCGCAAAACCATCACAATTTCCGCCGATTCCAGGGGCTCTTCGAGGATTTTAAATCCCCCTTGCTCTTTCATCTGGTTAACGGCGTAGGCATAGCCTACGACCACGGCGTCAATTCTATTATTAGCCAGGTCAATAAAGGCCTCGGGGTTGTAATTGTATCTTTTTATTTCCTTCAGCCCGGTCATTTGATCGGCAATCTGCTCACTGCCCGAGCCCAACTGCACACCGATAACCCTGCCCTCAAGATCGGCCGGAGAGTTTATCTCCGTCTCGTTTTCCCTGACCACCACCACATCATTCAGTTCGTAATAAACATCGCTCATGTTGACGTTTTCCATGGCGGCTTCCTTTTTGGACATGCAGGTGATTAAAACATCAAAGTCCCCTTTGGTCAGGCCACCCAGCAGCGCCTGCCATTCGGCGTCCTTGATTTCCACGTCAACCCCCAGCTCTTCCCCCAACGCGTTGGCCAAATCAATGTCAAAACCTTCGATGTCGCCGGTTTTTTCATTCCTGGATTCAAAGGGCGGATAGGCGGCGCATAAGCCGACGACGAGCTGGTTGTTGTCCTGGACCCTCTGCCAGGAGGTGTCCTGGGCGGTATTGTCGGTACCGGCATTGTTATCGTCATTGGCGGAGCATGCCGCCAATGCGAGTGACAGCAGAAGTACAAGCAGCAGTATCAGCATCCGTTTTTGTCTATTGAACATCATAACAGCCTCCCCGGTTGATTCATTGATGCTTTATATTTTCCTTGATCAAAACTCTGATTCTGTTGATGGATTGAACGGCGTTTATTTCGTCCACGGCGGTAAAAGGAACATCAATGTTATTCTTGCTGAACAACTCCTGCAGTTCTTCCATAAAAACGCCGGGCTGTTTGATACATTTAACATTATTGACAACGTCCGTCAGATCCTGGCGGCCTGCAATCTCCCCGCCCCAATTGCCGGAACAAGTTTTGCCCACGCCACAGCTTGGACTTCCGTCAACGCCGATAACCCCGACAATTCGATAGTTATTTTTTGTATAATCCTTTAACTGGTCAACAACGGGCCGGATGATTTGTTGGCACTGCTCCCGAAAATGCGGCGTGTCAAACTGTTCCTTGACATGCCCCCATCTTTTGACGCCGTAGATGGTCATTTCCGGGCAGGGAAGTTGTATGATTCCGATCTCGTTTTCATACAGTACATTGATTACCTCAATAATACTTGAAGAATAATTGCCTAAGCCCTGCACTTTGGCATTGACGTTTAATATGCAATGAGCCAATAAAATAATTCTTTTGCTTCTTTTTATCTCTGCATCACCTCTCCCGGACCGGTCCTTAATAATTGTAAAGTAGTTTTTGGAGAGAGTCTAATAAAAAATACTATTTTATTTATTTTAATAATAAAATAAATTTATATTTCATGGTTAATTTTGGTAGGCTGCAATTTTTTCCTTTATCAATTCCTTTTCTTTTAATATCAAGGAATAATTCTCAGGGGGAAACAGGCCTTCAATAATAAAAGGTACTTTTAATAATTTTACCTGATCTAAAAGGTAGTTGCGGCCGCTGGTTATAAAAGGCGTCCTATTTAAACCCCCGGTGAATCCGCTGATGTAAACCGCTGCTATTTTATGCTTATAGCGTTTAAGCATTTGGGTCAGATAATTTTCGTTTCTAACCGCACGATTAATGTTTAACACGCAGTCAAACGCATATTCGTCTAAAACTTTGGCAAAATGAGGCCACAAACCGGTTATCTCGGAGTTCTCCAGACGGATGGGCAAACCGGACTGATTAATAAATGTAAAATCGACAATGCGATCAAAATGAAATATATAGGCTTCCACATTAAAGACCTCATTGATCTGGTGCAGATATTTCAGGACTTTTTTAGTCTCGCCGTTATGGCCGTAAAGGATTCTGCACCAGGGAGCGTGGATGGTTATGCTGCTGAAGGCTTTCAGCTCTTTGCAAAAACCGGCGTTTGATGCAAATTCTTTCAGCATTCGGACAGTGCTTAAAGCAATTTCAATTCTTTCAAAACCAAGCGCCCGGCAAATATTTATTTTTCTTTGGGCGTTAATATCCCACAGACAAAAAGATGCGCTTGACAGCCCTATTTTATTGGACATAGATCCTTCCCCTGCATTTTATTGATTTCAATAATGCATTTTCCTGCCCGGCGGCGGTGTACCGGAGGCGGCAAATGCCGGGGTTGATTCCGGTATTTGCCGCTTCCAGCCGCCCTTTAACCAATTGTCTCTTCAACCGCTGCGCTCTTTCCGGCTATCGTTCTTTTTTCCGCCGGGATGGGAGGGGGGACAGGCCCGCCGGAGATTCTGATCACCGCGCTGAACCTGGGCGGGCAGGCATCCAGGCAGGTGCCGCATTTGATGCATTTCTCCTGGTCGATGACATGGATTTGCTTTTTGGCCCCCATAATAGCTTCTTCGGGGCACCGCCCGGCGCAAATCGTACAGGCCCGGCACTTCTCCGGATCAATGTAGTAGGATGCTGTTTCACTAAACAGCTTGTCGATTTCGTCGCCGGTGAAAAGACCGTCGTAGTCTGCCGGGTCTTCAATGCGCAAGGCCAGCTTGTTTCTTTTCTCCAGCTTGATGTAGGGGAGTAGCCCGGCAACTTCGGCAAATTTGGACTTTAATACATTTTCGTCTATCCCTTCGCCTTTGCCGAGGGGGCCCAGTTTTTCCACCCGGCCGGCGAATTCGTTCATAATATTGGCAAAACGAATCCCTTCGCCGGCGGAAACCCATTCAATCCTCAATCTTTCGGGGTTTACCCCGATGTGCGCTAGTATTTTTTTGCACAGTTGCACCATATTTGCGGCGTCGAAGTTGCCGTTGGTGATATAGTGGCAGTCGTTAAGGTGGCAGCCGCCGATAAACACTCCGTCCGCCCCCTGGGCGAAGGCCCGGAAGATATGTTTCATGTCCACCCGGCCGGAGCACATCACCCGCACGAGCCTGATATACGGTGGATATTGAAACCGGGAGACTCCCGCCAAATCCGCGCCCCCGTAGCAGCACCAGTTGCAGATGATCCCCAGCAGTTTGGGTTTAAATTTAAGTTCCGCACTCATTTTTATCGCACTCCTAAAGCAATACGAACTGCTTTGTTTCTTATCGGGCCAAAGAAACTTTGTTCCCTTCATGCCTGACCAGCCTATGGATGACCGAACTTTTAAGATGGCTTGATATTTCAGACGGGGTCAGACCTAAAGTATCGGATATTTCACCTGTTGATAGGGGCCTTTCCGCAGCAGCGTCATGATCCGGCTGACGGCCAATTTATCCGCCACCAATGCTTTAAATAATTTATCGAATTCCGCACCGGAGTAGAAGGCTTCACAATCCGCCTCGCTGTTAAAACGAATTCTCAGCCTTTCGTTTTGCACCACCCTGAGGTAGGGAATCAGCCTGGCGACGGCGTCAAGATTAAACTGCAGTGTCTTTTCGTCTATTCCTTCGCTTTTGCCCAGGGAGCCCAGGGATTCCATTTGGCCGGCGAATTCATTCATGATGTTGGCGAAGCGGATTCCTTCACCGGCGGAAACCCATTCGATCCTTAATCTGGCCGGGTTTAACCCGATGTGGGCCAGTATCTTTTTACTGAGCTGTACCATTCTCAACGCGTCGTAATTTCCCTCCGTGATGTAATGGCAGTCGCTCAAATGGCAGCCGCCTACAAACACTCCGTCCGCCCCCTGGGCAAAGGCCTTAAAAATATGTTTCATATCCACCCGGCCGGAGCACATCACCCGCATGAGCCTGATATACGGGGGATATTGAAACCGGGAGACCCCGGCCAGATCCGCGCCCCCGTAGCAGCACCAGTTGCATACAATACCCAGCAGCCTTGGTTTGAATTTTAGTTCCGCGCTCATTTTGAAGTCCTCCTGATGTAAATTTTTATTGTGCGTTACCGTCTTACAAGCCTGTAAAAGCCGCGTCGATCTGGCTTAACAGCGCTTCGTCGGTATAATGCTTTAATGTAATGGCTCCGGTGGGGCACTTGGCGTTGCACAAGCCGTCTCCTTTACAGAGCACGGCGTTGACCGCGGCCTTTTTGCCGCGCCGGGTGTCGCTAAGTTCCACAGCGCCGTATGTGCAGGCCGAGACGCATTCTCCGCAGCCGATACATTTGCGTTCATTAACCTCGCATACAGAGCCGGAGGCTGTGACCGTATCGTTCGAGAGCAGGGTCAGGGCGCGGCCGGCGGCTCCGTATGCCTGGCTGACTGTCTCCGCCAACAGCTTGGGATAGTGGGCTATGCCGCACAGATAAATGCCTTCCGCTCCAAAGTCAACCGGCCTTAGTTTGACATGGGCTTCCTGGAAGAACCCGTCCGAGCTTAAGGCTACCTTAAACAATTGGGATATGTCCTTGCTTGCCCCGGCGGGAATTACGGCGGCGGCCAGGGCAATGGCGTCGGCGTCTATGGCCAACTGTTTGCCCAAAACGGGATCGGTGACGGTAACCCGTAATACCGGCCGGCCGTCCTCGTCCTCGGCGGGTTCCACCAGCGGTTTTTGCTGCGGCTCGTACCGGATGAACCGGACTTCCCGGCCGGCCGCTTCCCGGTAGTAATCCTCCATGAAACCGTAGGTCCTGATATCCCGGAAGACAATGTAGACGTCCATTTCGGGATTAAGCTCTTTTAATTTCAGGGCGTTTTTAACGGACTCGCCGCAGCAGATCCGGCTGCAGTAATTGCGCTCTTCGTTGCGGCAGCCCACGCACTGGATCATCACCACGCTGCGGGCGTTGATGATCTTTTCATTTCCCGCGGCAATTTGCGCCTCCAGTTCCAGGTGGGTCAGCACCCGCTGGTCCGAGCCGTAAAGGTACTCGGTGGGTTTATATACGTCAGCGCCGGTGGCGATGACGGCGGCTCCGTGTTTAATTGATGTGCTCCTTCCCGCGTACTCCACCGTGGTGGTGAAATTTCCAACGTAGCCGGCGGTGCCCGTGATGGCGGCGCCGGTGTAAACGCGTATCAGGGGGTGCTGATAAACCTTGCGGATCAGCTCCCGCAAATAGGCTTGCACGTCCAGCCCTTCCAGGGTGTAGTGGATTCTTCGCGCCATTCCGCCCAGTTGCGGCTCCTTTTCCACCAGGTGGACCTCATGCCCCTGTGCGGCAATGGAGAGGGCGCCGGTCATTCCGGCCACGCCTCCGCCCACCACCAGGGCCGTCCTGTCGACAGGCAGGTCGAACTCCTGCAGCGGTTCCAGGTGACAGGTCCGGGCCACGGACATGCGGATTATTTCCTGCGCCTTTTGGGTGGCCGCTTCTTTTTCCTTGGAGTGGACCCAGGAGCAATGTTCCCTGATATTGGCCATGTCGTAATAGTATTGATTGATGCCCGCTTCCCGGAGGGTGTCCCGGAACAGCGGCTCGTGCGTCCTGGGGGTGCAGGCGGCGACAATCACGCGGTTGAGGCCTCTTTCCTTAATGTCCCTGGCCAGCATGGCGGCGGCCTCGGTGGAGCAAATAAACAGGTTTTCTTCGGCGTGCACCACATGGGGCAGGGTCAGGGCATATTCGACCGTGGCGGGGACATCAACCACCCTGCCGATATTGGCGCCGCAATGACACACATAAACGCCTACCCGGGGTTCTTCCCGGGAAACGTCCCTTTCCGGCGGATAGATCCTGGCCCGGGCCAGGTTCCCCCGCCGGAAGTTCAAAAGCTCGCCGCACAAAGAACCGGCCCCGCTGGCGGTGACAACCGACTCGGGGATATCGACGGGACCCCGGAAAGCCCCGCTGATAAAAATCCCCGGCCGGGAGGTCTCCATGGGGTTTAGGGGATTAGTTTTACAGAACCCGTGCCCGTTAAGCTCAATGCCGAATCTGTCGGCCAGGTCCCTGGCGCCGGTTGGGGGCGTTAAGCCGACGGACAATACCACCATGTCGAATTCTTCCTCTTTAACTCCGTCTTCAGGGGTGGTATACCGGACGGTTACGTTTTTGCTGTCCGGAATTTCCCGGCCTATTGACACGTAGCTTCTGACGAACCGGACCCCGGGCAGGTTCTTTGTCCTTTCGTAAAAGCGTTCAAAATCTTTGCCGTAGGAACGGATGTCGTTGTGGAAAATAGTACACCGGGCCCCGGAATCGTGATCCTTGGTCAAAATAACCTGCTTTTGGGTGTAGGTGCAGCATACCGCCGAACAATAGCTGTTGCCGCCGGGGATGACCTGCCTGGAACCGACGCAGTGAATCCAGGCAATATTATGGGGATGCCGCTTGTCGGAAGCGCGCAGTATTTCACCCTCATATGGCCCGGTGGCGCACAGTAGCCGTTCGTAGTCCATGCTGGTGACCACGTTGGCAAACTTACCGTAACCGTAGTCATCCCTGAGTCGGGGGTCAAAGGGTTCAAACCCGGGCGACAGGAGTACCGCCCCTACTTTTATTACCACCAGTTCTTCTGTTTGGTTGAAATCAATGGCCTTGGTTTTACAGACTCCGCTGCAAATCTGGCATTTATTCTCCTTGAGATAGAGACAGCTTTCATCAATATATGGCTTGAGGGGAATGGCCTGGGCGAAATAAATATGAATGGCTTTGTTATCCGAGATCTCCTGGTTGAACTGATCGGGGTATACCACCGGGCAGTATTCAACACATACGGTACAGCCCGTGCATTTGTTTTCATCTATATACCTGGGCTTTTTTTTCAGGGTGACCTTGAAATCACCGGCTTTGCCCTCCACCCGTTCAACTTCCGCGTAGGTCATAATCTCTATGTTGGGATGCCTGTTGCATTCAACGAATTTGGGCGATTCAATACACATGGAGCAGTCGTTGGTAGGGAAGGTCTTGTCCAGTTGAGCCATATGGCCGCCGATGGTCGGCGCCTGATCCACCAGGTAAACCTTGAAACCGGCGGTGCCCAGATCGAGCGCGGCCTGAATCCCGCTGATCCCCCCGCCGACAACCATGACGTCTCCGTAACTGCTGGTTGCGCGAATTTTGGATAGCTGTTCCATAATTTGTTCTTTTTCCATTTTTCCACCTTCATCACAAATTCGGAACCGGTGTGGTTCCCGCATTGTGGCCTGGAAACTCCAGCCAAATCATCAGCGATATATGCTCACCAGTTAATCAGCAAGCCCGTAAACCACGTTGGGAACCTGAGTTTTGCGCCCATGTCTGTTTCACCTCCGTTCCTGGTGTAAACCGTATTAAATAATGCTTTCCAATGGGAAAGCAATAATCTGTTCAACCTTTCTTTTTATTGCCTGGGCCCGGCGATGTCTTTTTTCAATGCTCCGGGCGATATCGGGACGGGACGCGAACCGCTCCCGGGCGAGCTGGAACCTTTGTTCAAGGGTGATAACCTGATCCTTATGCACCAGTTTATCCGCCAGAAAAACAATATCGGCTTCCGTGATATTGTCTTCGGCCGGAGGTGTTCCATCCATATGGCACTCGACAATATCGGCCACCAGCGGATAGCCCAGTTCCCGCAGGTACTGCGCCCCCGCCCGGGCGTGGTTGGGTTTCTCCTTGGCAATATCATGCAGCAGGCCCGCCGCCAGGGTTAATTCGATGTTCAGCCGGTAACCGGCTTGATTTAAAGCCCGGGCTATATTGCCGGCTACCGCGGCCACCGCCTGGCAATGACTGGTCACCTGATCTTCAATCCCGGCGTTTTGGTGCATGAACAGACACTCCCCGGGGGTGGGAATACCGCTTCTGCCGCATTTTTCCTTGATCCTGCGGTAGTCTTCGGGAGTATCCATGTCCATTAAAACCCCCGGGTCGTCAACCTCCACATTTGTTGCCTCGTGTTCCCATTGCCGCAATAAACCCTTTAATCCGCCGTCCCCGTTCCAGGAGAGGATCCGCTTAATGTTGGCGGCGGCAATCAGGGGCGGGTGGCCGCGCCGGCCGTCAAAACAGGGATAGAATACACTTGCCCTGCGGTTCCGGTGGGCTTTGAGCATCTTATTTATCGTCAGCGGGGCAACCAGCGGGATATCCACCGGCTGCACAAAAAATGCTTCCACCTCCGGCGTGAGCGCCTTTGTGCCCGCGATTACGGATGAAAACATACCATCGGTATAATTGTTGTTTTTCACAATTTCAACCGGCAGTGGTTGTAAGACCGTGCTTATATCCGGCGCCCGGTGACCGACCACTACCTTTATATCCGGAACTCCCGCGAAGCGGAAGACTGCCGCCACCCGTTCAACAACCGTGACCGGACCCAGTGGCAGCAGCGGTTTAAACGTGTCCATGCGGGACGAAAAACCGGCGGCCAGGATTAAAGCGGCAATGTTCTGATTATTATTATCCTTCATTGGTTTTACTCCATTCTGATAATGCATTCACACATATATGATACAATAAATATGATTTATAATGCCAATAAATATATTAAATAAATAAAAATATATTAATTTAGTATGCTTATGTTTTTGAGCACTGTGGGAATGGAAAGGGTGGAAACAGTTTGGTATAATTGGTAAAAAATCTGGGAAGGGGGAGGGTTATGGGGAAAGAAAAGCCTGCCAAACCGGATTGCTTTGCCGGAGAACAACCTGTGACCTATGAAGATTACGCAAACCTGCCTGATGACGGAGTACGTTACGAAATAAACGACGGGCGCCTGGAAGCCATGACGCCCGGCCCGAACGCGCTGCACCAGCTTGTATTGCAGCAGATCATACATCTCATCATGCAGAATTGCGCACGGGATTATGTTGTGTTTGCCGCTTCCATTGATCTGATTCTTTCGGAAACGGAAGTGCGCCAGCCGGACATAGCCATGATCCACCGCGACAGGCTGTCCATAATCACCAAACGGGGCATTGAAGGGCCGCCCGATCTGGTGGTTGAGGTACTGTCGCCCTTCTCGGCTAAACGCGACCGGCGGCAAAAGCTATATGCCTATGCCAAATATTTGATTCCGGAATACTGGATTGTGGATATTAATAATGAGCTGCTGGAACAATATGTGCTGGATAACCGGCGATATGAGCTGCTGGAAGTCTACCGGGAAAACGAGCCGGTTCAATCCGGGAAGTTAACCTGCATCTCCTTTACCATGCGCGAGATTATGGACAACATCCCCCACCTGCCCAATTTTTAATGGCTTTGCGCTGTTTATTAAATACGCTGCTGCGCACAAAGGACCTCCGGTTAACCGGGGAGCGCTTGACAGTATTTATTTGAAAAGGTAGTCTTTATTTAGTTAGACGGTTTTTCTTCAGATGGTCTTGTTTAATGGGAGGTGTTTGAAAATGCAGGTTGAAAAAGCCGACAGCGGCAGGCTATACACTTATGAAGATTATTTGAAAATTGATGACGACAACCAATATGAGTTGATCGGGGGTGAATTAATTTTGGTTCCGTCGCCAAAAGCAATACATCAAATAATTAGTATCGGGTTGGCAACTACGCTGTGGGATTATGTGCAAAAAAATAAATTGGGCCGGGTTATGGCTGCTCCAATGGATGTTCTTCTGTCGGAAACGGAAAAGCCCCAGCCGGACATTTTTTTTATTTCCAAAGAACGCCTGAACATTATTGCTGAAAATAATATCCAGGGCGCCCCCGATTTGGTAGTTGAAATACTGTCGCCATCAACGGGTAAATTTGATCGCGTTGAAAAAAGTAAAATGTATTACAAGCATGGAGTAAAAGAATACTGGATAGTGGATCCCGACCATAAAACCGTTGAAGTTTTTATCCCCGGCGAGAAGAACTGGAATCTATTTCAATCTTATGATGATGATGATATTTTAACATCTCCTTTGCTGCAGGGCCTGGAAATAAAATTAAAAGATATTTTAGAATAAATGATATCATAGCTACAATCCCATCGGGTGTGGATAGGCAGTTCTCTTCCAGTGGCTTGAGCCGATGCGCAAAACACAATACTGTTTGTTGAGGATCAGGTTGCCGCGCTAAAAAACGCCTGGCCGGAATTACCGACCAATCTGTGCCACGGACTCTTTGACGGAAGTGGGAAAAAATGAAAACTAGAATAACCGAACTGTTGGGCATCAAATATCCTATTATCCAGGGCGGCATGCAGTGGCTGTCCAGGGCGGAACTGGCCGCTGCGGTGTCCAATGCCGGTTGTTTGGGCATCATAACTGCAGCCACCCAGCCCACCAAGCAGGACCTGGTGGCGGAAATTCGCAAAACTAGGGAATTGACGGACAAACCCTTTGGGGTTAATGTTTCTATGCTGCCCGATGTGGGCCCCCAGGACAAAACCCCGGCCTATTTTGAAGCTATTATTGAGGAACGGGTGCCCGTGGTGGAAACCTCGGGGCGCAGCCCGGAACAATTTGTTCCTCATCTTAAACAGGCGGGTATAAAGCTGATCCACAAAGTGCCGGCTGTGCGCTTTGCCGAAAAGGCCCAGCGGGTGGGAGCGGACGCCGTGACTATTGTTGGTTTTGAATGCGGCGGCCACCCCGGCATGGACGATGTAACCACCATGATTCTGACGCCCGGGGCCGCCGGTAGATTGTCCATACCGATCATAGCCGGCGGCGGTATAGCCGATGCCCGCGGTTTGGTTGCTGCCCTGGCGCTGGGAGCCGAAGCCGTAGTGATGGGCACCAGATTTGTAGCCACCACTGAATCCCTGGCCCACCCCAATTTTAAGGAATGGATAGTCAAGGCCCGGGAAACAGATACCGTAATCATCCAAAGGTCCATTGGCAATGCCGCCAGGGTGATGAAAAATGCTGCCGCATCCGCGGTATTGGAAATGGAAGAGCGAGGCGCCGGCCTGGAGGAATTGCTTACGGTGATCAGCGGTCAGGTGGGGCGGCGGGCTCTGTATGACGGTGACATTGAAGGAGGCGCCCTGCCCCTGGGGCAGTGCATAGGTCTGATTGACGAGGTTAAGCCTGTGCAAGTTGTAATCGAAGAAATAATGGCCGGTGCCGGGGATATTATCACCCGGCTGCGGCAAATGTGGTCCTAGACGGGGAAGCAAGGAGACAGTTCTCATGCTTCCTTCAAACCGATAACTAATGAGTATTCTAAAGTCAATTCAGGTGTAAGAAGCAAGTGAAGCAAGGGGCTATTCCTCTTGCTTCCTATTTTTCATCTCCATTGACATGGAGCATATCACGTACAAACTGTAATAAATATAATATTATAATGATTATAACATTAAAACCATTATAGAAGGTGAAAAATGGAACCAGGCAAAACAAACCGTATCGAGAGAAGAAAGGAGGCAACCAGGAAAAAAATTATCGCCGCGGCCATTGATTTATTTAAAGAGCAGGGCTTTGATCAGACCACGGTGGAGCAAATCGCGGAAAAGGCGGACGTTGCCCTGGGCACCATCTATAATCATTTTCCGGCCAAGGAAGCTATTATTTGCGAGCATGTGCAAAGGATGATCAGTGAGCAGGGACCCGGAGTGCTCAGCCTGGTGCGGCAGCTGCCCGACACCAGGTCGCGCTTAACCTTGGCGCTGCGCAAATCACTGGAGTGGATGCATATTGAGTTGAACAACGATATTTATGAAAAATATTTAACCTACCGGCTACAAAGGCTGGTCGACAACTTTAAGGACCGGGATCCGGGCCTGAGCAGCGGTTTTAAAAACGTTCTGGAACCTATTTTGGAGCTGGGCAAGGAAATGGGAGAGATCAGGCGGGATGTGCCGAGTCAGGTCCTGGCCGGTCAATTGGAAGTAGCGCACATTATTACGGCCGTCGTCTGGGTAACTAATGCGGAATTATTTTCGATAGATGAAAGCATTGACATGAATGTGGATCTTTTTCTAAAAGGGGCGGAAAGCAGGGAGAGCATAAGCCGCTTATAACGGTAGGGGGACGTTAAATTTGTTGCCGGGGGAGGATGCCCATGAAAGAGAGCAGCCAGGTGATTTTTTGCGGCTGGCCCGATGCTTTTCAAGCCGGGGCGGAGGTGGCCGGAGGGAAGGGATGGAATCTGGGCAGGCTTGACCGGTATGGATTTATGGTTCCTGCCGGAGGTGTGCTTGCGGCCGGAGCGTACCGGGATTTTATTGAAGAAAACAACCTGCGTGAAAGCTGTCGGGGACCTCGCTCGAAGTATAACCATTAATAATATCGGAGAGCGGGAGATTGAGGAAAAGCTTGGCTTGGTTAGGGAAAAGATCAAGACCGGCCGCATTTCTTCGCGTGTCCAGACAGCATTGTTTTCCGGTTTGAAGAGCGCCGATATATTTGAAAAACCCCTGGCCGTGCGGTCTTCGGCCACGGCCGAGGATGCCGCCGGAACAGCCTTTGCCGGGATTCATGAATCGTTTTTAAATGTCCGGGGCCTGAATCATATCCTGGCCGTCATTAAAGGCTGTTACGCCTCCCTTTGGACACCCCGGTCCGTTGCTTACCGGCGAAGGGGAAAAACTGCGGGCCGGAGATGTGCTGGTGGCCCCGTCCACCGACCCCGCCTGGACGCCTCTGTTCTTAAGGGCTTCCGCCATTGTTATGGGTGCGGGCGGGTCTTTGTCCCACGGCTCCATTGTGGCCCGGGAGTACGGTATTCCGGCGGTGGCGAACATCCCGGGCGTGATGAAAATAATCAAGGATAACCAGTTGATCACCGTGGACGGCGGCGAGGGCAAGGTATATCTTGATAACATTAAGGGTTAGGACAAAATAAGTTATACTTCCGCCTGTTCGAGCAGACGTACAACGGCGGAATGGTTCCCCGCCCGGGCAAGTTTTATGGCTGTCAGACCGCTGCTGCTGCGCATGTTGCGATCGGCGCCGGCAGCCAAAAGCATTTCCACCATATCGACACGTCCGGCATAAGCGGCCACCATCAAGGCCGTTACCAGGTCATCACTTTGAGTATTTACATCTGCTCCTTTATCCAACAAAACTTTGACCACCCGGTCATGACCGTTTCTGGCTGCCAGCATCAGGGCCGTAGCGTCATATTCATCTTTAATATCCGGGTCCATGCCGGCCTCTAAAGACAATTGCACCAACGAGGCATTGCCATCTTTTACGTATTGTAAAAATGATTGCTTTGAATAATTAGTTACTGATACGGTATCGCTCGCTACTTTTGCCATGACTTCTCCTTTATTTTTACCATATTTTTGATGTAAACATCCGCATGTATTTCACCGGTTGTGTTTTGGTTTGTCAAAACCCCATTACTGTTATTATAACAAAATGTTGCAGAAATAATTGACATACGTTTATAATAAACCCTATAATACTTTAATAAAACTTAATGGGGTGTTGTGATGAGCGTTTTGGAGTATAACGAGCTGACCATGGAACATTTTGAATACCCCCGTAATGTAGGAGTTGTTAAGGACGGGAACGGGTATGGCAAAATCGGCGAGCCGGGCTGCGGTGATATATGTGAAATTACGGTGCGTATTGCAAACAACATCATTGAGGACATCAAATTCAGGGTTTACGGATGTGTCGGCGCCATAGCGACTTCCAGCGTGGTAACTGAGATAACCAAAGGGAAAAATGTGGATTTTGCACTGGAATTAACCGATGATGACGTGATTGAATACCTGGGCGGGTTGCCGGAAGGGAAAAAGCACTGTTCCCTGCTGGCCGTAAAGGCGCTGCACCAGGCAATTTACAGCTACCTGCTCAACAAGCGCTTGGAAAGCGAGGGAGCGGTCGATGCGAAAAGCCATTTTAATCAATTGGCTGAACAAACATTGCAGGAGATTCTGCAAAAGGCTAAAAATAATTAGCATGCCGGGAAATATTCTCCGTCGGCAATTATAATCGCAGTTTTCATGCCAACTCCTTTTTGATATAATTTACCAACAGGGGGGATGCAGGATGTCTGATAGTGTTGAAAAAATGGTTACCCAACTGATAACGATGGTGGGCAAGGTTATTGAAGGCCAGACCGAAATGAAGGCTGAGATAGGTGGAATGAATGCTAAGATAGGCGGAATGAATGCTGAGATATCCGGAATTAAAACGGAAATGGCTGGAATGAAGGCGGATATAGCTGGAATTAAAACGGAAGTAGCTGGAATGAAGGCAGATATAGCTGGAATTAAAATTGATTTGGCCGAAACGAAAGCCGAGCTGAGGGCCGAAATGGCTGAAATGAAGGCCGAGTTAAAAGCTGATATTGCCGAAGTTAACGACAAGCTCGATCATTTCGTAGCCGATGTTGAATTATTGGCCCAAGAAAACTGGCAAAATAAAAAAGAGATTAACTGGATCAAAAAGTTGGTTCAGGCATAGAGGCCGGAAAGAGGGAAGCAAGAGGATTTGCTCTTGCTTCTTTTTATTTAAAGTCAATGTTATTAACAATTGTTTTTTTAAGAAGCCATGGAGGACAAAAAATGGAACGCATAGCCGTAATAACGGGGGCGACCAGAGGTATTGGAAATGGTTTATTTAAAAGACTTGCCCGTAATGGGATTAATGTTGCAACTACCTATCATAAAGATAAAAGATCTGCCGAGAGGTTTGAGCAGGATGCTTTAGATTTTGGAATTAATTACTACATTGAGAATCTCGACATAAAACACTTCGAAAGACTGGATGGATTTGTGAAACGTGTTTATCAAAAATTCGGCAGGATTGATTATTTGGTGAATAACGTGGGAGTCGATATATTAAAACCTATGTATGATGTTAGTTATGAGGAATGGAGACTTGCTCAAGATATTATTCTTAATGCCCCGGTGTATTTATCCAAACTGGTTTTGCCAATAATGAGGGCGCAGCAGTTTGGCCGAATTGTTAACATAGGGGCTTCGTCCAATGATTACTTCAAGGGTGTCCCGGGACTCGGACCTTTTGGGATCCATAAAGCGGCTCTTACTGTATTTACCAAGACCTTGGCTTTGGAGGAAATCAAAAACGGTATTACCGTCAACATGGTTGCTCCAGGGAGTACCGGAGAAGCCGGCACTAATCAGGAAGAGAAAAGGATACCGGTAACATTGATTCCTATTGGAAGAAGAGTGGAAATTGTTGAGGTTGTTGATGCCATTATGTATTTTTTATCCGATGGAGCGAACAGTGTTACCGGTCAGTTTATCGGTGTTAACGGGGGACTTAGCACCTAGTGAAAATTATTCAAGAACCAGCCACGAGGCCTGGCCGCGCAGGGCCAGGTAGGTGAGCACGTACATGGCGTGAGACCACTTCAGGGGCACCACCCAGGCCGGCCCGCCGTTTTCTTTGTGCACCTGCTCTGGAAGCAGTAGGTTGTGGTTGGCGTGGTTTAAACACCAGGAAAGCAATTCCCCGGCGCGCCCGAGGTTTCCCTCCCGGAAATGGTGCAGCGCCAGCCAGAGGGTGCTGATGATCCAGGGGTTGCCCCCGGCGTAGGTGTCGCCTTCGTAGCGATGCAATCCCCCTACCCGGTGGTTCCACAGGGTGGACTCGATGACGCCGGCGGCGGTAACCAGTTTTTCGTCCCCGGGCGGCAGTACGTTAAACGGAAAACCCAGGGCCAGCGCGGAACTGTCGATATTGCTGTCGGCTTCATTCCAAAATGTAATGTACATACTCGAGGGGTCGTTTTCTGTCCAGGCCTTTAAACCTTGCTCGCGCAGATAATTATACTCGCACTCGTCGATGCGTTTGCCGATGCCCCGGTAAAAACGGTTTAATGTGGGGCTCCACTGCAGGCTTACGATGGCCCGGCGCATGTTTTCGGCGGTTTCGTTCCACTGCCCGGCCAGTTCCCGCGCCCCCATTTCCCGGGCCATAGCGGCGGCCGCCCGCAATCCGGCGTAAACCGCGGCGGCGGAATACGTTCCCTGGGACAACCGTTCTTCCCATGGATCTATGCTGGGCAGCGGCAGGTCGTTGCCTGCCAGGTTGGCCGTCAGGTAATTCGCGGCCTTTTGGACCACTGGCCATACCCGGGAGACGAAACCCGCTTTTGTATCCAGGCGGTGGTGGTGCAGAAACCCCCACAAAATGCTGCCGGTTTGATCAATTTGTTTGCCCCAGGTGGGTGCCCAGGACCCGTCCGTAAAATAGCGCTGCTGCCAATCTCCCTGGGGGGTTTGGACCGACGCCGCAAACAGGTAGAATTTTTCCGCTTCTTCCCGGCAGCCCGCCTCGTCCAGCGCCATGGCGGAGTACAGCGCGTCCCGCAGCCAGCAGTAACCGTACCCGCCGCTGGCCCGGTAACGGGGGTCAAACTCGGGCGCGGCAATAAAGGCGCCGCTGTCGTCCTGCAGCAGCCTGATGGTAATCAATGAACGCTGGTAGAATTCTGCCAGGCGCGTATCCTCATCCGGTCCGGAATCGGGCCGGGAGCCTTTTTCCACCCAGCCCCGCCAGTGCTTTTGCGTTTTCTCCATCAATTCTTCAGCAGTTTTACTTTTCAAGGTTTGTACTGTTTTCAGTACATTTTCCCCGCTGTTTCCGGCCGCGATATAGGTGGTCACAAACGCGGACCCGCCGGGGTTGACAGGCCCGGTTTCCCAGCCCAGGCTTCCGGCGCTGCGTCCCAGGTTAATTGGGTTGCCCCAGAGTTGTCCATAGTTTGCGCATTCCATGGGGTCGGAGGGGGTGTCAACCCGCCCGCAGTGGTAACCGTATGGTTTCATATCCTCCAGCGCGCCAACCGCCAGGTAGATATCCCGGCGGTATTGCACCGCGGAAAAGGTGTCAAAATCAATGTACATGGAATCGTACTGGTCCGATTCATTAGGCTGGAAGGTGAAATACAGCATGAAAACGGGATCAAAAGCATCCATGCCGATGTTTTTAATCAGATACCTGTTGATTAATACGTCGGCGTCAGGCAGCACAAAAGACCAGTGTTCCATGTCGAACAGGCGGTGGTCGTCCCGGTAAACGGTATGGATTACATTGCCGGAAGGAAGGTAGTGCTGTCCGGTTTGCCAGCCGTCGTGATGCAGCCACCGGGTTTGGGTATTGCCGTTGTTGCCGCGCGGCGCCAGACCGGCATGAAATTTGCCCATGTGCTGACCGTAGTCGATATGCGGCCAAAAAAGCTTGGTCAACAGGCCCTGGGGGGATAGGCAGGCCAGCATGCGGCCGTTGCCCGTCACGGCCGCGCTTTGCAGCACCGGATGCAGTTCGCTCAAAATATAACCTCCGATGATCAATGGACTGATTCAAATTATACATTAACTTGGCTGCTGTTACCAAGGTGTAATTTGGATCTTCGTCATGCCGGCCGGTATAAACAACGGAACGGAGGTCAAAACTAAAGGCAAAAAATACTGTTGGAGGAATAATTATGCCCAAAGACATTTGTATTGTAGGGATCCTGGTGGAAGAGCGGGCCTGCCGCGCTCCCGAGGTGCAGCAGGTGATCACCAGGTACGGCTCCCAGGTGATCAGCCGTTCGGGGATTCCCGATCCCTCCAAAAGTAGGGGTATTATCACTTTGACCATGGAAGCCCACAGCGATGAAGCCGGAGCGCTGGTGGAGGATCTGGAACGGGTGGGGGGGGTAACCGCCAAAGCCATGTGCCTGGCAGAGGGATTGGAGTAAAATTGTTTCGTTATAGCCATTGATTTTTCTCCGCAAAAAAGATATCTTATTACTAAACAGGAATGATTCTTTTTTGTGTTTGGGACAGGGGGAATTTTTTTGAACGTCCAGGACGTAATTACCAAACTGAGGGAAAACGGCTATAAGATAACCCCCCAGAGACAGGAAATCATCAGCGTGCTGATGGGTGAGCATAAACATTTGACCGTGGAAGAGATCCATACCCGGATTTCCCGCCGGTACCCCAACCTGAGCCCGGATACGGTTTACCGCAACGTAGGAGTGCTGGCGCATCTGAATGTGCTGGCCCGGGCCGATTTCGGGGACGGCCGGGCCAGGTATAAACTGGTGGAACATGACGGGCATAAGCACCACCTGGTCTGTTTGGGCTGCGGCAGCTCGGAAGAGGTGGATTTCTGCCCGTTGGATTACATGGATGCTCGCTCCATCCGGGATAAAAAATTCGACGTGCAAAGACACAGTTTTGAAATCTACGGTTATTGCTGGGCCTGCCGGAAAAAGGAGGCTTAACTGATTTGTTGGCTGAAATGGTCGTTGAAATGAACAACATCCGGTTTACTTACGGCTGCCATCCGGTATTGGACAGTATTTCACTGCAGGTTGCGGCAGGTGAAATCGTGGGTATCACCGGTCCCAACGGCGCCGGTAAAACCACCCTGCTGCATTTGATCGTGGGGCTGGTGCGTCCGCAGTCCGGGGAGTTAAAACTGTTCGGATTGCCCGTGCGGTCATTTAAAGAACGGCGTCAAATCGGCTTTGTCGGCCAGCGGGCGTCTCACTTCAACCGCAGCTATCCGGCCACCGTATATGAAGTAGTGCTCTCGGGCCGGACCGCGCTGCGGGGTATTTTCCGGTTTTTTAACCGCCAGGACCGGAGTTGCGCCGAGGAAGCCCTGGAGCGGGTGGGCATGCTGGCTTACAAAAATGTTCCGGTGGGGGAGTTATCCGGCGGGCAGCAGCAGCGGGTGATGATTGCCCGCGCCCTGGCGCTGCGCCCGCGTCTATTGGTGATGGACGAACCAACCAACGGAGTGGATAAAGACGGCATCAAAGATTTAAGCCGGCTGATCGGCGATTTGCGGGACGACGGCATCACCATTTTGGTGGTTTCCCACGAACCGGGCTGGCTGGCGGGATTGACCAGCAAATGGGTGTGCCTGGACCGGACCATCTGTTCATGCAACAGCAGCAAGTATCCCCGGGAGGCGGGCTGGCCCGGATGTCTGCCCGTCCGGGGTGAAAAACTTGGGTTGGGCTGCGCCGACAGCCCTGTCGGAGGGTAGAACATGGAAATATTACAGTATGATTTTATGCTCCGGGCTCTGGCGGCGGGGTTGATGATCGGTATTGTATGCCCGCTGGTGGGGCTTTTTGTCACCCTGCGCAGGATGTCCATGATTTCCGACGCCCTGTCGCACGTCTGTTTATCAGGGGTGGCGGCCGGCCTTTTAGCCGGTGTGCAGCCCATCCTGTCGGCGTCGGCCTTTGCCGTGGGCGGCGCTCTTTTAATTGAAGTGCTGCGGGAAAAATACCGGCACTACGCCGAATTGTCCATTGCCATCATCCTATCCGCCGGGGTGGCGGCGGCGGCCATCATTATCGGCCTGGGCAACGGGGTGGGCAGCGGACTGATGAGTTATTTGTTCGGCAGTATCGTGCTCATCACCGGCCGGGACGTGGTGATAATGTCATTGATTGGCGTTCCGGTACTGCTGCTGATGCTGATTTTTACCAAGGAAATGTTTAATATCACCTTTGACGAAGAGGCGGCCCGGGCCTCGGGGCTGCCGGTAAAGGTGATCAATGTGGTTTTCATCGTTATAACTGCGCTGACCATCGCGGTGGCTATGCGTATCGTGGGCATCCTGCTGGTTTCATCGCTGATGATCCTGCCCGTTGCCGCAGCCATGCAAATAGCCCGGAGTTTTGCCGGCACCCTTTTTTGCTCGGTGCTGATCGGCGAACTGGCGATCATTACCGGACTGGTGTCGTCATTTTACCTGAACCTGCCCCCCGGCGGCACAATAGTAATTACCCTGGTGCTGGTACTGACCGTGACCCTGGTTGCCACCGCCCGCGGGCAGGCTGCCGGTTCCCGCGCGCCCGCCGAAAACCAACGAGGTGAAAAACAGCGGGGTTTATTTTAAGCGAGTGTTTCGACTTCCTCTTTAAGTTGACAGCCTGGTTTGCATCATGTAACATACTACTTAACAATTAAAAGCTGAGCAGGTAATAAAGAGAGCGGAGCGGAGAGATTTTTTGAGACGACTCGGAGACCTACGGGGTGAGAACCAGCATTTTTGTGCTGGTTTTTTTTATGGTCAGGAAAGGAGCGCAGTGATGATCCTGTTAATCGACAACTACGATTCTTTCGTGTACAATTTGTACCAGTACCTGTCAGAACAGGGCAAAGATGTGCGGGTTTACCGCAACAACCGAATTACGGCGCCGGAGGCGGAAGAAATGGCTCCGGAATGCATAGTCCTTTCGCCTGGACCGTGCACGCCGGACGAGGCGGGCATATCGCTGGACTTAATCAGGCAGTTGGCCGGTAAAATACCCATCTTCGGCGTTTGCCTGGGTCACCAGGCCATTGGACAGGCCCTGGGCGGCCGGGTGGTGCGCGCCGGCCGGCCCATGCACGGCAAGACGTCCGGGGTGTTCCACAACGGCCGGGGCATTTTTGCCGGGCTGCCCAATCCCATGCCCGCGGCGCGCTATCATTCCCTGGTCATCGAACGGGAGAGCATCCCGGACTGCCTGGAAATAACGGCCGCCACCGAAGACGGGGTAATCATGGGGGTGCGGCACCGGCAACTTCAGGTGGAAGGGGTGCAGTTTCATCCCGAGTCCATATTAACCACCGGGGGCAAAAAACTGCTGGCCAATTATCTGGGTTCCATCAGGGAGGACATGCGCAATGTCGTTTAAGCAGCCGCTATACCACAATGTTCCCGTTATAGAAGGCGGAGCGCCGGCGATCTTTGAGCGACTGAAGGCGCTGCCGTACCCGTTTCTGCTGGATACGGGCATGCTTGTGCAGGGCTTGGGGCATCACTCATTTGTGGGAGCCGACCCTTTTCTGGTTTTAAAGGCCAAGGGACGGCGTATTACGGTGATTGAAGGGGAAAAATCCACTGTTTATCACGGAAACCCCCTGGCTGAACTGGGCAAACTGCTGGCCCGTTATAAATTGCCCGTTGCGCCGAGTCCCTTTCCCTTTAACGGCGGGGCGGCCGGTTATTTCGGCTACGATCTGGGACGCGGCTTGGAAGAAATACCTGCTCTGGCTGTGGACGACCTGGCAACACCAGACCTGTGCCTGGGCTTTTATGATGTTATCGTGGCAGTTGATATGCGGTCCGGGGAAACCACGGTTGTATCCACCGGCCTGCCCGGGCGCGGCGACGCGGCCGCCGCCAGGGCGCGGGACAGGCTCGAGCAGATGATAGAACTGCTGTCTGCCAGTCCATCCATCGCAGGCGAGACGCCCCTTGCAGTCGGAGCAGGCAGGCCGGGCGGGCTGGTGGCCAACTTCACCCCGGATGCCTATCGCGAAGTGGTCCGGCGGGCCGTGGAATACATCTACGCCGGCGACATATTTCAGGTGAACCTTTCCCAGCGGTTCAGTACGCCGCAAATTATTGACGCCTGGACGTTATACACCAGGTTGAGGGAAATCAACCCCGCGCCCTTTGCCGCGTTTCTTTCCTGCGGCGATCTGGAAGTGATCTGCGCGTCACCGGAACGGTTTCTTAAACTGGACGGGAACAGGGTGGAAACCCGCCCCATTAAGGGAACCAGACCCCGGGGCCGCACTACGGAGGAAGATGCCCTTTTGCGGCAAGAATTGCTGGACAGCGAAAAAGACCGGGCGGAATTGATGATGATTGTGGATTTAGAGCGCAACGACCTGGGCCGGGTGTGCGAGGTGGGTTCGGTTAAAGTGCCGGAACTGTACCGCCTGGAAGAGTACGCCACGGTTTTTCACCTGGTTTCCACCGTGGAAGGCGTGCTGCGCCCGGATAAAGACATTACGGACTTGCTGGCTGCTTCTTTTCCCGGCGGCTCCATCACCGGGGCGCCCAAAATCAGGGCCATGGAAATTATCGAGGAAATGGAGCCGGTGCGCCGGGGCATATATACCGGTTCCATCGGATATATCGGCTTTGACGGCCGGGCCGATCTGAATATTGTCATCCGCACCATCCTGGCCGCCGGGGGGAACTTTTATTTACAGGCGGGCGGCGGTATTACCGCCGATTCGGACCCGCACATGGAATACGTGGAAACGCTGGACAAGGCCCGGGCGCTGGTCAGGGCCCTGGGCCTGGAAAATAACAGCCCCGGTTTTTAAATCTGGGAGGTAATCTAATTGCAACATTATTGCCTTCGGGATGGAGAATTAAAACCAGCCGCGCAGTTAACGTTACACCCCCGGGACCGGGGGCTGTTGTACGGTTTATCTCTCTTTGAAACCATGCTGGTGAAACAGGACCGGATTATTATGCTGCGGCGGCACCTGCAAAGGCTGGCAAACTCTGCCTTGGCGCTGGACATTACCTTGGTCGCGGACGTGGATCTGCTGGCCGCAAACAGCATGGCTGCGGTGAAACAGGCCGGCGCGGCGGATGGGGTTTTACGGCTTACCGTTACGGCGGGGCCTGCTGAAGGCGAACCGGGATTGACACTCTTCTCCATCCAGGAGGGAGTGCCTTATCCTCCCGGGCGTTACACAAAGGGTTTTTCACTGCTGACCCTTGGTTGGCCGCGCAATGAAAAGTCTCCCCTGGTCTGCCACAAAACCGCCAATTATATGGAAAACATCCTGGGCCGCCGCGAAGCGTTGCGACTTGGTTACGACGAGGGAATCTTTCTTAATTCCCTGGGTAACGTGACCGAAGGCACGGTAAGCAACGTTTTCATAGTCCGTCAAGGTGAACTGCTCACCCCGCCGCCGGAGGCGGGTCTGCTGCCAGGCACGGTGCGGCAGCTACTCCTTAAGCTGGCGCCGGCGGCGGGTTACCGGTGCCGGGAAGAGAATTTCGCCACCGGAGACATACTATCGGCTGACGAGTGCTTTGTGACAAACTCGTTAATGGGCGTTATGCCCGTCACCGGCCTGGACGGTAAAAAAGCAGGCGGCGGCCGGCCAGGACGGATTACCACGGAGTTGATGAAGCATCAAACGGCAACTTTTTTATCTCCTCAAGGCAAGTGGAATTCTTAATTCTCCTTGTATTTTTCCTTAACGATATTTGAGCCAATCCCCGCAGCGATCAATAAAATCAAAGAGCCAAAATTCCAAATAAACGGCCCGCCATACAAAGTAACGTCCAAAGCAGTAAATTTGTTGAGCATCACAGCCCCGATCTTAATCACCAAAAGAGCGATGCCCAGTAAAAATAAAGCATCAAATGCGGATTTCAATCCAGGATAAGCCAATTGCTTACTGTCCTTGATCACTTTCCTTTTCAACTCCTCATCGCTCCTCAATAATTCATCAATGGTGATGCCGAATAGATCGCTTACTTGAATGATGATGTCAATGCTCGGATAATTCTGAGCGTTTTCCCATTTGGAGACGGACTGGCGGCTGACAAAAAGTTTCTCCGCCAGCTCTTCCTGAGTCCAGCCCCTTAGCGTTCGCTCGCTTTTTAACCTCTCGCTGAAAATCATCTCGGTCATCACCCTTTCACAGCTTATAACACATTATGATGGGCAGCAGCGGCAAATGTAAAGATAACTTAAGTTGCGCCGTCGCGCAACTTAAGCTTTCCACTGAATTCGTACAAGTATAAGGCCGGGTCGGTGAGCGGAAGGTGCCACTACCCGGCTTTTTTTGTAGGAACATCACGGATGTACTTGCCTCGGACCAGCCGGCCGCATAGTATAAACCATTAACGGTTACGGAGGTCTGAAAATGCAATATACAGTCACAAAGGTCAACAACCCCGCCGCCATGCAGGCTTTTATGCAAGTGCCCCGGACGGTTTACCCGGCAGGCGGGATACCGCCGGCCACCGCCGGCGTCAACTGGGTGCGTTTTACACCCTTGCTCAATCCCACCCTGCAGCATGTAAGGTTTGCCAGTTTTGTGGCTCTGGAAGGCGACCGGCCGGTGGGTCGAATTACCGCCTCGTATGACCTGCTTAACCCCCGTTCCGGCGAGGGGTTTTGGGGAGCTTTCGAGTGCGTGGACCGGGTGCGGGTGGCCGAACTTTTGCTTGACGCGGCTGCCGGGTGGTTGAAGGAACAGGGCAAGACCATGATGATTGGGCCGGCCACTTTAAATACCAACCAACAGGTTGGCCTCTTGATAGAAGGGTTCCAGTATGAGCCGCAGGAGGAAATACCCTATAATCCACCCTACTATAAAGACTTGATATCTGAAACGGGGCAAAAAAAACTGCATGATCTGGAATGCTTTGAATGGCGCCTGCCCGAAAAGCTGCCGGGTATCCTGCAGGCCGCCGAAGCGCCCCCCGGCCTGGTAATCCGGCCGGTTGACTACCGGGCGCTGAGCCGGGAAGCCCGGATGATTATGGAAGTTTATAATCAGTGCATGGCCAAAATATGGGGCTTCATTCCCATGACCATGGAAGAGGCCGGCGGTTTCCTGTCCGGCCTTGCCGGCAGCGTTCCGACGGAACTGTTTATGGTGGTTGAAATGGATGGAGAACCAGCCGGTATGTTTCTGTCCATACCAATAAAAAGGCCCGGCCCGGACGGGAATGACGGGGTGCTCAGGCTGGCTGTGGCGGGTGTGGTGCCGAAATTCCAACACAGGGGTATCCACTGGTTTGGATTAAAAATGTTCTATGAAAAATGCAGGAGACTGGGTTACACCAGGGGCGAAGCCTCGCAGGTTGCCGAAAGCAATAGTGTGGTAAAAAGGAAAATTATCATGCCGATGTTCGGCGGCAAAGTAATTAAGTTATATCGCGTATATCAGCGGGATATTGGTTAAACCGCGTGACCGGTAACACTTTTTAGGCCGGTGAATATTTTATTAGAAAAACAAAGAACAAAAAGAAGGAGGAATTGTAAATGGGTGGTACTTACTTTGACGGGAGCTTTATTCTGTTCCTGATCCTGATCTTGCTGGTATTCGGCACCATGCCCTTTTTCTTTGCCGAGGGCAAATAGTAAGTGCGGCAAAACAAACATTCCACCTGTGGCATACCGAAATTACCGCCTGTCCGGGCACCGTTTTGTCGCCCGGCGGGCGGTGTGTTATTTTGCGGCAGGAATAACTTGCCTGCCGGTAGAAGCTAATAAGGTAATCCTATTTGGAGTGCGCACAGCGCAAGCGGATACAGTTGCCCCTGGAGCCTTTGAACAAGTCCCGGAACAGCTGGTCCAATTCCGCATGTTTAAGGCGAATCAAAC
This sequence comes from Bacillota bacterium, assembly GCA_023439185.1. Taxonomy (GTDB): domain Bacteria; phylum Bacillota; class Desulfotomaculia; order Desulfotomaculales; family Desulfallaceae; genus BRH-c8a. The sequence goes on along the minus strand of JAEXOR010000011.1, from coordinate 202,812 downwards.
CCTCCGGGTTAATTAAAATATCATTGACAAAAATACGTATATAAACGTGTTCTTTGGTCTCAACCACGGTAACAAGCTTATACTGGTTCAACGGTTTGACACCTCCCGGTAGTGATAAAAGGCCGGCGCTGTTACACTTTGGAAATTATACCGGACATATGTATGTCCGGCAGTAAGGATTAAAGTGCTGAAAAGCGCGCGCTGAGGGAACTGAATGAGCGCGCTTTTCTTGCAGGAGGAAGAGTGTTGAATATCTATGCCATCGGCGATTTGCACCTGTCTTTCAAACAGGCGGTTGATTTGGCGGATTGGGAAAACAATTTCCAACACAAACCAATGGAAGAAATGGATCCTGCCTGGCGGCAACATGCCCGTAAAATATACGGGAACTGGAACCGTGAGGTGGCCCGGGGCGACGTGGTGCTGGTCCCCGGCGATATATCCTGGGCCATGCGGTTGGATGAGGCCCGGCACGATTTGGGCTTTTTAAGCCTGTTAACGGGTTTGCTCATCTGCGTGCAGGGTAACCACGACTACTGGTGGCAGAGTGTTTCCCGGGTCAGGTCTATGGCCGCGTCCAATATAAGGTTTATTCAAAATGATTATGTGGAGGCCGGCGGCATGAAGTTTTGCGGCAGCAGAGGATGGGTGTGTCCCAACAGTTCCCTTTTTAAAGCTGAAGACGAAAAGATTTACCGCCGGGAACTGATCAGAATGGAAAACTCACTGCGCGCCGCCGGTGTGGGCCGGAAAGTAGTGTTGATGCATTATATGCCCACCAATGAAAAACACGAATATTCGCAGTTTATTCAGCTTTTTGAAAGCTATGACGTTAAAACAGTGGTGTACGGGCACCTGCACGCCAAAGCGTGCCGTTACCGGCTTCCCGACCGGGCCTGGGGTATAGATTTCCACCTGGTCAGTGCCGATTATATTGATTTCACCCCTAAATTAATCTGCTCGATTTAGTGTTCTCTGCTTGGGGGCGGCGAGAAACAATCCCGGTGGCCGAATATGAACTCCTGATCACAAAAGGCGTGAACAGCCTTTTCACCGGCGGCGATTTCACGTTTGCATATCAGGCAAGGCTTGATTTCCTTATTGGCAAGCATAACTCCGGTGATATTTTTATTCCGCCAGGTCAGTTCCACCGGCTCCAGCTTATTCTTGTGCGGTTTGACCGGTGTGCAGCCCGGGTGGTAGTACCGGCTTTTTTTCTTGCCTTGCTCCCTGTATCTATATTGTACCATTGGTGTAAAGGGCTGGATTTTCCCCCGGCAGCGTGAACATTTCCTGACATGTCCGGTATTAGCCCTGAGGATATACTTAAACTGAGCGGGTTTGCAGCGTACCCGCATATCCTTGATGAACCGGCTGCGGGATAAGTCCTCTTTAATCCAGGCATCCACAAAACCGTAGAACTCCCGGTAATTACGTTCCTCCAACCGGATCTGCGCGGGAAATCCCGCTTGTACTATTTGCTCTTGAAAATATCTTTCGGCCACCTCGTGGGCCAGGCCGTCCATTTTAGCCGTTTCCCAGCGGTAGCCGTTATCGGTGAGCCATTTATGCAAGTGGTAAAACAGATTGCTGGAACACACGTACAGATAATCTTCTTTGGTAACTCCCGCTTCATTGAGCATTTCCATGACCTTTTTAAATACCATTTCTTCAACGGTTATGCTGCTTTCCCAGGTTAGCGGTAAAGTTCTGCGGTGAATGCGCACCGGGTTTTCACTGACCAGCACCAGAACTTCGGAAAAAGCTCTGCAGCCGCCGCCCGCGTCTTCAATATACCAGTATGTCATCTGCGACCTCTTTACTTTTACTGAGGAAGTTCGAAAAGTTCGCGCGAGGTGCTCCTTTTCGAATACCATTTACTATTTATTCTAGTTGACTTGTCTGGATTATGATATATTATAACATAAGCAGATGTTAAATGTCTTTGCATGTTTACAGCCCGGGAGGCGATAAAATGTCTATTTTCATTTGCGATGTTTGCGGGGAAGAAATAGCCCTGCACGAAGGTGTGCTAACCTGGTCCAGAACCAACAGTACCTTATCGAGTTTTAAGCTGACGCATAAGAACGACGCCAACACCGGGCGTGTCTGCCGTCCGGAAGAGAATAACCGTTTTAAGGATCTCTACACCCTGGCCATGCTTAGCGGTTACCTGGAGTTTACCAAATACCTTTTGGAACGGTGGGAAAACGGCTTTACCCTCAAGGACGCCGAAATGCTGGAAAAAGTGATGCAGCAACTGAACATGCACCTGCACGAGAAGTTGCTCCTGTTAACGGAAGACGAGGACTGAACAGACACGAAGCGACCCCGGTATACAAACTGGGGTTTTCTATTTGACTGCAAATAATAACCGTAAGATGCCTGGTGTTAAAAAGTTAAAAGTTGCGTTTTTTGCAGCTTTTAACTTTTAACACCAGGCATCAAAGCCGGCCACGAATCCCCCGGAGGCGCTATGCCGGCTGCATGTTGAAATCTTTGGCCAGCGCTTCGAAGGCAGGCAGTGAATTGCGGATCACCTGCATATCGATGCAATAGATAAGCCTGACGTAACCCGGTCCGCCGAAACCGCTGCCCGGAACAAGCAGCAGGTTATATTTCTGGGCCTGCCGCACGAATTCCACATCATCTTCGATGGGGCAGCGGGGGAATAAATAAAACGCCCCCATTGGTTTGACCAACTGAAAACCAAGCGCTGTCAGGTGGTTGTAAAGCACGTCACGCTTTTCCATGTATTCCCCGATATTTACACTTTCCCGCTGCAGCGGCGCCACCAGGCGCTGGGCCAGGGCCGGCGCGTTGACAAAGCCCAGGGTACGGTTGCAGAAAATCATCCCTTCCATTAAAAGCGACATATCACGAATGGCCGGATTGACGGCTATGTAACCGATCCGTTCTCCGGGCAGAGCCAGATCCTTGCTGTGGGAAGTCACGATAATGGAATTCTTGATATATTTAAAAATATGCGGCACGGTTACTCCGTCATAAACTATTTTGGCGTAGGGTTCATCCGATATCACGTAAATGGTGGCGCCCAGTTCCCGTTCCTTTTCTTTCAGCAGCCGGGCCAGGGTGGCCAGCGATTCGGCGGGATACACCGCCCCGGTGGGGTTGTTGGGCGAATTCAGCAGTATCGCGCGTGTCATGGGCCCTACGGCCGCCGCTATCGCCTCCGGGTCAAGCTGGAAGTCTTCACCGGTGGGCACTTCCTTGAATGTGCCGCCATGGTTGTCGATGTAAAAGCGGTATTCCACAAAATACGGAGTCGGTATAATTACCTCTTCACCGGGGTTTAATAGTGTTTTTAGCACCACGTTTAAAGCTCCCCCGGCTCCGCAGGTCATTATCACGTGGTCGGCGGTGACCGGCTGCCCTGATTCTTCCTCCAGCACCCGGGCCACCGCCTGCCTGGTTTCAACGTAACCCGCGTTGCTCATATATCTGTGCATCCCGGGCAGGGGGTTTTGAGCCAATTTCAGCAGTTCCTTATGAAACGCTGCGGGAGGTTCAACATTGGGGTTGCCAAGGGTAAAATCATATACTTTGTCGGCGCCATAAATACTCTTCAGTTTTTCTCCTTCCTCGAACATTTTTCTAATCCATGACGAAGCAGATAAAAATTTTTCAATCTTACCGGCAATAGGCATGAAATAAACCTCCTTTGGGTTACCCGCCGTAACGGCATTTTAAATTTCTATATCTGGTTATTATTTCTGGCTGCAGCGCTAAATACCTGCAACGGTGTAGTATAAACATAACCAAACCGAAGTTAAACGATATCCCTTTTGGATTGGAACATTTTGTCTTAATGAGTCGTCTATAGTAAAAGGTGTTAATGATGGAATTTAGTTTTTCGGGGGGCCAGATGAATTTTTTAAAAAATGTAATTGCGGTTGTGTTCGCGTGTGTGATAATATTTTGTTCCATACCCGCTTTAAGTGCCGGAAATGAGCCTGCTCCGGAAACGCCCAAATCAGGGACAGGCATTTTCAGCGACGTTAATGACGGACATTGGGCTTACGAGCCGATTAAGCGCATGGCCGAAAGAAAGGTTTTGAACGGGTATCCGGACGGCAGCTTTAAGCCGCAACAGCCGGTCTCCCGTTCCGAGTTCTCCGCCATGCTGGTCTCGGCTGCCGGACTGGACGTTAATGGAACACCAGGGAGCAATTTTGCCGATGTTTCCGAAGAGGCCTGGTACCGGAATGCTGTTTCGGCGGTGGCCGGTTATTTGCCGGGCTCTATTGAACAGGGCGGCAAACGGTATTTTCTGCCCGGTGTTCAAGCCGCCAGGGAAGATGTGGTAGTGGCGCTGGTAAAGGCGTTGGGTGCCGGCACTCAATATGCCGATGCCGGTGTTTTAAAGGATCGGTTTGCCGATTTCGACGCTATTGACGCGGCGGCCAGAATGCCCCTGGCCTGGGCTTATCAAAACAACTTGCTCAGCGGCTTTCCGGACGGGACGTTGAAACCCGGCGCCGGTATATCCCGGGCCGAAGTGGCGGCATTGTTGAACAGGGCTTTTTTCACCGATACTTCAATTGATGAACTGGTGACCGGCGGGATCATTAAACCGCTCACGGATAGCGCGCCGGAGTATTCCGACTTAATAACCCTGCTGCATAATAAGTATGGACAGATTAATCCCGGTTCCATATCGGGTTATGCTATCGAATACAATGTCCGTAAGACTGACCTGTACAATGGTCAAGGTCCGCAGGTACTCTATGTCTTTGGTAATATTGAGCCCAGATACCATAACTGGGAGGCTGATTTTAAGCGCGACGCCGCGGCGGTGCGGAAATTCACCGAAACGGTGGCCGGAGAAGCGGCCCGCCTGTATCCACGGGATACCGTTTTGGTTGTTTTGGGGCACCAGATCAATTTTTTGTTTGACGTAAGTAAAGTATACGATGGCAGATACCTGACCCGGACTGATGATGGCTGGCGGTTGGAACGGTTTTATTCCGGCGTGATGATCAGCGGCGGAATAATTGTTGACGGCTGGACCGAAAACCAAAAGTAGAAGTAAAGATTATGCCGTCCGGGGCTAAGTTTAAATATTGCCGTTCTCGTCTGTTTCAGGCGTATTCCCGTCAAACCGTTTTCTTTCCAGGGTGAAACCCTGGTCCGGCTTGACCACCGAGATGGAGTCCGCCGCCACCAGCCGCATTTTTTCGCCTTCCGGCTTAAAGTGCAGCAAAACCACCGAATACGGTATACGCACCGCCTGCAGGCCCCGCAGGCCGGCGGCCCCGGATGTGCCCGCGTTAACCAGCACGCTGTGACGCCGGGTTTCCACCTTTAGCTGGTGATTATGGCCGAACAGGATCACCGGGGCCGCGCCGGCCAGAGAACGGGCCATTCTATCATTGTGCAGCATCAGAATGTCCATTTCGGCCGGGAGCTGGGTAATTTGCTCAATCACCTGCGCCGTCAGGCGCGGGATGTCGCTTAGATCGGGCGGCACCACTGTATCTAAGGCGGAAGAGGGGTCCGGTACCCCGTAAAAGACAAGATTATTCATTTCCAGCATCCCGTTGACTACAATTACACCGGGAACCGTACTCATCCTGTCTACTATCGCGGGCGAATCGTGATTGCCGGCGATGAACAGGTAAGGCACATTCAACCGGTGCAGGCGGTCGATGAGCAGGGTTTCCAGCGGGCTGCCAAAATCGCTGATGTCACCGGTGTCGATGATCATATCCGCCTTGAACAAGTCGGCTATTTGCATCACGAAATCCATGCCGGCCGGGTTATTATGCAGGTCGGAAATATGCAGAATTTTAAAGCCGCCTTCCTCTTCGCCCAGGGGCTGTAATTCATCCACCTGGGCATATAATCTGTTCAGTCCGTCGACTACCTGCTCGAGCTGGTCGCCGAGGGTTTCAATCTTGCCAAAGGTTTTCTGGGCCATACTGATCATCCATGGCGCCGCCCGCAGTACGCCGGAATATTGCGGATTACTGAAGGCATTTTGATTATAAGTGAAATAGGTGCCCGAAAGAAGCACCAGGGTTAGCAGGAAACCGGCCGTCAGGCCGGTAATGTATTTACGGGGGGATGCCGGCCGGGTCAGGTAAACGCCCAGGGCACTGCCCAACAGGGCCAAAGCCAGTATTTTAAGAATAAACAGCGTTGCCGCCCTACGCAGGGCTAACCGGCCCTGGTTGATCAGTTCCTCGCGTTCCACGGGCCCGGCCAGCAATTGCTGCAGCGGCTGCAGGTCAATATTCTCCAGGCGCAGCTTAATTAATACCGGAGTGGAGTGAGTATGTGCCCTGACGGTACCAAGAGGCGGTATCTCCACTTCGGTATAGCCGGTTTCATGGAACTGTACACCGGCACGGAATTGCAGCGCCTCAAAGTAGAAATTCATATGGCCGAAGATACTTATAACAATCAGCGCTCCGATAACGGCCGCCAGTGGAGTGTAAAGTTTTTTCAGTTTCAACGCCATATCATGTCGCTCCCGGATGTGGTTTTGCGGTTTTCAGCGGTGATGGACGCATTAATATCATGACCGGAGAGGATAATTTTAAAATATTATTTGAAAAATCAATAAAAAAAGGGGGAACAGGGCGCAAGCAGCCCGTGTGATGAAAAATAAACCGGCAGCAGCCGGGGGAACGCCGGTGCGCAACCGGCTGCTGCCCCTGGCGGCGGCGGAAATGACGGCGGATGACATTCAAGCGGTTACCCGGGTCCTTGGTGACGGTAAACTGGGCAGCGGCGATAAGGTAAGGGAATTTGAAGCGGCCGTGGCTGAATATGTCGGCGCCAGATACGCCGCGGCGGTATCGTCAGGCGCCGCCGGGCTCCATATCGCCCTGATGTCGGCCGCGGTGGGCCATGAAGATGAGGTCATCACCACACCCCTGACTCACCCCGCGACGGCAAACTGCATCCTTTACCAAAACGGCATTCACACCTTTGCGGATGTGGAGCCGGCAACCTACAATATCGACCCGGTAAAGGTAAAATACCGGATTACCGGACGTACCCGGGCTTTAATCCCGGTCCATTTCGCCGGCAATCCGTGTGCACTGGACCAACTGTATGAGCTGGCCCGGGAAAACGACCTGTGCGTTATCGAAGACGCATCCCACGCCCTGGGTGGCTATTATAAAGATAAAAGGATCGGTTCTTTAAGCGACTTAACCGTATTCAGTTTCAGTGATCCGCAGCACTGTTATACCGGAGAAGGCGGTATCGTGACTACCAATTCCGGGGAGTTTTATGAGTGGATGCTTGTTTTCCGGGAGAACGGCATGGTTAGCGAGGCCAAAAAAATGCTCAAACCTGAAGGACCGTGGCGAAAAGAAATGCAGGACCGGGGCTATAATTACCGGCTCACCGACATGCAGGCGGCCCTGGGCATTTCCCAACTGGCCCGGGTGGAAGAATTTATCGGCCGCCGTACCGAAATAGCGCATTATTACAACCGGGCTTTAGCCGGCCACCCGGCCCTTGACCTGCCGGAGCCCAATCCCCGGGGACGCTCCACCTGGCATCGTTACATTGTGACACTGCGTACCGAAAAGCTAAAGGCCGGACGGACGGAAATATTGCACGCCATCAGGGCAGAAAACATCGAAGTGGGCGTGCACTTCCTGCCGGTTTTTCTGCACCCTTATTACCTTTGGATCGGGCACCCCGATGTATGTACCATTGAAGGCAGCCTGTGTCCAGTCGCCGAAGACCTGTATAACCGGTTTTTAACCCTGCCCCTGTTCCCGTCCATGACCGACCGGGATGCCCTGGAAGTAATCGAGGCCGTCACGCGGGTGCTGGATTATTTTTTAATTTAGTCTTGTTGCCTGGGGTTGTGACGAATATCACACGCGCAGCGCGGAACACTTAACATTACGAGTATTTATTTTGTTTTATAGTTTAATTAAGTTTAAACCTAAAAACGAGGTGTTAATGATGACTATAAGACAAATTGTCAGCATCGATGAAGAAAAGTGCAACGGCTGCGGCCTTTGTGTGAGCCCCTGCGTAGAAGGAGCCATTACCATAGAAAACGGCAAAGCCAAAGTGAAAAATGAAAAGCTGTGCGACGGGGCCGGTTTTTGTATCGGTGTATGCCCCCAGGGGGCACTCTCGGTGGAACACCGCGAAGCGCCGGATTTTGATGAACACGCGGTGGAGGAACATGTAAAACAAAACCCGGGGACTTACGTACCCCAGGTTTGCCACCGCTGCGGCAGGAACGAGGATCAGGTTATCGTACTGCCCTGTCGCAACCGCGGCCAGAGTATATGGGTGTGTACCGGCTGCCTGCCGGCGCTGATACACGGGTAATCACCGGCCCGAACCTTTGGCAGACCCGTTGAGGTCGTCATTTGGAAGCGTGACCGGCGGTACGGTATTTACTGGGTTTGTGTGTCTTCGGCTTTTTCCGGCGGTCGAGCAAAGATTGCGCTCGCCGTCTCGAAACTGACGTGCATAGCTTCAATGCCTTCTCGCATTGTTTTCAGGGATCGGGAAGTTTGCTCCAGCAGCCCCCTGACGTATCCCAATTTCACGTCGGCTTGTTTATCGGTGCTTAATATCAGCAGGATTAAAATTAGAAACAGACTGAATGGATTATTATTCATAACGGAACTACCCGGCCTCCTTTCAAACCTCATTCATTTTTCTATACTATGCATGAGGCTGTGGAAGGTGAAAAGGCCGGGTTTTACATTCCCGGTATCCTGCCGCGAGGAAAAGTCATTACGTAATTGTATACAAAATTAAATATGATAAAATAACACTAAACAGTTTAAATTTTCAAGAGTTATTAAAAAATTAGAGAGGGGGCGAGCCTGGGATACGTTTGTAAGAGCATACTATTAATAAACTTCGTGTAACGGGATTAGTCCGGGTGAAATCGAAAAACGATGTATTTAATTGTAAATTATTAAACCGGATTAAGGAGATGATTTGATGCTTAAGAAAAAAGTTAACATCAACGGCTCCGACATAAGTTTGATTGTTGATCCGGAAACCACACTGGTGGACGTGATCCGCGGCCAGCTGCACCTGACCGGGACCAAGCGCGGCTGCGGCAAGGCCCAGTGCGGCGCCTGCTCGGTGATTATGAACGGCAAGGTTATCTTTGCCTGCGCCACCAAGATGAAAAGAGTCCCCGACGACGCCATTATCACCACCATTGAAGGCATCGGCACCCCCACCAACCTGCATGCCCTGCAACTGGCCTGGGTTAAACACGGCGGCGCCCAGTGCGGATTTTGTTCGCCCGGCTTTATTGTCTCCGCCAAAGCCCTGCTGGATGAAAACCTCAATCCCACCAGGGAAGAGGTGCGCGACTGGTTTCAAAAGCATAAGAACGTGTGCCGCTGCACCGGGTACAAGCCCCTGGTGGACGCCGTGCTGGACGCCGCCCGGCTGATGCGCGGTGAAATCACCGTGGATGATTTAAGCTTTCAAATGCCGGTTGACGGCAAGATCTGGGGCACCGGTTACCCGCGTCCCTCGGCGGTGGGCAAAGTCACCGGCACCATAGACTACGGCGCCGACGTCGGCCTCAAGATGCCGCCCGGCACGCTGCAGCTCAAGCTGGTCCAGGCCCAGGTTTCCCACGCTAAAATTTTATCCATTGATACCTCTGAAGCGGAGCAGATGCCCGGCGTTTACAAGGTTGTCACTCACCGGGACGTGCGGGGTAAAAACCGGATTAACGGCTTGAACTTCCCCAGCAACAAGGGGGATAGCTGGGACAGGCCCATCCTGTGCGATGAAAAGGTATTTCAGTTCGGCGACGCCGTCGCCATTGTCTGCGCAGACACCGAAGCCCACGCCCAGGCCGCGGTGGAAAAGGTCAAGGTGGAACTGGAGGTGCTGCCGGCTTATATGAGCGCCCCCGCCGCGATGGAATCCGACGCCATTGAAATTCATCCCGGCACCCCCAACGTATATTACCGGCAGCGAATCGAAAAGGGCGAGGACACCAAACCGCTGATGGAAAAAGCGGCTGTCGTGGTGGAGATGGAGGATTTGTTTGTGGGCCGCCAGCCCCACCTGCCCGTGGAGCCCGACGTTGCCGCGGCGTACCTTGACGAAAACGGCGGCCTGCACATTATGTCCAAGAGTATCGGGCTGGACCTGCACGCCGCGATGATTGCCGAAGGCATCGGCATGGAACCGGGCAAGAATTTGTTCCTGGCCCAGTTCCCGGGTATCGGCGGCACCTTCGGCTATAAATTCAGCCCCACCAATGAAGCGCTGGTGGGCGTGGCATGCCTGGCCACCGGCAAACCCGTTTTCTTAAACTTCGATTATTACCAGCAGATTATCTATACCGGCAAACGGTCGCCTTTCTTTGTCGACCTGAAGCTCGGCGCCGGCAAGGACGGCAAGCTCATGGCCATGGAGAGCAATTGGGCGATAGACCACGGCCCGTACTCGGAGTTCGGCGATTTACTGACTGTACGGGGCGCCCAGTTCATCGGCGCGGGTTACGGCATCCCCAATATCAGGGGCGCCGGCTACACCGTTTGCACCAACCACGGCTGGGGCTCGGCCTTCCGGGCTTACGGCTCTCCGCAAAGCTTTTTTGCCACTGAAACCTTGATGGACGTCCTGGCCGAGAAACTGGGCATGGATCCCCTGGAACTGCGTTACGTCAACGCTTACCGTCCCGGTGACACCAACCCCTCCGGCCAGGAGCCCGAAGTGTACACCATGACAGAATTAATTGATATCATCCGGCCAAAGTATCAGGCCGCCCTGGAGGAGGCTAAAAAGCTGTCCACCCCCGAGAAGAAGCGGGGCGTCGGCGTGTCCGTCGGCGCTTACGGCTGCGGCCTGGACGGTGTGGATGGCGCCGACGTGTGGGCGGAGCTGCTGCCGGACGGCAGGGTACAGGTGAGCACGAACTGGCAGGACCACGGCCAGGGCGCGGACATGGGGCTCTTGGCCACCTCCCACGAAGCATTGCGCCCGATGGGCATTAAGCCGGATCAAATCAAGCTGGTGATGAACGACATGGCCCTGGCGCCCGCCGGCGGCCCGGCCGGCGGCAGCCGTTCCCAACTGGTCATTGGCAATGCTGTGGTGAACGGCTGTGAGCAGCTGGTGAACGCCCTGAAAAAAGACGACGGCACTTTCATGACTTACGACGAAGCGGTGGCCAAAGGGGTGCCCCTCAAATATGAAGGCAAGTGGAGCACAGCCGTGGCCGATTGCGTCGCGTGCGACGAAAAAGGCCAGGGCAAACCGTTCGCCACATATATGTACGGCGTCTTCCTGGCCGAAGTGGAAGTGGATACCAAAACCGGCAAGGTCCGGGTGGTAAAAATGACCCTGGCCGCCGATATCGGCAAAATTGCCAACCAGGCCGTTGTGGACGGACAAGTTTACGGCGGTATAGCCCAGGGCATCGGCCTGGCCCTCAGCGAGAATTTCGAGGACCTGAAAAAGCACACCAGCATGGCTGCCTGCGGTATCCCATATATCAAGGACATCCCGGACGCCATTGAGGTGATCTATTTGGATAGTCCGCGCAAACATGGGCCGTTCGGCGCTTCAGGCGTGGGCGAACTGCCGTTGACCGCGCCCCATGCCGCCATCGGCAATGCCATTTACAACGCCTGCGGCGTGCGCGTTACCCAGCTGCCGGCTTTGCCGGAAAAAGTGCTGGCCGGCCTGCAGGGGCAGGAAATTCCCGTGGTTAGACGGCCCATTAAAGACCCCGCTTTCTAAACCTGTAAAAGCATCCTTCGGGTTCAGGCGGATCAAACCGTTTGAACCCGAAGCGCTGTGGAGATGAAATATCAATGGACCAACAGCGGATTGTTGAATTTGAAGCAAAATGCACCCAGGAGCATCCCCCGGCCTGTGTGACGGCCTGTCCCGTCCATGTGGACGTAAAGAGTTTTATGGCGGCAATGAGAGTAGGAAACCCCGATCAGGCGCTGCAGATTTTCCGGAAAAACGTTCGTTTTCCCGGGATCATCGGGCGGGCCTGCGACCACCCCTGCCAGGACGTCTGCAAACGCCGAAACGCCGGAGACGCCATCTCCATAGCCGCTTTGGAACGGGTATGTGTTGAAACGAGTGTCGCTCCGCCGGTCCGCATGATCATTCCGGTCAAAAAAGAGCAGCGGGTGGCGGTGGCGGGCGGGGGGCTGAGCGGCCTGGGGGCGGCGGCCGACCTGGCCGCAAAGGGCTATGGCGTGGTAATTTTCGAAGCCACGGACCGTTTGGGCGGCCGGTTGTGGGAAATACCGGCGGACCAACTGCCGCCCCGGGTGATCCGGGAGGATACCGCCATTCTGGATTCCCTCGGCGTGGAAAAACGGTTTAACGCAACCGTGGGCCAAACGGTTTCCCTGGCGGATTTGCAGCGTGAATTTGACGCCGTTTACCTGGGTTTGGGCAAGACTGCCGGGGCTATTGACGGACTGATGTTTGATCAACCGGGACGGGTTTCCGTCGACCCGGTTATCCGGGCCACCGGCTTGGACGGAGTCTTTGCCGGGGGCGGCATGCTGGGCGACGAGGGGTATTCTCCCGTCGGTTCCCTGTCCGGCGGCCGGCGGGCCGCCATATCCATTGACCGGTACCTGCAGGGTGTTTCACTGACCGCCGGCCGGGAAAACGAGGGTCCGTACCGGACCAGGCTTTTCACCAGTACGGAGGGGATAGAACCCGCCTCCGCCGTGGCGCCAGCCGATCCCGGGCGGGGTTATACTATGGAGGAGGCCGCCGCCGAAGCCGAACGCTGCCTGATGTGCCAGTGCCTGGAGTGTGTGAAGGCCTGTGTCTACCTGGACCATTTCAAGGCTTATCCCAAAAGATATGTCCGCCAGATTAACCACAACCTGAAAATGATCATGGGCCTGCGCGAAGCCAATACCCTGATTAATTCCTGCAGCCTGTGCGGCCAGTGCGGGGAAATCTGTCCGGAGGGCTTCAACATGGCGGACCTGTGCCGGGAAGCCCGGAACGAAATGTTTAAAAAAGGCAAAATGCCTCCCTCCGCCCATGATTTTCCCATCCGGGACATGCATTTCAGCAATAGCGGGATGTTTGCGTTAACCCGCCACCAGCCGGGATATGATTCCAGCAACCATGTTTTTTTCCCGGGCTGCCAGCTAAGCGCCTCCAATCCCGATCTTACGGCCCGGGCTTATACCTACCTGACCGAGCGGGTTTCCGGAGGGGTCGGCCTGATGCTGCGCTGCTGCGGCGCTCCGGCGGAATGGTCCGGGCGGGCCGAATTGTTTCAGGCCGGGATGCGGGAAATTAAAGACCAGTGGCTGGAAATGGGCCGGCCCAAGGTGATTTCGGCCTGTTCAACATGCTACCAAATGTTTAAGCAGTACCTGCCCGGGGCGGAAATTGTATCCCTCTGGGAAGTATACGACCGGATGGGACTGCCGGAGGGTGCCGCGCCCCGAAACCCTGCTCTGGTGGCGGTCCAGGATTCCTGTTCCACCAGGCATGAAAAACAGATCCACCAGAGCGTCAGAAATATACTGCAAAAACTGGGCATCAAGACTGAGGAACTGCCCGCCGGCCGCGAGATAACGGAATGCTGCGGGTACGGCGGTTTGATGTCCTTTGCCAACCGGGAACTGGCGCGTAAAGTAATCAGGCGGCGGATTGACCAGAGCCCCGCCGATTATGTGGCTTACTGCGCCATGTGCCGGGATAATTATGCCGCCGGCGGTAAAAAGACATACCACCTGCTGGAGTTAATTTACGGCGTGGCGGACGCGGATTTGCCCGCGGCACGCGGACCGGGTTATTCACAAAGACGTGAAAACAGAGCCCGGCTGAAAAGCAAGATGCTTAAAGAAGTGTGGGGGGATAAACCGACGGTGGAAGAAAAACCGCATGAAGCAATCAAACTGGTGCTTTCCGGGCAAGTGTCGGAGATCATGGAAGAGCGCCTGATCCTCAAGGAAGACGTGCAAAAAGTAATCGAATATGCCGAGAGAACGGGCAGTAAAATGTTAAACCGCGGTAACAGCCATATTTTAGCCTGTCACGCTCCGGTCAGCGTTACTTACTGGGTTGAGTACACCCCGGGCGAAGGCGGGTTTGTGATCCATAATGTATACTCGCACCGCATGAAAGTGGAGGGTAATAATTAAATGCAAGAGGCGCCGTCTATCCGGTATGAATGTCTTAAATGCAACCTGCCGATGGAACCGGGCAAGGTTAACGTATCCTATATGGGCAGCAATTTTCCCGTTGAACTGCTTAAGTGCAAAAAATGCGGCCTGGTTTTAATTACAGAGGAACTGGCCCTGGGTAAAATGCTGGAAGTGGAAAAAACGCTGGAAGATAAATAGAGTAAAAGCATCTGGGAGTGAGCACAATGCAATCCATTAAGACGATACCGATGTACGAAAGCGCTTCCATCCGGGATGTGACCGGAGATGCCATCAGGCCGGGCGGATTTATCATTACCGACCGGGCGCTGGCTTTTTGCTCATTTGCCGCCGGGGCCAGGGTGCTGGACGTGGGATGCGGCGTAGGCGCGACGGTGGAGCATTTGCAGCGTGATTATCAACTGGATGCCGTCGGGGTGGACCCTTCCGCTGTGCTGCTGGAACAGGGACGCCGGAGGTGCCCGGGCCTGCCGCTTTTGGAAGGGGCCGGTGAAAACCTGCCCTTCGGGGACGGGGAAATGGACGGAGTTTTTGCGGAATGCACCCTTACCGTAATGAAAAACCCCGTTCAGGCTCTGGCGGAATGTTACCGGGTATTGAAGGATGGCGGATGGCTGGTGGTAGCCGATGTCTATGCCCGTAACCCGGCCGGGGCGGAAGAACTGCATGGATTACCCCTGTCCGGCTGCCTGGCCGGGGCCATGTCCGAACGGGAACTGCTCCAAATCATCAGCGGCAATGGTTTTAAAGTTGTTTTATGGGAAGACTATTCCAGGCTCCTGGCTGAACTGTCCGCCAGGCTGATTCTGACCCATGGCTCCATGTCCGCGTTCTGGGGTTGTGTAACCGATGGAACGGCTGACTGCGGGGAGATTCAAAAAACGGTGCAAAAAGCCAGGCCGGGATATGCTCTGGTGGTGGCTCAAAAACCGGCGCCCTGATTAATAATAACGCCGGTTCACTTCTTGAGCAGCGGGATGCTGATCACCCGGTCCCTGCCGCAATGGGGGCAGGTAAACAGGTGATGGCAATAAGAAGCTTCAAAATCAGTGTTATAGTACGGGCTGTACGGCCCGGAATAATCATGGGCCGGTCCGCTGTCCTGCATGTCCCCGCCGCATACGCACTGCGGGGACAACGTCCTCATGCCGTTGCATAGTTCACAGACCGTATCCATAATAATTGAAAAACCTAGTGGCGTACTCTTTTTTCCGGCAGCATCGCCGTTTTGAAATTATCAAAGCCAATCCTTTCGATAAACCGGCCCAGACGTTCGTTATCCCCAGCCTGTTCGCGGTAAAAATTAATTACGCGATCAAGCAGTTCCAGTACCTGATCCGGAGTTTGGTGTTCAGCCAGCGCCTGACCCAGGCGGGGTTTTAACCCGCCGTTGCCGCCGACAAAAACATTAAAGCCTTTGGGCGTGCCCACCGCACCGAAATCAATCATCATTGAATCCATACACTGGTTGGGGCATCCGCTGATCCCGATTTTAAACTTTGAAGGTGTGGTCATGCCATGGTATTTATGATCTATTTCACTGCCCAGCCCCACGGAATCCTGTTGGCCGCGTCTGCAGAAGGTTGTGCCGGGGCAAAATTTAACGCTCCGGACGCATAATCCAATGGCGGCCCCGGGTTTCATGTTCAGGTCGGCCCAGGCGGCGTCCAGATCGTCTTTTTTAAGGCCGACTAATGCAATACGCTGGGACGAAGTGACTTTTAAAGCTGCGCAGTTATATTTTTTGGCTATTTCAGCCAGCCGGATTAATACCTCCGGATCGGTGATAATACCGCCGGGCAGGTGCGGAGCTATGGCATAGGTACCATCGCGCTGCAATATAGCTCCCTTTTCCAGCAAGTCCCGGTCGGTATTGCTATGGCGGAAACTTTGATCCATTTGGTCAGGCATATCCTGGTTATATTCCATCAAGTTCACTCCATTTTCAATTATTATTCTTATTATTTTTCCCGTCCGTTAATATATAATGCATCTGTTTTTTAATGCGTAAACTAGCCGAAAGGCTGGTTTTTGTAGGAATCGTAGGCAATATTTATCCTAAACTATTGACATAGTACGGCTTAACAATAAACCTGCGTTATATAAACGCAGGTTGCTGTTTGTAATATTTAAAAGATAAGAGCCGAAAGCTTAACCAGGATCCTATGCGCGACCTTCCAGCAGTTTCATTTTAAGTACCTTGCCGCTGGGGGATTTGGGGATGCGCGGTACGAACCTGACTTCACCCGGCAGTTCATCGGCTTGCAATAAACCGCTTTGCTTGAGGTAATCAAAAACTCCCTCTTCAGTCATGCCGGGTTCCCGGGGAACAATGAAAGCGACTATGTTTTTATTTTCGCTCGCATCGTCGGCAATACATAAAACCGCCACCTCGTCCACGCCGGAGTGCTCGTAAAGGATGTTCTCAACCTGACGCAGGTCGAACCTGTTGCCGGCGGACGGAGTAATGCCAGTGTCCGGCGGGCTGAATTTGTTTTGTTCCAATGTTACCACTCCCATCCCAAAGTTTCATGGGGCTATGACCGCTTTTGATTCTTTCTTACTTGTTATTTTCGATACTTTATTATTTTCGTTAATTATAAACAAATGTCCTGCTCCTGAATGTAAATATCCGACATTAAATCACAACCAAGTTTTATAAATTTTCTTAGTTGTTTTTTTCAGCATCAATTTTTTCAGGATAAAAATAATTCCCAGGGCTAAAATCGTGCCGGTAATGTCCATGCCCAGGTCGAAAACATCGGGATACCTGGTGGGAACAAAAGACTGGTGTATTTCGTCGCTGATACCGTATAAAAAGCAAAGCATGAATGCTTTCAGGTAAGGACGGCGGTGAGCTGTTTTGACAAGGGCGGCATAATAAAGCAGGGCCAGTACGAAATAAGCGATCATATGGCCCGGGTTAAAATTGTCAATAAACGGAAATAATGAATGCAGTTCATTGCCGGTGCGGCCGGACAGGAAATAAATCAGGCCCATCCATGCCAGGGCAGGTATCCAGTAGAGCAAAAGGTTATCCTCCTGACGGCTTATGGAATGTTCAAGTGTTACCACCGTTGTTTAACTTGTGGTATTATATCATGGAGAATGCGTATGGGGGTATGTAATTTGCGGTTGGCGGCGATAATCGCAGTGACGCTTATTGTAGACCAGTTTTCCAAGTATTTGATTGCTTCCGGCATGGACCTCGGTGAATCACTGGCTGTTTTTCCGCCGGTGTTTTATATCACCTATGTATTGAATCCCGGCGCAGCTTTCGGATTGTTGCCCAACCAGACCAACTTTTTTATTATTGTGTCAGTGCTTGTGATTACCGGAGTTCTGGTTGGCTACCGGTATCTGCCCCGGGAGAGAGTTTGGACTTATGTTGCCCTGGGTATGGTGGCGGGCGGCGCCATGGGCAACCTGATTGACCGGGTTCGGTTGGGACGGGTGATTGATTTTCTGGATTTCAGGGTTTGGCCGGTGTTTAACCTGGCCGACTCCGCCATAGTGGTTGGAGCTGTGATATTGATACTGGATGTGTGGGCGGCGGACAGGAAAGAACCGCGGAAGGTGGATCAAGGCGCCGGTGAGTGAGGAGTACATTGTAACCGGCGGTGAAACCGGCATGCGGCTGGATATGTTCGTATCGGAAATGGAGCCTGGTTTAAGCAGAACCTACGTGCAGAAGCTTGTCGGTCAGGGACTGGTGACGGTAAACGGGGCGGAGGTAAAGTCCAACCACCGTTTGCGTGACGGGGACCGGGTGGCTGTAACGGTGCCGCCTCCAGCAGAGCTTGAGTTACTGCCGGAACCCATTCCGCTGGACGTGTATTATGAAGATCAGGACCTGATTGTGGTGAATAAACCCAGGGGCATGGTGGTACATCCGGCGGAGGGTAATTACACGGGTACCCTGGTTAACGCGCTCCTTTACCACTGCCGGGATCTTTCGGGTATCAACGGGATTTTGAGACCCGGCATCGTACACCGGATTGATAAGGAGACCTCGGGGCTATTGATGGCCGCCAAGAATGATCTGACTCACGAGGGACTGGCCGAACAATTAAGAAAGCATACGGTGACCAGGGGATATGTGGCCCTGGCCCATGGATTGGTGCCGCACAACCGCAGTGCGGTTGACGCGCCCATCGGCCGCAATCCTTCGGACAGACAGAGGATGGCGGTTAATTTCCGCAACGGTAAAAGGGCGGTTACCCGCTACCGGGTGCTGGACCGGAAGAACAACTTTACCCTGCTGGATCTGCGCCTTGAAACCGGGCGCACGCACCAGATCAGGGTGCATATGTCATACATTGGTCACCCGTTGGCGGGCGACACGCGCTACGGTCCTGCGCGCGATATACTTGGGCTAAGGGGCCAGTTTCTGCATGCCTACCGGCTGGGCTTTATTCATCCCCGGACCGGGGAATACCTGGAATTCAGGGCTCCGTTGCCGGAAGAACTGCAAATAATTCTGACTGAAAAGGTCGGAATGAATTTTTCACATCTTGGTGACTGATGCTTATTTGAATAGATTCGACACTTCCAGGAACAGGGCTGTCAACCCGGCCGCCATTAGCGGCCCCACCGGGATGCCGCCGAAAAAGACAATTCCGATCACTGAGCCCACCAAAAGCCCGAATATTATTTCCGGGTCGATTTGCAGCAGCTTTAGCCCTTCGCCGTTGAGGTGGGTGGCCAACGCGCCGCCGGCGATGGCCAGGACCCCGGAAAAAGAGGTGAAGGTGGAAAGGAAATCTTTTTCCGAAATCCGGCCCGTGGCCACAGGCACTAAAATGGCCAGCAGCAGAAACAGCAGGCCGACTTCCAGGCCTCTTTTCTCCAGTAGGGGAAACACGAAATTGAGATTGGCAAATTTAACAATCAGCAGCACGCAGGCGGCAATGGCAATGAGATTGGAACGGGACACTATTCCGATCAACAGTAATGCCACCAGCAGGGCAACTCCGTTCATTCCCGGGAACCTCGCTTAAAAGTTTTAGCGTGGATGCTTGTTCGACCTTTTGTAAATATATGCCATTACTGCCAGTTCTATTACTTAATCGGTTTGACCTTAATCACAGACCGTCGTACCGGCGGTTTTAAGCTGCAGCGTGTCGGCCCGGAGCCCCAGCCGCATTGCTTCCAGGGCGAGCGTTTCCTGGGGCGGGATATTGCCCAGGTTGACGTCGGGCCCAAACCGGGCAATTAAATCCTGCTGCTGGGGTTTTAGCGGCGCTTCCCAGATAATCCGGGCCGGGTCGCCGATATGCTCCAAGAGCACCTGCATGTCACCGGCGTCTATCTTTCCCCTGGCGTCATACAGGCCGACGTTAAGTCCGCACTCCCTGCCCTCCAGGATCACCTTGTACGCGCCCGTTTCCAGGTCCTCTCCGGCCTGTTCGGCAAGGGATATGGCCGGAATCCCAGGGCCGGTGTTTTTTTTGCCCACTTCCGTAAGGACGATGAAACCCCTGTCCGCAGCCATCGATATGGCCCGTGCTCTCACCTCTCTGCATATGTTAATAGTGCCGTCGCTGATCTCAATGGCTGTGAATCCAAGGGATTTGCATTTGTCAAGATACTCGGTCAGTTTATCCTGCCATAGCGCTATTTCGAAAAACGTTCCGCCGGGATAAATGGCGATGTTGTATGAACACGCCAAATGGATTTTTTCCTCCAGTAAGCCGTCCGTGTAAAGCATCGACGTGCCGAAGGCCAGCTTGATGAAGTCGATATACGGGTGGTTTAATTGAAGCAAATCACGGGTTTCCCCGGCGCCCATCCCCTTATCCATGACCATGGTTAAACCCCGGTGCCTGGGCTTGGCTGCCCGTTCACCCATGGGGAAAGCGATAATTTCCCGCCACCCGTTGATATTACATTCGGACAAAAAACCAGCTCCCTTCCCTGTATAATGCATCCGACCCAAGACGGCGGATGCCGGCTTTCACCTCCCATGGCTGCTGGCGTGGGAAAGGGGCCAATTACGCCTTTTAAAAATTATTCAACTGTGCAAGAGATGGTTACAGGCAGAAAGCTGCCAAAAAACGGTGATTTATATTATAATTGCAATACAAAATCCTTAAAAAATAAAGGGGATGCGTATGAAATCACTTGTACTGGCCGAAAAACCAAGCGTGGCCCGGGAAATCGCCCGGGTGCTGGGTTGCGGCCAAAAAGGCAAAGGCTGCCTGGAAGGGCCCAGGTACGTGATCACCTGGGCCCTGGGGCATTTGGTCACCCTGGCCGAGCCCGAGGACTACGATCAGAAATACAAGCAGTGGCGCCTGGAAGACCTGCCCATGCTGCCGGAGCAAATGAAGCTGAAGGTAATCCGCCAGACTGCCCACCAGTTCCAGGCGGTGCGCAACCTGATGAGGCGTCCGGACCTCGGGGAATTGATTATTGCCACCGACGCCGGGCGGGAGGGTGAACTGGTGGCCCGCTGGATCATGAAGCTGGGCAACTGGAAAAAACCTTTCAAACGGCTGTGGATTTCCTCCCAGACAGACGCGGCCATCCGGGAGGGCTTTGCCAAACTGAAGCCCGGCGCGGAATATGACAGTTTGTACGACGCGGCGGTATGCCGGGCTGAGGCCGACTGGCTGATTGGACTGAACGTAACCCGGGCGTTAACCTGTAAATTCAACGCCCAGCTTACCGCCGGCCGGGTACAAACCCCCACCCTGGCCATGATTGTGCGGCGGGAAGAGGAAATTAAAAATTTCGTACCGGTGGATTATTGGACGATCCGGGCGGATTTCGGCGATTATTTCGGCGACTGGCGGAGCAAGGAAGGCAACCGGATCTTCGATTACGCCAGGGCGGAAGAACTGCTCGCCAAATTAAAGGGAGGCGCCGGCACAATTACCGAACTGCGCCGGGAACCCAAAAGCGAGCCCGCCCCCCAGGCTTACGACCTGACCGAACTGCAGCGGGACGCCAACCGGCGCTTTGGTTTTACAGCCCAGCAAACTCTGGGTATTTTACAGGACCTTTATGAGCGGCACAAGCTGGTTTCCTATCCCCGCACGGATGCTCGGTATATTTCCTCGGATATTGTGCCCACCCTGCCGGCCAGATTAAAAAGCGTCGCCGTGGGACCCTACGCAGGACCGGCCAAAGGACTGCTGCAGAAACCATTGGCAATCACCAGGCGCTTCGTGGACGACAGCAAGGTCACCGATCACCACGCCATTATTCCCACGGAACAGCCGGTGAACCTGGCCGCCCTTGACGCGGAAGAAAAAAAACTGCATGATTTGATTGTCCGGCGTTTTTTAGCCGTACTTTACCCGCCTTACCGTTATGAGCAGCTAACCCTGGTCACCACTGTAAACGGGGAAAAGTTTTATTCCCGGGGCAGAGTCATCCAGGACCAGGGCTGGCGGACAGTGGCCTCAAACCGGGCTGAGCAGGAGGAGGAGCAAGAAGACGCCGCGCCGGAACAAACCCTGACCAGCTTGCAAAAAGGCGCGGAGCGGCCGGTGAAAAACATCAAAGCCAATAAGGCCAAAACCAAACCACCGGCCCGTTATAACGAGGCCACCCTGCTTTCGGCCATGGAAAATCCGGGTAAATTAACAAAGGACGCTTCCCCGATTAACGGCAGCGGTCTGGGTACACCCGCCACCAGGGCGGAGATCATTGAAAAGCTGCTATACACAAGCTATATCGAACGCAACGGCAAAGAACTGGCGCCCACCTCCAAAGGCATTCAGCTGGTCAACCTGGTCGCTCCCGAATTAAGAAGCCCGGCGCTTACCGCCAGTTGGGAGCAAAGCCTGGCCGACATCGCCCGGGGCAAGGAAAGCAAAACCAGGTTTATTAACGATATCCGTGCCAACACCATCCGGCTGGTGCGCAGTGTGGCGGCGGACACTGCGGTCTATAAAGCGGACAATGTTTCCAAAACCAAGTGTCCGGCCTGCGGTAAGTACATGCTGCTGGTCAAGGGCAAACGGGGTAAGATGCTGGTTTGCCAGGACCGCAACTGCGGGCACCGGCAGCCGGAAAAGGAAAATCACCTGGGGTTTACCAGCTCCAGGCGGGCCAGCCGAACCAACCAAAAACTGATCGCCCAATACAGCGACCAGGGTTCCATCGGCAGCAGTCTTGGCGACTTGCTCAAAGAGGCGCTGGTCAAAGAAAAGCGGGATGAATAAAGGCGGGGCCGGCCCCTGTTGGCAGAAATGTAAGCGAAGCCTTTGAAGACTAGCCTGAAGACGGGCTGCTGAATAGGAATACCTCCCGCGGGTCACCTGCGGGAGGTATCTTATATTAAAATGCAGCCCTGTTTGATTTATATCTAATTTTAGCTGCCATGCGGGGAAGTCAAATTAAAATGAAGCTACTGAAAAATGTTCTTCAGTTGTATTTCCAAGCCCTTTAACAGGGGGGACGTTAATGTATCCTCATTGGCATAGGACTGGAATAGATTCCAGTTTTGCTCGCCGGAAATAAAAACTTCAATGGTTTGATGCTCGGGGTCTGCGATCCAATATTCCTTTACTCCATGTTTATAATACATCCTGCTTTTTTCAACTCTGTCATTTTTGCCCGTTGACGGCGACAGTACTTCAACCACCAAATCCGGGGCGCCCTGGACGTTCATTTCAGTAATAATATTCAAACGTTTTGTTGAAACAAATAATATATCCGGCTGAGGCTTTTCTGTTTCCGATAAAAGGACATCCGTCGGGGCAATTAATACTTTGCCTAAGTTATTGTCATAAATAAATTCCGCAACTCTCCGGTAAATCTTGCCGACTAACTCTTGGTGGAACGTCCTCGGCGCCGGAACCAAAATCAATCTCCCCCCGATCAGTTCGTACTGGTTGTCGTCGTCTATTTTTAGATAATCAGCGTAGGTATACAGCCTGTCGGCGTCAGCTTTTTCAGTCTGCATTTTCATACTCCTCTCTATAAAGAGAAAGCAGCTGTTGAAATCATTTATCTAAAGATTACCTTTTAAAATAAATACTGTCAACTATTTACACGCCTGCATCGCGCAGGGTTATAAAGGCGGAGTGGATTTGACGCGTCACCGGTCCCGGGGTGCCTGAGCCGATAATGTGGTCGTCGACTTTGATCACCGGCGCTACTTCCGAGATTGAATTTGTGAAAAATACTTCCCCGGCCGCCAGCAGGTCCGTGATTATAAATGGTTCTTCGCGGGTGTCGATACCCAGGGCCCGGGCAGTCTGCAGCACGTGTTTGCGGGTAATACCGCTTAAAATCCGGTTGTTGGCCGGATGGGTCAGCAGCGCGCCGCTGCTGTAAATAAAAATGTTGCTGGCCGAGCATTCCGTAACCGTGCCGTCCTCCATTACGAATACCGCTTCGGCCGCACCGGCCCTGGCGGCCCTGTTCTTGGCCAGCACGCTGGATAAAAGGGAGATGCTTTTAATATGGCAAAGCTGCCAGCGGAATTCCGGCTGGGTGATCATGCTTAGCCCTTTCGTATATGCGGACGGGTCAATATCCGGCATCTTTCGGACCGTGATCAGCAGGTTCGGGGTTAACTGCGGATCGTACAGGTGGTTCCTGTGGGCGGTGCCCCGGCTGAGCTGTATGTAAACCATGGCCTCCCGGATACCGCTTTGGACCAGCAGATCTTCCGTAATCGCGGCCAACTGCGCCTTGCTCCAGGGAAGCTCCATTTCTATGGCGGCGGCGCTGTTCACCAGGCGTTCCAGGTGGTCGGCAACAGCAAAGGGCACGGCGTTATAAACCCTGAGTACTTCGTAAATACCATCCCCGAAAATATAGCCCCGGTCGTTGATCGAAATAAACGAGTCCTCAAAAGAACCGATCCGGCCGTTCAAGTAAACCAGTTCCTGCAAAACAATCCCTCTTTTCAAGTCCTGATATTATTGATCTAATTAAATGCTAAAGCATGAACTTCCTGCCTGCGGTTTGATATAATCATAGGCATAAAATTTTTCTGTTAGAATATGGCTACAATAGCCATATTCTATTATAATGGGGGTAGGATATTTTGAATGGGAGAGATAAGCTAATGCCCAGCATTCCTATACACGAGGCAAAAAATAAATTAACCGCGTTAAGACGGGAATCTATTACAGGAAAAGAATTTATTTTTGCGGATGCCAAAAGGAAGGACGACAAACCTGTTTCTCTTGTATCAACGGAATTACTTGATGAACTTTGTGCAACCAAGACTTTTTCTTTTGAATGGATAGATGAACCCACTAAGGAAAGCGAAAACTATTCTTTGTATAATCGGGAAACCAGCGTTTATGGCGTAGGCCCGACTAAAAGGGAAGCAATCGAAGACTTTGTTGACAATATTGTTGACTATGCTGAAGTCTATTGGAATGACTTACCGTTTTATTTAAGCCCGTCCGGTGGCCGCCGTGAACATTATTGGTACTTAAGGCGTATTGTTCGCTGCAAAAATGACATTGATCAAATTTATAGAGTATTGGATTTAAACAAAGTGCTGGAAGATTAATGGGGTATACATTTACTTGGGAAAATATTGAGCTATTTGCCGCAGGCTGGAAATGAAGAGGCAGGGATTTTTATACTGACTGTCGTAAAGTTAATCATGAAAAATTGCGATTGATAAAAAGATCTTTCTTCTTTAACGACTCAAATTTTCATATTAGTCTTTATCTCCTTTGTACCAATCAAATTTTTTCCTAAGTTCCATTGCGGCTTCTGCTATTTCACCAACTCTTGAAAACCGTTCAGTATTACGAAACACCCTGCCTGTTGGATTTCCATAGCTTCTCTTGAAATCTTCCATAATTCTCCATGCAAATTCTTCACATTCATTAATTGAATTACCAATATATTGAATAAAGTCAGCGGCTTTCAAATTATTAGGGTTTATTACATATTTTAAACTTACCATATAAGCATATGTCCTACCCATTAGCTTTATAGAAACCGATTTTTTTCTATTTACATCTATGAAAGCGCTTAAGGTAATCGAAAATGGATTACCAGTACCACCTACCCATGAGGACCAATTATATTCATATGCTCTGTTAACTAAAACTGTAACTAATATTTCAAACTCTTGTCTCCTATATTTATCCCAATCTACATTTCTATACTTGGTAAACTTTCTCCAGTTATCCACTGAAAGTGTTTCTGTGTTCTTAATCCCTAATACTGAAGCTAATTCAATAAATCCTTGGTTATAATCCAATCTAAAATCGGCGTATTTTCGGTCAGACAAAAATAGTGGAATGTCACAATCTCGATATAGAATCGGGAGTAAAAAAATTTTCTTTATTTTCAGCTGCTTGACCCAAGCAGCCCCTAATTCACTTTTAACCCATTCTGAATTTAAAGCTTCTGGTGACAACACAATAGCCAGATATTCATTCTCTCGAATTCCCTCTTCAATTTTCCATGTAATTGAGTCACCTACTTTAATCTCCCATTTATCATACCAAACATTTACACCAATTCTTTGTAAATCCTTCGCTAGCTTTTCTACAAAAGGTTTGTCAAAACTTGTATGGCTTAAAAATAAACTAGGCATAATTAGTCCTCCATCAATTAATGTAAATTTCTATATATCCCGAAAGTTTAGGGTTTTCCAGAGCTCTTTAGTTTTTTCGTGTTTGCAATGTCCTTGAGATCTGGATCCATAAGGAATACTACCTTGGAGGTGCTTGCGCCCAGTGAAGGGATTCAGTGCATAATACTTAACCCAGTGCGCCATTACTGTTCCTGCCGCTTTGTAATGCCCGAAAGCTAATGGTGTTGCCTGTCCGGAAGTTGCTATATATAATGACCATAACATAGAGAAAGGAAAGACGCCCCTGTTTTGGTGTAATGCTGCAGCAACAGCAATACCAGGAGCGCCACCACGTATGGTCATTGTAACAGAATATCAGCTAATTGAAAACCTCCAAAAAGGTGTTTTTTGTTAAGAGCGCGGAGCAGATTCCCTGCCCCTGTTGCGGCGGGTCGCTACACGTTATCGGCAGCCGGCGGCGCAAATACATAAACGGACTTGGACACGAAATAATTCTCATCATCCGCCGGTTATGCTGTACACAATGCAAGCGCATACATCACGAACTACCGGATATTCTCATCCCGTACAAACGTTACGGCAGGGCAAGCATTGAAGCGGTCATAACCGGAGACGCCGCCCTAACCGTTTCAGCCGACGAATCCACCCTGGGCCGCTGGCGCAACTGGTTTAGTGCAATGCAGAACCACTTTTTGGGCTGCCTGGCCTCCATTGCTGCCCAGCTCGGCAAAGAACCTGAGAAAGAAACGTCCCGGCTTTCCCAGTCCGCGCTCACAAAGATTTGGGATCACGTAGGCAACACCGCCGGCTGGCTGGCCAGAGTTGTCCGCCCGGTAGTAAATACAAATTGTTGGCTGCATACCCGTTTGGCATTCCTGACCGGATGAACAAGCTATAAACTCATGCTAAAACCTAAAAACAAGGGGGTTTTAGCGTGAAAGACCGACAGAAAGCCGAAGAGATCGCCTCCTGGCGGATGCAACTACTGTCCCCGCTGCTGGCGGACGGGCTTGATGTTGCCAAACTGCGGGAAATCAAGCAAAACATCTGCCGGCAGACCGGCCTATCCGAACGTACCCTGCGCCGGTACCTGGCCCGGTACCGAATCAGCGGCTTTGGAGGACTAAAACCAAAAGGCAAAGGCCGTCAAACAGAAGAAGCCATACCAACAGACATCCTAAACCAGGCCATCCTGCTGCGCCGTGAAGTACCCGGCCGCAGCGTCGCCCAGATCATTCAGATCATGGAATGGGAGGAACTGGTCCAAAAAGGACAAATCAAACGCAGCACCCTGCAGGAGAAACTGACCGAAAAAGGCTACAGCACAAGACAAATGCGGATGTACTCCAATACCGGCATAGCAGCCCGGCGCTTCCAGAAGAAGCACCGCAACCAGCTCTGGCATTCCGACATCAAGTATGGTCCCTACCTGCCCATCGGCAAAGACGGCGCCCCTAAGCAAGTCTACCTGGTCACCTTTATTGATGACGCCACCCGCTTTGTACTGCACGGCGAATTCTACCCCACCCTGGACCAAGTCATAGTAGAAGATTGTTTTCGTAAAGCAATCCACAAATACGGCGTACCCGAAGCGGTATACTTCGACAACGGCAGCCAGTACCGCACCAAATGGATGCACCGCACCTGCGGCAAACTTGGCGCACGGCTGATATTCGCCAAACCAAGGTCGCCGGAGGCCACCGGTAAAGTAGAACGGTTTAACCGAGTGGTGGATTCATTCTTAAGCGAAGTAAAGCTTGATAAACCACAAACACTGGACAGACTAAACGAACTGTTTGGGGTCTGGCTGGAGGAATGCTACCAGAACAAGCCGCACTCCGGACTGGAAACGTCCTTTAGCCCGCAGGCCGCCTTTCGGGGCGATAACAAAGCATTAAACTACTTGGACCCCCAGGCCATAGCAGGCGCCTTTCTACACTGTGAAGAACGGAAGGTGGATAAAGCCGGTTGTATCAGTTTTGCCGGCAGCAAATACGAAGTCGGACTGTCTTTTATCGGTTGCAAAGTACAGGTCGTCTACGACCCCGCCGACATTACCGAACTGACTATTGAATATGAAGGACATAAGCCCTGGACGGCAAAACAGTTGCTTATCGGAGAAAAGGCCGGTAAACGCCCGCCGATGCCGGAACACCTGCAGTTCCGGCCCGCCGAATCATCACGGCTTTTAGCCGCGGCCGCAGAGAAAAACAGACAACGCAAAGAACGGCAGGCGCCCGCCATCTCCTTCCGGGCCGTGAACAAGGAGGACAACAACCATGTTTGAACCCTTCTACGGCCTGAAATATACACCCTTTGCCCGGGATATCCCCACAGACCAACTCTACCAGTCGGTAATGCTGGAAGAGACACTGGGCCGGCTTGAGTACACCGCTAAAAGGCAACTTTTTGCCATAGTCACCGGCGATTGCGGTACCGGCAAGACCACCACTATTCGTCTGTTCAAGGCCTCTCTAGACCCGGCCATGTTCATGGTCATGTACCTGGCGGACTCCAAGCTCACCCCCCGGCACTTCTACAAGGGCCTGTTGGAACAGTTAGGCTGCGAAGCCAAGTTTTATCGCGGCGACGCCAAACGTCAGTTGCACCGGGAAGTGGAACTGATGCGCGGTATTCAGCATCTAGAGCCCGTTGTTATCGTGGACGAGGCACATCTTTTGGATAAAGAGATGCTGGAAGAGGTGCGGTTCCTCTTAAACTTCAAAATGGATGCCCAAAGCCCGATGGCTCTGATCCTGGTGGGCCAGAGTGAGCTCTGGGAGAAACTGCAACTGCAGGCGTATGCCGCTATCCGCCAGCGGGTGGACCTGCAGTGTAAGCTGACGCACCTGGACCGGTCCCAGGTCGGTGAATACATTAATCGGCACCTGGCTTACGCCGGCGCCGAGCACGATATTTTTTCAGATAATGCGATTGATGAGATTTACCGGTTCTCCAGCGGTGCGGCCAGGCTTGTTAACAAAGCCTGTACGCATTGTATGATTTACGGGGCGCAAAATGGCCGCCGGATTATTGATGATCATATGGTGAAGTTGGTTATCCAGGGAGAGTTGTCGTGATTCTCCCTGGCCCCTCAGGGGGTCTTTGGTCACTTGGTCCAGCAATTTACGGACAATTAACAGCGTCTATTGCTGGACGTTATAGACTGGCTGTAACACCATTACGTTAAAAACAACGTTAGCAGAACTATATTTACTTTCATAGTACTAATGTTTCTATATTATTTCAAAAGATTTTATTGTGTTCATACTCATTTTACAATGATACATCGCAGAGAGAAAGAGTGCTGCTAAACACCTCTTTGTTCAGACAAAAGTAAATGTTATAATTAGTCATTACATTATGGTTATGGTGTCTGCAGGGGGGTAAAATAATGCCCGCTTCACGTGAAGAACTGCATAAGGCTGTGGATATTCTTCCCAATGAAAGGCTTAAGGAAGCACTGGATTGCTTGCGTGTACTTCTTGCAGAACCTGAAGAACTTACTCTTGAAGAATGGGAAAAGCTTAGTAACTATCCGGAAATTCCGGATGGATCAAGAGGAGTGGCAAGCATAAGCGAAGATATGGTTATAGGGCTAAAACTTGATGAAGCGGATAGAGATGCTGATTCAGCGGATATTAGATACACGCATGATAAAGTATTTTCAAGAATAAGGGCAAAAATCAATACTGAAAAATAAATACCCTGATAGAATAAATTAATGGAGCTACTATTCAGGTGAAATTTATAATGATTGAGAACAAAACCGGTGCGGTCCGGTATGCCGTGGAGCGCAGCAAAAGGATTGCCGGTTTAAAAATTACCGTCGACGCGGAAAGAGGGGCTGTGGTGACGGCGCCTTTCCATTGCCAGGCCAGCTATATTAAAAAATTTGTGCGGGAAAAGGCACAGTGGATTGAAGACCGGCTGCGGCTTTTGGAAAACCAGGCGGGATGCCGGGTGCCCAGGGAGTTTGTCAGCGGCGAAAAGCTTTTCTATCTGGGGGAGCGGTATACATTAATAGTCGGTAAAACCACCGATGTTCCAGGGGTGCTGCTCAAGAACCGGGAAATCCATGTGGCCCTCGGTAATGCTGAAAACGGCCCCGGCGGCATGGCGGTAAAAAATGAATTAATCAAGTGGTACAGGGAGCGCGCCCGGGAGTTGATCAATGCCCGGGTTGGTTTGTTTGCCGCCGCGACGGGGCGCAGACCCGCGGCGGTTAAAATCAAGCAGCAAAAGAGCCGCTGGGGCAGCTGCTCCTCCAAAGGCAATTTGAATTTTAACTGGAAACTGATCATGGCCCCTGTTGAAGTGATTGATTACGTGGTTGTGCACGAGCTATGCCACTTGACTAGGCTGGATCACTCCGCTGGGTTCTGGCGCCTAGTGGCCGCGCTGGCGCCGGATTACAAAAAAAAGCGCCGCTGGCTGAGAGAATACGGCCCGGCGCTGAACTTATAAAAACAAAGGTATTAGAACCTGGGAATTGACCGCTTAACGTTGGGATCGATGCCCTCACACATGAAGTAGATAACAAAGTTGTGTACCGGAGTTATCTCCCCTTCAACCCAATCTGTATTACTGCATGGCAGCATCCCTGCGCCCAAACAAGACGATCCCCAAAACAGCCAACAGCGCTGATAGGGCACATAACAGCACAAGCACCGACGGCGGCTGCGCGACTTTGAGCGGCGTTACCCAGGAGAAGGGGGAGAGGGCATACACGGCATCGCTCACCGACTGCTGTTCCCAAAGAATTTCCAATAGCACAAATAGCACCAATAATCCATAGCTGAGCCCGGACATCCAACGGGGCAGTGCGCCAAACAGCAGCATCGAAATCCCGCCGAAAGCCCAGATCGCCGGTATCTTCCCTGCCATCTCGAAAAACAAACGGGCAACAGCGTTTTGATCCCCAGTGCCGATCATCGCCCCCAGTCCCGCACAAATGCCGGAAACTAGAGCGAGAGCTGCGGATCCGCCGAAGATATACACCAGATGCCCGGCGGCAAAACGGCTTCGCCGGACAGGCAGGGACAGCAACAGTTCGCCCTTGTCCGTCTCCTCCTGGCGCAGGATACCCGCCGACATCAGCACATAGACTGAAATAAGCATTGAAAAAATATACAACATCAGTGACATGAGGGCACGGTCCACACCGCCAAGGCGCGCAATCAGCTCAGCCAGCGCCTCGGCCGAACTGACTGCGCTTACCATCAGGTAGCTGGCACAGCCCAGAGCGAAGGAGAACACCGCGTAAAAAATCAGCCAGGAGAGGAACAATCCCTTTTGGGTACGCCACGCCAAAGCGGGCAACGAGGAGAATCCGGGCTTGGCGAAGGCGCGTCCCTCCCGCTGGGGGATGAGCCCCGCTCCCACGTCCCGCCTGTGGCTCATCCACAGAGAAAACGCCGCCAGCAGGAGCGTTATGGCCAGGGAAATCAAAAGGACGCTAAACCTCTCCCCCGCAAAAGGCCGGATCAGAAGCGGCCATTCCAGAGGGTTGAGATATGCCGCGGGACTGTTTCCCCCGCTCACGTTCCAGAGGATATGCAGGGCAAACAGCAGCCCCAAAAACCCGAAAGAGGTTCCCCGCGCCGCCGCAGCACTCACGAAGAATTGAGCGACCAATCCCGCCATTGTGCCCAAAACACAGGCGGCGGCAAAAAATCCGAGGCAGTGAGCCAGCGATCCTGTGAAATCAAGCCCCAGAGCTGTCATTCCAAGCACGGCAAGGACAGCCGCCGCTGCGTTGATCAGCAGCATGTTCAGCAGCGCTGCCGCAAAGGGCGCAAAGCTGCCGGTCACATTGGCGCCAAGCAGTTCACGCCTGCCCTGCTCCTCGTCCAGTCGGGTATGCCGTATTACATAAATAATGCTGAAAATCCCGCTTAACAGAACCATAAATACCTTGGTACGCCAAGTGACAAATCCGGCCACCGAAACGTCCAGCAGCGGGCCGTGTATGGCCACGGTGAGTGGGTCGATCAGAGTGACGCCCATCTCGACGAGCGCCTCCCGGGTGGGGAAGAGCACCAACGAAGATATGGTGTTGATGACGACCCACAGTCCCGGCAGCAACAGCCAGACCAGTGTGAAAACCCGATTCTGCCGCATATACAGTTTCATGATGGCAGCCGTACCATGAAAGTAACGTTTCATGCTCAGGTCCCCCTTTCGTCATCCTTCCGGTAGTAATTCATGAACAGGGTTTCCAGGGTGGGAGGTTCCTGTTGGCTGATGAGGGCCCTCAGCTCCTCCATATTGCCTTGCTCAATGATTCTGCCCGCCCGGATAACGCCGATGGTGTCGCAAACCGCCTCTACCTCCGAGAGAATGTGGCTGGAGAGAAACACCGTCTTACCGGCGTCCTTTGCCTCCCGGACGCACTGCTGGAAGACCGTTTTCATCAGCGGGTCCAGACCGGTGGTAGGTTCGTCGAGGATTTGCAGCTCCACATCCGACACAAAGGCGGAGATCAGCATCACTTTCTGCCGGTTGCCCTTGGAATAGGTTTTGCACTTCTTTGTCGGATCCAGATCGAAGCGCTCAATCAGCTCGGCCCGGCGTTTTATTGTGTAGCTTCCCCGCAGCCGGCCCAGAAAGTCAATCACCTCGCCGCCGGTCATGTTGTCCCAGAGCTGTACGTCGCTGGGGACATAGGCGAGCCGCTTATGCAGCTGGACCGCGTCCCGCCAGGGGTCGCCGTCCAGCAGGCGCACATCGCCCTCATCCTTTTTCAGGAGCCCCAGCAACATACGGATGGTGGTGGATTTCCCCGCGCCGTTGGGCCCGATGAAGCCGTATATTGCCCCTCCGGGTACGGACAGCTCCATACCGTCCAGCGCCACGGTCTTGCCAAAGCGTTTTCTCAGGCCGCGAATTTCTATGACAGACATATATTGCCTCCTCTACTGTTTATAGAAGCATTTACGCAGGACATCGAGATAATCGTCAAAATCCGCGTTGAGCGCTTCCATGTCGATCTCTTCCAGCGATTGGTCTTGAATCAGATCCATTGAGCGATATCCGTAGTTTTCCAGCGCCCAGGTGATCAGATCCCGGATCTTGCCTGTGGGCACATCCTGCCGAAAGAGGGATTCATCCAAATTCCCCAGTAAATGATTGTAACCCGCCTCCGTGATGTGAGAAAGCTTTTGGGCAAGCTCCCCGGCAATCTGGGCGGATTTTTCCTGTGTCAGCCGCTTGATAAATTCAAACAGCGGAGGATAGCGCAGGTAGACGGATGCCTTGAGCCGCGCCGCCCTGCCGTACCGGGTAAGCAGATCGCCTTGGCAATGACCGATTTGTTCGTAGAACTCCCGGTTGACCACCTCGTACACATAGTCGCAGAGAAAGAAAAACAGCTCCCTTTTGCTGGAAAAGTAGTGGAACAGCGCCCCCTTGGAAATGCCGGCCGCCCGGACGATTTCATTGGTGGAGGCGAGATCGTATCCCTTGGCAGCGAATTCCTGCAGCGCTGCGTTGATGATGGTATCCCGTTTGTCCTCTTTGAGACCGACAAAGTTTTCGTGTATAATCATCACGTCCCAATCAAAATTGACCACATTGGTCGGTAATTGCATTATAGCACAAACCGACCAGCATGGTCAATTTTCAGCGGGAATATAAATTTGCTATTGATTTTTTAGCACCGAAGTCTGTTTTAAAGGATTTCCACATAGCCCTCGTCGCCGTTTACCCGAATGCGGTCACCGTCCCGGATGCGTCCGGTTGCGCCGACAACGCCAACCACGGCAGGCAGACCGTACTCCCGGGTGATGACCGCGCCGTGGGTCATCATGCCGCCCACCTCGGTGACCAGCCCCGCGATGGAGACGAACACCGGCGTCCAGCTGGGATCGGTGAAGGAGGTCACCAGAATATCGCCTTTTTCCATAACCGCATCCTCAATGGACCGGATCACACGGGCCCGGCCTTCGACCTCGCCGGAGGACACCCCCAAACCGGGCAGCGCTCCGGTGGGGATATTCCTTTGGTAAGCCATCTCCGGCACCTCGCCGTCCGAAAAAATGACCCGCGGCGGGGTAAGCTTGGCAAAGTGGCTATAGTCTTTTTTGCGGCGGGCGATGTCCGTGTAATCCACCCGGCCGGTTTGGATGGCCTCCCGCAGCTCTTCCAGGTACAGGTAGAAGATATCGCCGGGCTCCTGCAGGATGCCCTGCTCCGTCAGGCGCTTTGCCTCCCGCGTAATCGCCCTTTTGTATGCGTCGTAACGGCAGATCCAAAAGTACTTGGGATACTCCCGTGTGCCCACATAATTGCGGAAAAAGGAAATGTAGCGGCGCAGCTTTTTTGCTTTGCGCGAACCCAGCTTTTGTTCCGCCAGCGCCGCCAGCTCTTCCGTGAGCCTTTCCATCTCCAGGCGCCCCTGTTCAAAGGACGATTTGCCGTGCCCCCTTGGCAAGGTGCGGATGTTGGTGAGAATGGCGCCCACCAGTTCGGCGGGATTTTCCCGGAAGCGAGTCTTAGAGATGTCAATCTCGCCGGTGGCCCGCATGCCGTATTGCCGCAAGAAATTCTCAAAAGCGTCCGCCACCGCGCCGCCGCCCTCCACTTGGCGCAAATCATCCATGCGGAAGGCTTCGCCGGCTGCTTCGAGATACCGCACCACCGCCGGATACTCCCGGGCCAGATCCGCCACTTCGCTGAGGACAATTCCCATCTCGGAGGTGGGGTTGTGCGCCACCGATTTGGACAGGCGGTTGCTGATGTTTTCCTCGCCCGTGAGCGCTTTGCCCATGGCGTCGATTTTTTGGATGATCAGCTGGGTGGCCAGCACCATCCCAAAGCCGGAGGCGTCGTAAATGATTTCGGAAAGCTGCTTTTGATCCTCCAGAATGGCCTCGATGGCCGCCATTCCCGAAAGAGGCTCCAGCCGCTCCTCCAGCCGGGCAATGAGGCGCCGCATCCGATTGATATAGAGATCGATGTCGGCGGGATCGTTGCGCCGGTAGAGCCGGATACCCTCCCGGACCATGGGCAGCCAGCCGCGGAAGGAGGCGAAGCTGCCGGGGCCTTTGGGGATGCCCCGGATGTAGTCTTTACGCGCCAGCACTTGTTCTATGGCTTGGTGGGTCAGCGGGTCGGTGGCGGAAAGCTTGGTGCGGATCATCTTTTTGCCGTAGGCGGTCTTCAGGTCGTGGGTGATGTCGATAAACAGCCGCCCGCCCACCTCCACCATCCGGAAAAGGGCGATCAGTTTCATGAAGGACATGCCCAGCGGCAGCATCACATCGGTCATCATCTGCATGTGTCCCGCCGATACAAAGACGCGCTTGAGTCCGTCCCTGCTCTCCGGAACGGGATACAGCGTGGTGATCGCCCGGGACTGCACGATGGAAAATCGTCCATCCACACAGCACCACTCGATGTCCTGGGGCGTACCGAAGGCAGCCTCGATCCGCCGGCCGATGGCGGCAAGCTCCCGTAATTGACTGTCTGTGAGGGGCGGGTCGTCCTTGCCGTCCGCGCTGGTTTTCCCGCCTCTCAGCCGCCAGGTGAAGGGTGTTTTGCGTCCGGAAACCAGCTCCTCGCCCAGTCCCGCCACGGCCTCGATGACACAGGTGAGCCGGTCGGAGGTCATGGGGTCGGCGGTAAACAGCACGCCGGAGACCTGGGCGGGGACCATCTCCTGCACCACCACGGCGATGGCCACATCCTCGTGGCGGTAGCCGTTTTTTCTGCGGTACGCAACCGCACGGTCGTTGTACAGCGAGGCGAAACAATCCATCACGGCGCGAGGGACGTCGGCGGCCCGTACGTTCAGGTAGCTGTCCTGCTGCCCCGCAAAGGATGCGTCGGGCAGGTCCTCCGCCGTGGCCGAGGAGCGCACGGCAAAGAGGATGTCCGGGGGATAGGACGCCAGCGCCGTCTCAAGCTCCCGCAAAAATTTCTCCGGGATGGGGATATTCCGGATCGTCTGCCGGATTTCGGCGCCCGCCCGGACAAGCTCCGCCGGGGAGGAGGCCGCCTGCAGCGCTTTCCCGCGGGACGCAACCACACCGGCGCAAAGCTCCCGAAAGGCGTCGGTGGTAATTACAAAGCCGCCGGGCACATGGATACCGTCCATGGCGGCAAGCCTGACCAGATTCGCACCCTTGCCGCCGGTCAGGGAGAGTTCCCCGGCAGCGCTGTCGGTCAGATTCAACAGCCTGTTCATTGATACTCCTCCTTGTAAAACGCTTTACGCATCAGATCAAGGTATTCATCCATTTCCGCAAAGATATCCTCCAGCACGAAATCGTCCTTGTGCTCAGCCAGAAGCCCGTTGGTGGTCCACGAAATAATTTTGATCACCTTCTCCAGACCGATGCCCTCCCGCAATTTGGATGAATCAAGTCCCGGCAGAAAGGTTTCCTTCCACGGCGGAAAGCTCTCCACCTTGACTCTGGAAATTTCCTCTCGCAACTGTTCGTCCGTTTCCCTGCGGACCGAGAGGAGAAAGTCCAGCACATAAGGGTACTCGCTCACCACAGCCAGTTTGATCTGCTCCGATTCGCGGATGCGCTCAAACAGGTCTTTCCGCTGGAAGGACTTCACTATGCGACCATACACAAGGCCGTAGGCAAATTCATAGAGGTAGAGGTACAGCTTTTTCTTGTTGCCAAAATAGTGGAAAATCAGGCCCTTGGAGATATCCGCCGCCGCGACGATTTCGTCCATGGTTGCCTTTTTGTAGCCGTTTTTGGCGAAGCGCTCCATGGCCGCGCGGATGATCCGCTGCTTTTTATCCCTGGGAATATGAAACTCCGGCATCATCATCACCTCATTGACTGTTCTAGTCAATTTTCATTGTAATGCCATTGACTAAATTAGTCAATGGAAAGATGTACTGCCCTCGTATCCTGCGTGTCGGCAAAACAGACATAATAAATCCGTCATGGCGCCGCTGGGCCCCGTGAAAATCTCGATTTTCACGGGGCCCAGGTTTATATTAAAAAAGGCTGATTAGGAACAACTTCCCCGGAATTTTCGTCCAATGACTAGTAAATAGATTATTTGAAAGGAGCGTCAATATGAAAAAACGAATGATCGCGGGGGTGCTTGGCTTCATGCTGTTGCTTTCCACACCGTTTTCTCTCTCCGGCTGCGGGGTATCCGCACAGGCCGCGGACCTGATGTCCGGCGTGAAAGCCAACACCATAAACGCCGATGCAGATTTGGCCGGCGATAACTCCGGGGCAATCGCAAACTTTGCTGTAAAGCTGTTACAAAACAACGTGGCTCCCGAAGAAAACACACTTGTCTCTCCTATTTCCGTGCTATGCGCCCTCGCCATGACGGCCAACGGCGCCGAGGGCGCGACGCTGGCGCAGCTGGAGGATGCGTTCGGCCTTAACATTCCGGAACTCAACGACTACCTGCACACTTATCTGGAAAACCTGCCGTCGGACGATAAGTATAAGGTCAGTGTCGCCAATTCTATTTGGTTCAGGGACGACAAAAACCTGACGGTGAAAAAGGATTTTCTCCAGACAAACGCCGATTATTACGGCGCTTCCATCTACAAAGCAGCTTTTGACAAAACCACGCTGAAGGATATCAACGCCTGGGTCAGCGACAACACGGACGGCATGATCGAAAACATCCTCGATGAGATCCCGGGCGAGGCCGTTATGTATCTCATCAACGCTCTGGCCTTCGACGCCGAGTGGGCGGATATCTACAGGGAAGATCAGGTAAGGGACAGCGCCTTCACGACGGAATCCGGGGCAACGCGGGACGTGGAGATGATGTATAACACCGAGCGCCGGTATCTGGACGACGGCAACGCCACAGGCTTTCTCAAATATTACGCCGACCGGAAATACGCCTTTGCCGCCCTGCTGCCGAACGAGGGCGTCTCCGTTGCTGATTATATCGCTTCTCTTACCGGCGACAGCCTTATGAGCACCCTTAACAACGCGCAGAATGTCGAGGTAAAAACCGCGCTCCCCAAGTTTGAAAACGAATACGCCGTAGAAATGAGCGATAGTCTCAAAGCTATGGGCATAACGGATGCTTTCGATGCGGATAGCGCCGATTTTAGGGGACTTGGCAAATCTGAGGCTGGTAATATCTTTATCAGCCGGGTGCTCCATAAGACCTACATCGCCGTGGATGAAAAAGGTACAAAAGCGGGCGCGGCCACCGCGGTGGAAATGCAGATGACCGGCGCATTGTTGGATGAACCAAAAACAGTATACCTGGACCGGCCGTTTGTCTACATGCTCATCGACTGCGATACGAATCTGCCCATCTTCATCGGCACTGTAACGGATATAGGCCGATGACCCTTAATACTACATGGCCAGTTTTGATTTTTTGATTCTAATCCTGCTTTCCCCTTTGCGCCACCTGGATGTGCAGGGGATTTTATCTATTGCGCACCGGTGGGCATATTTCCCGGCAATTTCAGTTACCTCGTCCATCAAACCGGCGGCCAGGGTGACCGGAGCTAGACCAAGGTCCAGGAACTGCCTGTTTTCCACAAAGAGCTCATTTTCCTCGGCCTCGTTGCGGGGGTTGGGAATATAATTTATAGAAACCCCCGTTAAATCCGAGACAATTTTGGCCAAATCGCGCACCCGGTGGGTTTCGGTCATCTGATTGAAGATCTTCACCCGCTCCCTGCGGGCGGGGGGATTTTTCAGCGCCAGCTCAATGCATCGGACGGTGTCCTGGATATGGATAAAGGCGCGGGTTTGTCCGCCGGTGCCATGCACCGTCAGGGGATAACCGATGGCCGCCTGCATTAGAAAACGGTTCAGCACCGTGCCATAATCACCATCATAATCAAAACGGTTGATCAGGCGCTCATCCAGTTTGGTGTGCCCGGTCTGAGTGCCCCATACGATACCCTGGTGCAGGTCTGTAACCCGCACCCCGTCATTCTGATTGTAATATTGAAAAATCAACTGATCCTGGGTCTTGCTCAGATGATAAACACTGCCGGGACTGGCCGGATAGAGGATTTCCCTTTCAATCAGCCCACCATGGTCGGTTTCCACTTTAACCTTTAAATAGCCCTCGGGGATTTTCACGCCGGCGGTGCCGTAACCGTAAACGCCCATGGTGCCCAGGTGCGCCACATGTATGTCCAGACCGCTTTCAACAATGGCGGCCATCAGATTGTTGGTGGCGTTGATATTGTTGTCAACGGTGTAACGCTTGTGTCTGGAGCTTTTCATGGAATAGGGCGCCGAACGCTGCTCGGCGAAGTGCACCACCGCGTCAGGCTTGAAGTGGCGCAATAGATCCAGCAGTCCGGCGTAGTCTCTGGCCACGTCGAAGTTAAAGAATTTTATTTCCCGCCCGGTGATTTCACGCCAAGCTTTAAGGCGCACGCCCATGGGCCGGATGGGAGTGAGTGAGCCGCACTCCAGCTCGTTATCTATATTCCGCCGGGATAGATTGTCCACGATGACCACCTCGAAACCGTGGGCCGACAGATGAAGGGCTGTGGGCCAGCCGCAGAATCCGTCGCCGCCAAGAACAATAACTTTCATTATCAACCCTCCCCAGTCATAATCAGTCTTTGGTCGTGGTGCCTGGAAGCCGGGGTCGCCACTGATTCCTTCAGGGACAATGTAAAGAGCATATCCAGGGCAATATAGGCCCGCATCAGTCTTAAAACAAGGTAAGACGGGACATGCGGCAGCAAGTCAAATCTTCGGTAAGCCAGCAATACAACGATGGTCATGATCAAGGCAGGTCCCGCAATGAGTGAGCCAATGGCCGCTCCGTCACGGAGATACAGCGCGGCGGGAGCAAATATCATGGTCAGCAGGGCATATAAGATAATGGGTATCACAAAGGTACGCCTGAAGATGGCGATGAAGCCCATAGGCAGCACCCAGCAGCCCCTGACCCCCTGCAGCATTCTGATAGCCGATTTATTGCGGGCGAAAACATGGAGGAAGCTTCTGCTCCAGCGCAGGCGCTGCTCACGCAGGTGGGCCAGAGATTCCGGTACTTCCGAATAGGCTTCGATGCCGGGGTCCACCACAATCCGGTATCCCAGACGGCCCACACGCACGGTTATATCGGTGTCTTCACCGTTTAAGCCCTGGCAAAAGCCCCCCAGTTCTTCAAGCAAAGAGCGCCTGTAGGCGGACATTATGCCGGGTATAACCATCACCGTGTCCACCGCCATATGCCCCCGGCGCATAAAACCTATATTGTAATATACCTCCACACTGCGCATCCGGGAAATTGGTTTGGCGGGGTCTTTGGGCAGGGGGATGCCTCCCACGCCCCCCACGCCGGGATCGGAAAAATGAGCCGCTGTTTTAACCAGGGTATCGCTTTTGATCCTGGTGTCGGCGTCAACCCGGATTAGTATCTCTTCGTCTATGTGCCTGAGTCCGAAGTTCAGGGCGTGGGCCTTACCCGGTATGGGACATTGCAGCAGCGTCCCCTTTAGGGCGCGGCATTGCTCCATTTCACGTTTTGCTATGGCGCAGGTGTTGTCCGCGGAGCCGTTGTCAATCAGGTATAACCGCGCGTTT
This sequence comes from Bacillota bacterium, assembly GCA_023439185.1. GTDB lineage: Bacteria > Bacillota > Desulfotomaculia > Desulfotomaculales > Desulfallaceae > BRH-c8a. Next base: position 162,607 of record JAEXOR010000011.1, on the reverse strand, counting down.
CCCGGGTACACGGCCGCCGCCTCATCCAGGCTGCGAATACAATCGGCGATATGCCTTTCTTCATTTAAGGCCGTCACCAGGAAGGCCGCAGGGGGAAAATCTCCGGGTTCTCCGGCGGTTTGTTTGCCGGGCGGGTTGAGAAAAAACAGGATCAGCATTAAAACCGGGCTAAACAACAGCAAACCCGGCCCCAGGCCGCCCAGCAGGCTGATATTTCTCAGGCCATCAATTTCGCCGGACATAAAGGTCAGCAGGAGGACGGATATTAAAACCGCCGCCGTGACAGATAAAAGGAATTTCAGATTGTAGTGAAAATGCCTTTTTACCCTTGTCCGCACCACCACTCCCCCGGGCAGATTTATCTGACTGGTAATCGAACAGGCAATGGCCAGCAATGCCATGTAACCGCTGAATATGTTGCCGGTCAGGGAAAAGGGGCCGGGGCCGTTAAACCTGATCAGGAACAGCATAAATAGATCCGATAACAAAATGGCCGCGGCGCAGAGCAACACCATAAGCCCTAATAGTTTGAACCGCTTAATCAATGAGCCGGCGCAAAACAGCCAAAAAGTTAAAGCGAAGGACATAAAGAACAGTCTGAATTGCAATTTGACAGGCGCGGTCATATCAAGGCCGGTCAGTTTGCCCAGCAATTGGGCGTAATAAAAATCCAGTCCGGGGAATAGCAGCAGCCATATTGAAACCAGGCTAAACATTAACAGAAACAAGGGGCAAATATAACCAGGCCTGTCCACGGCAAAGCCCCGGGGAGCGCTGTCCACCGAGGCGTAGGCCTGAAAGGCGTTTGGTGGAACGGACATTTTGTCACCAACTCCCCGCCACAAGGGTTTTGACCAGACACCTTTATAGATTAGCTTAACAGCAGGCCTGTTTCAATAATTGAATATTAGTAATTTTGGTATTAAATTAATTTGCACGCAAAAAAAGCTCCGGAATTATTTCCGCAGCTTTAAACGTTTTTTAATACTAATTGGATATTCATTTAGTGGGAATTTGCCGGCCCATCTTACGCATGTAGTCAAGCATGGCCCCGCTTTGTCTGGGCGACCACCACACCAGCATGCCGTTAAACCCTTGATCAACGGCAATTTTTGAACATTTCACGGCGCGGCTCACTTCCACGCCATTGGGGGAATTCGTGTCCACGGTTATCTGGGGGAACATATTAAGGGGTTTCTTTTTCATATCGTACTGCGTGATCAGCTTTTCCAGGGCCTGTCTGTACTCTGTGGTTCCCTTCAGGGCATAGGTCTGGGTTTGCACAAGCAGATGGTTTGTCATGCCGCCCAAGCTGCTGTAATCCCACCGGTATTTCTGCAGTTGGGCTTGTTGTACCGGACGGCCGGTGGGGACGCCAACAAAAAGCAGCTCCCTGCTGCGCAGAATTTCCGCCGCCTGCCCGAAATTGGCCGTAGTGACGCCGAAGTCCCAATCAAACTCGGGAGCATAGGGCTGGCCTGGCTCATAGATGTATGCCATCCCGTCAATAGGGGTTGCCATCCTATCCGCGATGGCAGATATGTTGTCCAGACCACCGGTTCCCACCAGTATCAGGGAGTCGGGAAATTCCTCCCTTAATATGCCCGCGGTTTTGTCCAGCCAGTCTATGTCAAGGGTGTTAAAATTGCCTGAAACCACCATAAAAATATCCTGCCGTCGGATTTGGCCCTTCAAGGTGGTCCGTATTTCCGTCAGTCCCGGGTTATTATATACCGGGATGATAAATCTGAAAGAGCCGGTTTCGCACAAACCGGTACAGGCCGCGCCCCTGGCATCGGCTCCGGTGATTGCTATCAAGCCCGCGCAGATAATCAGGCTACAAAAAAATGAAATGAAACTTTGCAGCCGTCTTAACATGCTGATACCTCCGTTAGAAACAAGAAAAGCACGCTCATTCAGCATCTTCAGCGCATAATGCCTAAAATACAAAAAAACCCTGTTCCGGCTGCTTTTAAGCATCCCGGAACAGGTTCCCTTGTCCTCTTAAAACCCGCACCAGTTCGCTGGCAACCCGACGATCATAGTCCCCCGGACCTTAGACTCGTGGCTTTGCGCCCCATCCTTTCGGCATGGTTTGCCCCGATCAAACAAATTAACTTATTTTGGTAATTATTTTTCCTTAATTTCTATGTGATTCCAATATTATCATTGATAATAATTTTGTCAAGTGCTGCGAGCAGTTCTTTAGCCTTTAGACTTTGGACTTTTGACTGATTCCGGCTTGCGGGCCGGGCTGAAAACGAATTCCGTCGTCACCGGCGGCGGCTCCGGCTGCCCGGTCTTACCGGAATTGTCCGGCTGGCGCATGTCCCGCACCCGGATCAAAAAAGCAGCCAGCAGCGCGGTGATTCCGGCCAGCGCCCCGCCCACCCAGTACATGTAAACGTTGCCTTGATCCATCAGATAACCGAAAAAAGGGGGTCCCGCGGCCACGCCCAGAAAGCGGACGCTGCCGTATACCGATGTAATCAGGCCCCGTTCGGCGGAGTCAACGGTACTGGTGATGATGGTGTTCAGGCAGGGCAGCAGCAAGCCTGTGCCGGTGCCGGTTATTGATATAGCGGCGAAAAAGAAGTAGATATTGTGGAAAAAGTTTAACGATATCAATGAAAGTGAGATCAGGCCCAGTCCGGTGACAGCCAGCCACTTCAGCAGCTTGAGTTTTTTCTTTAAAAAGATGCCGGTGACAAAGGACGTCGCACTCATAAACAGCACGGGCACCGCCAGGGCGAACCCTTTCATGATCCCGAAAATCCCGACTTCCGTTTCCAGGTAGTCGCTGAGAAAGAATAAGATGCCGAAGAGAATTAGTAAAGCGATCATACCGCCCAGGAACGAGGTTAGCAGCATGGCTGATTTTTTATGAAAAACTTTTTTGATGGACCGGGCGTACTGGGATACGCTTTGCTTTTCCCGTTCATTTTTAGGCTCTTTGACCAGAAGCCACATCCCGATCACAATGGGCACCACAACGGCGGGAAAAAATATAAAGGCGGCGTACCAGGCAATCAAGCCGATGGCCGCCCCCAATACCGGACTCAGCACTTTGCCCATCCCGTTGGAGGCTTCTACAAACCCCAGTGATTTGCTGCGCTGGGGCCCCGCGAAAAGATCGCCGGTCAGGGCCATGGCGATGGGGGTGGTGCCGGCGGCGCCGATGCCCTGGATGACACGGCCGCCGAGCACCCAGGCATAGGCGTTTTCACCCAGTATTATCGCCGCCGCCCCGGCGGTAATCCCTCCCAGGCCGTACAGGATCAGACCGGGAATAATGATCTTTTTGCGGCCGATGCGGTCGGACAAAAATCCGGCCACGGGGATCAGCAGGCCGGGTATGGAAAAAGCGGTAATAATCATGCTTACTTCAAGCTGGCTCAAGTTCATAATCTGCTTCATGGCCGGCAAAACCGGGATCAGCATGGAATTGCCCAAAACCATAATAAATGGAACGCCGGAAATAGCCGCCAGCACGGCGGCGCTATTTTTAGGCTGCATGTTTTATCCAATCCCTCCTGGTGCGACACGGTTATTTTATCTCCGCCCCATTAACGGTATGCATTTATTTCCCCCGCCGGGCATATGAAAAAATATCTAGTCCGACGGGGGGGATAAAACTTGTTTTTTACCTTTGATAAAATTGTATTATCCATGGCTTTGCTGCGTTTTTTATCGTCCAGTATCGAGTTTACCGCCGCCATGCTGATGCTGTATTTCAACCGCGTGGACATGGCCTTTAAAATCAACGCGGTGCTGGCCATGGTGGGACCCACGGTGCTGATTTGCGTTACCACGCTGGGCCTGGTGGGACTGGCGGGCAAAGTCTCCCTGCCCGGGATGGTTTCCATAGTCACCGGCGTCATCCTGATCTTCCTCGGCATCCGGGGTCAGACTTAAACAAGTTAATAATAACTGTAATATTTATATAACTAAATATATGTCACTCCTGGTATCGCCACTCTGCTGCACATGTACAAAAAAAGATTGACGCCCGGCAGTTGATCTGTTAGTATTGTTGCAGTGAAAATTCCTTGAAATCGGTCCCGCGAGGCCGGTAAGGGTTCATAGATTTATCTTTGTGCATTTTTATGCCTGTCTATGCCAACTTACCGGTGAGACAGGTTTTTTAGCGCGCTTTTTGCGGCCACTTTTACGGGGGTGTCAAGCCGTGGCGGAATGGAAACAAAAGGCCCGGATCATGGACAGCGACGGTATCAGGCGCGTAATTACCCGCATTGCCCACGAAATTATCGAGCGCAATAAGGGTACCGATGATATGGTACTGATTGGCATCCGTCTGAGGGGGGTGCCGCTGGCCCGGCGCCTGGCTGATAAAATCAGGGAAATTGAGGGCAGCCTGGTACCGGTGGGGGTGTTGGATATCACCCTTTACCGGGACGACCTGACCACCATGGGGCACCAGCCGGTGGTGCGGCAGACGGAAGTAGCTTTTCCCATCGCCGGCAAGCGGGTGATCCTGGTGGACGATGTGCTGTTCACCGGGCGGACTATCCGGGCGGCCCTGGACGCTATAATTGACCTGGGACGGCCGCGCTACATTCAACTGGCCGCGCTGGTGGACCGGGGGCACCGGGAACTTCCTATCAGGGCCGATTACGTCGGCAAGAACGTCCCCACTTCCCACCGCGAAGAGGTGGCGGTGCGGCTGACGGAAACCGACGATTTGGATGAAGTGGTAATCATGGAAAAAACATAGTGCATGGCGCATCCTTTTAAAACGGTCCCGTGAGGCCGGTAAGGGAGGGCCAAATGTTAATTGCCCTGCCGGCCTCCGTCGGGTTGTAAATCAACCCGGGAGGCTTTTATTATGGGGTAAAGGGGAGCAGCAATGTACAAACACAAAGATTTATTGGGGATACGGGAACTGTCCGCCGAAGAAATCAGCTTTCTTTTGGATACCGCCGTACCCATGAAGGAAATTATCAAAAGGCAGATTAAAAAAGTGCCTACTTTACGCGGCAGAACGGTGGTGACCCTGTTTTACGAAAACAGCACCCGGACCCGCGGTTCTTTTGAACTGGCCGCCAAGTACCTGAGCGCCGACAGTATTAACGTCTCCGGGTCTTCAAGCAGTGTTGCCAAGGGGGAAAGCCTCTACGACACCGGCCGCACCCTGCAGTCCCTGGGGACCGACGTGATCGTGCTGCGGCATCCCATGCCCGGCGCGCCGCGGCTGTTGGCCCGGTCGGTGCGGGCGGCCGTGATTAACGCCGGGGACGGTGCTCACGAACACCCAACCCAGGCATTGCTGGACATGTTTACGGTACGGGAGAAAAAGGGTGGCCTGGCCGGGCTGCGGGTGGTCATCGTGGGCGACATATTGCACAGCCGGGTGGCCCGCTCAAATATCTGGGGGTTCACCAAAATGGGGGCCGAGGTAAGGGTCTGCGGGCCGGCCACCTTGTTGCCGGCCGGATTGGAGGAAACCGGCGCGCGGGTTTTCCATCAAATGGATCCGGCCCTGGAGGGGGCGGACGTGATTATCATGCTGCGCATTCAAAAAGAGAGACAGCAGCAGGGGTTGTTCCCCGGCCTCAGGGAATATTCCAGGCTTTACGGCCTGAACAGCCGGCGTCTGGCACTGGCCGCCGGGGACGCGCTGGTGATGCACCCCGGCCCCATGAACCGCGGGGTGGAGATTACCGCTGATATCGCCGACAGCAGCCCGGCGGTGATAGAGGAGCAGGTAACCAACGGAGTGGCGGTGCGCATGGCGCTGCTGTACCTGCTCACCGGGGGAGGTGCTCACTTTGAAGCTAATCATTAAAAACGGGCGGATTCTGGATCCGGCCGCCAGCCGGGACGAAACGGCGGACCTGTACGTGGAAAACGGAGTGATCAGCCCGCCCTTTGAGCCCGGCCACGATACAAAGATTATTGACGCTGCGGGCAGACTGGTGACGCCGGGACTGGTTGACATACATGTACACCTGCGGGAGCCCGGTTTTGAGTACAAGGAGACCATTGCCACCGGTACGGCGGCGGCGGTCCGGGGTGGGTTCACCGGCGTGGCCTGCATGCCCAACACCGATCCTGTCACCGACAACCGGGTGGCGGTAGAGTATATCAATAAACGGGCTGCGGCGGCCGGCCTGGCGCGGGTTTACCCGATCGGGGCCATTACCAGGGGCAGCCTGGGCCAGGAACTGGCCGAACTGGCGGACATGCGCGAAGCCGGTGCGGTTGCCTTTTCTGACGACGGCCGGCCCGTGCCGGACGCCGGCCTGATGCGCCGAGCCATGCAGTACTGCGGGATGCTGGACGCGGCAATTATCTCCCATTGCGAGGACAAAAGCCTGGCCGGGGACGGAGTGATGCACGAAGGCGCGTATGCGACGATGCTGGGTTTAAAGGGCATCCCCGCTTCCGCCGAGGAAGCCGTGGTGGCCCGGGACATCATTCTGGCGGCGGAGACCGGATGCCCGCTGCATATAGCCCACGTCAGCACCGCCGGTTCGGTGTCCCTGGTGCGGGAGGCCAAAAAACGGGGGGTTCGGGTGACGGCGGAAACGACGCCGCACCACTTTACCCTGACGGACCGGGCGGTGGGCGACTTTGACACCAACGCCAAGGTCAACCCGCCGCTGCGCGGTGAAGCTGATGTGCGGGCTATCCGCGCAGGATTGGCGGACGGCGCCATCGACGTAATCGCCACCGATCACGCGCCCCATTCCTTTGACGAAAAAAACGTGGAGTTCGACCTGGCCCCCTTTGGTCTGGTGGGTTTGGAGACTGCGGTGGGACTGGTGTGGACCGAACTGGTGCATACCGGCGTTTTAACTCCGCTGCAGGCGGTGCAAAAGCTCTCGGTCAACCCCGCCCGCATCCTGGGCGTCACGGGCGGCGCCCTGGCCGTGGGAGCGCCGGCGGACATAACCGTTATCGACCCGTTGCTTGAGGAAACGGTCAACCCTGCTGATTTTGTAAGTAAAAGCAAAAATACCCCCTTTACGGGCCGCCGTCTCAAGGGACTGCCGGTCCTAACCATCGTAGCGGGGGAGATAAAGTATAAAAGACAGGATTCAGGAGTTAGTAGTCAGTAGTCAGGAGATAAATCACATGCCGCTTGCGGCACTGGAGAATAGAATACTTATGGATTCACCGCTATCGTAAGCGAGTCGGGGCAGTGTAACCATGCAGAATAACAAAACTACAATAGATTCACTGTCTGCCTGAATAGAAACATTCTGACTCCTGACTCCTGAATACTTCAGTCATAATACTGCGGAGGTGTTTGCAACTTGAAAGCTGTTTTAGCTCTTGAAGACGGCAAAGTGTTCACCGGCCAGTCCTTTGGCGCCGTCACCGAACAATGGGGCGAGGTGGTGTTCAACACCGGCATGACCGGTTACCAGGAAGTGCTTACCGACCCCTCTTATGCCGGGCAAATTGTGGTCATGACCTATCCGCTGATTGGCAACTACGGGATCAACCGGGAGGACTACGAATCCAGGCGTTCCTTCGTGCGCGGATTCGTGGTCCGGGAGTACTGCGATCATCCCAGCAACTGGCGGGCCGGTTACCGGATTGGCGAGTTCCTGGCCAAGGAGGGAGTGCCGGGCATCAGCGGAGTGGATACCAGGGCTTTGACCAGACACCTGCGCAGTTACGGAACCATGCGGGGCTATATCGCCGCCGGCGACGTAAACCCCGAAGAACTGGTGGGCCGGGCGCGCACCAGCCCGCAGCTCAGCGGCCTGAACCTGGTGGACGAGGTGGCCACCGGGGAAAATTATACCCTGGAGGGCGGCGGGCCGCGGGTGGTGCTGGTGGACCTGGGCGCCAAGCATAATATAGTGCGCAAGCTGCGGGACAGGGACTGCAGCGTTATCGTGGTACCGCCCAAAACCGCCGCCAATGAAATTAACGCCCTGTCGCCGGACGGCGTGTTCTTTTCCAACGGACCCGGCGACCCGGTGGATGTGCCGGCCGCCATTGAGACCGCCCGTTTGCTGACCGGCAAGGTGCCGCTGTTTGGCATTTGCCTGGGACATCAGATTTTGGGCCTGGCCCTGGGTGGCAAGACCTACAAAATGAAGTTCGGTCACCGGGGCGCCAACCACCCGGTTAAGGACATGCGTACCGGGCGGGTTTACATCACCTCCCACAACCATGGCTACAGCGTGGACGAAGCGTCACTGGCGGGGCTGGATGTGGACGTATCCCACATCAACCTGAACGACAACACCGTCGAGGGCATCAGGCATAAAAAGCTGCCCATATTCGCGGTGCAGTATCACCCCGAAGCATCACCGGGGCCGCACGATTCCGACTATATATTCGACCAGTTTATGGACATCATGCGCGGGGAGGGACAATAGTTGCCAATTAAAGAAGGCATTAAAAAAGTACTGGTGGTGGGTTCGGGGCCAATCATCATCGGCCAGGCGGCGGAGTTCGACTACGCCGGCACCCAGGCCTGCCGGGCGCTGCGCGAGGAAGGCCTGGAAGTGGTGCTGATTAACAGCAACCCGGCCACCATCATGACCGACGCCAACATGGCGGACCGGATTTACATTGAGCCCATCACCCCGGAATTCGTCACCCGGGTTATCGCCAAGGAACGGCCCGACGGTTTCCTGCCTTCCCTGGGCGGCCAGGTGGGCCTGAACATGGCCCTGCAGTTGGCCGAGCAGGGCGTGCTGGACAAATACGACGTCAAGCTGCTGGGCACCCCGCTGGACGCCATCAAACGGGCCGAGGACCGGGAACAGTTTAAGAGCACCATGGAGCGAATTAACGAGCCGGTGCCCGAAAGCGCCATCATCTCCACGGTGGATGAAGCCGTGGAATTTGCCAAAACCATCGGTTTCCCGCTGGTGGTGCGACCGGCTTACACCCTGGGTGGCACCGGCGGCGGTATGGTCTACGACCTCGAAGAACTGATTGATACCTGCACCCGGGGCTTAAAAGCCAGCATTATTCATCAGGCGCTCGTCGAGCGCAGCGTGGTGGGGTGGAAAGAAATTGAGATCGAGGTAATGCGGGACGGGGCGGACAACTGCATCACCATCTGCAGTATGGAAAACCTGGACCCCATGGGTATCCACACCGGGGACAGTATCGTGGTGGCTCCCACCCAAACCTTGAGCGACAAGGATTACCAGATGCTGCGCACCGCCGCCCTGAAAATTATCCGCGCCCTGGGCGTGGAGGGCGGCTGCAACATCCAGTACGCCCTGGACCCCGACAGCTACCAGTATTATGTCATCGAAGTCAACCCGCGGGTGTCCCGTTCTTCGGCCCTGGCCTCCAAGGCCACCGGCTACCCCATCGCCAAGGTGGCGGCCAAGATTGCCGTCGGCCTGAACCTGGACGAGATCAAAAACGCGGTCACCGGCAAAACGTACGCCTGTTTCGAACCGTCCATCGACTACGCGGTAATCAAGTTCCCCCGCTGGCCCTTCGACAAGTTCGCCCTGGCCGACCGGACCCTGGGCACCCAGATGAAGGCCACCGGCGAGGTGATGGCCATCGACCGCACCATCGAAGGAGCGCTTTTAAAAGCCGTCCGCTCACTGGAGATCGGCGTTTCGGGCCTGATTTACCCCGGCATGGATAAATTGACGGACGAGGAAATGGAGCAAAAGCTAATTCAAGCCAATGACGAGCGCCTGTTTGTGCTGGCCGAAGCGCTACGCCGGGGTATGCTGGAGGAGCGCATCTTCAGCCTGACTAAAATGGACCGTTTCTTTATCCGCAAAATCAAGAACGTGGTGGATCTGGAACAGCGGCTACGCTGGGAGGGACCGGCGGCTCTGACTTCAGAAACGCTGAGGTTGTGCAAGCAAATGGGTATGGCCGACGCTTATATCGGCCAGGCTGCCGGCCTTAAGACCGCGGCAGTGCGGGCGTTGCGCAAATCCAAAGACGTGGAGCCGGTGTATAAAATGGTGGATACCTGCGCCGCCGAATTCGAGGCCCAAACGCCGTACTATTACTCCACCTACGATGAAGAGGACGAGGCGCCGCCCACGGACCGCCCCAAGGTGGCGGTGCTGGGCGGCGGGCCCATCCGCATCGGCCAGGGCATTGAGTTTGACTACTGCTCGGTGCACTCGGTGTGGGCGCTGAAAGAGATGGATTACGAGACCATCATCATTAACAACAACCCCGAGACCGTCAGCACCGACTTCGACACCGCCGACCGGCTGTACTTTGAACCGCTGCTGCCCGGGGATGTGCTGAATATTTTGGAAAAAGAAAAACCCGAGGGTGTAATCGTGCAGTTCGGCGGCCAGACGCCCATTAACCTGGCGGCCCACCTGGAGCGGGCCGGGATTAAAATCCTGGGCACCTCGCTGAACGATATCGACCGGGCCGAGGACCGTGAGCGGTTTGACGTCCTTTTGGAAGAGCTGGATATTCCCCGGCCGCCGGGGGGCACTGCCTTCTCCGTAGACGAGGCCGTGGAAGTGGCCGATCGCATCGGGTACCCGGTGCTGGTGCGGCCCTCATATGTGCTGGGCGGCAGGGCCATGGAGATAGTTTATAACCTGGAAGATTTGACAAACTATATGCAAACCGCCGTGAAAGTTACGCCGGAGCACCCGGTACTGGTGGATAAATACTTCCTGGGTGAGGAAATTGAGGTGGACGCCATCGCCGACGGCGAAACCGTGCTGATCCCGGGGATTATGAAGCACGTGGAGCGGGCCGGGGTCCATTCCGGGGACAGCATCGCGGTTTACCCGGCCAACCACCTGGACCGCCACGCCCGGGCGCAAATTGTGGATTACTCCACCCGGCTGGCTATGGCCATGAACGTACGGGGGATGATTAACATCCAGTACGTGCTGTACAACGGCCAAGTTTACGTGCTGGAGGTGAATCCCCGGGCCAGCCGCACCGTACCCTACATGAGCAAAATCACCGGCGTGCCCATGGTCAACCTGGCCACCAAGATCATCATGGGCCATAAGCTGAAGAATATGGGGTACCAGGGCGGGCTGTACCAGGAAACCAGGCTGGTGGGCGTAAAAGCGCCGGTGTTCAGCTTTGCCAAGCTGTTGCGGGTGGATATCTCGCTGGGTCCGGAAATGAAATCCACCGGCGAGGTGCTGGGGGTGGACGCCAGCTATCCGGTGGCGCTGTACAAGGCACTGCTGGCCTCGGGGGTGGAATTCCCGCGTCAGGGCAACATCCTGTTCACCGTATCCGACAAGGACAAGGAAGAAGCGCTGCCCATCGTCAAGGGTTTCTCTGGGCTGGGTTATAACATCCTGGCCACCGCCGGAACGGCCCGCTACCTATCGGAACACGGTGTGCCGGTACAGCGGGTGAACAAGGTGCGCGAGGGGTCGCCTCATATCGCGGACCTGCTGAGACAGGGAGAAATCCACCTGGTGGTGAACACGCTTACCAAGGGCAAACAGCCGGAACGGGACGGTTTTGCCATTCGGCGGGCCACCGTGGAACTGGCCGTGCCCTGCCTGACCTCCCTGGACACCGCCCGGGCCATTCTGGAAGTGCTGACCGACTTCCAGGAAGGCTCCGATATTGAGCTGGTGCCGTTGCAGGAGTATCTGGAGTAAAAGAAGGAGTCAGAAGTCAGGATTCAGAATGAAAGAGCGGGAAAAAGATCCTGGCTTCTGAATACTGTTTTTTTACCGGTGGAAGTACAAGTATAAGGCCGTGCCAGTGAGCGTAAGGTATAAACACCAGGCTTTTGAAGCGGCAAAAAGCAAATAAAAAAGCGCTTTCCGGTAATGATGCCGGTTTTGCGCGTTCGTGAGTTGGGAGCGTTATGTAACGAAAAAGGCCTGATTTAAGCGCCCTTTTTCAGGGTTTCCACCGCTTTCATCAGGTCCCGGTTCAGACTGTTGAACCATTCCTTCAGTTCCCGGCACTGGTCCGCTTTATTGCTGTTGCTGTGGACCATTTGCGTCAGGGCGCGCACTGCGTGCTCACGATCGGTCATTAATATTCACCTCCTTCTTAATGATCACTATAGCAGGGTTGTGTTAAAAGTCAATAAAAAAAAGATTAACTTTATCTGATTACTAAATATTATTCACTTCCGGAGGATTGTGTTCGATGTCCCAATTGCTGCAGGTGGAAATAACGGGTAATTCAAACCCGGCGCCTAATGTTTACGTGTTGGAGCTGTTTGCCCCAAACCTGGCGGAAATTGCCCGGCCCGGCCAGTTTTTGCATATCCGCTGCGCTTCGGGCAATGACCCGCTGCTGCGCCGTCCCATCAGCATCCACGCGGTGAACCGTCAAACCGGGCAGGTGCGGATTATGTTTCAGGTGGCGGGCCGGGGCACCGAATTGCTGGTGGATCGGCGGGACGGGATGCTGGACGTCATCGGCCCCCTGGGTCGCGGATTCACTCTGGGCCGGGAGAGGCAAACTGATAGTCCGGGCGATATTATCGTTATAGCCGGCGGGATCGGCGCCGCGCCGCTCTTTTTTTTGCTGCAGGAACTGGCGGCGGTCAATGAGGCCCCGCGGGTAAAGGTGCTGCTGGGGGCCAGAAGCGCCGAACAACTTTTGACGGTGGAATTGGTGGCGGCGCTGGGTTATAAGATACAAGTCGCCACCGATGACGGTTCGGCCGGGCAGCACGGTCCGGTTACCGGGCTGCTGGAGGAGGAACTGCGGCAGCAGGCGGAGTACGTTTACGCCTGCGGGCCGACGCCCATGCTTAAAGCGGTTTGTTTGCTGCTGAGTCAGGCCGGGGTACCGGGGGAGGTATCCCTGGAGGAAAGGATGGCCTGCGGGGTTGGCGCCTGCCTGTCCTGCGTCTGTCCGACGCGGGAAGCCGGCGGGGAGGAAAACTACCGGCGGGTCTGCGTGGACGGACCGGTATTTAACGCGGCGGAGGTGGTTTGGCGGTGAACACCACGGTAAACCTGGGCGGAATAATGATGAAGAACCCCGTTGCCACCGCTTCGGGCACCTTCGGGTTCGGGTTTGAATACCAGCCTTATCTGGATTTGCAGCGCTTGGGGGCCATCACCGTAAAAGGCACCACTCCGGCGCCCCGCAGGGGCAACCCCACGCCGCGCATTGCCGAAACGCCTGCGGGCATGCTTAACGCCATCGGGCTGCAAAACCCCGGGGTGGACCGGGTGAGGGAGGAAATTTTACCCCGGCTGGCCCAACTGGGCGTGCCGGCGATCGTGAACATCGCCGGGGACACCGTGGAGGATTACGCCCTGGTGGCCCGCAAGCTGGACGGGGCGCCCGGCGTGGCCGGCCTGGAGATCAATATTTCCTGCCCCAATGTAAAAAAGGGTGGCCTTCAGTTTGGCAGCGATCCGCGTGCGGCGGCCGAAGTGACCGGGGCGGTAAAGTCGGTTACCGGGTTGCCGGTGATCGTTAAGCTCTCGCCCAATGTAACCGATATCGTGGCTATGGCGGAAGCGGCGGCCGAAGCCGGGGCGGATGCTTTGTCGATGATTAACACCCTGGTGGGCATGGTTATCGACGTGGAAAAGCGCCGGCCCCTTTTGGCCAATATCACCGGGGGCCTCAGCGGTCCGGCCGTCAGGCCTGTGGCGGTGCGGGCGGTGTGGCAGGTGTACAAGGCGGTTAAGTTGCCCATCCTGGGCATGGGGGGCATTATGAATGCCCGGGACGCCCTGGAGTTTATCCTGGCCGGGGCCACCGCCGTGGCGGTGGGCACGGCCAATTTCGTCAACCCCCGGGCCGCTGTTGAAATTGTCGAGGGGATAGAGGATTACATGCGGCAAAACAGGTTCGACAACGTCAGTGAATTGGTAGGCTTGGCCCACCAGGGGGCCTGACCTGTTTTCCGCCTCAAGGAGCGATTTTTTAAAATGCAGCCAAAATTAACGGGCCTGATTATTATAGCCATCGGGTTGTTATGGTTGTTAAAAAATTTGGGTTTGGCTGATATAAATATAGGTAAATTAATTGTAACTTACTGGCCTGTGCTGTTAATAATCTGGGGTGCCGATTCATTCAGACGAAAGACCGGCAAAAACAACTTCGGCGGTATCATCAGCGGTATAATTCTGTTGGGCCTGGGTGCTTTGTTTTTGAGCCGCAACCTGGGTTATTATGAATTTGATGTTACGGCGGTTTGGAAGGTATTGTTCCCTTTGATTGTCATTTTCATCGGTTGGAGCCTGCTCAGGGGTCCGTTGAAGACATCCGGCGGTGCTCATTTTGCGGTGATGAGCGGTATTAACCTGAAAAGTCCGGGTTGGAAACTGGAAAGCGGCAGTTTTATAGCCTTCATGGGCGGGGCGGATATAGATATGACGGTGGCCAGTATTCCGGAAGAACTTGTTGAACTGAATCTTACCGCCGTAATGGGCGGGATTGATATCCGGGTGCCCGCCGGTCTCGAGGTTGAGTTTGAGGGTACCGCCATACTGGGCGGCATAGATTTTTTGGCTGAAGAAAGCGGTGGTCTGCTCGCCAGCCGCAGGTTTTTGCAGTCAGGTACTTTTGAGGACGGCAAAAAATTGGTCATCAGGGGCACAGCCGTGATGGGCGGGATAGAAATCAAACATTAAAGAAAGTATTTTTATAATGATGCTTTAAAAACCGGCTTCTTTGGAATAAAATCGAAATAAGATAAAATTGGCGCGGGGAAAAAACATTGTCCAAACAATACTATATCGGTGTAATCCTTGCTTTTATATCGGCCGTAGGTTTTGGCCTGCTTCCCGTTTTTGCGCTTTATGCTTACCAGGGTGGGGCGAATGTAACCACCCTTCTTTTTCTGCGTTTTTTACTGGCTGCGATTTGTTTTTGGGTGATCCTGTTAACCAATAAAAAAATAGAATTAAAGCCGACCAAAACAATATTATGCCTGTTGGCGGTAATGGGCGGAATTTTTTATATGCTACAGTCGAGTTTCTATTTTGCCTCGGTACAGTACATTCCGGCCTCTTTGGCAGTTTTGATTTTTTGCGCTTACCCGGTTTTTGTGGCTTTGCTGTCATCAATCTTTTATAAAGAGTCATTAACCGGAAAAATCATCATTTCCATTTTGATATCGCTAATTGGCTTAACTATGGTCTTGGGCGGCGATTCCAGCGGGTTCAACGCCAGAGGGGTAATGCTGGCCGGCTGCGCCGGGATGGTTTATTCCTGTTATATTGTTTTGGGAAAGCGTGTTTTAACACAATTGCCGGTTATTGCCGCCAGTGCCCTGGTTACAACCTTTGCTTCTTTTTCGCTGCTGATCATTGGTGTGACGCAGGGTTCTTTAAACTTTAACATGCAGCCCGTGGCGTGGATGTCTTTAGCGGGTATGGTAGGGTTTTCAACCGTGTTGGCCGTATTTTCTTTTTTTAAAGGCATCTCATTAATCGGCCCCACCAAGGCCTCAATTTTGAGTATGGTGGAACCTCTTACTACTATCGGATTTTCCGCGCTGCTTTTTAATGAGCAATTGAGTTGGCTGCAAATGGCTGGCGGCATTGGTGTTTTAGCGGGCTCGCTGCTGGTTGTTACAACGGAAAAACCCGGTGTCGGTGAGGTCGGAGTAAGTCCGAACCAGGGGGGTTGATTCCAAACCCCGCCAAAGCCTGTTTATTACACCAGGTAGGCAATGAAAAATGTGGCTACGCCAAAGTACACCGTAAGGGAGAAGACATCGTTCAGAGTTGTGATCAACGGCCCCGAAGCCACGGCGGGGTCGATTTTCATTTTATATACCAGCAGCGGTATCACGGTACCCGCCAGGGTGCCGATAATCAGCGTTATCAGCAGAGAACTGCCCACCACCAGGCCGAGGACGGGATTACCAAGCCAGAGGTAAGCGATAACAGCAATTAATACACCGCAGGTGGCGCCGATGATAATACCCACACCCAACTCCCTCATCACCAGCCGCAGGGCGGTGTTTTTATTGATGTCCCGGGAAACAAGGCCTCTTACCACCACCGCCAGCGATTGCGTGCCGGTATTTCCGGTCATGCCGGCGATCATGGGCATAAAGAAAGCCAGGGCCACCACCTGCTGCAGCGTGTCATCAAAAACACTGATGATACTGCCGGATATAAGTCCGAGCAGCAACAGTAAAACCAGCCACGGCAAACGGCGGCGGGCGGCTGTCCAGGCCCTGGTATCGAAATCGATAGTATTGCCGGTGGCGGATAATTTTCCGATATCCTCGTCGGCTTCCTTAATGATGACATCCAGAACATCGTCCACGGTGACAATGCCCACCAGAACATTGTTTTCTTCCACCACCGGCACGGCCAGAAAATCATAACGTTCGATGATCCGGGCCACGTCCTCCTGGTCCGTGTCCACCGGTACCGAGATAACCCGGGTAAACATGATGTCGCTGATCTTTTCACCGGTGCCGGCCAGGAGCAAATCACGGTATGATACCACCCCCACCAGTTTTTTGTCACTGTCGATAACGTACAGGTAGTTTATGGTTTCCGCTATTTCCGCAAACGACTTGAGCTTGTTGACCGTTTCACCCACGGTATAATGGACCGGTATCCAAACGTAACGGTTGGTCATTAACCGCCCCGCCGTTTCCGGGGGGTGCTCCAGAATATCCATTACTATTCTGGACTCTTCTTTTTTCATTACCGAGAGAAAAGTTTCGGTTTCTTCCCTGGACAGCCCGCCCAATAGTGTGGCCAGGTCGTCATTGTCCATCAAGTCCATGATGCGACTTGCCTTTTCAAGGCCCAGTTTATTTAAAATCTCCAGCTGCCGGCCTTGCTCCAGTTCCTGAATCAAGTCGGCCAGTTGTTCGGCATTGGCCAGCGTTAGAAAGCGCGTCCGGTGTTTTTCAGGCAGGTTTAAATAAAGTCGGGCCTGGTCGTAAGGCTGCAGTTCCTCCAGCAGCGAGTTAAAGTCCTTCAGGTTGCGTTCTTTCAAGTGTTTGATAATCTCCAAGATCATTTGGTCTTCGGATGTGGCAGCCATAAGCACCCCCCCGGAAGTGCCCCTCAACAATCAGGCCTGGTTTTATATTAACCAGAACACAGAAATCAATTTTATTAAGGGAATGCCGGAATTAAATAAAAGTTTGCTGTAGTGACAAAAAGTACTTTCAGTCAGCCTGGTTTTATTGTAAAATGAATGTAAAATAAATCACAAATTAAAAGACTCTGGATTCCGGTGGAAGTGAAAAATGGCACAAATTACGGGTTTAAACTATGTCAAGGGGAGATGAGAACATGGATAGATATATAGTTCCTGTTAATTCTGTTGAGGATATTTTTCCGGAGTATCGCGACACTTCAATTGAGCGCCTGCTGAAATACCACAATCTTGCCTATCCCGGCGATACATACAAGCATGCCGAGCTTTTAATCGGTATGTGCATGGATTACCGGAAGCATCTGCGGATTCCGGATAATTTCGCCTATATCATGCGCACCGGAGGCGGCAATCTTCGTTACAGCGAGTTTAAAGTATCATACGCCATCGCCATAGGCGGTGTCGGTGCGATAGCGCTAATCGGTCACGACAACTGCGGCATGGTCAACCTGATATCCAAAAAAGAGAAATTTGTCCGCGGCATGGTTGAAAATGCGGGTTGGGACGGTGAAATGGCCGAAGAACATTTCATGCATTTCGCGCCTATGTTTGAAATCGGCAATGAAATAGATTTTGTTTTAAGCGAAGCCAAGAGGATACGCAGCCGGTATCCCAAAATCCTGGTCGCCCCCATGTTCTACAGTATGGATAGCAAGACTCTGTCTCTGTTGCGGGAGAATTAAATAATCAAATAGCATTTGATGTATTTGTGACGTTTGATATAATGGGGTCAGGTTTAAGTTGGTTTAAGCCTGACCCTAAATTAATGAGGTGGGGGAATGGAAAAAGTACTGCAATTCCTAACTGAAAATCCCGTTTTTTATTTTGCTTCCGTAGATGGAGACAAGCCCAAAGTCAGGCCCTTTGGTTTCTTTATGGAATACAAAGGCAAGCTGTACTTCGGCATGGGCAAGCATAAACAATCATACAAACAGGTGGCCGCCAATCCCAACGTGGAGATTTGCACCGTCAGCGCCCAGCGGCAGTGGATTAGGATCAGCGGCACCGCTGTTTTTGACGACAGCGCGGATGCTTTGGCCAAAGCATTTGAAACAATGCCCCATTTAAGAAATATTTATAATGAAAAAAGCGGCTTGACCATGGCTGTTTTCTATATCCGGGACGGCGTGGCCGAAATCGCTGATATGCAAGGGAACTTTGAGAGAATTGAATTCTAATTATTCGTTTTGATGTAGCCACTTTCTGTCTGTGCGACGGAAGGTGGTTTGTTTTTTGACACTTGATAGTAAAGGGAAGTAAGACTATATTATAAAAGACATGCCTTTTGCAAAAAGGGAAACGGTTGACAGGGGAGCGCTGTTGTGACTAAAAACGAGCTTCGCAATATATTGGAAGCGGTAAAAAACCGGGACCTGGACGTGGACGCGGCGCTGACCCGGTTAAAAAGCCTGCCTTACGAGGACCTTGGTTTTGCCAAAATTGATCATCACCGGGCTGTACGCCAAGGCTTTCCCGAGGTTGTTTTCTGCCAGGGCAAAACCGTGGAGCAGGTAGTGGAAATATACAAAAAATTATGCGGCAATAACCGGGTCGTCCTGGGTACCCGGGCCGGACTCGATGTTTACGAGGCGGTGAGACAGGTATTTCCGGATGCCGAGTATTCCCAGCTTGGCCGCACCATCGTGGTCCGGCGGGGGGAAACGGCTCCCGCTAGGGGCAAGGTACTGGTAATGAGCGCCGGCACCTCCGACATTCCCGTGGCCGAAGAAGCCGTGATAACAGCCGAAGTAATGGGCAACCATGTCCGGCGGTGTTACGACGTCGGCGTGGCCGGTATCCACCGGCTGTTTGATAAGCTGGATCTGATCGAATGGGCGCATGTTTTAATCGTGGCGGCGGGCATGGAGGGCGCGCTGGCCAGCGTGGTGGGCGGCCTGACGGAAAAACCCGTCATCGCGGTACCCACCAGCGTGGGTTACGGCGCCGGCTTCAACGGGCTGTCGGCGCTCCTTGCCATGTTGAACAGTTGCGCTTCCGGCGTCGGTGTGGTAAATATAGACAACGGTTTCGGAGCGGCGGCCCTGGCCAGCGCCATCACCCGGATGGTTGTGGAGGACGGGGCATGAATACGGCTTACTTTGATTGTTTTTCCGGCATCAGCGGTGATATGTGTCTGGGTGCGCTGGTTGATGCGGGCGTTGATTTCGACGCCTGGCGGCAAATGCTCGGCGGCCTGCCCGTGGAAGGTTATGCACTGCGCCGGGATAGAGTTTTGCGCAACGGGATTTCCGCGGTCAGCGTCCATGTTGAACTGACTTCCGCCCAGCCGGAACGAGGCCTGGGGGAGATTAAACAAATTATTGATTCCGGCGGACTGCCGGACCAAGTCAGGAATACCAGCAAGGCGGTATTTGAAAACCTGGCCCGGGCCGAGGCGAAAATCCACGCCACCACGCCGGAAAAAATTCATTTCCACGAGGTAGGAGCGGTGGACGCCATCATTGATGTGGTGGGTACCGTGCTGGGGCTGCATATGCTGGGCGTGGACAGGGTACTTGTGTCTCCTTTGCCTATGGGACGGGGATTTATCAGGTGCGCCCACGGAGTAATGCCGTCGCCGGCGCCGGCCGCTCTGGGAATTCTTGCGGGTGGGCGGCTCTCCGTATACGGTGTGGACGTGGAAATGGAACTGGTCACTCCCACCGGGGCGGCCCTGGCCGTTACTTTAAGCAGCGGCTGTGGAACAATGCCTTTAATGCGGGTCAGCCGGGTCGGGTATGGCGCGGGTAAAAGGGAGTACGATCGCCCGAACCTGTTGCGGCTGATTATCGGTGCACAGGCTGAATAAAAGCGCGGGGAGATTGGGCGACATGACTGCTTTGCTTGATGAAAAACTGGCCCGGCTGCAAAAGATTATTTCCGGATTCCCCGGAGCGGTGATCGCTTTTTCCGGCGGGGCGGACAGCGCCCTGCTTTTAAAAGTTGCGGCGGACACCCTGGGCGATCAAGTGCTGGCCGTCACCTTCAATTCGATGGTCAACCCGCCCGGCGAGGTGGATGAAGCAGTGCGGTTTGCCGCTGCTGCCGGGGTTAAGCACCTGGTTGTGGATATCAATCCGCTGCAGGACGAGGAGTTTATGGCCAATACCACGCTGCGCTGTTATTACTGCAAGAAAAAACTCATGGGCCTTTTATTTGATCTGGCCCGGGAGCATAGCTATACAGATGTGCTGGACGGGGTGAACGCCGACGATGACGGCGATTACCGGCCCGGTATCAGGGCGGCCCGGGAACTGGGCGTTAAAAGTCCTTTGCACGAAGCCGGTCTTAGCAAGGCCGATATCCGCGGCCTGTCCCGGCGGTTGGGGCTGTCCACCGCCGAAAAGCCTTCGGCGGCCTGTCTGGCGTCCCGATTCCCCTATGGTACGCGCATTACCGCCGGGGCGCTGCGCAGGGTGGCCGAGGCGGAAATTTTTATGCAACGGCGGGGCTACACGCAGGTGCGGGTAAGGAGCCACGGGGATTTGGCCCGAATTGAGGTGCCGGGCGGGGAGATCGCCGGGTTATTGGCCAATGCCGCTGAAATTACCGCCCGCCTGAAGGAAACGGGCTTTACTTATGTGGCCGTGGATTTACAAGGGTATCGCACCGGCAGCATGAACGAAGCCATCTTAAATAATAACTAAAAAGCGTTTTGGAGATGAAAGGTATGGCTGAGGAAAAACTAATCGTCGCCCTGGATGTGGACAGCCGGGTTCGGGCCATGGAACTGGTAAATAAACTGGCCGGACAGGTCGCGCTGTTTAAAGTGGGCATGGAACTGTTTTATGCCGCAGGACCCGGTATCATTAGTGATATCACCACGGTTGGAGCCGGGGTGTTTCTGGACCTTAAGCTGCACGATATCCCCAATACCGTGGGCCGGGCCGCCGGGGTGCTGACGCGCTATGGCGCCGCCATCATCAATGTTCACGCGGCGGGGGGCAAGGATATGATGCGGGCCGCCCGGGAGTCCGCCGCCCAAGAAGCCAGAAAATACGGCGTGCCCGCGCCCATGGTGATTGCCGTGACGGTGCTGACCAGTATTGATCAACAGGCTTTTAACAATGACATCGGCTTGCCGGGCGTGATTGAAGACCGGGTGCGGGACTGGGCGCTGCTGGCCAAAGAAGCGGGCCTGGACGGGGTGGTCTGTTCGCCCCGGGAAATTTCCCTTGTTCGGGAGGCCTGCGGCCGGGATTTTAAAATTATTACTCCGGGGATCAGGCCCGCCGGAGCCGCCACCGGCGACCAGCGCCGGGTAATGACGCCGGCTGAAGCGGTGCGCGCCGGCGCTGATTATATTGTTATCGGCCGGCCGGTAACCGGCGCGCCAGACCCGGTGGCCGCCGCCAGGGCTATTAACGTGGAAATAACGGTGAGGTGAACGATAATGAAATTAAACCAGATTACCGGCAACATTTATTATATTGACGCGCCGGTAAACATGGGTCTGATAGTGAACGAACGGCGGGAGGCGCTGTTGGTGGACACCGGCATTGACGACAGTGTGGCCAGGAAAGTGCGGCGCCTGGTGGATGAAAACGGGCTCACCCTGAAGTGGATTATCATCACCCACGCCCATGCCGATCACTGCGGCGGCGCGCCGTACCTGGTTAAAAGCACCGGCGCGCGAGTTTACGCCAACGCCCTTGAAAAATCAATCCTGGAAAACCCGATTCTGGAGCCGGTTTATCTGTTTGGCGGCGCCTGCCCGCCCCGGCCGCTGCATAACAAATTTTTACTTGCGCCCGGTGTCCGGGTGGACGGAGTGCTGGAAAACGGACCGCAAGATGTGGGCGGGTGCGCGTTGGAGATTGTGGATCTGGCTGGCCATGCTCCGGGGCAAATCGGGGTTGCCGCCGGCGGGGTACTGTTTTGCGCGGACGCGGTAATAGCCCCCGAGGTGTTGAATAAACACGGTATCCCTTTAAACTACAGTATTGACCGGGCCATGGAGACCTTTGAACTGTTGGAACAGCGGCGGGAAAACTATTTCCTGCCGGCCCACGGGATTCTGCTGGAAGATATCCGGCTGGTGACGGCGGCCAACCGCCGGCGGGTTGAGGAAACCACACAATATATCCTGTCCCTGCTGACCTGCCCCTGCACCGCCGAGGAAATTCTGGCCACGGCCTGTGCCAGGTTTAACGTGCGTATCGGCGGTCTGGGCCAGTATTACCTGATGCACCTTACGGTGCTGGCCTACCTGGGCCACCTGCTGGACAAAAAGCAAATTGACGTTTTGTACCGTGATAACCGGCAATATTTTTCCCTGACCACGGCAGTATAGCAGTATTTACGGGGGATTGACATGGAGGCAAATAACCTGTTGTGGGCACACCTGCGTTTGGTGGCCGTAACGCTGATGTGGGGCGGGGTCTTTGTGGCGGCCCGGTTTACCTTGACCGAGGTTCCGCCATTAACAACGGCCTTTTTGCGCTTTGCTTTCGCGGCTGTTTTATTGTTCATGCTGCTGGTGGTGAAGGAAAAACCGGCCGTCCGTTTGCGGAACCATGACTGGTTGCTTTTGATTGTTCTTGGCGTGACCGGAATTTTTGGTCATAACGCTTTTTTTTATACCGGGCTGAAATATACCACTGCCATTAACGGTTCTCTGATTGTAGCCGCCAACCCTGTGATCATTACCATTATTGCCGCGATAATTTTACGTGAAACAGTTACATTGCGCCAGGCGATTGGCATTCTGATTTCTTTATCCGGCGTGGCGCTGGTGGTAACCGGCGGCGCGCCGGAGATCCTGCATAACCTGCGTTTTAATAAAGGGAATCTAATTATGCTGGGCGCGCCCCTTGCCTGGGCTCTGTATTCGGTATACGGTAAAAAGGCCATGGATAAATACTCTCCGCTGGCTGCCGTCACTTACGCTTGCATTATCGGAGCGGTGCTGCTTCTACCCGCGGCCCTTACGGAACACTCTGATTGGGCCGCTATTTCACCTTTCATCTGGATTGCCATAGCATATATGGCTGTTTTCGCTTCAGTGCTGGCATTTAACTGGTACTACAGCGGGATTAGAGCCTTGGGGGCAGGAAAAACGTCTATATATATTAACCTGGTGCCGCTGTGGACAATGCTGCTGGCGGGAGCGTTGCTGCATGAGAGACCCGGTTTGCCGCAACTTTTGGGCGCGGGTTTGATCATCACCGGGGTCTGCCTGGCCACATATTACAAAAGCGAGCGAAAAACCGGAATAAAAACGGCAGGAAGTGTCATTAATTAATCACCGGGTGTGTTTAATATTTAAGTGAACTTGTGAAATATGCTATAAAAAATAGGAGGGATATCCTTGTTCGCGGCCGGTGATTTGGCGTTGAAGGCTGTTCCTTCAGAGAAGATGATTAGCCTGATGTATTCCACCGGGTTCAGGCTGACCGGCAGTCATCAGGCCGCGATATTACTGGTGAAGAAAGCTTTGGGCAAATATGAAGGCAAAAGCAGTCCGGCGCCGGCGGAAGCGGTTAAAAGTCTGTGTCGCGCTTTTATAATGGAATCGGCCGATTGGGTCCTTGCGGGCGGCGATGACGTCAACCCGGTGCAAAAGGAGCTTTTAAAACTGGAGCCCCGCGAAAGAACCGCGGTAATATTAAGGGATCACCTGGGTTTTTCTTATGCTGAAATTGCCGGGGTGGCCATGGCCGGCGAAAATGATGTGGCCGCGACAATCGCGGCGGCCAGGTATAAACTGAAAAACCGACTGACAGAAAAGGCGGCGAGTCTGAACGATGATTAGGCATGCCGTATTGTTTTTGGCCCTAATTACAGTTTTTGCGGCGGGCTGCGGACAGACAGCCGGACTTGAACAGGCTCCTAAAATAAAGATTGAACAGTCGGAGCGGTTGGAACCTTCACCGGTGGAAAAAATTCCGGCCACAGAACGGAGTTTATATGATCATGTGGTTATCGGCGCCCGGGGCGAAGTCGAAAGAGGAGTCACCTATGACGCCGCCTACCGGCAAGTTGATTACCCGGGCGGCGACGTGCCGACAGAGGTGGGCGCCTGCACCGATGTGGTGATCCGGGCCTTTCGCAACGGGGGGGTCGATCTGCAGCAATTGGTGCATGAGGATATGCGGGTCAACTTCCGCCAGTACCCGCAGAACTGGGGGTTAAACGGACCGGATGCCAACATTGACCACCGCCGGGTGCCCAACCTGGTGAAGTTTTTCCAGCGGCACGGCCAAACCCTCACCATGTCTACAGATGAAGAAAAGCTGGCTGAATGGCAATGGGGCGATGTGGTGTTCTGGAGATTCTCCAATGGGCTGGACCACTGCGGCATTATCAGTGACCGGACTAACAAAGACGGGCTGCCGTTGGTTATCCACAACGCCGGAATGGCCCGGGAGGAAGACTGTCTCACCCGCTGGGAGATTACGGGGCACTTCCGGTACCCGTAATGGAGTGTGTGAGATTAAGCTTTAGCAGCCCGGCATTAACCGGCGTCGTCGTAGCTCGCCCGTCCTTGCAAAAGTAAAAAGACTTCAACCAGCTTGGGATCGAAATGGGTACCGGCGCATCTTTTTAATTCCGCTATTGCTTCCTTTGGAGACAGCGCTTCCCTGTAAGGCCTTCCGTTTGTCATTACCTCGTAGGCGTCTGCGATGGCCATAATGCGGGCCAGTAACGGTATTTTGTTCCCCTTTAGTCCCAACGGATACCCTGATCCGTCCCAACGCTCATGGTGGGCTAAAATATCTTCGGCAACATGACTGAATTCTTCCATTGAACGGGCTATGCGGTACCCTACCTCCGGGTGCTTCCTGATCATTTCCCATTCCTCTCCGGTCAAGGCCTCTTTCTTGGTTAAAACTTTTTTAGGAATCTTTATTTTTCCGATATCATGCAGCGAGGTCAAGATCCCCAACCTGGTTAATTCCGAATCGGGCAGGTCAATTTTCTTACCGATTTTCAGGGCTACCTCACTCATGCGCCGGGTATGTTCCCGGGTTTCGCAGCTAATCGTGCCCAACGTTTTCAGCAGGCTGTTTAAAACAGCGTTTTTAGCGTTCCGGCTTCCGTTAAGCTTTTGCTGGTACATGTCGTTTTCGGCTGCTTTCAGGACATCTTTTAAAGACACCTCCGGGCCTTCTTTTACTTCGACACCCAGAGACAATGAGATGGGTATATCTACAACATATGTACTACTGCAGGTGTCACTGATCCTTTTACAGATCCCCAGCGTTTTCGTTTTCGTGGTCCGGGGCAGCAGAATGACAAACTCATCGCCGCCCCAGCGGGCAATGAGGTCTTCCTTGCGGCAGGAACTGGTCAGCACGTGCGCGGTGTACTTGAGCATCTTGTCCCCAACGTTGTGCCCGTAGGTGTCGTTAACCAGTTTAAGGCCGTTCAGATCTGAAATAATCACGCTGATGGGGAGCTGCCTCGGGGTATCGATCCTTTTCATTTCCTCTTCCATATAAGTCCGGTTGTAAAGTCCGGTCAGACCGTCATGGAAGCTGATATGGCGGAGTTTCTCCTCCACTTGTTTGAACTCCGTAATATCACGGAATACTACGGCGACATAGCCGGGTTCGTCGCTGTAAGCGGTCAAACCGTACCATTTCCCGGCCCGTTCGAAATGCTTTTCGAAACGGGTGGTTTCACCAAAGGCTATCCTGGCGCCGGCGCCAATCCAATCAAAAGGTGATTCTTTAATATCCGGGTATACCTCTGTGACCTTTTTACCGATTACCTGGTCCCGGGAGAGCCCCATCATGGCTTCATAAGCTTTATTAACTTCCAGGAAGATAGAGTTCACGGGGACATGTTCATTATTCAGGACAACCTGATAGTACGCAAACGCATCCGGCATGTTCTCTATTAATTGCCGGTATTTAACCAGATCGCGCAACATGCGATCTCCCTCCCGCCTTAACGTAAAGACAAATTTCGGTAAAAAAAATAAAATTCCTGCTTATGAAAATTAGTTATTAATGTCACTTTGCCGACGGCGAAAAAAACAGGCCTGATACCGAGGGAATACCCGGTATCCAAGGCCTGACGGATACACCTAAAACCGGGTATCGGTACTCACTAACCCGGATTATACTTGTATGAGCTGTCTGGTTTTTTATAACCGGCTTTACACATCTCCCTCTTCGGGTACGATACAGATGAAGCAAAATTCATCCTCGCCGGTGTTACGAAACTGGTGGTCGGCTCCGCCAGGTATGTATGCCGTGCAGCCGGCTTCAACCGCATTTTCATGGCCGTCCAAAAAAAGAGTGCCTTTTCCGCTGAGGATGTATGTAATATGCGGCCACGAGTGCGCATGACGCGGCGTATATCCCGACGCCCCCAGGGTGAAATGGCGCATTACCCAGCCGTCCCATCCTTGCCGCGGGCCCACCAGAACCCGTTTAAGTACATTGGCCGCCCCCGGAGCTTCCACTGGCAAAGGTTTGATGTCCTTAACTCTGTCCACGCCCATTTATTTTTTACCTCCCTTTATAATTATCAGACTGAATGGACTTGAAATATCTCAGATTGATATTAATATCAAATTGAGAGCATTATTGATTTTAAAAGGCTAAAGTAGAAAATATGTCATTATGAGATGAAAAAAATAAACTTACTCAAGTTTTTCAATGGTCTCAACCCGGCCGCAAAAAGCCCGCCCGCTGTTAAAAACGGCATTCTTTGGGGTAATATATGCCTACGGACTGAACCGGGAAGCTTATGGCACGGCTGTTGCAATAGATTAAGGCAAATGATTATACGCGTTATTCTACAGCACAGAAACCGGGAGTGATGAACAATGGCCAGAGCAGCTTCACAGTTCGATGATAACAAAATTGCGGTAAAAAAACAATGGTGTAAGGGATGCGGTATATGCGCAGCCCTGTGCGGTAACAAAGTGCTGATGCTGGACAGCAGCGGCAAGGCCGCCGTAACCAACCCCGCCGCCTGCACCGGGTGCGGCAGGTGTGAGGACCATTGCCCGGACATGGCGATTACAGTCGACCGTCCGTCCCGCAAAGAAAAAGTTAAAGTGTTTGCCGGGTATAAAAAGGATGAGCCGGCGGCTGCATACGGCGCAACCGTATAAGGCCGTTAAGATATAGAAAGGGAGGATACCGGGAATGAGTCGGGTTGTCGAACTTGCCCGGTTAATGCAGGGGAACGAGGCCGCGGCGGAAGGCGCCCTGGCGGCCGGTGTGCGTTTCTTTGCGGGCTACCCAATAACGCCCTCCACAGAAGTGGCCGAAATAATGGCTGAACGGCTGCCCCGACTGGGCGGCAAATTTATTCAAATGGAAGACGAAATAGCCGGTATGGCCGCCATTATCGGCGCTTCATTGGCCGGTGTGAAATCGCTGACCGCCACCAGCGGGCCGGGTTTCAGCTTAATGCAGGAAAATATCGGTTTCGCCGCCATGGTGGAAGCGCCCTGCGTGATCGTCAACGTGCAGCGCAGCGGTCCCAGCACCGGAATGCCCACGGCGCCGGCCCAGGGGGATGTGATGCAGGCCCGCTGGGGTACCCACGGGGATCACCCTGTTATAGCGTTATGCCCTTCTTCGGTCAGGGAAGCTTATGACCTGGCGGTACGCGCAGTCAACCTGGCGGAGAAGTACCGGGTGCCGGTAATACTGCTGATGGATGAAGTAATCGGCCACCTCAGGGAAAGAGTCGTCCTGCCTCAACCGGACGAGCTTGAAATCATCAGCCGACGGGAACCCCGAGTGGCGCCCGCCGATTATTACGCCTACCGGGCCGCTGCAGACGGGGTGCCGACAATGGCTGATTTCGGCGCCGGATACCGTTACCATGTCACCGGGCTGGCGCACGATGAAAAGGGTAATCCCACCAACGATCCCGCAACGGCTGAGACTTTGCTGCTTCGCTTGCACGATAAGCTGAACCGGAACCTTGACGATATTCTGATGGACGATTCCAGATCGCTGGACGATGCGGAAATAGTGGTGCTGGCTTACGGCGCCGCGGCCCGTCCGGCCCGGCAGGCGGTGAAGGAAGCGCGCCAACGGAACATTAAAGCCGGCCTGTACCGGCCGCTGACATTATGGCCCTTTCCCACCGCCGGCGTTGAGCGTCTTGCCCGGCAAGCCAAAACCATTATTGTGCCGGAGATGAATCTGGGCCAGTACCGGATTGAAGTGGAACGCACGGTCCGTGGCCGGGCAGGTGTGGTGGGCGTGAACAGGGTAAACGGCGAACTGATGGCCCCCGGAGAAATACTACAGGCCATCCTGGAGGTGGCGCAAGCATGATGGAGGAACTGGAACGGTATCTGCGTAAAGACCGGTTTCCGCATATGTGGTGTCCGGGCTGCGGCAACGGCATTGTGCTGGGATGCATGCTGCGGGCGATTAAGAAACTGGACCTGGACCAGGACCGCACCGTCATCGTGGGCGGTATCGGGTGTTCGTCACGGGCGGTGGGCTATCTGGATTTCAATACCCTGCATACCACCCACGGACGGGCGCTGGCTTACGCCACCGGAATAAAACTGGCCCGCCCGGAGTTAAACGTGATTGTGGTCTCCGGCGATGGTGACGCCACCGCCATCGGAGGCAACCATTTTATCCACGCAGCCAGAAGAAACATAGATCTGACCCTGGTGCTTTTCAATAACAGCATTTACGGGATGACCGGTGGCCAGTATTCGCCCCTGACCCCGGCCGGCAAGAAGGCAACCACCGCCCCATACGGCACCATCGAACCCGGGTTTGACGCATCCGAACTGGCCCGTGCCGCCGGCGCCACTTTTGTCGGGCGGGGTACCACCTATCATACTGATTTGCTGACCGGCCTGATTGTTAAAGGAATCCAAAATAAGGGATTCAGTTTGATCGAGGCCGTTACCGCCTGTCCCACCGCCTTCGGCCGGCGGAACAAGATGAAGGGCGGCATGGAAATGCTGTTATGGCAAAAGGAAAACGCGGTGCATATCAACCGGGCCGGTCGGTTGTCCAAAGATGAGCTGGCAGGCAAAATAGTCGTCGGCGAACTGCACAGCCATGAGGCGCCTGAATATACGGAGCTTTACGATAAATTAATCGCGGATGTCCGGCAGGAAACGCCAGGGCCTGCAATTAAGCCATTAAAGGTTAAGTAACGGGGGGATTTTTGTCCATGGGTGATAAAACGGAGTTGCGTCTTAGCGGCACCGGTGGGCAGGGGCTGATCCTGGCCGGGATTATTTTGGCTGACGCGGCGATAAGGGACGGAAAGAATTCCATCCAGTCCCAGTCATACGGGCCGGAAGCCCGGGGCGGCGCCAGCCGGGCGGAAGTAATTATCGGCGACGGGGAGATTGACTACCCCAAGGTGTCCAACCCGGATGTGCTGCTGGTGATGAGCCAGGAAGCCAGCGACAAATTCGGCGGCGACCTGGCCGGCGGCGGAGTGGTGATTGCGGATTCTACATATGTGCGTGAGCTGCCTGCTGTGGACGGCAGGATTTACAAGCTGCCCATCAGCCGGGTTGCCAGGGAGGAGATTGGCCGGGAAATGGTGGCCAACGTAGTGGCGTTGGGCGCGGTGGCCAGAATTACCGGAGTTGTTTCCCGGGACGCGCTGACCGAGGCCTTGATGTCCAGAATACCCAAAGGCACCGAGGAAATTAACAGCCGGGCCCTGGAGTTAGGCTGGCAGATGGCTGAATAATAAATGTTTGAAAATAAGTACTCGCGGCTGGGCCTGAAAATACCGTATTGTTGAGCCCAGATGTTTTATGATAAGATAACGGAGGGTTGCAAATTGAGACCTCCGTTATCTTTGTTTATTAAGGGAGATGCACAGCAGATGGTACTGAGCCTGATGGAAGCCAAAGAAACAGAACAGCGTGTCTCGGATGCCATAGCCGCCGCACTGAAGGTGGAGGTTGAAATAATTGACGCCAATTTGGTGCGGGTGGCGGGAACCGGCAAAGTGCGCGCCGGGGTGGGCAACCGTCTGCTGCGGGGATTGGTCAACAAGCATGTGCTGCAAACCGGCAAACCGGTATTTATCAACGAACCGGGCTATCACCCCATATGCCTTTCCTGTCCGTTGACGGGAACCTGTTTCTACCGGGCTTATATCGTATATCCCATTACCGCCGAAGAAAAAGTGATCGGCACCATCAGCCTGGTGGCCTTCGACGATGAACAAAAACGCACTCTGACGGAGAATAACGAAACGCTGCTTGATTTTATCGGCCGCATGGCGGATTTAATCGCCGGTAAGGTTTTGGAAAGAGAAATGGTCCGCGAGAAAATCGTCATCGCCAACAGGCTGGAAGCGGTGGTTGACTCTGTGTATGAAGGCGTGATGGCCATGGATGAACAGGGGATAATCACTAATTTCAACCTGTCGGCGGAGCGCATGTTTGGCATAAAAAGGGATCAGGTGGTGGGTAAAACAGCCCGGGAAGTTTTTGGCGACAGCATGTTTATGGAGGCCCTGAAGGATGGTAAGGGGTTTAAAGCCCGGGAATACCTGCTTAACTTCCAGGGCAGAAAGCTGCACTTTTGGACCACCGCCAAGCCGATTAAACCTGAAAAAAAAGGTTCCGCCGGCATGGTCGCCACCTTCAGGGACTTCCGCGAAGCGCAAAAATTGGCCTATCAGATCGTGACCACCCAGGAAATGATGGACTTTAATGATATTATCGGTGAAAGCAAAGCTATTCGCGAAGTTATTAACAAAGCCGCCAAAATTGCCACCGGTAATTCCACTGTGCTGATTGTGGGTGAAAGCGGCACCGGTAAAGAAATATTTGCCCGGGCCATCCATACCGCCGGGAGTTCCGGACGCAAACCCTTTGTGGCCATTAATTGCGGCGCCATACCGGAACATCTGCTGGAAAGCGAACTATTCGGCTATGAGGAAGGAGCCTTTACCGGCGCCCGGCGGGGCGGCAAACCGGGTAAATTTGAGCTGGCCCACGGGGGCACCATATTCCTTGACGAAATCGGCAACATGTCTCTTTACCTGCAGGCTAAACTGCTCAGAGTTTTACAGGAAAGGCAGATTGAACGGGTGGGCGGCACCCAGATGGTGTCGGTGGATATCAGAGTTATCGCCGCCACCAATAGTGATCTGCAGGACATGGTGCGCCGGGGCAGGTTCAGGGAGGACCTCTATTACCGGCTTAGCGTCATACCTCTGGTTATACCACCGCTGCGCGAGCGCCGTGAGGATATCCCGCTGCTATTGGATCACTTTATCAGGCGTTTTGCCGGGTTAATGAACAAAAAGATTGAGCGCTGTAGCGATGAAGCTTTAAAACGGTGTATGGATTACCCGTGGCCCGGAAACATCCGGGAGTTGATTAACGCCGTGGAGTACGCCATCAACCTGGAGGAAACCCAAGTTATTATGCCTGAAAGCCTGCCGCCCCGACTCAGGGAGAGCAGGGAAAAACCCACGTTGCCGGCGGTAATGCATGATGAGATCGTTCCCCTTGAACAACTGGAGAAGGAGGCCATCATCCGTGCCCTGGAGCTGTATGGTTGGACCGAGGAAGGCAAAAAAAAGGCGGCGGCGGTACTGGGTATCAGCAGAGCTACTATTTATCGCAAAATCAGCAAATACGAACTGCAGCCATAAAAAAATATTTACTTTTCCGGTTGGCTATTTCTTGTTATAATGTATATGGACAAAATTTTTATTGGTTAACAGGCAACTTAGTGTAGACTATCAATGTGTTTGTATTTTATTGCATAAAATAACAGCCAGGAGGTGGCGCTTTTGGAAGGTTTACTTTTGGAAGGTTTAATGGGTTCCCATAGTGTTGTTAAACGTTCCGAAGAAGAAAAACGTCTTGTCGCACTGGAACGGGCAGAGGAACTTAAACAGCATGTTAAAGGTTACCTGGAAGCGTCAAAAAGCATCTCTGCCGGTTTAAATTTAAGCCATGAGTTTAAGGCCGGAAAAGAACAAATATTAGAAAAATTGGGCGCTACAGAAGAGCAATGGGATAATTGGCACTGGCAAATGCAAAACCGGATCAGCGACCTGGATACATTGCGTAAACTGATGCCCGTAACGGATGAAGAAGCGCAGCAGATAGAAATGGTGAGTAAAAAATTCCGCTGGGCCGTTTCACCATATTATCTCAGCCTGATGTCAACAGGCAACTCTGATTGTCCAGTTAGGATGCAGGGTATTCCTTCATTCAAAGAACTGCAGGACCTATGGGGTAAAGAGGACCCCATGGCCGAGGAGTATACTTCTCCAGCGCCGCGGGTCACCCGCCGTTACGCGGACCGGCTGATTATTAACGTTACCAACCAGTGCGCCATGTTTTGCCGGCATTGTCAGCGTAGGCGCAATATCGGCGAGGTAGATACTCCCGCTTCGCTGGATGAAATTAAAGCAGCCATTGATTATATCAGAAGAAACCAGGAAATAAGGGATGTTTTAATCACCGGCGGCGATCCGCTGACTCTTTCCGACACCAAACTGGACTGGATTTTAACCGAGTTGGACAATATCGAACATGTGGAAATTAAACGCATCGGCAGCCGGACGCCGGTAACCATGCCGCAGCGGATTACGCAGGAACTCTGCGACATGCTGGAAAAACATCACCCGCTTTACTTAAACACGCACTTCAATCACCCCAAGGAGGTAACCGAAGAGGCGCTGCGCGCCACCAGGATGCTGGCCAAAGCCGGCATTCCTCTGGGCAACCAGGCGGTGCTGCTTAAGGGTATCAACAATGATCCGCATGTGATGAAAAAGCTTAATCATGAACTGCTTAAAATACACGTGCGGCCGTACTATATTTTTCACGCCAAGCAGGTTAAAGGCACCGCGCATTTTGTGCCCACCATCCAGGAGGGGCTCGAAATCATGGAGAGTTTGCGCGGGTACACTTCGGGTCTGGCTATTCCATCGTATATCATCAACGCCCCCGACGGGTCCGGTAAAACCCCGATTTTGCCTCAGTATTTGCTTTCCATGGGCAAAAACCACGTCATGATCAGAACCTGGGAAGGCAAGGTTTTCCGCTGCGCCAACGGCACCGTGTAAAAAAGGCTCAAATCCTAATAAAGGCAGTTTCGCAGGGGTAGCTTAGGCTGCCCCTGAATTTATAAGCCGGCGCTTATTATTAAGACCAGGAAGATTGAACGCACTTTTATATGCATAAATGTTTTGGCATAAATGTTCTTGACAAATAATAGAATTTAACTACAATTAACTTAACAAACGCTCACTATTTAAATTTTTGGAGGTTTAAAATTGACAGATCGTAAAAATCAAATTATTAAGTCGGCAACCCTGCTTTTTAGTAAAAACGGTTATGACAACACTTCCATACGAGAGCTTGCTAAAGCTGTTGACCTTAGTGTCGCCGGGCTTTATTATTTTTTTCAAAACAAAGAGGAGATTCTTTTTGATATCCTTAACCATTTGCTAACTGAACTTTTAGAATCCGTTCAATCCACTATCAGTGGTAATGCTGATGCTCAGACAAACATTACCCGTATAATTGAACGTATTGTAAAAGAAGTAGTGCATAATAAAATGGAAATTGTTTTGTTATTAAAAGAAAGCCAGCGACTGAAACCAGATCAACTGGAAATTATTAGAAATAAAGAGCGGACGGTAATTAATTTAATAAAAGGTGAAATTTCCAGACTAGATGATGAAAACCGTCTTAAAAGTCTTAATCTAACTTCTACAACTTTTGCATTACTGGCGATTATAAACTTTACCCGTTACTGGTTTAACCCCAATGGCCCATTATCAACAAGTGAATTTGTGGCAGAAACCACGGAGCTTTTATTCAAGGGCGTTCTTGACCACAGTTAGGTTTTTAAAAGCCTTTTTTAGCTGTTAAAGCTGACTTTATAGCTTTATATAATTGAAAATTCAATTAAAAATAAAAATTAATACTATATTGACAAATTAAAAATACTTGTTAAAATTTACTTAGTGAGTGTTCACTAATTATTAAATAAGGAAGCCTGGACATGAAGTTGCTTTATTAAGGGGAGGTGGCAGGGAACTTAGTACAGTGGCGAGTTCCAATAATAAAATTATCAATTTATTAGATCATTGGGAGGTAAGCAAGTGGCCATGGAAACTTTGTTATATGAGAAAAGTGGTTCGATTGGCATCATCACGTTAAACCGGACCCCCAAAATGAATGCCTTAAATTCGCAGCTATTGGGAGAACTTAGCGAGCTTATTGAACTGTGCGAAAATGACAATAACGTAAGGGTACTGATTCTAACGGGCAGCGGAAAGGCCTTTTGCGCCGGAGGTGATATCAGCGGTTCCGGTTCAAGCGAAGACCCCCTGACCACTTTTCTTAAATTCTCCCGCCTGACACGAAAAACATTCCATAAGATTGAAAAGTGCAAAAAACCCATTATTGCGGCAATCAACGGCTATGCCTTTGGTGGTGGTCTTGAATTGGCCCTTTGCTGTGATTTGCGGGTGGCATCGGAAAAAACAAAAATGGGGTTGACGGAAACCAAATTGGGGGTCGTACCCGGGGCCGGCGGCACACAGCGCCTGCCGCGGCTGGTGGGACCGGCGATAGCCAAACAGCTTATTTTTACCGCGGGAATAATTACCGGCGCGGAGGGTTATCGAATCGGTCTGGTTAACGCAGTGGTCCCGCCGGAAGAGTGCCTGAACAAGGCGGTGGAACTGGCCGAAGAAATATCGGCCAGGGCGCCGCTTGCGGTGCAGGCTTCTAAAAAATGTATCAGCATGAGCCTGCAGGTTGATTTGGAATCCGGATTGGATTATGAGGCTGAATGTGTAAAAGATGTGTTTTGCAGTGCAGACCATGAAGAAGGTGGCAGTGCCTTCAGAGAAAAACGTGAACCGGTATGGAAAGGCCGGTAAGAAAAGGTTAGATAAAAATAATTAAGGAGATTGCCATGAGTAGTGAACTGAAACCAATGTTGGACGGAATTTTTGAAGTGGGGCCGCCCCCAAGATTATTAGGAGCTCACTGTCCGGTATGCGGGCAAAAGTTTTTTCCTCAGCCGGTGGTTTGCCCCCATTGTCTCGGGGAAGTCCGGGAAGTTGCGCTGAGCAGTGCAGGAACGATCTACAGTTATTCGATATTGCGGATTCCCAATATGCTGTATAAGTTTCCCTCGCCGTATGCCAGTGGTTACGTGGATCTTGACGATGACAACATCCGGGTATACACCCTGTTTGACCCGGAAAAGGTGCCGGAAATTGAGATTGGCAAGCGGGTAACGCTACGGGTCGGGCAAATCGGTATCGGTCTCGACGGCAAGGAATGCCTGCGGTATTACTTTACCCCTCAAGACGGAGGTGACAAGTAATGAGAGCAGTGGACATAATCGGCGCCGGGATGTTTGCCTTTGGCAAGCATGAAAAGACGCCGCTGGTGGAAATGGGGACCCGGGCCGCCATTGAGGCCATTAAAGATGCCGGGGTTAAACCGTCTCAGATTAATATCGGCTACTTTGCCAACATGCAGGCGGGCAACCTGACCAAGGAATTTACCACCGGGCAGGCAGTGATGTGGGGGGCCGGAGTAAATAAAGTCCCCGTGTATAATATCGAAAACGCCTGCACTTCGGGCGCTTCCGCGACCACTTTAGCCTGGATGAGTATTGCTTCGGGACAATACGATATCGCCCTTGTCGTGGGGGCGGAAAAGCTGAATGTGCCCTTTGTTCCCTTGTTAAACCCCAGCATGCGGGACATTAACGTTTTACAAGGCAATGTCGTAATCAACGGTTTTGCCCAGCGCGCCGTCAGGCACATGCATTCCTTTGGCACCACGAAAGAACAATTGGCCATGGTCGACGTAAAAAACAGGCGCCATGCCAGCATGAATCCGCTGGCCATGTTTTATAAAAAACCGGTGACTTTGGAAGAAGTACTCAACGCCACCATGATGGCGGATCCGCTGACCAAGCTGAGCTGCTGTCCAAATGCCGACGGCGCGGCGGCCCTGGTGCTTTGCGCCTCCGAGCTTTCCAGCCAATATACAACCAGGCCTGTGCGTATAAAAGCTTCGGTGCTGGTGTCCGGCATCTTTGACGAATGGCCCGATATGGAAACATTCGAAGAAGACCAGCGGGCCAGCCGCATGGCCTACGAGATGGCGGGGCTGGGGCCGGAGGATGTCAGCGTTGCCGAATGTCACGATGCCTTTACCATTTGTGAGGTCATGCACACTGAGAACCTGGGATTCTGCCCCATAGGAGAAGGCGGCAGGTTCGTAGAATCAGGAGCGACCAGTCTGGGCGGTAAAATCCCGATGAACGTTTCGGGAGGATTGCTTGGGAAAGGACATCCCCTTGGCGCCACGGCCGTGGCGCAGCTTGTGGAAGGCGTGCGCCAACTGCGGGGAGAGTGCGGCGAGCGTCAGGTTGAGGGCGCCAGGGTGTTCCTGGCGGAATGCATGGGAGCGGAGCTGCGCGGGGATGCAAAGACTTGCACTGTGAATATCCTGCAAAATTGATTATATTCGGGGAGGTTGGCAAGAATGGATTTAAATTTATCGGGCAAAACAGCGGCAGTAGTCGGAGGAGCAGGCGGGATCGGCAAAGCTGTTTGTTTGACATTGGCGGCAGAGGGATGCAATATCGGTGTTCTTGACCAAAATATCGAGGCTGCGGAAGCAACAGTTAATGAGATTCAGGGTCAAGCGACGGCGGCCCGGGTGAACATTGCCGATTTTGAAAACGTAAAAACGGCGTTTGAAAAGGTTGCCGCTGATTTGGGGCCGGTGGATATTATGGTATTCGCCGATGGCAAATATGATACTTTCGGAACTGTCAGACAGACGAGTACGGAAACCTGGGATCATGAGTTAGACTACACATTGTCCGGCGCCTTCCATTGCATCAAGGCAACGGGTCCAACGATGAAAGCGCGCAAGTGGGGCAGAATAATTACTATTTCGAACCGGGCGGTAACCAGCGGCGCTTACGGACAGAGCGCCCATATCGCGGCGATGGCAGGGTTGTTTGGTTTGACGAAAACGGCGGCATTGGAGTATGCCCGGGCGAACGTCACCTGCAATATCCTTTTACCCGGTTTGGTTGATACGCCTGCTTACCGGGCTCTTCCGGAAGCAATTCAGGATAAACTGCTCAACAAAGGCCTGACCAAGCGGCTGCAGGAGCCGGCGGAAATTGCCAATATTATCGCCTTTCTTTGCAGCGATTATGCGCAGGGCATCACCGGCGCCGAGGTTGACGTGACCATGGGCAACGAGCTGTTTGTATTCTAAAGTAAGCTTTCGGGAAGTTACAAAATCGATTTTATTCGGGAGGTTTTAAATAATGGATTTAAAATTGTCCGGCAAAACCGCGGTGGTAACCGGCGGAGCCAGAGGGATTGGACGCTCTGTTTGTCAGGTTTTAGCGGCTGAAGGGGCTCAAGTAGCTGTTTTCGATATTCTTGCCGAGGCGGCGGAAGAAACCGCGCAGATGATCCGTGATATGGGCGGCAAAGCTGTAGCATGTTCAGTTAACCTGGCCGAATACACCAGCGTTAAAGCGGCCATGGATAAGGCCAAAGCCGAGTTGGGACCGGTTGACATTGTAGCCTGTGTGGCCGCTATTACAGATAACCAGGCAACTATCGAAAAGATGCCCCTTGAGAAATGGACCAGAGAGATCAAAGTCAATCTGTCCGGTTGCTTTTACTGCGTCAAAGAGACCATAGATTCAATGGTGGAGCGCAAATTCGGCCGGTACATCTTTGTTTCCTCAAGAGCGGGGATGGACGGCGGATACGGGCAGTGCTCCTATTCATCCAGCAAGATGGGCCTGATTGGTTTCGCCAGGTCGTTATCACTGGAATATGCGCGGATGGGGGTTACCAGCAATGTTGTTTTCCCCGGCCTGGTTAATACGCCTGCCACGGCGGGACTTACCGAGGAAGCCAGAACGCGCATTATCGCCCGCAATGTGATGGGGCGGCTGCAGGATCCGGAAGAGTTAGCTGACGGCATTGCATTTCTGGCCAGTGAACAGGCGAAGGGCATCAATGGCGCGGAGCTGATGATTAGCCAGAAACCGGCTCCCTGGTCTTTTCGCCCGATGGAGCTTCCAGGCGACGAGGCGAAAATGGGCATTTAATAACGGAGGTTTGATGTATGGACTTCAATCTAACTGAGGAACAGCAGCTATTAAAGATCAATGTCGGCAATTTCGCCCGGGAAGAACTGGCTCCGATGGTGCGGGAAATAGACGATCAAGGCGGATTCTCCTGGGAAGCCTGGGGCAAATTGGCCGATATGGGAATTACGGGCCTGACTGGTCCGGAAGAATACGGCGGAGCGGGTGTTGACAGCTTGCTCACTCAAACCCTGGTGGTCGAGGAGTTGGCCCGGTACGATTTTTCATCCGCGGCAAACATTGTATCCAATTGGGCGATAATTCGCAAACTGGTTAATGACGGTAAAAAAGAGCATCGGGACTTGTATCTGAGCCGAATTATCGATGGTGAAATAGTGGGTTCTTTCGCGCAGACCGAGCCCAATGCCGGTTCGGACGTGGCCTCGCTGAAAACCACCGCGCGCCTGGAAAATGGGGAATACGTTCTCAACGGCGAGAAGTGTTTCGTAACCCAGGCGGGCGAGGCGGAATTTACAATTGTTGTGGCCAAAGTGCCCAGTGAGAGCGGGAAAAGCGCCATCAGTTCTTTTTTAATTGAAAAAGACAGGCCTGGTTACATCATGGGCAATAAAGAAGATAAACTTGGCTTCCGGGGGTCCACCACCCGTACGCTGGCCTTTGACGACTGCCGGATCCCGGCTGCCAACATGATGGGAGAAGAGGGTAAGGGATTAAGCGCGTCACTGAGGAGTCTGGCTACCGGGCGGGTGGTCACGGCGGCCCAGGCGCTGGGCCAGGCACAGGCGGCCCTTGATGAATCGGTCAGGTATGCCAGGGAGCGCGTTCAATTTGGCCGGAATATCGGCAGTTTCCAACTCGTACAGGGGATGATCGCGGATATGGCGATTAATCTGGAGTCGGCCCGGCTTTTGACCTACTATGCGGCCTGGTTGCGTGACAACGACCGGCCGTACGCCATGTACGGCTCCATGGCCAAAACCCTGGCCACTGACATTGCGATGCAGGCGGGCGTGGACGCGGTGCAGATTTTCGGCGGGTATGGATTTATGCGTGACTATCCGGTGGAGAGAATTATGCGCAACGTCAAGATTACCCAGATTTATGAAGGAACCAATCAAATTCAGCGGTTGATTATTGCCCGTGAATTGTTGGGTGATAAGAGATCATTCAGGGAGTTATATGGCCAAAGGTAAAGTTGCCAGGGGAGGTTTGTTGATGACTCAGGATAACGCCCGGGAAAGAGTAATGCACCGTCTTCTTGAACGTCAAGCGGCAAGATACAATGAATCTACCTACATGTATTACGAGGAGCAAGAGTACAGCTTTAAGGAAATGAATGAGTCGGCCAACCGGGTCGCCGGCGGTCTGCAGAAGATAGGGATTGTCAAAGGAGACAAAGTGGCCTTTGTGATGGATAACTGCCCTGAAGCAATTTTCCTGATGTTTGGCTTGTCCAAGCTGGGAGCCGTTGCGGTGCCGATTAATA
Source organism: Bacillota bacterium (assembly GCA_023439185.1). Classification (GTDB taxonomy): domain Bacteria; phylum Bacillota; class Desulfotomaculia; order Desulfotomaculales; family Desulfallaceae; genus BRH-c8a. Next base: position 123,022 of record JAEXOR010000011.1, on the reverse strand, counting down.
TCTTCCATAAGGGCGAAATAATGACCTACATGGTTGATCATTCAGACGCCGGCGTATTGGTTATGCACAGCAATTTCATTGATCGGTTGGGTCCGGTGTTGCAAAAAACAGCCAAAGTCAAATCTGTGGTGGTGTTGGAAGGGGACGGTGGAGAGCCGGATGCGGATGTCAGCAATGTGAGCGCGGCCATGGTCGAAGACCAAATCAGGGCTTTGGGCAAGCAAGTGCTGAAATGGACTGAGATCATTAGTAATGACGGAAAATATCAGCCTGCAGACGTCATTTTATCAGATCCGTTCTTGATTTTATACACCTCGGGAACCACCGGGTTGTCAAAAGGGGTTTTGCTGCCACAAAACCTTCTATACTGTATGGCAGAGAACTTTTATAAATGGATTTTAGATGAAAATGTGAATGAGAACGACTGTATTTACATTCCCAGCCCGCTTTTCCACGCCCACGCCTGGCATGCCGGTATTAATCTGGCCTTGTTAAGAGGTGCAAAGGTGATGCTGACAAGGAAATTTTCCGCGAGCAAATACTGGGCGGATATAAAACGCTACGGCTGCACTTACAGCGCCGGCGGCGGAGCCCGACTGCCGATTCTTCTTCTGGCTGAACCCGGTCCTGACGATGCCGATAACCCGCTGCGGGTGGTTCTGGGCGGGCCGGCCTCAGAAAAGCTATGTGCGGCGTTTGAGCCGCGGTTCGGAGTCAAAATTATGGAGTTCTACGGTTCCACCGAGCTTGGTACCGCTGCGATTAACCGGCTTTCAGACCGTAAAATCGGTACCTGTGGCAGGGTAAATCCGGGCCATGCCGTCAAAATCGTCGATGACGATGGTATAGAGGTCGGCATAAATACGCCTGGTGAAATTCTGTTTCGACCCTTGAAGCCGTATTCGATGATGCTCGAATACTACAAAATGCCGGCTCAAACAATTGAAGCCTGGAGGGATTTATGGTTCCACACCGGCGATGCCGGACGCCTTGATGAGGATGGTTACCTTCATTTTGTAGATCGGAAAAAAGACGCGTTAAGACGCCGTGGAGAGAATGTCTCATCCTTTGAAGTGGAAAGGGTGATTAACTCGCATCCGGCTGTACTGGAATCCGCCTTATACGGAGTAAAATCTGAATTGGCGGAAGATGACGAAATCATGGTCAGCGTGGTGCTTAAACCGGGACATACCCTTTTACCGGAAGATTTGATTGCTTTTTGTGAAGAGCAAATGGCCTATTTCATGGTGCCCAGATATGTTCGCTTGATGGCCGAGCTGCCTAAAAACGTTGTGCTTCGGGTGGAGAAATACAAGCTGCGCGACGAAGGGGTTACGCCGGATACCTGGGACCGGGAAAAGTATGGTTACAACCTTAAGCGGTAACAGCCTGTTTGATATTAAAGCTTATAGCCCTGATTGTAGAATTTAAATATTCAAATTATTCTGTATAAGATTGGCAAATCTGGCTGCTAAGGAGTGTAGTTCGTCCAATGAAAACCAGAGTAGACAGCCTCTTAAATCCGAATTCGGTGGCGGTGTTTGGTGTTTCCGAACAGGCGGGCAAGGCCGGCAACACGGTGGTGAAACATCTTTTGGCCGGCAGTGTCCGGGTTTATGGAGTCAATCCTAAAGGGGGCGTATTGTTTGGACTGCCCATTTACCGTACCTTAGATGAGCTGCCGGAAGTGCCGGATCTGGCTGTAGTTGCACTGCCCGCCAAGTTGGCGCCGGAGATTACCCGTGCTTGCGCGAAACGCGGAATAGGCGCGGTGATTGTAATCGCCGGCGGTTTCGGCGAAGTCGGCGAGGCCGGAAAAAAACTGGAGTTGAAGCTGAAGGACGCCGTAGCCGGCACACATACCCGCATCCTTGGTCCCAATACATTGGGGGTGCTGGTGCCGCGACTCAGTCTGGATACTGTTTTTCTTCCCTCCAGTCACCTGAGGAGGCCGGGCCCGGGGAATATTGCCATTATCTCTCAAAGCGGCTCGGGCGTTATGGGGGCGATAGATGTTGGGGCCTTTTACGGAGTTGGTCTTGGTACTTTCGTTGGCCTGGGCAACCGGGTCGACATTGACGAAAATGAGCTGATTGAGTATTTTGCGCAGGATCCCCATACCTCGGTTATCGGGATGTATCTGGAGAGCTTTGCCGATGCGCAAAGGTTTTTTGATGTCTGCCGGAATGTGTCTTTCCGTAAACCGCTGGTGCTTGTGAAAGCCGGCCGCTCCTCGGCGGGCGCTAAAGCTGTGGCCTTGCATACCGGCTCCCTTGCGGGCTCGGACCGGGTTACCGGTGGCGTGCTTAACCAATTGGGCGTATTCAGGGCTTATGATGACGAGGAATTACTGGATGCCGTTCGCGCCCTTGGCCGGTTGAAACTTTCCACCGGCCGCCGGGTGGCGATTATAACCGGCGGCGGCGGAATGGGAGTAATTGCCGCCGACTATGTCGAAGCCAGGGAAAAAGGCATTGCCGCCACCATGGCGGCACTGGCTCCGGATACCGAGGCCAAACTGGCCGGAATAGCCGTTCCTTACGCCTCGGTGCACAACCCCATCGACCTGACCCCCGCTGCCGGCAATGATATGTACGACGCCGCTCTGGAGATTCTTCAGGATGATCCCGGGGTTGACGTTATTATCGCGTGTTTGATGTACCATAATGCCAGGAGGGGCGAACAGTTCACGGAGATATTCTGCCGCTGGGGCAGGCAGGGCAAAAAACCCCTCATTGTTGCGGCAATTGGGTCTGAAACCACCATCCAGGCCATCCGGCAAATGGAAACCGCGGGAGTGCCGGTCTTTCCGTCCTTTTGGCGGGCGGTAAGGGCCGTGGACATTACCGCCCGGCGGGCCGAGTTCCTAAGCCGGGTAAATTCATGCCGGCAGGAAGTTGCGGCGCCTGACGGCCGGAACATAGAGCCGTTTAATATGCCCGAGCCCGGTACGCCTCTGGCCGAGGACGAGGTTAAGGCGATACTGCGCAGGCGCGGTATATCGGTTCCGGACTCAATCGTGCTCCCGGGGGGGCGGTTGCCGGCTGAAATCCCTTTTTCTTTCCCCCTCGTGGTAAAAATCAGGTCGTCGGAAGTGCTGCATAAAACCGATCTCCAGGGCGTGGCACTCAATATTATGGATCCGGAGGCTCTGGAGAAAACCGTCCTGGAGATGAGCGCCCGCTTTCCGGGAGCGGACTTGCTTGTCGAGCCAATGGAGCCTGCCGGTCTGGAGATTATCGTCGGTTTGGTTGAGGATGGCACCTTCGGTCTGTCGATCATGGTCGGGCTCGGGGGTATCCTGGCTGAGATCTATCAGGACGTGGCCTTTCGCCGGGTACCGATTAATCGCCTTGATGCCGATAACATGCTGCGCGAGCTGAAAGCCCACGCTTTATTTGAGGGATTCAGAGGGATTAAGGCCAACCGGGAAGCGGTAATCGATTTATTGCTCAAAGTTTCCAGTCTTGGCCGGGATTTAAAGGGATCCGTCGATCAAATGGACCTTAATCCGGTTATCGTGCGCGAGGACCGGGCCGTAGCTGTTGATGCGAAGTTAATTTGGAAGGCTGGTTGATTTATTCCAGTTGTGGGGGGTATAAAATTGAATACGCACATGGAAAAAATTTCAGAGCACATTTTAAGCACCAGTTTTGAAGCCCTGGCGCCAGAAAAGCTGGCCAATGCCAAATACCGCATTATTGATGTACTGGGGTGTGTGATTGGCGGCGCGCATGCCGCGGGAAATTCAGCTCTGATTGATTTGGTCAAGGCCTGGGGAGGTAAAGAAGAGGCCACTATTTTCGTATCCGGCGGCAAGGCGCCGGCCCACAATGTGGCCATGGTAAACAGTGTTTTGGCCAGATCTTACGATTTTGAGGCCACCCAGGCCCGGGTAAACGGCGTCAATTTCCCGTCTCATATTAGCGGCACCACGGTAACGACGGCTTTAGCCCTGGGGGAAGCCGGAAATATCAGCGGCAAAGAATTAATTACCGCTTTATTGGTCGGAGATGATGTTGCCTGCCGGATACTGGCGGCTTCCGGTTTTGGTTTTTCCAAAGGGTGGGACAACGTCGGAACAGTAAACGCATTGGGAGCCACAGCCATTGCGGGACGGTTGCTGGGGTTATCTCCTCAACAGCTCCAAAATGCCTTTGGCATTGTATTAAACCAATTGGCCGGCAGTTTTGAAACCATTTGGGATGGGGCCGGCGCCTTTAAACTTGTGCAAGGGTTGTCAGCCAGAAACGGGATATTTTCCGCCGCTCTGGCCAAAGCCGGATGGACCGGACCCCAAGATGCCTTGCTCGGCAAATTTGGTTATTTTAATCTTTATACCGAAGGGTGCAACCCGGATATTCTAACTGCAGATCTCGGCCAGGAGTACCATACCGAGGTTACTTATAAACCATATCCGGGGTGCCGCGCCAACCACGCGGCCGTGGACTGCGCTTTTGAGCTGGTTGGGAAATATACTGTGCCGGTTGATGAAATTGAGCAAATAATACTCCAGGTGCCGGCCGCTGTTCGGGATATGTTTGTCGGGCAGCCTTTTATAATTCGGGATGTTCCTCAAATAGACGCCGCTTTTAGCATTCGCTACTGTGTTGCCAATATTTTATTAAGAAAAAAAATAACCCTGGAGCATTTTCAAGAGCACTTGATACGCGATCCCCGCATTGCAAGTATTGCAAATAAAATTTTAATTGAAGGATTTGTCGATGTTAAATCCAGAGGCGCCGTTTTAAAGGTCAAGATGAGGAATGGCCAAGAGTACTCTGCCGAAGTGAGTTTTGCCAAAGGCGATCCGGTTTTCAGTCCGCTTTCCCAAGAGGAAGTAAAACAAAAGTTTATGCGTAATGTAGCCTTTTCTCAAACCATATCTGAAGTGAATGCGAAAAAGCTTCTTGCTATGATTGAAAACCTGGAGGAACTCAATAAATTAAGTGATTTAATAAGGTTAATGACAATATAAATAACTGCTCAAAATTAAACCGTTTAACTATACGCTGAGGAGAGAAGATAATTTACTTGAAAGGAGGAAGGCATCCGGGTAAACATTAATGATTGTGCGGATTAACGTATTCTAATTAACTAACGCTAACTAATTATTATTTTTAAACTCGTTAAATACAAGGGGGTAAAAAAATGAGTCTTCTGACTAACGACACAAATGAACGTGTTGGCATATCAAGCCGTTTGGAGCGCCTGCCGAACTCATCATACATTTTTGGTATGTGCACAGTATTATTAACAGGGATCATGTTAACAATCTTTGTCAATAACGGATTCAATTTTCTGATTCCGGACATGGCGAAAACCTGGAATTTAGACAAGGCCGCCACGGGAAATCTAGCGTCGCTTGCTTTTATCGGTATGTTTTTTGGCGCTCTGTTCGGCGGCATAATAGCAGACAGAATCGGCAGAAAACCAATAATTGTTATAGCTAACTTGACCTGGGGAACCGCCGCTTTTGTGATGTCGTTTGCAACGACCTATGATCTTGTGCAAGTGTGCCGTTTTTTTGTCGGCGTAGGGTTAGGGGCGCAATTACCGACAACCGCGGTGATGATTAGTGAAATGGTCCCATCACGTCTACGCGCCAGGTATCTGGTGGCTAATTTAACGGTTTTGCCCATCGGTGTGTTTATTGTAGGCATGATTACTTATTGGTTATTGCCCGTAGGGGGCTGGACCAGCGTGGTTTTACTGTCGGGAATTGTTGGTTTATGGGGTCTTGTAACATGGAGATTCGTGCCGGAGTCCGCCCTCTGGCTGGAGTCCAGAGGCAGGCTTGCAGATGCCGATCAGGCAATGGATAAATATGAAGCGGAGGTCCAAAAACGCTACGGACAGCCATTGCCGCCGGTAGAGTATAAGCCGGTCATTGTTTCGCAAGACCAGGGAAGCTCCTCGCCTTTAGCGATATTTACCAAACCGTACCTTGGACTTGTGGCTTTAATGACCATATACCTGCTGCTGCAAATGATGGGGTATTACGGTATCAGCATGTGGTTGACCGCCTTGCTGACCTTAAAAGGCTTTACAGTAACAAAATCTATTCTCTATGTATCCCTGATCACTTTGGGCGGAGTGCCGTCTTTCTTCCTGGTCGGGTATCTGGCTGATAAAATCGGCAGAAAGATGACTCTGGTGCTGATGGCTGTTTTAACTGCTGTTGGCGCATTTTTCTACGGTCAGGCAATGACTATCTATATGGTGATTGTTACAGGTTTGCTCTTTATGTTTGTGCAGTTTGGTTATAACAGCGCATCTATGGTATTTACAACGGAGATTTGGCCGACGAAAGTGCGGGCCAGCGGCAAAGGGTATACCCAATCATGCGGCCGGGTAGGAGCCGCTTTGGGACCTATGGTTATTGGTTATATATTAGCCGCCGGATACGGTGACAATGTAGTATTTGCTTTTGCAGTGGCCATCAACCTGCTGGCTGCTGTTTTAATATATTTGTTCGCGCCTGAAACCAAGGGTAAAGTTTTTTAACCCATTTTGTTTAAACGGTTGGAGAATCCTGATTGTTACCTGACCTCAGGATTCTCCATCAATCAACTATGTTGGGAGGAAGCTTCTTGGCGGGAGATAATCTTGAATACTATATCCATTGTCTGCCACGGTTTCAAGAATTAATTGATGCCAAAGGTTGTCTAGGGGTGTTTGATACCGAAAAATGCTTATTGCATTTAAATGGTTCCGAGCTTATTTTACCGGTGAAAATCGGAGGAAAGATAGTAGAAGGAAGTATTTCCAGTGTAACTATAAAAGAAGGAAAACGGGTAACCCGCAGAATCGGCAGTGAGTTAAAGGGTATTCCGTATATAGGCATCGGTTTGCCCTTGAAGAACGAAAAAGGGCAGGTGACTGGTGCGCTTGTAGCTGCTTTGCCGCTTACATTGCAGGAAGAAGTGAGCAATTTGATGGGTGAATTGGGTAAATCTATAAACACTTTGGAAAACACGACTGCCAATGTTGCAGCTTCGTCTCAAGAATACGCCGCAACCGTTGTAAATTTGCAGCAAAGTGTGGAAGATATCAAAAACCAGATGAGGGTGATGGATTCAATCCTGGGGCTGATTAGTGAAATATCCGACCAGACCCATCTTTTAGGTTTGAATGCTGCTATTGAAGCCGCCAGAGCCGGTGACTCGGGCAGGGGATTCAATGTAGTAGCCGGAGAAATCAGGAAGTTAGCCGGTAAAACAAGAGAATCTTTAAAAGATATTAAACAGGAAATGAAAAAGGTTGTAGCGTCTATGGGAGAAATTGCCGAGAATATCAGCCAAATTGCGGCAACTGCCGAGGAACAGACAGCTACTGCATTTGAGATTAACGAAGCCAGCAGTGCATTGAAAGAAGATTCCAGTAAACTCGTTGATTTAACACAAAAATTATTGACTATATGATAAGAAAAAATTTTAACGGGCAAACGCACTGAACAAGCTTGGAAGTCACTTAAAATCACTTGAATATCGTTAATTAAAAATAACTTTCGGAATATAAAAATGATTTATAATTGTATTAAAAATAAACCGTTTACTAAATTATTCGTTTTAGCCGGCAAGAAGTATCAAAATGGAAAGGGATGATGTTATGCAGCAATATCCCCGGTTCGGGATCATCTGGGTTCCGCTGGTGTTCATCTGGTTGTTGCTTGGCGGATGTCAATCTAACAATGTACCTGATGCGTCCACGCAAAAGCTGCCATCGTCCGTCGGGCTTGGAACGTTTCCTGTTGGCGGTTCCAGTTACATGGCCGCAACGGGAGTGGCCAAGGTGCTGAGTGATCATTCTCCGATCAAAGTGATCGTGCGGCCCAGTGCCGGGCCGGTAGCCTTCAACCCTTTATTGGAATCAGGAGAACTTGGGTTAGGTATAGAATCCGGAAACGACCTGGCCTGGTCCTATATCGGAGGCCCCGGATATGACAAACCGTATAAAAACATCCGGGTATTGGTGCGTGGCCATTTAAATCCTACGGTTCCCCTGGTGGTACGCGTCGATTCCGGTATTACCACAATCAAGGAATTGAAAGGGAAGAGGGTGGCAGGCGGATATGGAGGTTTTGTAGTCGGTAAGCAATGTGTAACTGCCGCCCTGGAATCCGTCGGCCTCACCTGGAATGACGTTAAAGAAATACCCGTGGCCGATCCCGCGTCAGCTGTACGCGCCCTGCAGGAAGGACGCGTTGATGCAGCTTTTGGCGGCCAGCCAACATCCGCATTAAATCTTGAAATTGACTCGGCGATACCTCTACACGCGTTGAATTTTGGCGATTTACCCGTCGCGCAGGCGGATAACCCGCCTGATGAGTTAATTGAGACGCTGCGGAAATATCTGCCGGGTGCCAGTATATATCGCCAGGAGAAAGAGGGATTCCTAAAATCTGATGCCACAGAGATCATTTTCGTCTCCTGGCTTGCATCTTCATCCAAACTTAATGCCGATGCCGCCTACGAGATTACCAAAGCCATTTATGAACATCAACAGGAGCTCCATCCGTTACACGAGCTGCTAAAGGACTGGCGGCAGGAAACAATGTTCGGGTCCGATCAGCCTGCGCCGTACCACAAGGGAGCTATAAACTTTTGGAGGGAAAAAGGTGTATGGTCCCCGGAAGCCGAAGCCAGGCAGGAGATGCTTATTAAACAATAGGGTTCACTTTCAGATATTAAAAATTTGATCATTGCCGGCAGATTTTAAAATGCGAGCGGCTGGTTGCCGGTTAACGGAAAGAGGTGAACCAAAAATGATCACGACTAAAGGTAAGGGGCCGAAAGGCTATAAAGAACATAAGACGCAGGTTGAGATGCTGAAAAGTATGAACTTGCGGGTGCTTCCCGGTCTGCTTGGTTTATTGCAGCGCTTCTTACTATGCTTAGTCCCTGTTTTAGGAATTTTGTTTATTGCGGGTATTCACACCTATCTGGGTTGGGGTTTATATACAGAACAATACGTTGGTTTGTTTCTAACGCTTGTTTTTGTAGCGATGTTTCTTACAAAGCCGGCCGGCAATGCAGCTCCGCGTGAACACCTGCCCTGGTATGATGCGCTGCTTGCGCTGTTGTCACTGCCAATAGGCCTTTACCTTACGTTGTTCTACCCCCAGATTGCTTTTCGTCTGGGGGAGATTTCACCAGCGCAAACTATTTTGGGGATGCTTACGATTCTGTTAATCCTGGAGGGGGTACGCCGTTTCGCGGGCTGGGTATTTGTGATTGTGATTATCGCCTTCATTTTTTACGGACGATATGCCGACTTGTTTCCGGGAGTGTTGAAAGGTATTGGTACAACCTGGGAGAGACTTTTTATTTTTCTTTATATTGATCCCAATAGCATCCTTGGTCAAATGACTCTGGCCGCCGGTATTGCATTGGCGTTTATCTTCTTTGGTAACGTTTTGACTGTTTTCGGAGGCGCCAATCATCTTGGTAATTTATCTATAGCGATACTCGGTAATTTAAGGGGCGGCTCGGCCAAAGCGGCGGTGGGGATGTCCGGTTTCATTGGCTCATTTACCGGCGGTTGCACCACCAATGCCATGATCACCGGTACGGTCACCATCCCCCTGATGATCAAGGCCGGCTACAAGCCTGCTTATGCTGGAGCAGTGGAGGCTGTCGCGGCCTCGGGCGGAGGAATAATGCCGCCGATCATGGGTATTGTGGCTTTCATGATCGCCGAGAATCTGGGCATACCTTATGCGGATGTGGCCATTGCGGCTTTGATACCGGCTTTGTTATTTTATACGGCGTTGTTTGTACAGGTAGATTTGGAATCCGGGAAGAAGGGATTTTTGGGTATTCCCAAAGCCGATATCTTAAAATCACGTGCATCCATGCGTGAAGGGTGGGTGATCATCCCTTGTCTGGGAATCCTTATTTATACCTTGATGTTTATCCGTTTAAATCCCAACATTGCCGGTGTTGTCTCAGGCTTTGCCTCCATACCGTTTCTTTTGCTGGCCAGGGACGCCCGTGGTAATTTTATGCGACGTGCTGTTGCTGTTCTGGAAGGAACCGGCCAAATGCTGATGACCATTACAGCTTTGATTGCAGGCGCCGGCGTAATAATCGGCATAGCTTCCGTTAGCGGACTTGGTTTTAATATTGCTTACGCCCTCACCAGTTATAGTGATCAGCATTTAATATTTCTGCTGATTATTGCGGCGGCTGCTTCGGTAATTTTGGGGATGGGCATGCCCCCGGTACCGGCCTACGCTTTGGTAGGCACACTTATCGCGCCGGCGATGGTGGAACTGGGAGTGCTTCCGATAGCCGCGCACCTGTTTATTTTCTATTTTGCCACAGTAGCCAACTGGACGCCGCCGGTCGCTCTGGCTTGTTTTGCCACATCAGCCCTGACCGGCGCAAATCCCAACCACATTGGCTTAATATCCATGCGCCTTGGCATACTGGCTTACGTGATTCCATTTTTGTTCGTTTACTCACCGGCATTAATCCTCAGGGACGCCGGTCCGACGGTTATTTTTTTGTCAGTGGCCACAGCAGTTATCGGTACTATTATTTTAGGTGTTGGACTGGTTGGTTATCTTTTCCGGGTTGTGCCGTTGCTGCGCCGGTTTTTGTATTGCATCGCCGGTGTTGCCCTGCTGATTCCTTTTAATCAGGATATGATGTTAGGTGCATTTGTAAATGGGACGGGGTTCATTATAGCCGCGGTCCTGTTTTTGTGGGAATTGCGCTGCCGCCGAAACGAATCATTGGCTGTTTAATAAATGGTTTTAAAACTGTGATATAATACAATTAAGCTTTTAGCGGAGCAATGGGGGGCCAAAGGTGATTGAGCGCAAGGAAGAAATTATAAAAGTAGCCACCGTGCTTTTTAGCAAAAACGGCTATGACAACACTTCAACACGGGAATTGGCTAAAGCTGTTGAACTAAGTATCGCCGGGTTGTATTATTTTTTTATCAATAAACAGGAAATTCTTTTCACCATCCTCGACTCAGCATTAAATAGACTTCTAATATCCATACGTTCCACGATCAATAACAACGAAAAGCCCCAAATGAACATTGCCCGGATTATCGACCATGTAGTTAAAGAGATAGTGGAAAATAAAATGGAAATCAGTTTGCTGCTAAAAGAGAGTCAAAGATTAAGTCCGGAGCAGTTAGTAATTATTAGAGATAAAGAAAGAGCGGTGTTAAATTTAATTAGAAATGAGATTTCCAGGCTAAGTGACGAAGGAAATTTTAAAAATTTGAATTTAACTGCTACAGCTTTTGCATTATTAGGTATGACCACTTTTGCTCATAACTGGTTTGACCCAAATGGAAAGTTATCAGTAGAAGAATTTATAGCTGAAACAACGGAGATTTTTTTTAGAGGTATCCTAAAATAGATAATAAACATAAATCGAAATACCACAACTGTCCGCGTGAAGCAATACTGGAAACAACGCCTATTTATTTGTAATAGGGGTGAGTTGGCTGAATGCCGAAGACTGATTCTGAAATGCAAAACGAGCTTAACTTGCTGCGCAAGAGATTGACTGAACTGGAAGAGTTGAATCGTGATTATTTAGATATGATTGAAAACTCTTATGACGGCATGACCATTACCGACAGTGGCGGCATGCTTTTACTGGTGAATCCGGCGTTTGAGAGGGTTATGGGTATAAAAAAATCAGAGGCGCTGAGTAAAACAATCCATGACTTAATTAAGGATGGCTCAACCGATACCAGTGCGGCGTTGAAAGTATTTGAGACGGGCAAGGCGGAAACAGTAATTATCAACACCAGCGCGGGCAGACAGGTATTAAGCACCGGTGTTCCCCTCTATGATCAGGCCGGTAAAATTTTCAGAGTTTACTGCAATTTGCGAGACGTAACCGAGTTGAACCATTTAAGACAAAAATACGAGCAAACCCAAAAACTGGCTTCAAAATACCTGTTCGAGCTGCTGGAATTTAAAAAAGGAAAATCAGTCCATTTCATTGCCCACAGCAAAAAAATCCAGCAAGTGTTGGAAACTGTTTACCGCATAGCCGTCGTGGACAGCACGGTGCTTATTCTTGGCGAATCCGGAGTTGGTAAAGACCTGGTGGCCCGGGTAATTCACGAGGTCAGTTCGCGGAACGACTCAGGAACATTTTTAAAAATTAATTGCGCTGCCATTCCGGCGGACTTGCTTGAATCCGAACTTTTTGGATATGAGGGCGGAGCCTTTACCGGGGCGAATAAGGAAGGAAAAGCCGGTTACTTTGAAATAGCGGATAAAGGAACTATGTTTCTGGATGAAATAGGAGAACTGCCCAAGAAACTGCAGGTTAAATTATTGGCGGTAATTCAGGATCAAAAGATTACCAGGGTCGGCGGAGTAAAGGAAAAAGATGTCGATGTCCGGATCATCGCGGCTACCAACCGTGATTTGGAGGAAATGGTAAGGCAGGGCGATTTCAGGGAAGACCTTTACTACAGGCTGAACGTAGTTCCGGTAACAATCCCTCCGCTCCGGGAACGCAGGGAGGATATCCCCTTTTTAATAGTTCATTACACAGAACTTTTTAATCAAAAATACAACCGGGAAGTTAAGTTTGACAAAGAAACCGTAGAAATTTTATATAAATACCATTGGCCCGGTAATGTCCGGGAACTGGCCAATCTTGTCGAAAGGATCGTGGTAACAAGCCGGGAGCCGGTCATAAACCCGGGGCATATCCCCGGCAAGTATCGTGAACAAACAAAAAGCAATGCCGAATCGAGATATGATTTTAAGTCACTCCATGATGCGGTGGAAAAGTACGAGTTAAAACTAGTCAAAAACACCCTTGAAATTAGTAAAAGCAGGGAGGAAGCTTCCATTAAGCTGGGCATCAGTTTATCCGGTTTAAACAGAAGGATTAAAAGGTTGAGGGAACTGGAGAAAGCGGGTCAAATATAATGCAGCAAATAACAATTTAACATGTCAAATTTGAATGTCATGATTGACCTGCCAGGAAAGTCCTGAATTAGAGTGGTTTGCGTATTTATGCAGCATCAGAAGTGTCAAAATTGAATTAAAATATCAGACAATTCAGAAAAATTGCGCTAGATATACTGGTTTAGGACTTGGCATGTTTTTTGGATAAGTAACTACTCAATAAAGTTTCGAGGTGGGATGAAATGACCATCAGCAAATGGATGCACGTTGGAACGGCGTTAAAAATGAACGCCCGCAATTATCCCGACAAACTGGGCTGCCAGGATAAGGTAAACAGCTATACCTTCAAAGAATGGAACCAGCGGGCCTGCCGGCTGGCTTCAGCCCTGAAGGACATGGGCGTGGGCAAGGGCGAACGGGTGGCCGTTATCGCTTATAACCGGGCGGAATGGCTGGAAATCTACGCCGCCTGCGCCAAGGGCGGTCAGATTGCCGTGCCGGTCATGTTCCGCCTGGCGCCCCCGGAGTTCGAGTATATCCTTAATCACGCGGGCTGCAAGGCGTTTATCGTCGAGGAACCTTTCGTACAAGGGGTCGACAGTGTTCGAAACAACCTGACTTCTATTCCGGAGGGGAATTATATTTTCCTGGGTAACGGTGAGACACCGGCAGGCTATGTCCGCTACGAATCGGTTATGGAGCAGGGAAGTCCCGCAGAACCCGACATTATTGTGGACGCCGCCGATCCCTGGACCATCATGTACACTTCCGGGACCACCGGCAAGCCCAAGGGAGTGGTCCGGACCCATGAAAGTTACCTGGGCCAATATTTGATCAACAACATCAACATGGCGGTGCGGCCCACCGACAAACCGTTGCTGGTGATGCCCATGTGCCACGTCAACTCAATTTATTATTCTTTTTGCTATACCTATGTCAGTGCTCCGGTAATGGTTTATAATATGGTCAGTTTTGATCCCAAGGACCTTTTGCGGACCATTGCCGATTACCAGGTGACCTTTACCTCCCTGGTACCCACCCACTACATCATGATCTTATCCCTGCCGGATGACGTAAAGCAAAAATACGATATCAGCTGCATCAGACAGCTTCTGGTTTCCTCGGCTCCGGCCAGGCGGGATTTAAAACTGGCTATTATGGAATATTTTAAGTCGGCCGAGTTGTGGGAGGCTTACGGTTCAACAGAAGCGGCCCTGGTCACCTATCTGCGGCCCGAGGACCAGTTTAGAAAGTTGGGCTCCATCGGCAAAGAAGTGTTTGGCTCCGACGAAATCAAGCTGTTGGACGAAGAAGGCAACGAAGTGCCGGACGGAGAAGTAGGTGAACTGTACAGCCGTTCACCGGGCATGTTCAAGGAGTACTGGCGGGACCCTGAAAAAACCGGGGCGGTCTTTCGCGGCGAATGGTGCACCGCCGGCGACATGGGCCGGCGGGACGAGGAAGGTTATTATTACCTGGTGGACCGAAAAGCGAACATGATCATCTCCGGCGGGGAAAATGTTTACCCGTCGGAAGTGGAAAATGCCATGGGCGCCCACCCGGCGGTGAAGGATGTGGCGGTAATCGGCGTCCCCGATCAAAAATGGGGCGAAACTGTAATCGCCATGGTTATCCTGCACGAGGGATACCAGGCGGGAGATGAACTGGCCGGTGAGATTATTGCTTTCTGTAAAGACCGGATTGCCGGGTACAAGCGGCCCAAGTCGATCCGCTTCCTGGCCGAGGATGAAATGCCCCGGACGGGTACCGGAAAAATTCTGCACCGGGTTCTGCGGGAAAGGTTCGGCAAGTGGAGCGATTCTTTGTAGGAGTCAGAAGTCAGAATTCAGAAGCCCCGGCGGGACAGGTGTAACACGCAATAAAGAGCTAAGGATGGTTCGATTGCCTATGACTGAACAGCAAAAGAAAATTAAAGAAATATGCGCGCAGTTTAAAAGAATTATAGACGAGCCGGAACGTGCCGTGCAGCAGGCGCAGAGAGAAAAACCGGCTCCGGTAATCGGCTTTTTACCCACCGACGTACCCGAAGAATTGATCCACGCCTCCGGTGCATATCCCTGCGGGCTTGTTTCCTACGACGGCACGTGGGTCAGCCGGGCCGACGCCCATCTGCAAACCTGGGCCTGCTCGTTGTCGCGCTGTACTCTGGGAATGGCTCTGGCCGGTAAGCTGGATTACCTGAGCGGGCTAATCATCCCGCATATATGCGACACCACCCGGATGATTTCAGGCATTTGGAAACAAAACCGGCCTTACGATTTTATGGAGGACTATATCCTGCCCCGGCAGGTCCACCGCCCCAGTGCCGGGGGTTATCTCACCGGCGAGCTGAACCGGCTGAAGAAGCGCCTGGAAGAGTTTATGGACCGTTCCGTCACCGATAAGGACTTGCAGCAAAGCATCAGGCTTTATAACGGCAACCGCGCCGGGTTAAGAAAGCTGTACCAAATTCATGGCCGCCGGCCGGATCTGATTTCCAACCTGGACGTTTACAGTGCCATTAAATCATCCCTGCTGATTCCCAAGGAACAGCACAACACCATGCTGAAAAAACTGCTTGCTGCTTTGGAGCAGGCGGACCATGATATCCCGGCGGAAGAAAATACCGGCCGGGTGAAGGTGGCACTGACAGGCAAAATCTGGGAGCCCCCGGTTTTGATGGAGATCCTGGACCAGTTGGAGGTGGTGTGCGTTGCCGATGACCTGTGCACCGGCTACCGCTATATTGCCAACGACGTGGCGGAAAACGGCGATCCTGTGGCGGCGTTGGCCGACCGCCAGCTCAAGCGTCCTCCGTCGCCCTGTTTTGTGAACCGGGAGCGGGACCGTTTGAAATACCTGCTTGACACCGTCGGGGAAAGCGGCGCGGCGGGCGTGATTTTCCTGCACCTGAAGTTTTGTGAAACCGAAAATTACGACTACCCGCTGCTGCGTGACGCCTTATCAGTCGCGAATATCCCGAACATCCGGGTTGAAACTGAGATCGGCAACGTATCCCAGGGTCAAATCAGCACGCGCATTCAGGCCTTTGTGGAAATGCTGGGAGGGGGCGATATCTATGGCAGCCGGCCAGCCCTTTAAAACAGCCGGCCTTCTTAAGGAATTAATGGCCAAATATTATGAGCAGGGCAGCCGGGCCCGGGAGCAGAGGACGCCGGTGGTTTGGGTCACCGCCGTTTCGCCGGTGGAACTGGTTTATGCCGCCGGACTGTTTCCCTATTACCCGGAGAATTTCGGCGCCCTGGCGGCGGCCAGAAAGGTGGCCGACAAAATATCATTGTCGGCGGAGGAACGGGGTTTTTTTGCGGACCTCTGCGGTTATGCCCGGTGCGGCCTGGGTGACGCCTACGCCCGGGAGCACCCGGTGGGTAAAATAGTGCCGCCGGATTTGCTGTTTTGCTGCAATACCCAGTGCGGCAGCCTGCAAAAGTGGTTCGAGACATCCGCCGGCCTGTACCGGGCGCCTTATTTTCTGCTGGACGCGCCGCTCATAGAAAACGAACCCACCGGGCTGATTAAAAATTATTTTGTGGAACAGCTGGAAGAGGCAATTAACTTTTTTGAAGTGGCCACCAAAACTCCTTTTAGCTTTGACCGCCTGGAGGAAGTGCTGGCCCTGTCCAATGAAGCCTGCCGCCTGTGGAACGAAATCCTCGACATGGCCGCTTTAAAGCCCGCCCCCTTCGGCTTTTTTGACGCCTGCTTCCATATGGCGCCGATCGTCACCTGGCGCGGCACCAAAGAAGCGGTAACGTACTACCTGGCGCTGAAGGATGAGCTGGAAGACAGGCTGTCCCAAAAGATTTACGCAGTGCCGGAGGAGCGCTTCAAGATTTACTGGGACCACATTCCCGTATGGCCCAGGCTGCGCTGGTTTTCGGATCTTTTTGCCGAACACGGCGCCCTGGTGGCGGTTTCCCAGTATACCCACTCCTGGGCCTACCGGTTCGACCTGACCCGGCCGCTGGAGAGCCTGGCGGAGAACTACAGCGAGGGATTTTCCAACCGGGGTTTTGAAAGCAGGATGCAGCTTAAAATCAACCTGATGAAAAAGTACCGGGTCGACGGTTTTGCACTGTTTTCTAACCGCAGTTGCAAGCCCACGGCCTTTGGTCTTTATGACAAGCGCAACATCATCAGTGAACGCACCGGGCTGCCGGGCATCGTATTTGAGGCGGACATGTCGGACCTGCGTTATTTTTCCGAAGAACAGGTGCGGAATAAGTTTAAGATCTTCTTTGAACAATTAACTTGAAACAAGGTGGTGTGGTATGAAAAAGATCATGACCGGCAACGAAGCATTTGCCTACGGCGCCTACCTGGCCGGAATCGACGTGGCGGCAGCCTATCCGGGCACTCCCAGCACTGAAATACTGGAGAACCTCAGCAAATACCCCGGCGTGTACACCGAGTGGTCTACCAACGAAAAAGTGGCCCTGGACGTAGGCGTCGGCGCGGCGTACGCCGGCGGACGCGCCCTGGTGACCATGAAGCACGTGGGGATGAACGTGGCGGCCGACTCGCTGTTTTACGTCTCCTATACCGGCATGCAGGGCGGGCTGGTGATTATCAACGCCGACGACCCCGCCATGCACAGTTCCCAAAATGAGCAGGACAACCGCCATTACGCCCGTTTTGCCAAAGTGCCCATGCTGGAACCCGCTGATTCTGAAGAGGCTAAAAAATCTGTCAAAGCAGCCCTGGAAATTAGCGAAACCTTTGACACCCCGGTGATCATCCGGACCACCACCCGGCTGTCCCACTCCTTAAGCATCGTCGAAATCGAAGACGAACCGGCAAAAAAAGTATCGCCGGAACCGGCGGCTTACGAACGGAACCCGGTTAAATACGTAATGGTGCCGGCCTTTGCCCGCCTGCGGCATCCGGTGGTGGAAGAGCGGCTTAAAAAGCTGGCCGAATTTGCTGAAACCACGGGTCTAAACCATATCGAACCCGGCGACGACGAAATCGGGATCATTGTCTCCGGCGTCGTCTATCAGTACGCCCGGGAAGTATTCCCAAACGCCACCTGCCTGAAGTTGGGTATGGTATACCCGCTCCCCGACGGTCTGATCCGGGAACTGGCCGGCCGGGTGAAACAAGTGGTGGTCATTGAAGAACTCGACCCCTTTATTGAGGAACACGTCCGTCTTATGGGCATCCCGGCCCGGGGCAAAGACGTTTTCCCCAATATTGGAGAATTCAACCCCGGATTGCTCCGCCGCTGTGCCCGCGAGGCCGGACTGATTCCCGCACCGGCTGAAGCGGCCCCGGCCGTAACGGCGCCCCAGTTGCCCGGCCGGCCGCCCATGCTTTGCCCGGGCTGCGGCCACCGGGGCCTGTTTTACGCCCTGCAGCGTTTAAACGCCACGGTATTTGGAGATATCGGCTGCTACACCCTGGGTGCGGCGCCCCCCTTAAACGCCATCCATACCACCGGCTGTATGGGCGCCAGCATCGGCGTCGTGCACGGGGTTGACCGGGTGGGCGTAAAGGACCGCACCGTCGCCGTCATCGGTGACTCCACCTTCTTCCACAGCGGCGTGGCGCCGTTAATCAACCTCCATTACAACAACGGCACCAGTACGGTGATCGTCGTGGACAACCGGGTCACCGCCATGACCGGGCACCAGGCCAACCCGGGCACGGGCAATACCTTGCTGGGCATAGAATCCCCCGTGGTAAAAATTGACGAGCTGGCCCGGGGCATTGGCTTTACCAAGGTGGACGTGGTGAACCCTTACGATTTTAAACACGTGTTGAACACCATCAAGGATCACCTGCAGTCCGGGGAACCTTCATTAATCGTGGCCCAGTACCCGTGTGTCCTGTATAAACGGGAACGGAAACCCGCCCTGGCGGTGGATGCGGAGAAATGCAACGAGTGCGGCAACTGCCTGCGCATCGGTTGTTCCCCCATCACCAAAATAGATGGCAGCGTGAGCATCAACGCCGCGCTCTGTATCGGCTGTGGTTTCTGCGCCGCCATTTGCAACCAGGGCGCCATCAGCCTGCCGGATAAAGAAGGGGTGACCGCATAATGAAAAAGAAACTGGATTTTCTGTTTGCCGGAGTGGGCGGCCAGGGCACCATCCTGGCCAGCAACATCGTTTCGGAAGTGGGCATGCGCTCTGGGTACGACGTCAAGAAATCGGAAGTGCACGGCATGTCCCAGCGGGGCGGCGCCGTGGAAAGCCACGTCCGCTGGGCTCAGAAGGTTTATTCACCGCTGATCGAGGAGGGCAACGCCGACTTTCTGCTGGCCTTTGAAATGCTGGAGGCGGCCCGCTGGCCCCATTACCTGGCGCCCGGGTCCGTTGCCCTGGTCAATAACCACCGGGTGATGCCGCCCTCCGTCAACCTGGGGCGGGAGCAGTACCCGGAAGAAAAGGAAATTGAATCGGTTTTAACTGCGGCCGGCGGCAGGGTACTCTGGGTAGAAGGCGCCGCCAAAGCGAACGAGTTGGGCAACCAGGCTCTGGCCGGGGTGGTGCTGCTGGGCGTGCTGTCCACCCGCCTGGAAGAACCGGCGGAAGTCTGGCTGCAGTCCGTACAGGACCTGGTGCCGGCGAAATTTAAAGAGCTTAATGTGAAAGCTTTTTTGGCCGGACGGGAATTGGCGGCGAAATAGTTGTCGTAATAGGTGCGGAATAACGGCGCCGGTATGGCGCATAATAAAAATGCAGCCGTGGTTCCTTGTCAAAACCCAAAGGAGGTAGGCTAATTATGGCGAGACGCAGTATCATGTCCGACAGGCTCAAAATGGAGTTAGCCGAAGAACTTGGGGTGGCCGATGTTGTGCGTGCGGAGGGCGGTTTCGGCAGTGTGTCTTCCAGAAACTGCGGAAACCTTGTCCGCCTTGCCATCCAGCGGGCCGAGAACGCAATGGTGTAGGGGCTGCGGCAGCGGGTGCGCCTGAAAAGGCGCACTTTTTTTTGTCAAAACCTCCCTTGTAGCAAAGGGAGGGGGACCGCCGTAGGTGGTTAAAGATGCCCGGTGTTAAAAGTTGCGCTTTTTGCAAGCTTTTAACACCAGGCATCAAAGCCGGCCACGTATCTCCCATCAGGAGAATTCCCCCGTCCTTTTCACTCCGGCGAAATATCCGAAGCCGGGTTCACATAAAGCGTTTTTTGCTTTTCATAGATCACAAACCCCGGCCGGGCGCCGTTTGGTTTTTTTACGTTTTTACGCAGGGTGTAGTCCACCGGCACGTTGGACGAACCTTTGGCGCGGCTGAAATATGCCGCCAGGGCGGCGGCCTGCCGCAGGGTGGCAGAGGGCGCTTCCCGGCCTTCCGTGCGGATGATCACGTGAGAACCGGGTATTTTGCACGTGTGCATCCAGATATCTTGCTCCCCGGCAATCTTAAAAGTCAGGGTATCGTTCTGACGGTTATTCTTGCCCACCAATACGGTGAACCCGTCGCCGGAAACAAATTTCAAAGGCTCGGAACGCGGCCGGGCCTCCTTGGCCCCGAATTTGCGCGGTACAATGGCCGGTTCCTTCAAATAACCCTGTCCCCGTATTTCCCGCCTGATTTCCTCCAGGTCGTCCGTGGTTTGAGCCATCTCAATGGAAGTCGCCACGCCCTCCAGGTAATGCAGTTCCTCTTCGCTTAAGGCGGCCATCCGCGCTGAAGCCTCCCGGGTGTTTCTCGCCTTGGCATATTTTTTAAAGTAAGCCTGGGAGTTTTCCGCACCGCTGAGTTCAGGGTTTAACGAAACGGTCACCTTTTCCCCGTCCGGGTGGTGGTAATTCTCCAGTTCGATTTGGTGCATCCCTTTCTCAACCAGGTGCATGTAACTGGTCAATAATTCGCCGCATAGCCTGTACGAATCGGCCTCTTTAGCCTCAACGGCGCTTTTCTGCTGCAGGTGCAGTTTTTTTGTGATCCGGCGGCTATGCTTTTTAATCACTCCCAGCAATTGATTCTTTTCCCTGGTCAGTAACAGACGGTTCATTTGATAGGTAAAAAAAGTATCCGCAATTTCATTGGCTGTCCCTGTTACCTGCCGTTGTCCTTCCCGGTAAGCCGGCTCCAGCGCAAAGAAATCCGCCGGTTCACCGTCAAGGCGGTATAACAGGGCGGCCCGGACTCCGTATGCACGGATACCGGTCAGGTTTTTTTGCAATGTCTGCCACAGGGTGCGCATTTCGTGCTCTCCGCAGTGTTCCAGGCGTGTTTCCGGGTCCATGCCGGCCAGCCTGACCAGTTCCCTGCAGGTAGGAATGCTGAAACCGTCCAGGGAACGCTGTACCGCCGCCGCCAGGCTGCCGTCCAGGTTGCCGGACATGACAAGCTCTCTGAACTGTTCCTCGGTCAGGGAAAAGGGGTCGGTTTTACCCTGGTCCGGCGGGGGAACGTAAACCCGGCCCGGCAGCACTTCCCGGTGCCGGCTTACCGCGTGGGAATAGCGCCGGATACCGTCCAGGAGCAGATCACCGGCCCGGGACACCAGGATAATATTGCTGTGCCGACCCATAATCTCACAAATCAGCGACTTTACCAGGGGCTGTCCCAACTCGTCACGACAATCGATCCGGATGTCCAGCACCCTGTCCAGACCGGATTGCCGGAATTCAATAATGCGGCCGCCTTCCAGGTGCTTGCGTAGCAGCATGCAGAACATGGGCGGCGATACCGGGTTGGGCCTGGTTGTAGCGGTTAGGTGCACCCGGGCGTTTTCCGCCCCAGCATTGAGCAACAGCCGGTGTTTGGCCCCGGGTTTGCTGATGGTGAGGATAATTTCTTCCCTGGCCGGCTGGTATATTTTTTCTATGCGTCCCTGTTTAAGGATGTCGTTTAACTCCCGGCCAATACCGTATAAAAAAAGCCCATCCAGGGGCATAATGTTTCCCTCCGTAACACTTTAAAGCTTTAAGCAATCAAGGCTCCGGTTGCGCTAACAGTATATCACCGGCGCCGGTGAGGGTCAATGCCTGCGCCTTGCCGCTTTACAGGCCACTAAACTGGTTTTCGCGGCAGCCAAAAATTTTCTTAGACAAACACATGTTCTTATGGTATAATATACCTATATTTTTTCAGGAGCATGTTTATGGAACAAATATTAAATTTAATTCTGGACAGACTGGGTTCTCTGGAGCAGGGGCAACGACAATTAAGGCAAGAGCTTAAAGAGGATATCCAAAAAGTCGGCGCCAAGGTGGACAACCTGGAATTCCGGTTTAATACCCTTGAATCCAGGTTTGATAACATGGAAATCAAGTTTGATAAACTTGAATCCAGGTTTGATAACATGGAAATCAGGTTTGATAAACTTGAGTCCCGATTTGATAATATGGAAATCAGGTTTGATAAACTTGAGTCCCGGTTTGATAATATGGAAATCAGGTTTGATAAACTTGAATCCCGGTTTGATAACCTGGAATTTCGCTTTGACAACTTGGAGTTCCGGTTTGATAACCTTGAATCCAGGTTTGATACCCTTGAATCCCGGTTTAACGACCTGGAATCCCGTTTTAATGGACTTGAATCCCGGTTTGATCATCTGGAACTCCGCATGGAGAACGAACTGATCGAAAAAATCCATGCTCTCTTTGACGATCGATCGTTAATTCAGGATAATTTTAACCGGATCAATGAATCCCTGGCCCGGTTGGAAGAACGGGTGGAGTTCCTTACCCGTCAAGGTATAGATAATTCAATTACGCTGAAGCGGCACGACCGGGAGCTGCGCCTGCTGCTTTCCGAAAGAAGGATAAAATGACGCAAAAAAAATTGCTGCCCGGCGCCAGGGTGCAGCTTTGGCCCAAAGATACATATTATAAGTACGGTGTTGTGGAAGCAGTGGACAGGCAGCATATAACCTTCAGGCTTACCTCGGTCCACCCCGGGGAGAAACACTACCGGGAGGGAGACAGGGTCAGAATTCAAAAGTCCATGCTTTACATTCATGATCTGGAGTGATGAGTGCAACCATGAATATCTACTTCCGTTTTCTTGCACTAAATGATCAGACGAACTCCTTGAGGATATCTGGATAAAAATCGAACAGTTTCTTCCTCCGGCACCGGGCGACTGAAAAAGTACCCCTGAACACAGTCGCAGCAGATCCGGTCCAAAAAAATGAACTGTTCATGTGTCTCCACGCCCTCGGCAACAACACTCATCTGCATTGTATGAGCCATATTCACAACACTTCCGATGATCGCCTTATGGGCTCCATCTACCGGTATCATTTCAATGAAAGACTTATCTATTTTTAAAGTGTTCACCGGCAAGTGCAACAGATAATTCAGCGACGAGTAACCCGTACCGAAATCGTCGAGTGCCAATCGCACTCCCATCGCATGCAATTGATCAAGCCTGCGGGTACTTTCTTCCAGTAATGCAAGCAACGAGGTCTCTGTAATTTCCAATTCAAGCCTACGTGGTTCGACGCCGAAATCATTCAGTGCACCGCGAATATTATCAATAAAAAGATCAGAGCATAGCTGGTATGGTGACACGTTGACCGAAACATAAACATTCCCCCACCCTTGATCGGCCAACCGGCGGGCAAACCGGCAAGCTTCCCGCAGTACCCACTCACCGATAGTGTAGATGAGTCCACTTTGTTCAGCCAGAGGGATAAATTGCGCCGGTGATACAAATCCATGCTCCCGGCTTTTCCAGCGCAGCAGAGCCTCAAATCCGACGACAGCGCCGCTTTCAACGGATACCTGCGGTTGATAATGCAGCAATAGTTCCCCCCGTTCAACGGCGTTATGCAAACTGTTTGTCAATAATATCTTTTCATAAGCTTCCGCCTGCATAATTGCTTCATAAAACCGCCAGCAATTTCGACCGGCTTTTTTGGCCGCATACATTGCATTATCCGCATTCTTAAATATTTCCTCGGCGGTGTCACCATCTTGCGGATAGATGGCCACACCGGCGCTGGCCGAGATGTGAAATCTGACCCCCAGTACTTCGATGTCCTGATTAAGTTCCGCGATAATATCACCGACAATACGGCTAATACATTGTCGGTTATTTTCACCGGGTAAAATGGCCATAAACTCGTCGCCGCCGATTCGCCCCACTAAAGCGCCATTGCCGGCCCGTTTCATAATCCGGTTCCCGGCCATAACGATAAGTTCGTCGCCATAGGTGTGCCCAAAGGTATCGTTTACCATCTTAAGATTATCCAAATCAATGAACAGAATTGTACCCACCGCCTTACCCCGGTGGGCTTTTTTCATCTCCCCATCGAGATGTTTGATTAAATGCGCCCGGTTTGGCAAACCGGTAAGTGAATCAGTGTAGGCAAGGCGCTGGACCTCTTCCGTTTTTTTGCGCAGTGCATCCTCGGCTTGTTTCTGCTCGGTAATATCCTGGTTCGCCCCGTAATATTTGATTATCTTACCGTCAGCATCCTTAGTATAATTAACCACTACGGCAATCGTGCGTACCTCACCGTCCCGGCGGATAATGCGGTGTTCCAACCTATCGGTAGATTGACGTTTTGTGGAATTAAACACATTGTTTACCGCTTTACCCACAATCCAAGCATCATCCGGGTGCACTAGTTCCCTGGCGTACATATCCGGAGTCATAAAGACACCTTCCCGTGCCACGTCAGTTCCATAAATAGCATAAAACTCATCACCAAATTCAAACATGTTGTTTTGAGCATTATATTTCCATGGCCCCAAACGCGCCAGTTCCGTCGCCAGGGAAAGGGTTTCCCTGCTGGCCCGCAGAGCCTTCTCAGCCTGCAGGCGATCAGTAATGTCATTAAATACCGCGTATGAATATTCTCCATCCATAAAGTATGTAAAAGCAAAGCTTTTTATTGAGCTATCACGGCAAGTAAAAGATATAGTATAAGTTAAAGGTTGTCGGTTCATTTCATATTTTAAACTCTCCAATTTTTCCATCCACTTATCAAACACGCAATTTCTGGCATCTTCATCGGGGTATGCCTTTTCAAACCAGGCGTGAATAGTGGGCGTGTCTTCAATAGAATAACCAATAACCTCCATATATTTTTTATTATTAAAGATCAGATTATTGTTTTGATCACTGCAAGATATGGCCACCGGGAGATTATCTATAATTTTTCTTAAACGTGTACCACTTTGCCGGAGACGTTTCTCTGTCCTTCTCCAAACCAAAATAAGAGCAATTTGCATACAAAAAATGACAATTAAAACAATTATCCCCCACTGGTAACCTGCGCCAAGCAATATACTAAGCGAAAGGATCAAGAAAGCAAGTAAAATCAAGAGAAACCACGTTGTAGTATCAGTTGCTAATTTCATTTTTCCGACTTCTCCTTTTAAGAGTAATACGTTACTTACAACGTCCTTTATAAAACGATAGTTGCATTTCAGAAAATTTTAAAAATTTTACCATCTCAATATTAGTAATTCACTTAAAAGTTATTAACAATTTATTTGTTGAATTTTATTAACTTAGTAATTTTTTTGACATTTAATCACAATATTCCTTCTGCACCAACTAATTAATTTTGACGGAACTAACCGCCAGGAAGTCCATAATATGGTAATTATTTCTTACCCTTCTGAATATGTTTTTATCAGCAAATATTGCGCGAGGGGTGAGGACATGCCTGGTATCTGGCAGAAACTGACCGTGGAAGACACGGCCCAGAGGCTGGACGTGAACCCTGAAAAGGGGTTAAAGGACAGGGACGCCAAAGACCGGCTGGAAAAGGCCGGGTTGAATGTGCTGGAGCAGGACCGGGGCCCGGCGGCGTGGCAAATGCTTTTGAATCAGTTCAAGGACTTCATGGTTCTGGTTTTGCTTGCGGCCACCGCCGTCAGCGGTCTTTTGGGGGAATGGGCCGACGCGGTCACCATTGCTGTGATTGTGCTGTTAAACGCCGTGCTGGGAGTGGTTCAGGAATACAGGGCCGAGCGTTCCATGGAGGCGCTGCGGAGTATGACGGCCCCCGAGGCCAGGGTGGTCCGTGACGGAATGGAACGAAAGATCGCCGCCGCGGAACTGGTACCGGGGGATATCGTGCTGCTGGAGGCGGGCGACCGGGTGCCGGCGGATGTGCGGGTAATTAGAGCCGTGGACATGGAAACGGTTGAAGCGGCCCTCACCGGCGAGTCGACACCGGTAGCCAAGCACATCGCTCCGCTGGACAGGGAAGTTGAAGCCGCCGATGCCGCCAACATGGCTTTTATGGGCACCATGCTTACCAGGGGCCGAGGACAGGGCATTGTCGTGGCCACCGGGATGGCCACCGAAATGGGACAAATCGCCGGCCTGATCCGGGAAGCGGAGCAGGAGCCCACGCCGCTGCAGCGGCGCCTGGCGCAGTTGGGCCGGGGGCTGGTGCTTTTCTGCCTGGGAGTATGTTTAATGGTAACGGTGATCGGTATTTTAAGGGGCGAGCCGGTGTACCAAATGTTTATGACCGGTGTGAGCCTGGCGGTGGCGGTTATTCCCGAGGGGCTGCCGGCCATCGTTACCGTGGCGCTGGCCATCGGGGTGCAGCGGATGATCAGACGCAATGCCATTATCCGGCGCCTGCCCGCCGTGGAAACCCTGGGCTGCGCTACTTTTATCTGTTCCGACAAAACCGGCACCCTAACCCAGAACGAAATGACGGTGCGCCGGGTTTACGTGGGGAACAGAGAATTTGCCGTTATGGGAGAAGGTTACGACCCCAAGGGGGGTTTTGCCGGTGACGGTCAAGCCGGAGGCAATCCGGATTTTGAGGTTTTAATGCGGGTGGCGGCGTTATGCAATAACGCCGTCCTGTTTAAAGAGCAGATTCAAATAGCGGGATTATTCCGCAGAGGCGACAAAAGAGGTGACAAAAAGGCGGGTTCGGCCTGGCAAATTAACGGCGATCCCACCGAAGGGGCGCTACTGGTGATGGCGGCCAAGGCTGGTTTTTGGCGTGAAGCCCTGGAAAAGAAAGCGCAACGGTTGGCGGAAATTCCTTTCGATTCCGACCGGAAGCGGATGACCGCTATTTATGGCCGGGGCGGCCAAAGGGAAGCCCTGGTAAAGGGCGCGCCCGATATTGTGCTGCAGTTGTGTACCCACTACCTGCTTAACGGAACCCCTGTGCCGTTGGATAAACGCAAACGTTCGGCAATAATAGACCGCTACTCATCCATGGCCGGTGATGCGCTGCGGGTGCTGGCCCTGGCCTGCCGGCCGCTGCCGCCGGAAACCGATATCAGCTGCCCCGTGCCGGAAGATGTGGAAAAGAATTTGGTTTTTGTCGGTCTGGCCGGTATGATTGACCCGCCCAGACCGGCGGCTGTAAGCGCCGTTCATACCTGCCGCCGGGCCGGAATAAAGGTGGCCATGATTACCGGTGATCATCAGCTTACCGCTATGGCGGTGGCTCGGGAAATGGGCATTGCCGACACCGGGGCAAAGGTGTTGAGCGGCGGGGAATTGGAACGGCTCAGCGACGAAGAACTGTCCCGGGTGGCTGAGG
Organism: Bacillota bacterium; assembly: GCA_023439185.1. Taxonomy (GTDB): domain Bacteria; phylum Bacillota; class Desulfotomaculia; order Desulfotomaculales; family Desulfallaceae; genus BRH-c8a. The sequence continues at coordinate 95,662 of JAEXOR010000011.1, read as the reverse complement.
ACGTGAGCGTTTACGCCCGGGTTTCGCCGCGGCATAAACTGCGTATTGTACGGGCCTTAAAGAAAAACGGGCACGTAGTGGCCATGACCGGCGACGGGGTTAATGACGCTCCGGCGGTTAAAGAGGCGGATATCGGGATCTCTATGGGGGTGACCGGTACCGATGTTACCAGGGAATCGTCGGCCATGGTTTTATCGGATGATAATTTCAGCTCCATTGTAGCCGCCGTAGAAGAAGGCCGCGGCATCTATGACAATATCCGCAAATTTGTGCGCTACCTGCTTACCTGTAACGTGGGGGAAGTGCTGGTAATGTTGCTGGCGGTGCTGGGCGGGCTGCCCCTGCCTCTGCTGCCGATCCAAATCCTGTGGATGAACCTGGTTACGGACGGGCTGCCCGCCATGGCGCTGGGAGTGGACCCCATTGATAAAAATATTATGCACCGGCCGCCGAGACAGCCCGGGGAGGGTATTTTTTCACACGGGCTGGGGGCGCGCATCATCGGGGGCGGAGCATTGATAGCGGTGCTTACGCTGGCTGTATTTGCCTGTTTTATGAACGCCGGCTATAATATCGACCTGGCCCGGACGGCGGCCTTCAATACCCTGGTTTTCCTGCAATTGTTTTATGTTTTTTCCTGCCGCTCGGAATACTCCGGCATTATGAGTGTGGGATTGTCCGGCAACCCACACCTGCTGGCGGCGACGGCGGTGTCGGCGGGCCTGCAGGTGTCCGCTACCCAGTTAACCGTACTCCAGCCGATTTTTAACACTGTATCGCTAAGCCCGTTTCATTGGGCGGTGGTAATCGGTGTCGCCGCTGCTCCAACCGGGCTGGCCCTGTTGCTGGAAGGGCTTAATACCGGCATTAAAAGGCGCCTTACCTACCTCAGGGTATAAGGATGTAAATATCCTGTATACATGTCGCGGAACAGGCTGGGAAACATTGAACATTCGGTGAAAAATAGTGTAGAATATACGGGACATAAATTAAGGAGGATTTTTATTTTGCGCTTTGTTAAAGTCCACGGACTGGGCAATGACTTTGTCCTTGTAAATACAATGGAAGAAAATAATTTGCCCGCTGATTTAGCCGGTTTGGCCGTCAAAGTATGCCACCGGCATTTTGGTGTGGGCGCAGACGGATTGGTATTGATCAAACCGGGTGTCGGTTCCGACCTGACCATGCAGATCATCAACTCCGACGGCAGCGAGGCAGAGATGTGCGGTAACGCCATCCGTTGTGTGGCCAAATATGCCTACGAGCGGGGTCTGGTTACCAACCGGACAATGCACGTGCGGACAGCGGCGGGGATCATGGTTCCGGAACTGGTCATGGAGAACGGTTCTGTCCGGGCGGTCAGGGTGGATATGGGTGAACCGCGGCTGGAACGGGAACAAATTCCAATGCACGGTGCTTCGGGGCGGGTGGTCAATGAACCCCTTCAGGCGGGTGCGGATACTTTTAACATCACTGCAGTCTCCATGGGCAACCCCCATTGTGTGATCTTTGTCCCGGATGCGGCGGCGGTGCCGCTGGAAACCCTTGGTCCGTTGCTGGAGCATCACCCTTCGTTTCCACGCAAGACCAACGTGGAATTCGTACAGGTTACAGGTGACGGGGAAGTGCGCATGCGGGTGTGGGAACGGGGGGCGGGTCCGACGATGGCCTGCGGAACCGGCGCCTGCGCAGTGGCGGCGGCTTCCTTTCTAAACGGGCACACCGGCAAAAAAGTGCGGGTGCGCCTGGAAGCGGGCGCCCTTGACATTGAGTGGGCCGAAAACGGACATATCTATATGACCGGACCGGCGGAAGAAGTTTTTACAGGTGAATACCTTTTATAAAATTATAAAACTTATCGTATTCCAAACATCTAAAATATAATATCAGCCGTAGGGAGGGTTATATTTGAGTCTGAAATTTGAAGAAGCGCGGAGAATCAAGAACCTGCCGCCCTATTTGTTTGCCCGGATTGAAAAGCTGGTGGCGGAAAAGAAAGCTGCGGGAGTGGATGTGATCAGTTTGGGTATCGGGGACCCCGATATGGCGACCCCGGATTATATAATTGAGGAACTCAAGAAAGAGGCCGAAAACCCGGTCAACCACCAGTATCCGTCGTCGGCCGGGATGCTGTCCTATCGGCAGGCCGTGGCCTCCTGGTACCGGGAACGTTTCGGAGTACAGTTGGACCCCGTCCGGGAAGTGGTGTCCGTGATTGGTTCCAAGGAAGGCATTGCCCACATTTCATGGTGTTATCTCGATCCGGGTGATACCGTACTGGTGCCTGATCCCGGTTATCCGGTATACGCCGGCGGATCCATTTTGGCTGGAGCCGAGCCGTACTACATACCGTTAAAAAAGGAAAACGGCTTTTTGCCGGACCTGGAGGGAATACCGGCAGAGGTGGCCCGTCGGGCCAAGATGATGTTTATAAATTATCCCAACAACCCCACCGGAGCCATAGCCGGCGATGATTTTTACCACCGGGTGATCGATTTTGCCAAGGTATACAATATCTTGCTCATCCACGACGCGGCGTACTCCGAAATGACCTACGACGGATACATGCCCCCCAGTTTCCTGCAATACCCGGGCGCCAGGGAAGTGGGCATTGAGTTCCATTCGGTGTCCAAAACCTATAACATGACGGGTTGGCGCATCGGTTGGGCCGCGGGTCATCCGGATGTCGTGGAGGCACTGGGGCGGTTGAAATCAAATATTGATTCCGGCCAGTTTCAGGCCATCCAGTATGCCGCCATCAAAGGTCTCACCGGGCCCAAGGCTCAGGTGCAGGAAATGAAGAAGATTTACCAGGAACGCCGGGATATTATGGTGGATGCTTTAAACAGCATGGGCTGGAACCTGGAGAAGCCCAAAGCCACCTTTTACGTGTGGGCGCCGGTGCCGGAAGGGCACACATCGGAATCGTTCACCGAACTGGTGCTGGAAAAGGCCGGTGTGGTGATTACTCCGGGTACGGGCTACGGCGAAAACGGAGCCGGATATTTCCGCATCGCCCTGACCGTATCCAAAGAACGCATGATGGAAGCTCTGGAACGGATGAAAAAAAATATCGGCCAGGTGAAATTTTAGGGTCAGTAGTCAGGAGTCAGAATGGAATTTTTGCGATATAAGGGGAGATGTTTTGTTATGAAGCTGGCAGAAAGAGCGAAAAATATCAGTCCGTCACCTACTTTAACCATTGACGCCCAGGCCAAAAAGATGATTGCGGACGGTATTAACGTGATCAACTTCGGCGCCGGTGAACCGGATTTTGATACCCCGGGCAATATTAAGCGGGCGGCTATTGCAGCCATTGACAAAGGGATGACCAAGTATACGCCGGTGGCCGGAACCGAAGCGCTGCGTCAGGTGATAGTTGACAAACTGGTCCGGGAAAACGGCCTGGAGTATAAACCCGGGGAAATAGTCGTTTCCGCCGGCGCAAAACACTCGCTTTATAACGCTTTTCAGGTACTGTGCCAGGCAGGAGACGAGGTGATTCTGCCGGCGCCCTACTGGGTCAGCTACCTGGAACAAATTAAGCTGGCCGGCGCAGTTCCGGTGGTGGTGGCGGCCCAGGTGGAAAACGATTTCAAAATCACCGCCGGTGAATTGGAAGCCGCCATTACCCCACGCACCAGAGCTATTATTCTCAACAGTCCAAGCAACCCCACCGGCGCTGTTTATAACAGGGATGAACTGGCCGCGCTGGGGCGGGTGCTGGAAAAACACGGCATTGCCATTATATCCGATGAGATCTATGAAAAGCTTATTTACGATGGTCTGGAACACGTCAGCATCGCTGCCCTGAGCCCGGCATTGAAGGAACAGACCGTGGTAATCAACGGCGTATCCAAGACATACGCCATGACCGGCTGGCGCATTGGGTACGCCGCCGCTCCGGCGCATGTGGCCAAGGCGATGGCCGACCTGCAGAGCCACTCCACATCAAACCCCACCTCCATCGCCCAGGCCGCCGCGGTGGAAGCCATCCGGGGCGACCAGTCGGCAGTGGCAACAATGGTGGGCGAGTTCGTCAAGCGGCGCGATTATATGGTAGACCGGCTGAACGCCATGCCGAAGGTGCACTGCAACCGCCCGGGCGGCGCCTTCTATGTATTTCCGTGCATCGCCGGATTATTGGGCAAAAAATATCAGGGCCAGGAAATAAAAAATGCCAGCGATTTGGCGGCGGTAATGCTCGAAAAAGCCCATGTGGCCATAGTGTCGGGGGTGGCCTTCGGTGACGACACCTGCTTCAGGCTTTCGTACGCCACCTCCATGGCCAACATCCAGGACGGCCTCGATCGCATTGCAAAAATACTGGGCGAATTAAACTAAGGAAGGGGGCAGTTCTGCCCCCCTTGATTTACTTGATATTAAGACGAGCATTAATTAATTGCAACTATTTATAGTTGCAATTTCTTTATGAGATAATATAATATAAATAAACGGTGAGAATATTGAGTAAAAAGGGAAAGTTGATAGCTCGACTACTATCAAAACCGAAGGATTTTACTTTTGAAGAATTAGTGGCTTTGCTTGGTTGTTTCAACTATAAGCAAGTGAATCCTGGTAAAACAAGCGGTTCAAAGGTTGCTTTTTCTAATGGTGAGGACTATATCCGGCTGCACAAGCCACATCCAAGAAACCTTCTCAAACCGTATCAAGTGACAGATATTATTATTGCTTTGCAAGAAAGGGGATTATTATGAGTAACTACATTCATTATCGTGACTACACCGGCAGTATTGAATTTTCCGAAGAAGATGAGGTTTTTCACGGTAAAGTCATTGGTATAAAAAGTCTGATTTTATTTGAAGGTGATAGTGTGAAAACACTCATCGAAGATTTTCACAATGCTGTGGATGAGTATTTGGAATTCTGCGAGAAAAATGGCAGACAACCGGAAAAACCGTTCAAGGGCTCTTTCAATATCCGTATTAAACCTGAACTGCACCGCCAAGCCGCCCTTGCTGCATCCGCCCGCGGGATATCCCTCAACTCCTTTGTCGAAGACGCTATCCGCCAAACTGTGAACCAATCTTAGTAACTGGGTCAGGCCCGTCGTAATTAACTAACTCAGCGATAGTTAATTACGACAGGCCTGACCCCCTGTTTTCTTGCTTACTTCCAGAATTTTTCCGGTATCAGGGCCAGGACGATGGGGGTGTCGGAACCGCTGGGCGGGGTATAAATGAATTCGGCGGTTTGGCCGGCCTCCAGCACTCCCAGCACGGCAGCCCGGTTGAGCCCTGAAAAATGGCTTGTTTCCGGGGCTTTGTATATCTTGCCGTCTGGCCCCTGAAAAGCCCCTTTAAAAATGCTGCCCCGGGGATTAAATAATATACCGGTTTTAACCGGCGCCGTTACTTTGATCCGGTAAACTACGCCATAGTTGCCGAAGCTTTTTACCTGATCGCCGTTTATCGGGTCAATGCCTTCCATCCAGGCATCAAAACCGGGGTCTTCCTTGCCCAGGGTGATTTTTTCTATTTGTTTGCCGTCCGCCCGTACTTCCACCAGGCAGTCACCGCTGTGGAAAACGCCCCTGATTTGCTGTGTTTGCCTGGCCCTGGCAGGCAGTGACAGCAAGTAGTTTATTTTCTCCTGCAGCAATTCCTCCGCTGTTTTCACCGGTAAAGGCGGTTCCACTGTAATCCCGGACTGGCTAACCGTTTCGGCGCCGTTGCCGGCAGTCGTCGTTTCTTCCCCGTCGGGAGCAATGGTTATTGTTACCTGCTGGTTTGACTGGTCAACGGCATTGAGCTGAGGCTCGGAAGCCTGCTCCTCCTCCGGTAGGGTGCCAGTTTGTTCGTTGGTTGTTTCCGGAACCAGAACCGGATCCGGCGTGGTTACCGGTTCTGGCGCTTTCTCCGGTCCCATCACCGCACTAATGGTCACCGGGCCGTTGGTATGCAGGTCGTACATGCCCGTAACCGCTTCCCGGAAGTTTAAATGGCGCATGCCGGAGTTTAAAATGATCTTCTTTCCAGGTGCGATGGTCATTGAGGCGGCCGGCTGAGAAGACAGATAACGCATGGAGGAGGTCTGGCCCAGGGTCATGTAATCGTTTACCGGGCCGCCCACGCCGGATTTGAGTGTTTTAAGCGTTACCGGTTCAAAACCGTTATTCTCTACTATAATATACATCCATTGTTTTTCCGGCGTCCCATTGAGATGGTGGTACATGAACCTGAAATCACCCTCGGCCTCACTGCGGTAAAGCACCCCGGGCTGGGTTACCACTTCGGGACTGTTGCTCAGGTGCAGCTCCGGCCCGGAGCGTTCGAAGAAGGCCTGTGCGACCGGTTCGTACAGATTGAAATTAACGCCGGCGGCGTTTTCGAATATTTCACCGTATATCGGTTGGGAGAACTTAAATTCCATTTCGCTCACCAATACTTCATCCGATACCATGAACCTGGCGGAGGCGGTTTCGCTCCATTGGCCGGACGCGTCTTGAATCCTGAGGTGCAGCAGGTAATCGCCGGGGATAAAGAAAGCTCTCGGCTTGCCGATTGTGGTCCGGGTTTCCCCCGCCAATTGCCAGCTCCACTCCTGGGTAGTTATACTTTCCCATTCCTCATTCATATAAGTATAATTGTATTGCGGCACTTCACCTATTCTTATTTCCTCACTCTGCAGCCCCAGAGATGTCACCACCGGGGGCAGGTTGACCGGTTTCGGCTCGGTGATAATCTCCTCTATGGTGATGGATTTGTCAGCCGGGTTGAATACGATGGTCATGGCCAGGTTCTCCGCCATAAAACGCAGCGGCACCAGGGTGCGGCCCTGCTCCAAAAAGGGAGGCTGGCTGATTTCCACCGGCTCGTTGTTCACCACGGCCTGTCCCGTATCCAGGTTGAGCCGGACGCTGGTGTCGCCTTTGATGATATCTATGGTTCTGTCGGCCTCGTTGAAGTTTACCGCGGCGCCGATAATTTCTTCGGCCACAAACCTCAGGGGCAGGAAGGTTGTATCATTTTTCACTACCGGTTGCATTTCCAACTCATACGGCGCGCCGTTCAGCACGGCTTCTTTGCTGCCCAGTGTCAACACCACCCGGCGGCCTGTTTCCATTTCCAGGCCGACCGGTTCGTCGGCGGCGGCGATGCCGGCGGGCCACAGGGGTGTCGCGGCTAAAAAAAAGGTCAAGATCAAAGCAGTATACAGTTTTTTGAGCTTCATTTTTTTCCTCCGTGTTTTACCAATGTTTTTTTTGCATGATCTTACATACATTGGACGCATTGGAACCCTGATTTGTTGCATATAATGAAAATCGGTGGTCTATTTGGATTTCCATTGAAAATTTAAGATTATCATTGTTTTTCTTTTTTTTTAAAGGAGTTTCATTTTTTAGGTAGAAAAAAATATTTTATGATTTAGCGTTAATACTAATACCATAACCGGACGGGTGGTGAGAGATTGATCAATAGTATGACCGGGTTCGGCCGCGGTGAGGTATGCACGGATAACCTGAAGGCGGTCATTGAGATGAAATCCGTGAATCATCGTTACTGCGAAATCGTACTGCGCATGCCCCGGTCTGTGAATGTTCTGGAAGACCGCATCAGGCGTGTGATCCAGGAAAAAATCGCCCGGGGCAGAGTAGATGTTTTCATAAATATTGAAATGCGGGGCGCGAATAAACCGCTGGTCAAGGTGGACGGTGAACTGGCTGCCGATTACGTCCGGGCGGCCAATGATATCAAGACCCGCCTGATGCTGGACGGAAGTGTCACGGTAAACGATCTGCTGCATTTGCCGGGCGTAGTATCGCTGGAGGAGCCCGAAAACGACGTGGAGCAATGGTGGCCCGTTGTGCGGGAGTCCCTGGAAAAAGCGCTGGCCGGCCAGTTGGAAATGCGACATCGCGAGGGACTGCGTCTGCAAAACGATATCAAGAAACGCTCCGGGCAAATCGCGGAGATGGTGGAGGGCATTGCCGGGCGTTCCCCGGTGGTGACGGAAGAATATAGAGACAGGCTCAGCCAGAGGTTAAACGAGCTTTTGGACTCCGGAACGCTGGATATGAACCGGCTGGAAACAGAAGTCGTCATTATCGCCGAGCGGGCCAGTATTACCGAAGAGATCGTCAGGCTGAGAAGCCATTTGGCGCAGTTGGACGCTTGTATGGAAAGCGATGTCCCGGTGGGGCGCAAGCTTGATTTTTTAATGCAGGAAATCAACCGCGAGGTAAATACCATCGCCTCCAAGTCCGCAGATTTGCAGATCAACCGCACCGTGGTGGAAATCAAGAGTGAACTGGAGAAAATCAGAGAGCAAGTGCAGAATATAGAATAATTATTTCGAGGGAGGATAAAAATGGATATCAAGCTCATTAATATCGGTTTTGGGAATATTGTATCGGCTAACAGAATTATCGCCATTGTCAGTCCCGAGTCGGCCCCCATTAAAAGGATCATCACCGAGGCCAGGGACCGGGGAATGCTGGTGGACGCCACCTATGGCCGGCGCACCAGGGCGGTCATCATTACCGACAGCGACCATGTTATTTTATCTGCAGTACAACCGGAAACCGTGGCCCACCGGTTGGTAAGCAAAGAAAACTCCTCCGTGAATGACGAAGAGTAGCGGGGAAATGATTAAATGAGAATTAAGGGCAACCTGATAGTAATTTCCGGGCCGTCCGGATCCGGTAAGGGCACGGTGTGTAAAGCGATGTTTGACAGCATGACGGACCTGCACCTGTCAATATCGGCAACCACAAGACAGCAAAGGGCTGGAGAACGGGACGGCGTGGACTATTTTTTTATGTCCAAGTCAGCATTTGAAACCATGATTGCGGAAGAACGGCTGCTTGAATGGGCCGATGTTTACGGACGCTATTACGGGACACCGGCTGAGCCCGTTTTAGACGCGGTTCGGCAGGGCCTGGACGTGATTCTGGAAATCGACGTGCAGGGGGCTTTTCAGGTCCGCAAGAAATTCCCCGCCTGCGTGCTGATTTTTTTAATTCCTCCGTCCCGTTCCGCACTGGAGGAAAGGCTGAGAAACAGGGCCACGGACAGCGACGAAGAAATTGAACGCCGTTTGCAATGGGCGCAGAGTGAAATCGAAAAGGTGGCGTATTACGATTATCTCGTTATTAACGACGAGGTGGCCAAAGCGGCCCAAAAAGTGATCGATATCATCAATGCCGAAAGATGTCGTCCCGCGCTTATGGATATCGAGTCATTAATGCAGAAATACAGGAATAAATAATCTTGATTCTTGAACGGGGGGATGAAGGGATGGCCATGAACAGACCTTCCCTTGACGAGCTTTTGGAACATGTGGACAGCAGGTATACGCTGGTGGTGGTCTCGGCCAAGCGGGCCCGGCAGCTCACTGAAAAGGTGCTGCAGCAGGATATGAGCATAGACCCGGAAACGGTCAGCAAGCCGGTTTCGGCGGCACTGCAGGAGACGGTGCAGGGAACGATCAAGTACCGGAGGACCAAGCAGGGAATCAAGTAACGGGGGTGTCTTATGCCGGCAGGAAAATGCATTGTTGTAGGGGTTTCCGGCGGCATAGCCGCCCACCGGGCACTGGATCTGACCAGCACCCTGGTTAAGGCCGGAGCGGAAGTGCATGTCGTCGTGACCGCCGGCGCCCGTGAATTTATCAAACCCCTGGCCTTTGAAGCCATATCCGGAAATTACGTGCACCACGACGTTTTTGCCACTCCGTCCGGCTGGCGGTATCCTCATCTTGAACTGGCCCGAAAAGCCGATTTGGCCGTGATTGCCCCGGCCACCGCCGATATCATCGCCCGGCTGGCCTGCGGGCTGGCCGACGACCTGCTTACCACCACGGTGCTGGCCATGACCTGCCCGCTGCTGGTCTGCCCGGCTATGAACCTTTACATGTATCGAAACCCGGTGGTGCAGGAAAACCTGGATCGGCTGCGCCGGCGGGATATGATCATTGTCGGCCCGGCTTCGGGCCGGCAGGCCTGCGGGGACGAAGGCCCGGGCAGGCTGGTTGAAGTAACGGAAATCGTCCGGCAGATCAAGCATCTGCTGGAGTATAGACATGATCTGGCGGGGCTGAAGGTGCTGGTTACCGCCGGAGGCACCCGTGAACCCATCGACCCGGTGCGTTACATATCCAACCGCAGTTCCGGCAAAATGGGGTATGCCCTGGCGGAAGCGGCGGCGGCAAGAGGGGCGCGGGTATACCTGGTGTCTGCGCCGGTGAGCTTAACGCCGCCCGAAGACGTAGAGATGGCGCATGTGGAAACGGCGGAGCAAATGTACCGGGCGGTAACTGATCTGTACCCGGAGATGGACGCGGTGGTAAAAGCCGCGGCGGTGGCAGACTACCGGCCCGGTGATTATCAGGAGCAGAAAATCAAAAAGGGCGGCCCGCTGACCCTGGAACTGGAAAAAACCAGGGATATACTGGCGGAACTGGGCAGTTTGAAAAGCAAACAGGTGTTGGTGGGTTTTGCCGCCGAAACTCAGGACTTGGTGCGTAACGCCACTAATAAACTTGTGCAAAAAAACCTCGACCTGCTGGTGGCTAATGACGTGACCCAGCCGGGAGCCGGATTCGGCGCCGACACAAACATTGTTAAACTGCTATACCCCGACGGGCGGATGGAATCACTGCCTGTGATGGACAAACTGGAGATCAGCCACCGTATCTGGGATGAAGTGATTAAGATTAGACAGTCCAAAGAAGAAAAACCTTAACCTGGTGAAGGGGTTGGCCGGCAGCATGGGCAAAGTAAAAAATAATATTTTAGAATTAGTCGGCAATACACCGATGGTCAGGCTGGATAAAGTCAGGGACGATTGCGGAGCCGATGTGCTGGCCAAGCTGGAGATGGTCAACCCCGGCGGCAGCGCCAAGGCCAGGGCGACCCTCGGCATGCTGCTGGCTGCGGAGCAGGCCGGCAAAATCCATCCGGGAAGCGTGATCGTGGAACCCACCAGCGGCAACCAGGGTATTGCGCTGGCCATGGCGGGCGCGGTAAAGGGATACCGGGTGATCGTGGTAATGCCAGATTCCATGAGCATGGAAAGAAGGAAACTGGCGCGGGCTTACGGAGCTGAAGTGGTGCTTACCCCGGCCGAAGAAGATGTGGAAGGGGCGGTCAACAAAGCGCGGGAGTTGGCGAAAACTATTCCGGGCGCCTGGATGCCGGACCAGTTTAATAACCCCGACAACCCGGCTTACCACGAACGCACCACGGCCCTGGAAATACTGAACGAGATAGACGGCCCAATAGACGCGTACGTGGCCGGAGTCGGTACCGGCGGTACCCTTACCGGGGTGGCCAGGGTATTGAAAAAGAAGTTCCCCGAATTGAAAGTTTACGCTGTGGAACCGCAAAAATCCGCCGTTTTATCCGGCGGAAAACCTGGGCGGCACGGCATTCAGGGCATTGGCGACGGTTTTATTCCCGGCAACCTGGATCTTGACCTGGTGGATTCACCTTACGCGGTATCCGACGAGGACGCTCTGGCCATGGCCGGACGGCTGGCCCGGGAAGAAGGAATACTGGCGGGCATCTCCAGCGGCGCCGCCGTTGTGGCCGCCCTTGCCGTGGGGCGCGAACTGGGGTCCGGCAAAACAGTGCTGACAGTTCTGCCCGATACCGGAGAGCGCTACCTCAGCACCTCAGTATTTGGGGAGTAATAAAGCCGGCCACTAATTCCCTCTGCACGTTTCCTTCTTTTGTCAAGAGGGCTTTTGCTAATCGTTCAGCTCGTATCTGTCGCCGGTAATCATATAAATTATTGATTCACTCAAGTTGGTGGCCCGGTCGCCGATTCGCTCCAGGTACTTGACGATATGCGACAGGTAGGTGGATTGCTTGATATTGCCCGGGTTTTCAGTCATCAGCGTCATTAGTTCCTGAAATACCTTCCCAAAAAGGTGATCGATTTCATGATCCATTTTGGCGGTTTTCAAAGCTAATTCCCGATCAAGTTTGATATAGGCGTCCAGGTTTTTCCGCACCATTTCCCTGGCCAGATCGGCCATGTGCAGCATGTCGTCAATGGACGTAATGAAAGGCTCCCCGCCCAGGGTTAAAACTGTTTTCGATATATTGCAGGCGTAGTCACCCATCCTCTCAAGGTCCACGTGCATGCGCATGGCGGTGCTGATTAACCTCAAATCACGGGCCATCGGCTGCTGCAGCGCCAGCAGGGTGGTGCACTTTTTCTCCACTTCCAGTGACAGCTTATCAATTATTTCATCGTCCATGACCACTTTTTCCGCCAGGTCCAGGTTTTTATCCTTAAAAGCCGTCATGGCGCTGTCAATGGCTGTTTCCACCTGCCGGCCCAGTTCAACCACTGTATCGCGCAGCAATTTTAGTTGTTCCTGAAATGACTCTCTGACCATTGCTTGATGTCTCCTTTTAACCGAAACGTCCGGTTATATAGTCTTCGGTTTGTTTTTTCTCCGGCGTGGTAAAAATGTTATTGGTTACATCATATTCAATCAGCTCGCCGTTTAAGAAAAATCCGGTATAATCGGAAACCCTGGCCGCCTGCTGCATGTTATGAGTTACGATGGCAATGGTGTAATTCTTTTTAAGCTGGTCGATCAAGTCCTCCAGTTTGGCGGTGGAAATGGGGTCCAGGGCGGACGCCGGCTCATCCATTAAAATTACCTCGGGTTCCACGGCCAAAACTCTGGCGATAACCAGTCTTTGCTGCTGGCCGCCGGAAAGTCCCAGCGCGGATTTGTTCAGCCGGTCTTTTACCTCGTCCCACAGGACAGCCTGGCGCAGGCTCCTCTCCACAATCTCTTCCAGGGTTCTTTTGTTCTTTATGCCGTGGATGCGCGGACCGTACGCCACATTGTCAAATACCGACATGGGAAAAGGGTTTGGTTTTTGAAACACCATGCCCACTTTTTTGCGCAGGTCGACGGGACTGACGCCGGGATCGTAAATGCTTTTGCCGTCCAGAAGTACCTGCCCCTGAATCCTGGTGCCCTCAATCACATCGTTCATCCGGTTGAGGGTACGCAAAAAAGTTGATTTACCGCAGCCCGACGGACCAATTAAAGCCGTCACGGCGTTTTTTTTAATCGGCAAATCCACGTCAAACAGGGCCTGAAAATTTCTGTAAAAAAGACTTAGTCCGTGCGTTTCAATTTTATTCACAGTATAATCACCCTTGACAGTGCGTTATAAAAAAACAACAACCTATGATACTGTAACAGACTATATTTAATTAAGGGTAAAGAAAATGTTATGCTTTGTAAAGGAAATATTTTTTTTTTGTAAAGCCGGGCGGAAATTTTGGGCATATCAACCGGCCAATGGTAAAATATTTTGAGCGCGCTTTCCATTTTAAGCTATAATAAGGTGAAAAATCAATCGACGTAAATACGGGGGAATACCATGCCGGAAGAAATGTTTGCCGACATTTTGGTCGAAGTGCCCGGCATCATGCCGCAGCGGACCTTTCAATACCGGGTTCCCGGGCAACTGGCGGCGCACCTCGGTTTCGGGCACCGCGTTATGGTGCCCTTCGGCGGACGCCGGGTGACCGGTTTTATTATCGGGCAGGGTAACACGCCGCAAACGGACGATGTTAAAAACATTATCGAACCGGTTGGCGCAAGCCCGTTATTTAATCAGGAACAACTGGAACTGGCCAGGTGGATCAGCAATTATTATTTTTGTGATCCGTTGAAAGCGTTGCAGGTCATCATTGCCCCGGTACTGAAAAAAACAGCGTCTCCCAGGAAGGCGCGATATTACATTAACCATGGTCTGGACCTTGACGCACTGCGGGCGAAGCTTGACCGCCGCGCGCCCAAAAGCCTGGCGGTGCTGGAAACGGCGCTTAAAAAACCCGGCCTGACCAGGCGGGGTTTGGCGGCGGCGGCCGGCGCCTCGGCTTCGGTGGTGGACAAACTGTATGCCGGACGGATTCTGAAGGCAGAATATCAGGAATTACGCAGGGCTCCGTACCCGGAAATGGTAAAGGAAGAAACGCCCCCATTGACACTCTCCGCCGAACAAAGAAACGCCGTTGGTGAAATATCGGCCGGGCTGGCGGAAGCCAAGCACAGAGTATTCATGTTGCACGGCGTCACCGGCAGCGGTAAGACAGAAGTATACATGCACTGTATTGAAAAGGCGCTGAAGAGAGGTAGGCAGGCCATCACGCTGGTGCCTGAAATTTCTCTCACTCCGCAGATGGTCAAAGTATACCGGGAGCGTTTCGGCGACCGGGTGGCGGTGCTGCACAGCCGCATGTCCGACGGCGAAAGATACGATGAGTGGACAAGGATATCGGGGGGCGCGGCTCCGGTGGTGCTGGGCGCCCGGTCGGCGGTGCTGGCGCCGCTGCGGGACCCCGGTCTGATTATCCTGGACGAGGAGCACGAATGGTCCTATAAACAGGAAGAAACGCCCCGGTATCATGCCCGGGCGGTGGCCCTGTACCGGACGCAAAAAAAGAACGGCGTTCTGGTCCTGGGCAGCGCCACTCCGTCCATGGAATCATTTTGCCGGGCTCTGCCCGGCGGTGTTTATAAGCTGGTTAATCTGGAAAATAGAATAGCCAGCCGGAGTATGCCGGCGGTGCGGGTGCTGGATATGCGCGCCGAGACAAGGGCCGGCAACGGCGGCATTTTCAGCCGCGCGCTATTGAATAAGCTGCGGCATACAATGGAAAATAAAGAGCAAACGATTATTTTTTTAAACCGCCGGGGATTAAACACCCTGGTGGTATGCAGGGAATGCGGCAATGTGGTGAAGTGCCCCCGGTGCGACGTATCCCTCACCTATCATACCGACGGCAATTTGCGCTGTCATTACTGTAATTTTCAGGCCCGGGCGCCCCGGTTATGCCCGGAGTGCGGCAGCAGGCAGGTGGGTTATTTCGGCGCCGGAACACAGCGGGTGGAAAAGGAATTGCAAGCCGCCCTGCCCGAAGCCAGGGTGCTGCGCATGGACGCCGATACAACCACCCGCAAGGGCTCCCACCAGAGAATACTGGATACTTTCGCCGCCGGAGGGGCCGATATCCTGGTGGGAACCCAGATGATCGCCAAGGGGCTTGATCTGCCGGGCGTAACCCTGGTGGGCGTAATCAACGCTGATATCACTCTGCATATGCCTGATTTTAGGGCCGCGGAACGGACATTTCAGTTGCTGGCCCAGGTGGCCGGGCGAACCGGTCGCGGCGATCTGCCGGGAGAGGTATTAATCCAGACTTACACACCGGGGCATTACGCGGTGCAATCGGCCGCAAAACATGATTTTATCGGCTTTTTCAATCACGAGTTGGAGCTGCGCCGCAGCCTGGGTTATCCGCCTTTTTCCAAAATGATCAGGATGCTGGTTTATGGTAAGGATGAAAAAATGGTCCGGGAAACGGCTGAAAAATTGCGCGCCCGGCTGGATGACTTTACCCGGGCCCATGATGGGGGTAAAATATTTATTACCGGACCGGCTCCGGCGCCCCTGGGGCGGCTGAAGGAAAATTACCGCTGGCACCTGGTGCTATGGAGCGGCGACCACCACAGGTTACGCCGGGTGCTGGAAGACATGTGGCGGGGAAACTGCTTCGCGCAACCCGGCAAGGGACTGCGCCTGAGCGTGGATGTGGACCCCATGTCACTGATGTAAATATAATTATTAAGTTAGAAGTTCAAAAAGTAGCAATCCGGAGCGGATCTCGCGCTGCTTTTTGAACATCCTATTAAGGAGGAATTAGGTTTGGCCGTCTATAAGGTAGTAGAAGTCGGGGACGATATCCTGAGGGGAAAAGCCCAAAAAGTGACTAAATTTGGGCGGACCATAGAAAAATTACTTGATAACATGCGCGACACCATGTACGCCTATAGCGGGGTGGGGCTGGCGGCGCCGCAAATCGGCGTTTCCAAGCAGGTGATCGTCGTTGACGTCGGTGAAGGGCCGGTGGAATTAATCAACCCGGAAGTAACCGCTATGGAAGGCTCGGAAACCGGCGCCGAAGGATGCCTGAGCGTACCCGGCATGGCGGGCGATGTTGAAAGGGCGACCAGGGTTACGGTCAAGGGCCTGGATCGATCCGGACAAAACGTGGAAGTACAGGCCGAAGGTTATTTCGCAAGGGCTTTACAGCACGAGATTGACCACCTGCATGGCATTTTATTTCTGGATAAAGCGCAGAATTTAAAAAAGATAGAATAAAAGTGAGGGTTGATATGAGAGTTGTTTTCATGGGCACGCCCGAATTCGCACTGCCCTCGCTGCGAGCCCTGGTAGAAAAGGGGTTCCGGGTGGAGGCGGCTATCACCCGGCCGGACAAGCCGGGCGGCCGTGGCAAAAAAATGCGCCCCACACCGGTGAAGACTTACGCCCTCCAGGAACACCTCCGGGTATTGCAGCCGGAGAATCTTCACGAGCCCGGTTTTATCCGGCTGCTGGAGGAAATTAAGCCGGACGCGGTGGTGGTGGCGGCATACGGCCTTATATTGCCCGCCTGGCTCCTGGCTTTACCGCGTTTCGGCTGCATCAATGTGCACGCGTCGTTGCTGCCGGCGTACCGCGGTGCGGCGCCCATTCACCGGGCGGTAATCAACGGTGAAAAGAAAACTGGCGTGACCATTATGCAAATGGATGCCGGCCTGGACACCGGAGATATTATTATTCAGGAGCAGGTGCCCATCGGTGCGGACGACACCACCGGCGTCGTGCACGACCGGTTGGCTGAACTGGGCGGCAGGATGCTGGCGCGTGCCCTTGGTCTGCTGGCGGAAGGCCGAGCCAAACCTGTAAAACAGGACGATGCCGCATCGTCTTACGCACGTCCGCTTTCGGGAGCGGATGAAATAATCGACTGGAACAGTGACGCCCTGTCGATAAAAAACCGGGTGCGGGGACTTAATCCCTGGCCGGTGGCCCGGACGAGCCTGGGGGAAAAACTGTTGAAAATCTGGCGGGTGGATGTCCGGGACCTTGCAGGCAGGTTGGAACGCAAGCCCGGTCAGGTACTTGAGGCAGGCGCCGGCAAGGGCATCACCGTGCAGGCGGGCAGCGGCATCGTGGTGATCAAGGAGCTGCAACCGGCGGGGAAAAAACGCATGAGCGCCGAAGAGTTTCTCAAAGGGAATCCGGTATACGCGGGAACTGAACTGATGTGAGCGTAACGGACGGTTTTTAAGGGGGTTGAAGCCGGTGGAGAATCTGGTTCAGGTACAAGAGAGAAAGCGGCTGTTTATCGGGCTGCTGGGGACCTCCCTGGCGGTGGTGGGGCTGCTGGCTGTGGCCATTTGGTACCTTATTTTCAGCCCGGAACAGTCGATTTTTTATAAAATTGTTTTATTTTTTCTGGCTGTCGGCCTGTTTGCGGTTCTTCTGCTGGCCGGGTTCGGACTGGCCGGTATAGTGCTGACCATTATGCGCTCGCGTCCCTTTATACCCTTTCAGGGTCCCATGCGGGTGGCGCTGAATACATTTTTTCCGCTGGTTTTAGTGCTGGGGAGGATATTCCGTATCGATCTGGACAGAATAAAACGTTCATTTATCGAAGTGAACAACAACCTGGTGCGGGCCAGGAAAATTTTTATCGATCCGCGCCAGCTTCTGTTATTGGCGCCTCATTGTCTGCAAAACAGCGCCTGCGAACATAAAGTAACCGGTAACATTGACAACTGTCACCGCTGCGGGCGGTGCAGCGTTAACAACCTGCTTAATCTAAGGGACCGATACGGCATCAGGGTGGGCATGGCCACCGGGGGCACGCTGGCCCGCAAATATATTATGGATTATCGCCCCCGGGCGATAGTGGCCATCGCCTGTGAAAGGGATCTCACCAGCGGTATCCTTGACGCCAACCCCATTCCGGTATTGGGCGTGACCAACCTGAGGCCCAACGGGCCCTGTCATAATACCGATTTTTCGCTGGCGCAACTGGAAAAGGCCATCCGCTTTTTTATCGCCGGGGGGCAACCTTTGCCTAGCACGACCCCCGGAAAATAACAGGATGTGATCAATTGTCCATCGTTAAAAACCCCAGGGAGACAGCTTTACGTGTTTTGATGGATGTGGAAAGCAAAAAAGCTTATGCCAATCTGGCCCTTAACGCGGCCCTGGAGGAAACTGAAACCGGCAAACCGGACCGGGCTCTGACAACGGAACTGGTTTACGGTACGTTGCGTACTTTGAACACACTGGATTGGGCTTTGGGCGCACGCTTGCGCCGTCCGCTATCCAGCCTGCCCGTGCCGGTGCGCAATATTTTACGCCTGGGAGCTTACCAGCTCTTATTTATGCAACGCATACCCGAATCCGCCGCCGTTAATGAATCCGTGAAACTGGCCCGCCGTTACGGTCACGCGGGCACGGTAAAATTTGTCAACGGCGTGTTGCGCAACCTGGCCCGTGACGGCGCAGACCTGGAGTATCCCGACCCGGCCGGGGAGCCGGTGGAATACCTGTCCCTGCGTTATTCGCACCCCCGCTGGCTGGTCCGCCGCTGGCTGGATGAATTCGGTTTCGAGGCCGCCGAAGCCATGCTGGCGGTCAATAACCGGCCGGCGCCCAATACGGTGCGGGTAAACACGTTAAAGACCGATACCGGATCGCTGCAAACCTTATTGCGCGGACAGGGTATTGAGACAGGCAAGGGAAAATACGCCGACAACTGCCTGCACCTGGGCGGTTTTGTTTCACTGGGGGCAATACCGCAATTTAAGGCAGGGCTTTTTCAGGTCCAGGATGAAAGTTCCATCCTGGTGGGGCAGGCGTTAAGTCCGGAGCCGGGAGCGCGGGTCATTGACGTCGCCGCCGCGCCGGGCGGCAAGACCACGCACCTGGCCCAATTGATGCAAAATAAGGGCGAAATAATCGCCCTGGATGTCCATGAGCATAAAATCAACCTGATTAAGGACAACTGCCGCCGGCTGGGGGTTGAAATAGCGCGGCCCGTCCTGGCCGACGCCAGAAAGGCGCCGGACCTGTATCCCGGGTTAACGGCGGATTATGTGCTGGTGGACGCCCCCTGCTCGGGGCTCGGTGTGCTGCGGCGCCGGCCGGATGCCCGGTGGCGCAAGGAAGAGACGCAGATTATGGAACTGGCGGAACTGCAGGGGCAAATACTGGACGCGGCGCACCGGATGCTTGCACCGGGCGGGGTACTGGTATACAGCACCTGCACCGTCACCGGTGAGGAAAACCTGGGCCAGGTTAAGGCCTTTCTGGCCAAATATCACGAATATGAGCCGGAATCCCTGGTTGGCCTGCTGCCGGAGTCATTGAATCATGATAACACCATGGCCGGGGGATACCTGCAGATATTGCCCCATGTCCACGACGGCCTGGACGGCTTTTTTATGGCCCGGCTGCGGAAAAGGGCGTCGGAGGTCGGGCGTCGGACTTAGGGAGCCATGAGCCAGTGGGACTGGGTGTAACCACGGAGGGGAAAGGAACATTGGGAAAAGTATTATCGTCAAGTGAAATAAAGGAGCCTGGATCAAAGGACTGTGAGAATAGTACCGCCGTGTACATAAAAAGGAATTGCTTTATGCGGCGTAGAAAATAGACCCACACCCAAAATGCCTGAGGAGGTTTAACTATATGTCCGGACTGCCGGGGATCAGGGATCTGAGCCTGGCCGAACTGGAAAGAGAAACGGCCCTGCTTGGAATGCCCAAGTACAGGGCTGAACAGATCGCCCGCTGGGTGCACGGCAAAGGAGCGGGCAGCTATGCGGAAATGACCAACCTGCCCGAAGAGGCGCGGAAAAAGCTCTCCGAGGGTTATGAAATAACTCTGCCCCAGGTGCTGGAGAAAAGGGTATCCCGGGACGGGGACACGATCAAGTACCTGTTGGGTCTTACAGACGGCCAGGCGGTGGAAAGCGTGCTGATGAAATACCGGCACGGTTACTCCGCCTGCCTGTCCACCCAGGTGGGTTGCCGGATGGCCTGCCGGATGTGCGCGTCAGGCATGGGCGGGCTGGTCCGCAATCTGACCCCGGGAGAAATAATCGGTCAAATTTGGTCCATGCGGCATGATTCGGACCGGCGGATCGGCAGCATTGTTTTGATGGGCTCCGGTGAACCGCTGGACAATTACGACGCGGTAGTTAAATTCATTGCGCTGGCCGGCGCGCCCTGGGGGCTTAACATCGGCCAAAGGCACATTACCCTGTCCACCTGCGGCATTGTACCCCGGATTGAAGATTTAATGCGGCTGCGCTTGTCCATTACCCTGGCCGTTTCATTACACGCATCGAACAACGGGCTGCGCGACAAACTGCTGCCGGTGAATAAAAAATACCCGCTGGAGCTGCTGCTGCCGGCCTGCCGGCGTTACGCCCGGGAAACCGGCCGCCGGGTAACTTTTGAATACGCACTTTTAAGCGGAATTAACGACGCTGCGGAGTACGCCCGGGAACTGGCCGGTATTTTACGCGGCATCCACTGTCATATAAACCTGATACCCGCCAACCCGGTGAATGGACGCGGCTTCAGCCGCTCCGGCCGGGAGGCCGCCAAAACCTTTCATTTACTGCTGGAGAAAGCCGGGTACCGGGTCACAGTGCGCAGAGAACTGGGCCTGGACATCGACGCCGCCTGCGGACAGCTAAAAAGAAGAGTTCTGGCGCCCTAAAATGAAGAGGGGTAATGAAATGGGTTTCTTCAGCGAGCTGGAGGATAATCTGGAAAAATACATTGATAAGCTGTTTTTCAAAACCAGGCCCGGGGAACAGCTCCAGCCGGTGGACATCGCCAGGCAGATAGCCCGGGAAATGCGCCGTAAACGCCGTACCGGCCTGACAGATGTTTTTGTCCCCAACCGGTATCAGGTCAGTGTGGGGCAAAAGGACTATCAGGCCCTCGAACCGCTGTTGGAGCGCCTGGCCGGTGAATTAAAGAGCTTCATCACTGAAAAGGCGGCGGAAAAAAACTACGCCCTGGCCGGACCCGTAACCGTTGAATTTAAAATGGAGACGGAATGGGAAACCCCGGATGAGAGATTATACATAGAAGGGCACTTCGAACAACAGCCCGCCGGAGAAACGGAAGCGCCACCCGGACAGCGGCGTGAAGACACGCAGCAGTTTGTGCCGGTAAGATATCCACGGCAGCAGGACCACTTTTCCCCGCAGGAAAGCCAGGCAGTGTTGGAGCTAACCTCAAGCGGCCGCGGCGGGGAACGATATGAGCTGGCCGGCGAATTAACTGTGATTGGGCGCCGGGAAACCTGTGACATATGCCTGGCGGATGCCGGTATCTCAAGGAAGCATGCCGTGATTACCAGCTTCGGCAACCATTTTGTAATTATCGACCAGGCCAGTTCAAACGGTACTTATGTAAACGGGATCAGGGTTACCAGGCAGGTTTTGGAAACGGGTGACGTTATCCTCCTGGGGAATACATCGCTGACCTTTAAGGTGGTTTGATTTTTTGGAGATCATGGATCTGGCGGTATTTGTGCTGCGGATAATTTTTTTGGTCCTGATATACGTCTTTGTTTATGTCGTATTAGTCCATTTGATTAGAGACCTGCGTGACCCCGGAACCACCGCGGTTCAAACCGCCGGCATGCCGGGCTCGTCCCCGGCGTTCCCGCGCGGCGGCAATTTCCCGGTGCTGAAAGTGGAAGTGGCTCCGGATGAATACGGCCTGGCTGGAATGAGCTACGCTTTGACCGGTGAAACCAGGCTGGGCCGGGGGGCTGAAAACGACGTGGTTTTGCCTGACCGGTTTGCCTCAAATAATCACGCTGTCATTAACCTCCGCCAGGGACAATACTGGATTGAGGACCTGGACAGCAGAAACGGTACGTTTCTAAATGACACGCCGCTGACCAGGCCGGCGGTACTGGCGAACAACGACCAAATTAAAGTCGGCGACATTATATTCAGGTTTGTGAGGTGGGAAAATGCGGTGGAGCAAGATCACTGAACGCGGGCCGGTCCGGCTGAGAAACGAGGACGCCCTTTACGCTGATCCTAAATTCGGCTTGTTTGCGGTGGCTGACGGCATGGGCGGACATAAGGCCGGGGAAATTGCCAGCACGCTGGCTCTGAAAACCCTGGCAGAATATTGCCGGCAGCGCCGGACAAATAACGGCGGGCCAAAGGAACTGCTGGAGGAAGCCGTTGCCGCCGCCAACCAGGCCATTTACCAGGACGCCAGGCAAAATCCGGAGCGGCGCGGCATGGGAACCACCATTACCGCATGTCTGTTGGAAGGAGAAAAACTCAGGGTGGCCAATGTGGGGGACAGCAGGGCGCTGCTGCTGCGAAACGGCGGGCTCACCAAACTGACCAGCGACCATTCGGTGGTTCAGGAGCTAATCAACGGGGGAGGCCTTACCGAGGCGGACGCCTTTAAACATCCCCGCCGCAATGTGCTGACCAGGGCCCTGGGGGTAGCGCCCCTGGTGGAAGTCGATGTTTTTGAGTATCACGTTATGGCGGGCGACAAGGTATTGATTTGCACCGACGGATTATCCGCCTTCGTGGAAGAAAAGCGCATCGGAGAGCTATTGGGCATGTCCGATGATCCGGAGACGGCGGTAACGCTGCTGTTGGATGAAGCAATCAAAGCGGGCAGCAATGATAACATAACTATTATCTGCATGGCGGTGGAGTAATTTGCGCGAGCATGGGCGCGGACTGGAAAGAAAACTGTTATTAATTGCATTTATATACATTATGGCCGGGATGCTGGTGTTATACCTGCGCGATCCGGGACCGACCGCCATCTGGGCTCTGTCGGCGGCAGTGATCATGTTCGCCGGGTTTATGACCCTCAGCCTGGTCTGGCAGCGTAAAAAAGCGCGCTATGACTTTTTCATTGCTCCGGTGGTTTTTTTCCTCGCCGGTACCGGCATGGTGTTCCTGTTCCGGCTTGAACCGGCTTACGGGTACCGGCAGTTTGCCTGGGTAATCGCCGGCCTGGCGGCCATGTTCGTTACCACGGCTTTTGGTCAACGGTACCGCCTGCTGTCGGATTACAAATACCTGCTTGCGGTGGCCGGCATCGGGGCCCTGCTTTTGCCCATCTTTTTCGGTATTGAATCGGGGGGCGCCAAAAGCTGGCTGGACCTGGGCCTGTTTAACCTGCAGCCCTCCGAATTTGTCAAACTGCTGCTGGTGCTTTTCCTGGGCGGTTACCTGGTGGAAAACAGGCTGCGGATGGCTTCGTCCGGAACCGCCGGCTCCGGCAGGCATTACGTCCTGCCGGGGCTGCAGGAATGGGGCCCGCTGCTGGGCATGTGGCTGACCGCCCTCTTAGTGCTGGTCTTCCAGCGGGACCTGGGCACCGCCCTGATTTATTTCGGGACCTTCCTGGCCATGGTTTACGTGGCCACGGCCAGGTGGACTTATATATTAACCGGTGTTGTTTTATTCCTGGCCGGCGCGGCGGCCGCTTTTTTCAAAGTGGGCCACGTGCATACCCGGGTGGATATCTGGATTAACCCCTGGGCTTCGCCGGAAGGGGCGGGCTACCAGATCATCCAGTCGTTATACGCCATCGTTGACGGGGGCATTTTCGGTTCCGGGCTGGGCGCCGGGTGGCCGGGTTACATACCCGCTGTGCATACCGATTTCATTTTTGCCGCCATCTGCGAGGAAACCGGCCTGCTGGGCGGGATCGGCATCCTGATTCTATATATGATCCTGGTGGCCAGGGGCTTTAAAATCGCCCTGGCGTCCCGGGACGATTATTCCAGTTTGATGGCCGCCGGTTTTACAGCCCTTTTGGGGCTGCAGGTGCTGGTTATCACCGCCGGGGTGACCAAGCTGCTGCCCATGACCGGGATCACCCTGCCCTTTATCAGTTATGGGGGCAGCTCGCTGGTGGCCAACTTCATTTTGGCCGGCATGCTGCTCAATATCTCCGGCGAGGGCGAAAAAATATGAAAAATAACGTGCGCAGGCTGGCATATATCATACTGCTGAGTTTGGCCGCGCTTTGCGTATACCTGGGCCTGATCCCCTTTTATGTGGAACAGGCGGCCGGCGGCGGCAAAGGACCGCTGGACCCCCGGTTATATGCCAGGGAGAGGATGATTGAACGGGGTGATATCCTGGACCGGGACGGACAGCCGCTGGCCTTTTCGGAAAAGAAAAATGCTTATGAATACACAAGAAAATATCCGCTGGGCAGCGCTGCCGCCCATATCACCGGTTACTATTCCGAACGTTACGGTTCCGCCGGCCTGGAGAAATCCCAGGCCAGGGTGCTGTTGGGACTGGACGGCGGCAATCCGCTGACCGGGTTGCTGGACCGGGTATTCAACAGACCGGGTACGGGCAACGACGTGATCCTGACCATTGACGCCGATCTGCAGCGGTATGCTTACCAATTGCTGGGCGGCAGGAAAGGCGCGGTGGTGGTGCTGGACCCGGCCACCGGCGCGGTACTGGCCATGGCCGCCGGCCCCTCATATGAACCGGGGGATGTGGGTGATTATATTGAGCAGCCCGGCTCGCCCCTGCTGAACCGGGCCGCCCAGGGCGCTTACCCGCCGGGATCGGTATTTAAAATAGTCACCGCCGCCGGAGTGTTGAACAGCCATCCGGAAATCCTTGATCAAAAAATTAACTGTACCGGCAGTATGGAAGTGCAGGGCTTCGTACTGCAGGATAACGCGGCGCACGGCGAGGTGGACTTTCATCAGGCCTTTGCCAGGTCCTGTAACGTTGCTTTCGCCGGTTACGGGCTGGCCCAGGGGGCGCAGGTTTTCTACCGGCAGGCTCTGGACTTCGGTTTAACGAAAGAGTTCGACTTTCCGCTGCCTGTTTACCGGGGCAATATTGCCGGACCCGAAGCAATGACCGGGCCGGAACTGGCCTCCAGCGCCATCGGGCAGGGGCAATTGCTGCTCAGCCCGCTGCAGGCCGCGCTGCTGGCCTGTGCCGTGGCCAATGACGGTGTGATCATGAAACCTTATCTCATATCCGGTTACCAAACCGAAGCCGGGGACACCAGGCAATTTCAGCCCCAAAGCTGGCTGCGGCCCATGGATCCGGCGGTGGCGGCGTTAATCAAGGAAGAAATGGTTGACGTTGTGCGCAATGGAACAGGCAGATCCGCCGCTCTGTCCGGAGTGACGGTGGCCGGAAAAACAGGGACCGCTGAAAACCCGCACGGCAAAGCCCATGCCTGGTTCGTTGGATTCGCGCCGGCGGAAGAACCTAAGGTAGCCGTGGCGGTACTGATTGAAAACGCGGGCGCCGGAAGCGGCAGTGCCGCGCCGCTGGCCCGGGATGTGCTGCGCAGGGCACTGGACGTTTTCCACTATTGAAACCCGAGGTGAAATCACATGATCGGCAAAATGCTGGGAAACAGATATGAAATACAGGAAAAACTGGGCGGCGGCGGCATGGCCATCGTTTACAAAGCGCGGGATACCTTTTTAAACCGCCTGGTTACGATAAAAATCCTTCGTCCCGAATTTACCTCGGATGAAGACTTTATCGCCCGCTTTCGCCGGGAGGCCCAGGCCGTGGCCAGCCTGTCACACCCCAACATAGTCAATATCCACGATGTGGGGCAGGAGGACAGTATCCATTACCTGGTAATGGAATACGTCCGGGGGGATAACCTGAAGAACGTAATCAAACAAAAGGGTTACCTTGACCCCATGGAGGCCGTGCGGGTCGCGGTACAGATCAGTGAAGCGCTGGACCATGCCCACCAGAACAATATCGTGCACCGTGACGTAAAGCCGCATAATATCCTGATTACCACCGAGGGGCGCGCCAAGCTGACCGATTTCGGCATCGCCATGGAAGCCACCGCCGCCACCATCACCCGGACGGATACCATCATGGGGTCCGTGCATTACCTGAGTCCCGAGCAGGCCAGGGGTGAAACCGCCACCCCAAAATCGGATATTTACGCCGTGGGCATACTGCTTTACGAAATGCTGACCGGCAAACAGCCGTACAGCGGCGACAGCCCCATCGCCGTGGCCCTTAAGCATATCCAGGAAACCCCGCCGCCGGTGGACGAGGTTAACCCGGACGTGCCCGTGGAGCTGGCCGCGGTGGTCCGGCGCGCCATGGAGAAACAACCGGAACTGCGCTACCGCACCGCCGGGGATTTGGCCCGGCGATTGGAATCGGCGCTGGAGGATACGGGGCAAAATACAGTGATATTGCCGGTTGCCGGAGCCGGTACGGTCCCAGCGGGTTTGCAAGCACCGGGCCGGTATCAGGACAAAACCCCGGGCATACCGAAAAAGAAGAAAGAGGACGCCGGGATACCGAAGGCCTGGACCTGGATTGCTGTGGCCA
Source organism: Bacillota bacterium (assembly GCA_023439185.1). GTDB lineage: Bacteria > Bacillota > Desulfotomaculia > Desulfotomaculales > Desulfallaceae > BRH-c8a. Next base: position 69,425 of record JAEXOR010000011.1, on the reverse strand, counting down.
TGCTGATTACCGGCATCTTAGCGGGCGGGGTTTACGGTTTCTTCAGGTTCATGGATGTTGACGATATAAGGGTACCTAGCGTGGTGGGCAAGACCCAGGCGGAAGCGGAGGCGGAGCTGGAGGCACTTGACCTGGTGCTCATTGTTAAGGAAGACTATGATGCCGAAGAAGCCGGCATTGTGATTAAACAGGATATCGGCCCCGACGACCCCATGGTTAAACCGGGCCGGAAAATTACCATCACAGTCAGTTTGGGTCCGAAAATGGTGACTGTGCCGGATCTGTCGGGCCGCACCGTTGAAGAAGCGGTGGGACTGTTGGATCGGGAGAAATTGTCCCTGACCCAGCCGACGGGTGAGGATTTTAGCGATCAGATTGCCGAAGGACTGATTATTGATCAGAAACCCGTTGCTCATCAGAGTGTTGCCCCGGGCACCTCGGTACAAATTACGGTCAGCAAGGGACCGGCCCCCCAAAAGAGAACTATCCCGGATTTGCGGGGTAGAACGCTGTACGAGGCGGCTTCCATATTGTCGGAATTAAACCTGGTGCTTGATGAAAGTGGAGCCGAATATGAGGCGAGCAATGAATACCCGAATAACCGGATTATCAGCCATAAGCCCGGCCGGGGCGCCGAAGTTGAGGAAGGGACCGAAGTCGATGTGGTGGTCAGCACGGGCCCCGGACCGCTGGAAAAAAGCATCAGGGTTGAGATTGACGGCCGTGACGTAATCCCCGACGACGGCGAAAAACATCACCTGCAAATTGTGGTCGAGGATGCTGAAGGCAAAACGGTAAAGTATGCGAAACATCATGACGCCAATGATCGGGTGCGTGAAAATATACCTTACAAGGGGAGCGGCAAATGGCAGGTGCTGGTGGATGGCACGCCGGTCATGGAGGAGGAACTGCCCTAGGCAGGACAGGGAGGGTTTTATGCATGGAATAATAGTCAAGGCGGTGGGCGGCTTTTACTTTGTCCGGGCCGGCAGCCGGGTGGTCCGGTGTTCCATCCGGGGCAAAATCAAGCTGGAAAAAAATCCCGTCCTGGTGGGCGATCTGGTTGATATTGAGTTGACCGGGGACGATGAGGGCGTGGTGGTTAAGATAGCGCCGCGCCGTAATATGCTGGTTCGCCCGCCCATAGCCAATGTCGACCAAGCGGTGGTAGTGATGGCCGCCAGGCAGCCCGACCCCGCCGCCCTTCTGCTGGACCGGTTTTTAATCCAGGTCCGGGCGGTGGGCATTGCTCCCATAGTATGTTTCAATAAATTTGACCTGGTCGCGGGGGAGGAACCGGAGCTGATTCCGCATTACGAAGGAGCCGGCTGCCCGGTCCTGAGGGTCAGCGCCAAAACCGGCTTGGGTATCGAAGCTCTGCAAAACTTACTTAAAGATCACGTCAATGTTCTGGCCGGCCCCTCCGGGGCGGGCAAATCAAGTCTGCTAAACGCCCTGCAGCCGGGCCTTAAACTGCAGACGGGGGAAATAAGCCGCAAGCTGCGGCGCGGCAAACATACTACCAGGCACGTGGAATTGCTGCCATTGGAGCAGGGCGGGCTGGCGGCGGATACTCCGGGCTTCTCCAGTGTTAGCCTGCCGGCGCTGAGCAGGGAGGAACTGTCCGGCTATTATCCCGAATTCGATCATTACGCCGGCCGGTGCAAATTCAACGGCTGTCTGCATCACCGGGAGCCGGAGTGCGCTGTAAAAGAGGCGGTATCCGGCGGACTGATCTCCATGCTGCGGTATCGTAATTACCTGTATTTGCTGCAAGAAGTCATTGCATCAGGGAGGAAAAACTAATGCTCAAAATAGCGCCGTCAATACTATCCGCGGATTTTTCCCGGCTGGGGGAACAGGTGCGTTTGGTGGAACAGGCCGGGGCCGAGCTTTTACATATCGACGTCATGGACGGCCATTTTGTACCCAATATAACCATCGGGCCGCTGATCGTGCAATCACTGCGTCCCCTTTCCGGGCTGGTGTTTGACGTCCACCTGATGATCGAAAATCCCGACCGGTATATAGCGGATTTTGCGACCGCCGGAGCGGATATCATCACCGTGCACGCCGAAACATGTCCGCACCTGCACCGCACGCTGCAGAGCATCAAACAGCACGGTAAAAAAGCCGGCCTGGCTTATAACCCGGCCACTGCGCCGCAGGGGCTGGAATATATTCTGCCCCTGCTCGATATAATACTGGTTATGACGGTCAACCCGGGTTTCGGCGGCCAGGACTTCATCCCCCAAATGCTGTCGAAAATAAGGGCTGTCAGGACGCTGCTGGATACGGAAAAATCCGCTGCGCTGCTCCAGGTGGACGGCGGGATCAACCGGTCCACCGCCGCCGCGGTGGCGGGTGCCGGCGCTGCGGTGCTGGTGGCGGGCTCCGCTGTTTTCGGCGCCGCAGACCCGGCCCGGGCGGTGAAAGAATTGAAAGAGGCCGCCGGCGCGGCGGTTATAAGGTAAATAAAAAGGAGGTATACTCATGGCGGTATGGAAATGCCAATCCTGCGGAACGGAACTGGAAGGCCGGTGCAAACCCGGTAAATGCAAATCCTGCGGAGCGCCCAAGGACGCTTTGGAAAAACAGGAGCAGGAGAAAAAGAAAAGTAAGAAATAATTAAGATTTATTAAAAAGGATAAAACGAAACCATGTCAAATAAGTATTTTTAAAAATGCCCCAAAGAAGGTGATCTTAGTGCAAAATGAAGGACAATTAGTGATTTTTAAATTGACTAACCAGCTTTACGCGCTGCCGATCCAGGAAACCCAGGAAATTATTCGCATGACGGATATTACCATGGTACCCAACAGCAAGGACTATGTGGAAGGAATCATCAATTTACGGGGCAGCGTCGTGCCGGTGATTAACCTGCACCGAAGGCTCAACTTGGAAGAAGAAACCCATGACGATTCCACCCGGATTATCGTCGTTGAACACAACGGCCAAAAAGTAGGCATGATCGTTGATAATGTCCAGGAGGTAGGCAATTACTCCGGGGACGAGATCGAGCCTCCCACCGTGGCCGGCGACGGAGTGGAATATCTCAGCGGAGTGGTGAAAAAAGGCGAGGAACTTTGGTTGCTGCTCAATGTCGGAAAAGTGCTTTGAGTTAATTAAACGGTTGAAATAACCAAAGTGAAAGGGTGTGCTAGAATTGTTCGTAAAAGATTTTATGACCACGCCACCGATCAGCATTCCCATTGAAACGCCGATTTTGGAAGCTCTCAGCATCATGCGCAAACGCAAGGTACACCAACTCCCGGTGACAAACAAAGGCAAACTGGCGGGTCTGGTGGCCGAGAGGGAATTGCTGAAGGTATCCCCGTCACCCGCGTCCACCCTGAGTATTTTCGAAATGAACCATCTTTTGTCCAAGATGACCGTTAAGGACGTATTGGTTAAGGACCCCATCTCCGTGGAATCCACATGCACCATTGAGGAAGCCGCCCTGCAGATGCGCGAGCACCGGATTCGCTCCCTGCTGGTGGTCGACGACGGCCAGTTAAAGGGGATCATTACCCAGTCCGACGTGTTTGAAGCGTTAATTCGTATTTTTGGACTGCGCAAGCCCGGCATCAGGCTGGTGCTGGAGATGGAAAACAAAGTGGGGGCCCTGGCGGATCTGCTTATTCTGGTTAAAAAACGGGATATCAACGTGCATGCCGTCGCCCTGCGTGAAAAGGACGACCGGCTGGTGCACGCCGTGGTCAGGCTGGCCTCGGCCAATGTGGACGAATTGCTGGGTGATTTCGCCGATAACGGCATCCGGGTAATTTATAACAATAGTTGACATAATATAAGGTAGGGTAATTGTCTCAATTAATCTGAGGGAAGTGCACCGATGGAGGAAAACCAATCTCAGGTTCACCTGGCCAGGTACATTACCATTGCCGTGGACATCGCAACCCGCGTGGTGAGGGGCGAATACCGGATTGGGCAAAAGGTTTTCGGCAGGTCCACCCTGGCCGGCAAGTATAACGTATCACCGGAGACCATCCGACGGGCGCTGACGCTGCTGCAGGAACGGGACATTGTAGACGTCATGCCGGGGATCGGCGTGGTGGTCAAGTCCGACCGGGCCGCCCGGGAGTATCTGGCGGACTATAACCAGAAGAAAGTGCTCCTGGAGATCCAGGAACGTCTGGAAGTGCTGCTGAAGGAAAGGGAAAGGCTGAACCTGGAAATAGACAGGCTCACAAATCAATTACTGGACTACACCTTCAAAATGGCCGGCCGCCTGCAAAAACTGGAAGAGGTTTCCGTGCCGGCGGATTCTCCGCTTCTGGGCACTTCGTTGTCCGAAGCGGGATTCAGGGCCCGTACCGGCGCGACGGTCCTGTCAATCTATCGTAACGGCCACGAAATGGTATCACCTGAAGCCAATACCACTCTTAAATCAGGTGACGTTTTGTTGCTGGTGGGAACCCGTGAGTCGGCGGAGATGGTCCGCCAGATGGTCATGGGTGAAATGGTCTATCATAAAAACCCGGAAAACATCCAATAAATTAATTCCCGGGATAAAAAAATAATCTTTGGAAAAAATAAAAAACCACCTGGTTTTGCTACGGTGGTTTTTTTGATGCACAATTCAGGATTAGCATGAGGGCAGGTGAAAAATTTGTCCGGCTGCGGCCAGAGTGGTAAAACGACCGTCAAAAGCATCTTCTTGCTCAAGGAGCGCAGCATAGTCCGCAAAACCATGCGGATGATGAAAAAATTTTTTATTTGCCTGACCATGATCTTCAGCCCCTTTATAATATGGGTTATCCTGTCCCTGAACAGAGAACTGATCGTCGTCCTGGCCAACTGGGACTGGCTTTCCGGTACCTTTCCCCTGCTGTTTGATGCTCTGGGCGAGCATGTGAACACGCCCGAATTCGCCCGGGGGTTCAACGAGGCCGCCCTGGGCGGTTTGCTGACCCTGTGGGGCGTAATTGTAACTGTTTGGTATTACCAGATGGTCAGAGCCCAGGAAGTGGGAGAAAAAAGACTGTTTATCGTGGATGAACTGCTGGATGAATTGAAGAAAAACAAGGTTATGGTGGAAATAATCCAAAACGGTCCCGCAGATCAAGAGCAGCCCGGGGATGATGAAAGAGGGCAAACAATTTTCGTCACCGAGGCCTGGCATAAGCTGGGTGGAGACGTGGCCCTGCTGCCCCGGCGGCTGTACCTGCGCTTAAGCATTTTATACGGTTGCCTGAACCGGTGCGACAGTCCCGAAATGTACTGGAAAAACAAGGCGGTCATCGACCGTATGGGCGGCATTATTTCCGACCTCTACCGGTACCGGAGCACCCTGAGCAAGTCGGAAATAAACTAACCCGGAAACCACATAAAGTGTTTTTATTTTTTAAAAAACAAAATGGTCTTTTCTAATTCTTAAAGACAACTTACGAAATAAATATAAATTGGCGGCATAGAGCCTTTATATTATTAAGAAAGCGGCTGGATAGCTGAAACAGTCCATAATTGCGGAATGAGAAAGTTTACAATTAAAAACTTTGTATTTGACCGCCCCGTCCGGCAGCGGACCCGGGAGTTTCTGAGCCGGGTGCTGGAACCAAGGGTTATGGCCGCCGGGTAAAGATTAAAATTAAGCAAAACTTGTTTTAATTCTCCCGAGGATAAAAAAACCACCGGATTTATTATGACGGTGGTTTTTTTGATGCGCAATGCGGAATTAGTTTGTGGCAGGTGAATGCGCGTTATTCTTATATCCTTCTTGACACGCATAATTTATGCGTGTCATAATAATATATAGATGGGAGGAGCAATAATGGGGAAACAAGTTACCGTAAGAAAAGTTTTGCAAAAACTGAAGAAAGAAGGTTTTATCAAATCTCCCATCCACGGTAAAGGAACGAGTCATCAAAGATACATACATAAAGATAATCCTACCCGCTATGCTGACATAAGTTATCATAACAGTGGTCAAATCATCCCCAAAGGGACGCTGGCCAGCATAGAAAAAACAGCGGGAATTAAGTTTTAATATTTTTAAACCAAAGGAGTGTTTTTATCGTGACGAACTATTTTATTTATCCAGTTGTCGTTGAGAAAGCTGAAGACGGAATGGTTGGTTTATACTTTCCCGATTTCCCCGGAACTGCCATCTTGGGGTTGGATCTAGCTGACGGAATTCGGCGTGCAAAAGAGATGCTGATCAATTTAATTTTAGAAAAGGAAGAACAAGGGCAAGGCTTGCCTGCGCCCTCGGAACCTCAGCAGATTATCTTGCTTGATCATAGCGACCGTATTGTTTTTTTAGAAGTATATATGCCCCCTTATAGAGATGATGCAGCTAACAAAACTGTAACTAAGAACTGCACCCTCCCCAAGTGGCTCCGTGATGCGGGAGAAGATGCCGGGTTAAATTTTTCTCAGCTCCTGCAATCTTCAATCAAAGACGCTCTGGGTATCCGTTTTCCAAGAAAACAACCGTAAATTATAACCCGGTCAACAGTGTGATATTCAAGAGCGGCCGCTCAAGGAGAAATCTCTCGCCCCTGGCCGGGAACATTATCGCTCAGCCCGAAGTATAACCCGTATGGTTGCTTGTCTAAAAGTTTTAGTCAAGATAGGCGGTATCCTTTGTAGGATACCGCCTATCTCTTGCTTTCCCGTATCGGTTTAGGTATGGTTCAACTTTGCTATTTGAATTTATCTTTCACATCGTTCAGTTCTTCGATGGAATCAATTTCCACGTAAGTGGGCACCACCAGGCCGATTTTGGCCCCTTCCAGGTTGGGTCCAAGGTTTTCCACACTGTCTTCGATTTCAGCGTAGTAATCGGCGTGGGTACCGGGCAGCCAGGCGGCAACGATGCCGTCGAATTCGCCGGCACCCATACCGGCGAACATAATCCCGGCATCAACGGCAATAACTTCAACTGTATAACCCATGTTTTCCAATACATTTTTTACCACGTGGGTGCTGGCAATCTCGGAATCCCACTCCACATAACCCAGTTTGACAGTACCTTTTTCAGCGGCTTCCGCAGCGGGAATCCACTCATTAACCTTGGCGCTGTTCTCCTCAATCCACTTTTGCGCCGCTTCATCGGGGCTCAGGCCTTCTTCAATGTCCACCATCACGGCTGCCATGTCGTCCGGCTCCCAGTAAAAGTTATCCAACATGGTATACACTTCCGGCATGTCATCCTTAAGACCCTGGCGTACCAGGGTGGCGATATGCTCTTCGCCTCCGTATATACCCTTGGGATCGTCCAGGTACTTAAGATCCCACTTGGCAAACTTCCAGTGCGGCGTCCAGCCTGTAACCGCAACCCATTCATTACTGTCAATGGCTGTTTTTAGGGCGGCGGCCATAGCCGGGCTGCTGCTGTCCTGTAAATCAAAATCAAGACCATAATCTTCGATTGCCTGTTCAGTAGCCTTCATAATTCCGGCTCCCGGTTCGATACCCACAATTACACCCTTACCCGCGCTTTGCTGGTCTCCGTTACTGCCGGCATCTTGCTGGTTTCCACTGTTGCAGCCAAGCACCGCCACCGAGAGGAAGGCAAGCACCAGCGCAAGGGTAACCATTTTTGATAATTTTTTCAAACTTATCTCCTCCTTTTTTAATTTAACTTTTTTAAATATCATCAGCTTTGTGGGGGACGATTCCTTTTACGACCCAGGTTTTGGGTTATCCGGTCCAGGATAATGGCTATAATTACAATGGCCAATCCCCCTTCAAAACCCGTGGAAACATCGAGCCGCTGGATGCCCCGTAAGACTTCCCGGCCCAACCCGCTGGCTCCGATCATGGCTGCAATTACCACCATGGACAGCGAGAGCATGATGCACTGGTTAACTCCGGCCATGATAGTGGGCATGGCCACCGGAAGCTGAACCTTGATCAGCTTTTGATACTGCGTGGAGCCGAAAGCCTCCGCCGCTTCAACCAGTTCAACCGGCACCTGCCGGATGCCCAGACCGGTCAGGCGAATGGCCGGCGGCATGGCAAAAACAACGGTGGCGATTAATCCCGGCACGGTGCCAATACCGAAGAAGAACACTGCCGGGATCAGGTATACGAATGGCGGCATGGTCTGCATGAAATCAAGCAACGGCATAACGATTTTATTGACCGTATTGCTGCGGGCCGTCCATATGCCCAACGGAATACCGATCACTAAAGCTACTATGGTGGCGGATATCACCATGGCCAGGGTATGCATGGAAGGCTCCCAAACATTTAGGTTATAGAGCAGGAACAGACCTGCTCCCGAGCCTATGGCCACCCGCAGCCCGGCAATATACCAGGCCAGTAAACAGAACAGCACGATAAAAATTACCGGTGGAATAAATAGAAATATTTCGGAAAGGTTGTTCACCAGAAATTTAATGACGGCTTTAATGACCTCAAAAAGAGGGTTGAGGTTAATAGTGGCCCACTCGACGAGCCATTCCACCCAATGTCCGACCGGAATTTTAGGCACCAACCGCTTCACCGCCCCTGCGCACCATGCCGGCCAGCACCGAGCCGCGTACAATCACGCCAATTAGTTTTTCCTGCTCGTTGACAACGGCTATCGGGTAACGTGAATCAGCGATTAAAGGTATCAAATCGGATAGCGGATATTCCGGCGGTACCCTGGGGGTGTCTTTAAGAATAAAATCATCCAGGGTTTCCTTATTCTCTTCAATAGCTGTCAGGGCATCGTCCGCCAGCACCAGCCCGGCCAGGCGACGATCTTTGGTCAGGACAAAGATACTGGAAATACCGTTTTCTTTCATCCGGCGCATGGCGTGCCGCGGGCCGTCCTTGGTGGTGACAACGGTGTCCGGCCTTTTCATTACTCCTTCGGCGGTGAGCACCTTGGACATGTCCACATCCTCGACAAATTTAGCTACGTAATTATCCGCCGGACAGGTGAGAATTTCTTCCGGCGTGCCGGTTTGAATAATGGCTCCATCCTTCATCAGGGCGATGCGGTCGCCAATCTTAAGTGCTTCGTCCAGATCATGGGTGACAAAAATGATCGTTTTGTTCAAAGTGGCTTGCAGTGAAAGCAGCTCGTCCTGCATACCCTTTCTAATCAGCGGGTCCAAAGCGCTGAACGCTTCGTCCATCAGTAATATGTCGGGATCGCTGGCCAGCGCCCTGGCCAGCCCCACCCGCTGCTGCATACCGCCGCTCAGCTGGTCCGGCATACTGTTCTCCCATTCCTTGAGCCCGACCACTTCCAGCACCTGCGCGGCCTTGGCCAGCCTGGCTTTCTTTTCCATACCCTGGACTTCCAGGCCGTAAGCGACATTGTCCAACACGGTGCGATGGGGAAATAAAGCGAAACGCTGAAAAACCATCCCCAGCTTGACGCGCCTGATTTGCAGCAGGGCGGCTTCATTAACGCCGGTAATATCCTCGCCGTCAATCAGCACCTGTCCGCCGGTCGGCTCAATCAACCGGTTGATACAACGCAGCAATGTGGATTTGCCGCTTCCGGACAGGCCCATTAAAACAAAGGTTTCGCCGGCTTCAACATCAAAGGAAACGTTTTGTAAGCCCACCGTGTTCCTGGTGGCTTGCAAAATTTCTTCTTTTTTTTTGCCGTCCTGCAGCATTTTCATAGCCCGGTCCGGATGCTCCCCGAAAATTTTATATAAGTTTCTAACACTAACCTTGCTCAACCCGGTGCTCCTTCCCAATTCCAATTTAATAATTTTTAATAGTTATTAAAGTTTAGATAAGTTTTTAGTCAAAGGGTTTTAGACACATTGTTAAAAATTAATAATATGCCGGCAAATTTGTTAAAAATTTTAAGTTGCCGGCAAATTTATTGTAACAAAGGATCACATGGTTGTCCAGGGATGGGTTTATTAATCTGGCGTTGAAATATTGACACAGTTTTTGCAGATCACTATAATTAACTTACAAAAAGGATTAAAAAATAAAAACCTTCAGGGACCGGTGAAATTCCGTACCGGCGGTAAGAGACCAAACCTCAAGCCCGCGAGCCCGCAAGGGTTGATCCGGTGTAATTCCGGAGCCGACAGTATAGTCTGGATGGGAGAAGGTAATTACCTTGAGGCATTTTTTCGCCCCCTTGGGGTGTTGATGTGCCTGTCTGAGTTTTGCGCCCTGAAGATTGCTTCAGGGCTTTATTTGTTTTAAATCAAACACAGGATGGTGGAAAGTTGCGGGGAGAAAATATTCATTATATGCAAATGGCCTTGGAACTGGCGGCAAAAGCCCTGGGCCGTACCAGCCCCAACCCGCTGGTGGGCGCCGTGGTGGTCAGAGACGGGCAAGTGGTTGGTTCGGGATATCACGCCCGGGCGGGTACCCCGCATGCCGAAGTGCACGCGCTGCGGGAAGCGGGTGAAAAGGCCAGGGGAGCCACGCTGTACGTGACCCTTGAACCATGCTGTCATCACGGCCGGACCGGCCCCTGCACCGAGGCGGTGATTACCGCCGGCATTGCAAAAGTGGTGGTGGCCATGCAGGACCCCAACCCAAAAGTCGCCGGCAACGGCGTTAAAATATTACAAAACGCGGGTATTGCGGTGGAAACCGGGGTGCTGGAAGAACAGTCCAGGCGGCTGAACGAGGTATTTATCAAGTACATCAGCACCAAGCTGCCCTTTGTGGTGCTGAAGACGGCCATGAGCCTGGACGGCAAAATTGCCACCGCCGGTGGGGAATCCCAGTGGATTACCGGGCCTGAATCAAGGGCCGTGGTGCACCGGCTGCGGGACCGGTACGACGCCATCCTGGTGGGAGTGGGCACCGTGCTGGCCGATAACCCGTCCCTGACCACCAGGCTGCCCGGCGGCGGTGGAAAAGACCCGGTCCGGTTGGTGCTGGATTCCCGGGCCAGGACACCGGCGGACGCGCAAATAATAACTCAAAGCTCTCAGGCACCGGCCATTATTGTTACCACATCCGCCGCACAGCGGGAAAAACTGCGTCAACTATCGGACGCCGGGGCGCAGGTGATGCAATTGCCGGCTGATGCCAACGGGGTTTGCCTGCCTGAACTGCTGCGCCGGTTGGGAGAGCAGGAAATCACCAGCCTGCTGGTGGAAGGCGGCGCCGGGGTAAACGGAAGTTTTATTGAACATGGCCTGGTGGACAAGGTTTTTTGGTTTATCGCACCAAAAATTATCGGCGGCAGTGCCGCACCGGGACCGGTGGGCGGCGCCGGCATAACGGCGCTGGCCGGTGCTTTAAAGTTAAGTGACATTACACTGCATCGCCCTGGGGAAGATATATGTATTGAGGCCCGGGTGCAGAAACGGGGTGTATAAGCAATATTTACCGGACTGGTAGAGGAAATGGGACAATTAATATCCTTGCGCCGGGGCGCGGACTCGGCCCGGCTGAAGATTTCCGCCCGCCGGATTATGGACGGCCTGGCGGCGGGGGACAGCATAGCGGTAAACGGAGTGTGTCTGACGGTTACCGGTTTTGACAGCGGCACATTCGACGCCGACGTGATGGCCGAAACACTGGCCAAAACAAATCTGGGCGCACTCTCGCCCGGAGACCGGGTAAACCTGGAAAGGGCTTTAAGGCTGGGGGATCGGCTGGGGGGACACCTGGTCAGCGGCCATATCGACGGTGTAGGCGAGATCAGCAAAAGGGAAAAGCATGATATCGCGACCCTGATTACCATTTCCGCCCCGCCTGCCGTAATGCGTTACGTGATCAAAAAAGGATCGGTGGCCGTAGACGGCACCAGCCTCACCGTGGTTGACTACGGGCCGGACGATTTTGTTGTGTCACTGATACCGCATACCGCCCGCGCCACGGTACTGGGCGATAAAAAAACCGGCGACCGGGTGAACCTCGAAGGGGACCTGATCGGCAAGTACGTGGAGCGCTGGGTGAACGCCGGCAAAGACACTGAGGAAGAAAACCGCAAAAGCGGAGCGATCACGGGAGATTTTCTGGCCAAACACGGGTTTCTATAGAGGAGTCAGAAGTCAGGAGTCAGAATAAAAAAGGCAGGGAAGGATGAGTGATATGCCGTTCAGCACCATTGAAGAAGCGATTGAAGTAATCAAACAGGGCGGAATGCTGGTAGCCGTGGACGACGAAGACCGGGAGAACGAGGGAGACCTGATCATGGCCGCGGATAAAGTGACTCCCGAAGCCATTGCCTTTATGGCTACCCATGGCCGTGGTTTAATCTGCATGCCCATCACCGGCTCCCGGCTGGACGAATTGGAGCTGCCGGCCATGGTGTCGCATAACACCGACCCGCATGGCACCGCATTCACCGTCTCAGTTGATTTTAAAGATACCAGTACCGGTATCTCGGCCCACGAACGGGCGGCTACGGTACGCGCCATACTTGCCCCGGATACAAAGCCCGAAGACCTGCGGCGCCCCGGACATATTTTCCCGCTGCGGGCCAAGGAAGGCGGAGTTTTGCGCCGCGCCGGCCACACCGAGGCGGCGGTGGACCTGGCCCGTTTGGCCGGCGTATACCCCGCCGGCGTAATCTGCGAGATTATGAAGGATGACGGCACCATGGCCCGGGTTCCGGAACTGATGGAGTTCAGCAAAACCCACGGTCTGAAGCTGGTTACCATCGCCGACCTGATTAAATACCGGCGGCGGCATGAAAGACTAATCCGGCGCGTCGATTCCGCCAACCTGCCCACCAGGCACGGCAACTTCACCGCCGTGGCTTACGAAAGCCTGCTGGACAATAAAGAACATATCGCCCTGGTTAAGGGCGACCTGCAAAGCGTCGACGCGCCGGTGGTGCGGGTGCACTCCGAGTGTCTTACCGGCGATGTCTTTGGTTCCAGCCGCTGTGATTGCGGTGATCAGTTGGCCCGGGCTTTGGAGATCATCGAGCAGGAAGGGGCCGGAGTCCTGCTGTATATGCGCCAGGAAGGCCGCGGCATCGGGCTGTCAAATAAAATAAGGGCTTACAAGCTGCAGGACCAGGGTAAGGATACCGTTGAAGCCAACGAGGCGTTGGGTTTTCCCGCCGATCTCCGCGATTATGGCATCGGAGCCCAGATCCTGGTTGATTTAGGCCTGAACAAAATCCGGTTGATCACTAACAACCCCAGGAAAATTGCAGGCCTTGAGGGTCACGGACTGCAAGTGGTGGGCCGGGTGCCCATTGAGATATCCCCGGGCTGCGACAACAAGTTTTATCTCAGCACCAAGAAACGTAAACTGGGTCATCTGCTGTCCCTGGCTGAAAATTAACCATCAGCAAGAAAAATTAAAAAACAACACGACAAGGAGAGGAACGGCATTGGTTAAAGTATATGAAGGCCACCTGGTGGGTGAAGGTTTAAAATTCGGTATTGTGGCGGGACGTTTTAACGAATTTATTACCAATAAGTTATATACCGGCGCTTTGGACGCGCTGCAGCGGCACGGCGTTTCCGAACAGGATATAGAAATGGCCTGGGTGCCGGGAGCTTTCGAGATCCCCATGGTCGCCCGGCGGATGGTGGACACCGGCCGCTTTGACGCGGTAATCTGCCTGGGCGCGGTCATCAGGGGGGCCACTCCCCATTTCGATTATGTGGCGGCCGAGGTGTCCAAGGGTATCGCCAAGGTGGGTCTGGATACGGGCGTGCCGGTAATTTTCGGCGTCATAACGGCGGATACTATAGAGCAGGCTATCGAAAGAGCCGGCACCAAGGCCGGCAACAAAGGCTGGGATGCGGCGGTTACCGCCATTGAAATGGCCAATTTGACCAGGTCGCTGGGATCCTGAAAAAGATTACCTTCATTGGAGACGGTTATGGATAACAAGACATTGCAAAATCTGGCCGAAGTTGCCGCTTACAGGCCTGCGCCGGAAAAAAGACTGTTCTCGGCCTCCCAGGACGAGATATTATACGGATTAACCACGGATATTTACTTTATCCGCACCAGGGAACTGCTCAGGCATATGGGGCTGGACCGCACTCCGGTAACGGCGGAAATTTTCAGCGGCCGGGAGGGCATTGCGGCCGGCATCACCGAAGCAAAAAATTTGCTGGCCGGATTACCCGTGGAGGTTTGGTCGCTGCCTGAAGGTTCCTCGTTTGCTGAAAAAGAAGTGATTATGCGTATCAGTGGCGCCTACGATGATTTCGGTATTTATGAAACCGCCCTGCTGGGCATCCTGGCCAGTTCCAGCGGTTGGGCCACCGCGGCCGGCAGGTGCCGCGAGGCGGCGGGCGGCAAAAGTATGGTCAGTTTCGGCGCCCGGCACGTTCATCCCGCGGTGGCGCCGGTAATGGAAAGGGCCGCTATTTTAGGCGGCGCAAACGGCGCCAGCTGCATCCTGGGCGCCAAACTGGCGGGCGGCGAACCGATGGGCACATTGCCCCATGCGGTAATGCTGATCGTAGGAGACACCCTGGAGGTAGCCAGACAATACCGGCAGGTTATGCCCCCCGGCTCACCGGTAATTGTCCTGGTGGATACTTTCAAGGACGAAGCTGAAGAGACGCTGCGGGTGGCCGAAGCGCTGGGCAGGGACCTGCAGGGCGTCAGGCTGGACACGGCCAGCGAAAGGGGCGGCGTTACCCCCGGACTGGTGCGTGAAATCAGGGCCAGGCTGGATCAGGCCGGGTGCCGGCACGTAAAAATATTTGTATCCGGCGGGCTGACCCCGGAGCGGATCAAGCTGTTATCCGAAGCCGGCGCCGACTCCTTTGGGGTGGGCAGCTATATTTCCGGCGCCCCGGCCATCGACATGACCATGGATATTAAAGAGATCAGCGGAAAGCCGGTGGCCAAACGGGGCCGTATCCCGGGCATCACGCCCAATGCGCGGCTGGAAAGGCTGATTTGATTCCAGTGCTGTTGATGATAAAGACTTTTTTCGGGCGTCCGCTAGGGGCGCCCAAATGAATCAAACGCCTTTCCCACGCAAAATAAAAAACGGCTTGCGCCGCTTTTATTGTTTATTGCTTTAGTTTAGATGGCTCTTTGGACTTTGCCGCTACGGAGGCACCTTGTGCAGACCACGATTCTGCGGGGCGTACCGTCAACGTTGGCCTTAACCCTTTGCAGGTTGGGCGCCCAGTTTTTCTTGGTGCGGATATGGGAGTGACTGACTTTCATACCTACGGCAACACCTTTACCGCATACTGAACATTTCCTGGCCATGGAAAACACCTCCTTCAATACAAGACTTTTATATTTTAACAGATTCATTGCGGCTATGCAACAAGCCTTGATTAAAAAAGGCATCCGGGAGAAAAGGAATATGGACGCTGGAAAAAACGGTGGACCTTTTGAAACGCCGGTAAAATACTTAAAGATGATCGGGCAGCGCCGGGCAGAACAACTGGCCCGGTTAAAAATTTTTTCGGTCCATGATTTATTGTATCACTTTCCGCGCGAATACCTGGACCGCAGTCAAACTGTTTCTCCCTTCGGCCATGAAAACGGGGCCGAGGTCACAGTGCGCGGGGTGGTGGTCAGCACTCAGGAAACCAGGCCGCGCAGGAACCTGACCATTACCAGGGCGGCCCTGGAGGCGCGGGAGGGGATTTTTTACGCCGTCTGGTTCAACCAGTCTCATGTTAAAAAGTCTCTCCGTCAGGGAACCGAGGTGCTGGTAAGCGGCAAAGTGGACCTTGGGTTCGGTTCGGTGCAGGTCCAGGTGCAGGATTTTGAAGTGCTGAACCAAAACGGTGATTTGCTGCACGCAGGCCGTCTGGTACCGGTATACCATGCCACAAGCGGGCTGAATCAGCGCCAGTTGCGGTCGTTTATCCACACCGCCCTTGAACAATGGGAAGGCACTTATACTGAATTTTTGCCTCCTTGGATTATAAAACAGGAAAACCTGATGCCACTCCCGGCAGCCTTGCGGCAGATCCATTTTCCTGAGCATAAAAACAGCGCCGCTGACGCGCGCCGCCGGTTTGTATTCGAAGAATTCTTTATCATCCAGGTGCAGCTATTAAAATTGCGTCAAAACATGGCCCGGACGCGAAAAAAACATCGTTATTCCGGGGACAACCCCTTGCAGAGAGCTTATATCTCCGGCTTGAAATTCGATTTGACGGATGGCCAAAAAAAAGCGATGGATGAAATAATGAGCGACCTGGATAAGCCCTATCCCATGAACAGGCTGTTGCAAGGCGACGTCGGAGCCGGAAAAACCGCGGTGGCGGCCCTGGCCCTGCTGAGGGCCGCGGAGAGCGGACTGCAGGGTGCGTTCATGGCCCCCACCGAGGTGCTGGCCGAACAGCATTATCTAACGCTTAAAGAGTCTCTGGAGACCCTTGGGGTTGATACGGCGCTGCTGAGCGGTGGAATGCCGGCCGGGGAACGCCGCGCTTTACTTGAACGGATTGCCGCTGGTGAGGTATCGCTTATTGTGGGCACCCAGGCGATGCTGCAGCAGGACGTGTCATTTAAAAACCTGGCCCTGGTGGTAATTGACGAGCAGCACCGTTTCGGGGTCCGGCAGCGCGCCGTTTTACAGTCAAAGGGCGTGCAGCCCGATGTGCTGATCATGACCGCGACCCCCATACCGAGAACTTTATCCATGACTGTATACGGCGATCTGGATGTCTCCGTAATCGAAGGTCTGCCTCCGGGACGGCAGCCGGTGCGCACATACTATGTATCCCCGGGAGAACTGCCCCGGGTGTTCCGGTTTGTATATGAACAGGTGAAAACCGGCCGGCAGGCCTTTGTGATCTGTCCGCTGGTGGAGGAATCGGAAAAAACCGACCTGCAGGCCGCCGAAGAGCTATACACCCGGCTGGTTGAAAATGAGCTGCGCCTCTGCACGGTTGGACTGCTGCACGGGCGAATGCCGAGCCATGAAAAGGAAGAGGTGATGCGCAGGTTCCGCTCCGGAGAAACCCGGGTTTTGGTCAGCACCACGGTGATTGAAGTGGGCGTGGACGTGCCCAACGCCAATGTGATGGTGATTATAGACGCCGACCGCTTCGGACTGGCTCAACTGCACCAGTTAAGGGGCCGGGTGGGACGGGGCGGCGGAGAAGCGCACTGCATACTGGCCGCCCGGATACGCACCAGGGAGGCGGCCGAGCGCATCAGGGCCATGAAATCCAGCAACGACGGGTTTTACCTGGCGGAAAAAGATTTGCAGATCAGAGGTCCCGGGGATGTCACCGGCGTGCGGCAGTCCGGCCTGCCGGAGTTTAAAATAGCCGATCTGGTGCGGGACCAGAACATTTTGGCGGCCGCACGCCGTCGGGCGGAAGAACTGCTGAAACGCGACCCGGCACTGCAGACCGAAGAAAACAGGCCTCTGGAAGAGTACCTGCAGCGTTTGCAAAAGCAAAAAACGGAATATTTTCATATCAGTTGATTTAATATTGGCGCACCGGGGCGCTGATTTTTTTTGTGCATTTTGAAATTTTCAAACCAAGACGTGAAAAATGTACCTACATAATCGTCAGCTAAAAATCCAATAATAATTTTAATTTCAGGGCGAGGAGGTGAAAAACTGATGGCACAAAAAACCAATGGCAAGATGTTCCCTTCCCAAGGTCTGGAGCAGTTAAAGTGGGAAACCGCCTCTGAACTTGGTATTGCAGCGCCCCAGGGCGGATACATGGGCGACCTGCCGTCCCGTGTGAACGGGTCCATAGGCGGCAATATGGTGAAGAAAATGGTAGCCGCCTACGAACAGAGTTTAGCTCAAAAATAAATCTTTAATTCCTCACTGCCGGGCAACCGGTCAAGGTGGCGTGGTACCGGGTTGCCCGACGGACGGGAGCCGACAAGCGGTCTTAGGACCGCTTGTTTTGCTTTAATGCAGATAATAGGCGTAATCATCCGGGCTGACTCCGGGGTGCAGAGCGATGGACAGTCCGCCGGAAATAATATGGGCCGTGTCTTCGATCAGGGTATCTATTTCCTTCGGCGTCACTGTCAGGTTGCCTCCAAAGGGCTGCAGGATCTCATTAATCACCGTGCTGGTATCACCTGTTTGACCGCCGGTGCTCTGGATATATTTTTCAATGGCGTCCTGGGCAATTACCGCGGCATGGGATACGGTGGGTATGCCGACGGCGATTACCTTCACACCCATGTTTTCTTCATTGATGCCGGCCCGTTTGTTGCCAATGCCGGAGCCCGGATTAATGCCGGTGTCGGCAAGCTGGATGGTGGTGGCGATACGTTCGACGCTCCGGGCCGCCAGGGAATCAATGGCTATGATCACTTCCGGCCGGATCTTTTCAACCACCCCTTTAATTACTTCGGCGGTCTCAATGCCGGTGATGCCCAGAACGCCGGGAGCCAGGGCGCTGACCGGGCGCATGCCTCCCTGTAATTCCTGGGGCGCGTATTTAAAGAGGTGTCTGGTTACCAGGCACTTACCGACCACCTTCGGCCCCAAAGCATCGGGAGTGGCATTCCAATTGCCCAATCCCACAATTAAAACATTGGCCTCCATGGTAAGTTGAATTAGTTTATTTAGCTGTGCCGCCAGCACCTGGGCGACCTCCCGGTGCGCCTCGGGGTTATTTTCCCTGATCACCGGCGCCTCAATGGTTATGTACTTGCCGACCGGTTTCCCCATTATAGCCTGGGCGGCTTCGTCCTCCACGTGTACTGTGGTGACTGCGGCGTGGTTGTATGTCTCCTTGTCCACCCTTACGCCCGGTATTTCCTGACCGGTTTCTCCCCGGACTATTTCCCTGGCTTCAAGGGCCAGGTCCATGGATATACCCATGTTTTTAAGAAAAGAACTGTCCAATGATACCACTCCTGTGCATGTAATGGCAATATATAGCAACCGGGTTAACAGCAGGCTGCTTTTTATATATTTGCCCTTCAATGCATTAATATGCACGTAAATGCAATAAATCGATTTTTTGTGACAATCATGATATAATTATTGTTGATTTAATTCATTGTGGTTTAACTTTTGTAGTGGAAAGGAAATGATTGCTCTTTGCGTGTGATTGCCGGAACGGCTAAAAAAAGGCGCCTGAAGTCACCCGGTAATCTGCCGGTCAGGCCTACGGCCGACCGGGTAAAAGAATCGCTGTTCAATATAATAAGTCCGCAAATACCCGGCTGTGCCTTTGCCGATTTATTCGCCGGTACCGGTGGAGTAGGCATCGAGGCGCTCAGCAGGGGCGCCGCAAAAGTTATATTTGTCGAAAAGGATTCCCGCGCGGCCGGATTGGTAAAACAGAATATCGACCTCACAGGCCTGCGCGACGGGGCGGAAATAATGCTTGATGACTTTGAACAGGCATTGCGCCGGGTGTCGCAAAGGAGTGAAAAGTTTGACATTATTTTCGCAGATCCTCCTTACCGGCAGGGACTGGCTGCCATGGTGTTGAATACTTTAGCCAGGTATCCGGTATGGCAGTTAAACACCATTGTTATTTTAGAAACAGACGCCAAGGAAATACTGCCCGAGGATACAGGCGTTTTCAAGCTATGGCGGCGGGAAAAATACGGTGATACCGCGTTATCCTTTTACCGGCCGGTGTAAAGGAGGATTATTTTGCGTTTAGCTATTTATCCAGGCAGCTTTGATCCGGTAACCAACGGACATCTTGATATTGTTGAACGGGCCGCCAGCCTTTTTGACAACCTGATTGTTGCAGTTTCAAAAAACCCGGGAAAAAATCCGCTTTTTACCGTTGAGGAAAGGATGCAAATGCTTTCCGAGGTAACCGGTCCTTTTAATAATGTGATTACCGACTCTTTCAAGGGTCTGACGGTTAATTACGCCTGCGAAAAACAGGCAGTGGCCATTATCAGAGGCCTCAGGGCCATATCGGACTTTGAAAACGAATTTATGATGGCCCTGACCAACAAAAAGTTGCAGCCCGATGTGGAAACAATTTTTTTAATGACCAGGGCGGAGTATTCTTTTATTAGTTCCAGCGCCGTCAAAGAGGTGGTTTCCTTCGGCGGCTGCGTTAGAGACCTGGTGCCGCCGCTGGTGGAGAAAAAACTGCGGGACAAGTTTACGATCAAGGGTTAAGGGGGGAAACCGCTTTGGAATTATTCAACATTATCAATGAAATGGAAGATTTGATAGAAAGCAGCCCCAAGGTTCCCATGACCAGGCGGGTTCTGGTTGACGAGGACAGGCTGCTTGATTTCCTGGACCGGATCAGGACATCCCTGCCGGACGAACTGCGTCAGGCTAAATGGGTAATCCAGGAACGGGAAAAGGTCATTACCGACTCCAAACGGGAAGCCATGCGTATTATGGAAGACGCTGAAAAACAGTTGGAGAAAAAAGCGGACGAATCCGAGGTTACCCGTTTGGCCCAGGACATGGCAACCCAGCTCCAGGCCCAGGCCGAGGAAGTGGCTCTGCAGATTAAACAAGGCGCCAGGGACTACGCCGATGATATACTGGCCGGACTGGAAAGTAAACTGGAACAAATTGCGCAACAAGTTCGCAACGGCAGAATCGAACTACAGGACATGAAGATTAACAAATAACAGGTTAATTGACCGGTGCAATAATCAGCGTCTGAAAAGGACCAGAGACAGGAAGCCGCGATATATATAATAAGCCAGGTACAGCAGCAAAGGCACGATTATGAAAGCCAGCATTATGAAAAACGAAGCCTGCAGGTAATCGGCATAACCCGGGTAAAAAAACAGGTTACCCGGGGATAAATCAATCACGGCGTTGGCAGGCCTGCTTTCCAATCCAAATAGGGGATACAGCAGTACCGTGTATATTGTGGCCAGCCCGGCATGACAAATCCGTCCGATTAAAAATAGCCGGAGATTTATATCGGTACCGGAAACCATACCGGCCACCTGGGCCTGAATTGATAACCCGCCCCAGGCCAGGATTACCGCCACCGCCATTAACTGAGCCGGCAGGGTCGTTCCGGATTCCGCCGCGGCCCGCGCGCCCAAAGTCATTTCGAAGAAGCCGGCGGACAGGGCGGGCATGGTTTCCGGAGCAAACCCCAGCGGAACCAGCAGGATGGATAACAATCCCGTCAACAAACTGATTAAACCGGTTTGTTCCAATAAACGGATAATAACGGCGAACAGGATGATGAAACCGCCGATGTTCAGTAATTTGCCGATTGAACTGCTTACCGCGTCGCCGATAATGCGGCCCATGGGTCGACGCTCGGCATTGATGGCGCCGGCCAGCTCCCTGAATGCGCCGCGAATCCGGTTCCCACGCCACGGTGGGGCCGGCGTCCGATCCGGGTCGTTGCGTTTGTAAAAACTGAGCGCCAGGCCCAGGGTGAGGTTGCCCAGATAATGGCTGCCGGCAATTAAATAACCGAGGGCGGGCCAGTTAAACATACCCACGGCCACCGCCACCAGCATGAATAACGGGCTTGAATTGTTGGTGAAAGATACCAGCCGTTCAGCTTCCACCCGTGATATAACCCCTTCCGAGCGCAGCCTGGCGGTAACCATGGCCCCGATGGGGTAACCGCTGGTGAAGCCCACCGCCACCACAAAGGAACCGGCGCCGGGCACGTTGAATAAAGGACGCATCACCGGTTCCAGAAGGACCCCCATGAACCTGACCACGCCAAAGCTCATCAGCAGCTCCGATGCGATGAAAAAGGGCAGCAGCGCGGGAAAAACGACATTCCACCAGGTTCCCATACCCGATGACGCGCCTTCAAACACCGCTTGCGGATTTTTGATCATCAACGCGACGAAAATAACGGCCAATATGGCCCACAACATTTTAAGCTGTCCGCTGGACTCGGGACGCAAAATTAGTAAACCTCCGTTCATCCGGACTCAAATTAAATATATTGAACAAGCCCGCCGAAAATTCCGGCCGGGAAAAATGCACTTTTCGAACTGCCACATTTAAATGGAAATGTTGGATATCCAGGCTTACTCTTCTTGACAATACAACCGCATATTTAATATAATTTTAGCTGTTGATATGCCGGGGGGATTGACAATGCCCTTACTGGAAGTGGGCAAGCTTAAAAGAAGCAAAGGTAAGCGTATTGATTGCCATGGTTTTACAATGCTGCCGCCGCTGCCCGTGGAAGGTGAAGACATCAAACCGGCCCGGGAAGTTGAATACAGGCTTTCTTTAACCAACACCGGCGACGCCATTGTCATGCTTGGCACGGTTAAAGCGGAACTGAACGCCCGGTGCAACCGGTGTCTGGGCAGTATGATCCATCCCATGGAAGCGCAGTTCCAGGAAACATATTATGACCGGAATCTGCCGTCTCCGGACGGTATCCAGTCCGAATGGGTCCCTTTTTCGGGCGATCAAATAGACATCACGCCCGAACTGCTGCAAACAATACTGGTGCATCTGCCCATGCGCTTTATCTGCCGGGAAGACTGCCGCGGTTTATGTCCGGTATGCGGAGCAGATTTAAACAACCAAAGCTGCGGTTGTACGCGTGACGAGCCGGACCCCCGCCTGGCTAAATTAAAGGATCTGTTAAGTTAGAAATTAATAAGTAAAATAAGTTATGTCGATACAAGGGGGTGTTAAGAGATGGGAGTACCGAAAAGAAAAAGGTCCAAACAAAAGAACCGGCAGCGCAGGGCGCATTGGAAGATTGAAGCCCCCGGGTTGGTAAAATGCCCGCAATGTCAGGAATTAACAGCAACCCACCAGGCCTGCCCCGCTTGCGGTTACTATAAAGGCCGGGAAGCAGTGGCGGTAAAGTAGGCGTAAAAGCAAGAGAGAAGCGTTGTCCCGCAAGGGATAGCGTCTTTTTTTTGCTTTAACTGATTGACGATATTAATATCTCCAAATATGATAATATCAGGCATGATGTCGGGGGATGTCAAATATGCGCTATTAATGTCGATAAACATATCATGCAGATAACTACCAGTTGGCATGAAAAAGGCCGTGCTGAAGGCATAAAGGAAGGCATTAAAGAAGGCATTAAGAAAGGCGAAGCTAAAAAAGCACTGGCCACCGCCCGGGCCGCCTTAAAGAAAGGGCTGCCGGAAGACGTGATCATTGAAATAACCGGTCTTAGTGCAGAAGACATTAAAAAACTGAAAGACGAGTTAAATTAAAGCTCAAAAATATCATACTCAACCTTTCATTACAGCCAAAAAAAACTGTGCCGGACGCCCGTCTTGTATTTTCAAATCCACCTTTGTTTTCGAACTTACTGCTTTTGTATACCAAGCTCTTGTTTAAGCGCCGCTTGCAGAACCGCCGAAACATTTAAGCCCGCTTTTTCCGCTTCCGCGTTCAACCAGGAGGGCAAGGACACATTGCGCCGTACCGTGCGCATATCGTTCTTACGCCGGTACTCCGCAAAATCCACATCAACCAGCGTTATAACGTCGGTTTCGTGCTCCTTCGCAATCCCCGCCGGCGCTGACGGCGTCGGGATTACTTCTTTTTCATCCTCCATATCAATACCCATAAGTCCGATAGCGTCACGCGCCATTTCCATAGCCTCCGCGTAGTCGGCGCCCTGTGTATTGATGTTGAAATCCGGCACGAATACAATAATATGCTCCTTGCCTTTACTCATAACAATGGGGTAAGCTACTTTCATAGGAATGTACCTCCTTGGTTTATTTCAACCCTCGCCGCTTGATGATTGCCTTTGCTAAATCTTCGTCGGTTTCTCTGTGCCGCACCACGCTTTCACGCTCCTTGCCCTTTACGTATATGTCGTGGTTTGCGCCATGCCTTTTGAACTTCCAGCCGTTCCTCTCCAAGAGCTCTATTAGCTCTTTTGTTTTCATTCCCCATCCTCCTTACATTTACTATTATACACATTGGTTGTGTACTGGTGAATGGGTTTCAGAAAAATAAAGTTTGAACAATTGCCCAGTTTCAAAGTGCCCCCCCAGTTTCAAAATTTTAGATCCATATTGTCTGGAGAATGTTTTTGCATTTTCAAATCAGCGAAAGACGCGAAGCCGAAAGAATTGGTAGTGAAATAGAGGGTTGCTTTTTTTTGCCATTTAAGATATACTCAGGTTTAGTACCTGGTACTAAATACAATTTTGAGATGATTTATATGAGCCGGACAAAATTGGACAGACAGGGAACCTTAGTCAGGCACATTGAAGACAATCCGTTTTTGACGGATGAAGATCTGGCCCGCGCGCTGGGCGTCAGTATCCAGACCGTGCGCTTGGACAGGGCCGAGCTGGATATTCCTGAAATGAGGACGCGCATTAAAAAAATGGCCCGGGAATCATACCAGGAGCTCCGGGCTATCGCCGGCAGTGAAATAGTGGGTGAACTGCTGGACCTGGTTGTGGGGCAGACAGGCATGTCCGTGCTTGAAGTAACCGGTGATATGACCTTGCAAAAGACACGGGTCTTAAACGGTCAATATCTGTTCGCCCAGGCCAATTCACTGGCCGTGGGGCTCGTCGACAGCGACGTGACACTTACGGGTACGGCCCGGGTAAGCTTTAAGAGGCCGGTTTTAAAAGGGGAAAAAGTGGTCGCCCGGGCGATTATCACCGCTAAAAAAGGCAATAAATATATGGTAAGGGTTTCATCCCGGGTTAAGGATGAACCGGTTTTTACAGGCAAATTTCTGGTATTTGATTTGTCCGAGGAGGTCAAAAAGCTTGAAAATAGCCCTTGATGCAATGGGCGGGGATTACGCGCCGGGGGAGGTAGTGCGCGGCGCCTGGGAAACCTGCCGCAATAACGGGCTGCAAGTGATCATGGCGGGGGATCGGGACATCTTAAAGCAAGAGCTGGATTTGTTGGGGCCATGCGCCGGGTTGGAGATTGTCCATGCGCCGGAAGTGATCGGCATGCATGAGGCGCCTGCCGCGGCGGTCAGACGCAAGAAAAATTCCTCGGTAGTCGTGGCTGCTGATTTAGTGCGCGGCGGTGAAGCGGACGCCATGGTTTCGGCTGGTAGTACCGGTGCCACAATGGCTGCCGCGCTGCTCAGGCTGGGCCGGATCAAGGGTATTGACCGGCCGGCCATCGCCAGTGTGCTGCCCACGGCCAGGGGCGCCGTAATAATGCTGGACGTAGGCGCAAACGTTGATTGTAAAGCCAAAAACCTGCTGCAGTTTGCCGTCATGGGCTCCCTGTACGCTACAAAAGTGCTGAATATTGAAAAACCGAGGGTCGGACTGCTTAACGTCGGTGAGGAAAGCAGCAAAGGTAACGAGCTGACCCAGGAGGCCTACCAGCTTTTATTAAACAACGATCTTAATTTCTACGGTAATGTCGAAGGCCGGGATATATATACCGGCGTTATCGACGTGGTGGTATGCGACGGTTTTGTGGGCAACGTGGTTTTGAAAACCAGCGAAGGGCTGGCCACTGTGCTGATGAATATGATCAAAAGTGAAATGCAGCACAGTAATCTGGCCAAGCTGGGTGCGATCCTGGCTTTGCCCTCGTTAAAGAATTTAAAAAAAAGGATCGATTATTCGGAGTATGGCGGGGCGCCGCTATTAGGGATCAACGGCGTGGCCATCGTTTGCCACGGCAGTTCCCGGGCCCGGGCCATTCAAAGCGCGCTTAGCCGGGCCGCCGAGTCGGTGGAAACCGGTTTGATTGACTCAATAAGCACCCTGCTGTGCGACCCGGCGAGGGAGGTAAGTTGTGCCAATGAAATGTGAAGTCAGACGGTCCTGTATCGCGGGTGTCGGTTCATATGTGCCGGAACGGGTGCTGACCAATTTTGATCTGCAGAAGATACTGGACACCAGTGATGAGTGGATCCGCAGCCGTTCCGGCATCAGGGAACGGCGCCTGTCCGCCGATGATGAAGCCACTTCGGATCTGGCCCTTCACGCGTCCAGGCGGGCCCTGGAAAACGCGGGAGTAAGCCCTGAAGAGCTGGACCTGATTATAGTCGCCACCAATACGCCGGATATGCTTTTCCCCGCCACGGCCTGCCTGCTGCAGGACGGTCTGGGCGCTAAAAACGCCGGAGCCTTTGACCTGTTGGCGGGTTGCACCGGTTTTATATACGGGATGGCGGTGGCGGATCAGTTTATCGCCGCCGGATCGGCGCGCACAGTGCTGGTGGCCGGTTCGGAAACTCTGACGAAAATACTTAATTGGAAAGACCGGAACACCTGCGTATTATTCGGCGACGGTGCCGGAGCGGTGGTTATGAAACAGGCTCCCGAAGGCAGGGGTATCCTGTCGGTGATGCTGGGTTCGGACGGCAGCGGGGGGCATTTGCTCAGCATGCCCGCCGGCGGTTCAAGGATGCCCGCCACTGCCGAAACTATGGCCGCCCAGCAGCATTATTTGCAAATGAACGGCCGCGAGGTGTTCAAATTTGCGGTCCGGGCCATGGAAGACGGAGCCGGCGAGGTATTGCGCCGGGCCGGGCTAACTGTCGCAGACGTTGATTTTTTAGTGCCGCACCAGGCCAATATCCGGATCATCGAGCACGCCGCCAAAAAAATGAACCTGCCCATGGAAAGGGTGGCGGTAAACGTTGATCGCTACGGCAACACATCAACGGCCTCGGTGCCCATGGCCCTGGAGGAAGCCCTGCTGGCAGGCAGAATTAAAGACGGGGACAATGTGATTATGGTTGGCTTCGGGGCCGGACTGACCTGGGCTGGTTTACTAATCAAATGGTATGATTTCTCAAAATAAGGGGGGAGACGGTATCAAAACACGGATCAGCGAATTGCTGAATATAGAATACCCGATTTTGCAGGGAGGCATGGCCTGGGTTTCCACCGCGGAACTGGTGGCCGCCGTGGGTGAAGGCGGAGGACTGGGTATTATCGGTTCGGGCCAGGCGCCGCTGGAATGGCTGCGGGAGCAGGTCCATCAAGCCAAGAAGCTTACCGACAAACCATTTGGTGTAAACGTAATGCTGCTTTCTCCCTATGCTGATGATATTTTGCGGTTTCTGGCCCGGGAAAAGGTGGCGGTGGTTACCACCGGAGCCGGGAACCCCGGTAAATATGTGAATATGCTGCACGACGCCGGGATCAAGGTGATACCGGTGGTGTCCTCGGTGGCATTGGCCAGGCGCCTGGAACGGACCGGTGTGGACGCTTTAATTGCCGAAGGCACGGAATCCGGAGGGCATGTGGGCGATCTGACCACCATGGCCCTGGTGCC
This sequence comes from Bacillota bacterium, assembly GCA_023439185.1. Classification (GTDB taxonomy): domain Bacteria; phylum Bacillota; class Desulfotomaculia; order Desulfotomaculales; family Desulfallaceae; genus BRH-c8a. The sequence goes on along the minus strand of JAEXOR010000011.1, from coordinate 42,451 downwards.
GCAAATAGTGGATGCCGTGCAGGTGCCGGTTATCGCCGCCGGCGGCATTTGCGACGGGCGTGGTATGGCCGCGGCGCTGATGCTGGGGGCGGAGGGAGTGCAAATGGGCACCAGGTTTATGTGCGCCGCCGAGTGTACCGTACACGACCGGGTTAAAGAAAAGGTCATTAAGTCCAAGGACCGTGACACAGTAGTTACCGGCCGCAGTACGGGTCATCCGGTGCGGATTTTGAAAAACAAGCTGGCCAGGAAATTTACGGAGCTGGAAGAAATATGCGCATCGGTTGAAGAGTTGGAAAGGCTGGGCGCCGGCAAGCTCAGGCTGGCCATGGTGGAAGGCGACGTTGAAATGGGCTCGGTAATGGCCGGGCAGGTGTCCGCCATGGTATCGGAAATTCAACCGGCGGAGTCGATCATCCGTGAAGTAGTGGGCGGAGCCGAAAAAATAATCACGGATATCTATAACGGGAAGGTGAATTCGCAGTCATGTTAGCATTTGTTTTTCCGGGCCAGGGCTCTCAACAGGTGGGCATGGGCAGACAGTTGTACGAGCGTTATGATTTTGTGCGGGCGCTCTTTGAGCAAGCTGATCAAACGCTGGATTTTTCACTTACCGATCTAATTTTTAACGGGCCGGAGGATGAGCTTCAGAAAACGGCCAATGCCCAACCGGCGATCTTGACCGTCAGTGTGGCCATGAACGAATTATATAAAAGAAACGGTATTAAACCCGACGCCGCGGCCGGACACAGTCTCGGCGAATACTCGGCCCTGGTGGCGGCGGGGGCGCTGCGTTTTCAGGATGCGGTACGTCTGGTGCGTTTGCGCGGCATGTATATGCAGGAAGCCGTGCCCCTGGGCCGGGGCGGCATGACGGCCGTGCTGGGACTGGCGGAGGAGCAGGTTGAAGAGGGCTGCCGGCGAGCATCCGAAGCGGGTATTGTGGAAACAGCCAATTTCAACTGCCCCGGACAGGTGGTGGTGGCGGGCGAAACAGCCGCGCTGCAAAGGGCGGCGGAAATTTTCAAGGAATTGGGCGCCCGGCGCTGTATACCCCTTCAGGTCAGCGCGCCGTTTCACAGCAGTTTAATGGTGTCCGCCGCCAAAAAGCTGCAGCCTGAGCTTGAGCAGGTGGAGATAAGAGATCCGGAAATTCCGGTGGTGGCCAATATAAACGCGGATTATGTAAGGACGGCCGGCGAAGTGCGGGAAGCCCTGCTCAGGCAGATTTCCGGCGCGGTAATGTGGGAACAGTCCGTAAATCGCCTGATCGCCGACGGGTACAAAATTTTTACGGAAGTAGGCCCGGGGCAGGTGCTGACGGGTTTAATCAAAAAAATCAGCAAGGAAGCAAGTTTGGTCAACCTGCAGGGAGAAATAGAACCGGATCGGATCGTCGCCCGGTTCAAGGAGGCTATGTAAATGGACTTGAGCGGCAGGGTAGCGCTGGTAACAGGTTCTTCCCGGGGTATCGGGCGCGCGGTGGCTCTGGAGTTGGCCGGGCAAGGCGCCATGGTGGCAGTCAATTACGCGGGTAACGCCGCGGCTGCTGAAGAAACGGCAGCGGCGGTACAGGCTCTGGGAACGCGGGCCATGGTCGTCAAGGCCGACGTGGCGGACCAGGGACAGGTGGACGCCATGATCAAATCTGTGCTGACGGAATATGGCCGGCTGGACATTCTGGTCAACAACGCCGGTGTGACCCGTGACAACCTGCTGCCCAGGATCCGTGAGGAAGATTGGGACGCTGTGCTCAACGTCAATCTGAAAGGCGCTTACAACTGTTCCCGGGCCGTGCTGAGGCCGATGCTCAAGGCCAAATGGGGGCGGATTATCAACATCAGCTCGGTAGTGGGGCTCTCCGGCAACCCGGGCCAGGCGAATTATGCCGCCTCCAAGGCGGGACTGGTGGGACTAACCAAGTCGGTGGCCAGGGAAGTGGGTTCCCGCAGCATAACCGTGAACGCAGTGGCGCCGGGGTACATAGAGACGGAAATGACGGCTCTGCTGCCCGCGGAAAATAAAGAATCCCTGCTTGGGCGTATCGCCCTGGGCAGGCTGGGCAAACCGGAGGAAGTGGCACATGTGACGGCTTTTCTGGCCGGCGAGAAAGCGGGTTATATAACCGGTCAGGTTATTGTTGTGGATGGCGGAATGATTATATAAAAAAATTAATTAAGGAGGTGAATGATATGTCTTCTATTTTTGATCAGGTAAAGGCAATCATTGTCGAACAGTTGGGGGTAGATCCGGAAGACGTTAAGCCCGAGGCCTCATTTGTCGATGATTTGGGCGCCGACTCGCTTGATATTGTTGAACTGGTCATGGCCCTGGAGGAAAAGTTTGATATACAAATCCCCGATGAGGATGCGGAAAAAATTCGCAAGGTGGGAGAAGCGGTAAGCTACATTCAGGAACGGCAGTAACAAAAAAATCCCGCCGGCTTGCAACCGGTGGGGTTTTTTGCAAGAGATAAATAAAGTATTCAGGAGTCAAAAGTCAGGATAAAAAATAAGAACAATAATTAAAGCATTTAAGGGCTATTGATATTACAAAGGTTATCAATATCGTAAATTCTTTAATTCTGAATTCTGACTACTGAAAAAAGCGCCCGGGAGGTGCAGGTTTGTTAAAGAGAGTTGTGGTAACGGGCATTGGCGTGATTACTCCGGTGGGCAACAGTCTGGAGGAATTCTGGACCAACCTGACCGGAGGTAAAAGCGGCGTCGGCCCGATTACCCGTTTTGACACGGAAGGCTATACCAGCAAAATAGCTGCCGAAGTAAAGGGTTTTGAGCCGGCGGATTATATTGACCGTAAAGAGGCGCGCCGGATGGACCGGTTCACCCAGTTCGCGGTGGCCGCCACGTCCATGGCGGTGGAGAACGCCCGGCTGGACTTTGAAAAGCTCAACCGCGCCCGCTGCGGCGTCATTTTGGGCTCGGGCGTGGGCGGCATTGAAACCCTGGAGGAGCAGCATAAAATTCTGCTGGAGCGCGGGCCGGGCCGGATCAGCCCCTTCTTCATTCCGATGATGATATCCAACATGGGGTCGGGCCGGGTATCCATCCAATTCGGACTGCGTGGTTTTAATGTGACCACCACCAGCGCCTGTGCTTCCAGCACCAACGCCATCGGTGACGCGTTCAAGCTAATCCAGCGGGGACAGGCCGATTTAATGATCACCGGCGGTACCGAGGCGCCCCTCACACCCCTGGCCGTGGCCGGTTTCTGTGCCATGAAAGCGCTTTCCACCCGTAATGACGACCCCGCCGGGGCCAGCAGGCCCTTTGAAGCCGGCCGGAACGGTTTTGTAATCGGTGAAGGCGCGGTAATCCTGGTGCTGGAGGAGATGCAGCACGCTTTGGACCGGGGTGCTGAAATACTGGCTGAAATAACCGGTTATGGAGCCTCGTGCGATGCCTATCACATCTCAGCGCCGGACCCCGAAGGAACAGGCGCGGCGCTGGCCATGCGCCTGGCCCTGGACGACGCCGGACTGGCGCCGGGACAGGTGGACTATATCAACGCCCACGGTACTTCCACACCCCTGGGCGATAAACTGGAGACAGTGGCCATCAAGGAAGTGTTCGGGGAGCATGCCGGCAAACTGGCTGTAAGTTCCACCAAGTCGATGACCGGTCACCTACTGGGTTCTGCGGGCGGTCTGGAAGCGGCGGCCTGCGTGCTTTCCATCACCAGGGGGATAATTCCCCCCACCATCAACATGGTGCAGCCGGACCCGGATTGCGATCTGGACTATGTGCCCAATATCGCCCGGCAGAAAAAGGTCGCCGTTGCCATGACCAATTCTTTTGGTTTTGGAGGCCATAACGCCACGCTTGTTTTGGAAAGTTTCAGAGGCGAAAGGGCAGGCGCCTGATGATGGATAAGCCGCCAATGGATATGCCGGATTTACAGGAGCTGCTGCAATACCGCTGGCGTGACCAATCGCTTTTACATCAGGCGCTGGTGCACAGCTCCTATACATACGAGTGCCGGGATAGGGAAGAATTCAATAATGAACGCCTTGAATTCCTGGGTGACGCCGTACTGCAAATAATTGTCAGTGAACATTATTATAAGCTATTTAACGGCAAAACCGAGGGTGAACTGTCAAAAATGCGCGCCCTGACGGTCTGTGAAACTTCCCTGGCCAGGGTGGCCGGGAGCCTTGACCTGGGCAGGTTTATTCTGATGGGCCGGGGTGAGGAACGGTCCGGCGGTCGTGAGCGCGCTTCATTACTGGCGGATGCGGTGGAAGCGCTGATCGGTTCCATTTACCTGGACGCCGGCCTTGAAGAATCACGCCGGGTCACGTTGCGGCTGCTGGCCCAAGTTATGGAGGACGTGCTCACCGGCCAGGCGCTGCGTGATTACAAAACTGAATTACAGGAGCTGCTGCAGCGTGACTCCGCAGAACCGGTGATATACCGGATTGTTGACGAATCAGGTCCCGATCACGACAAGCTGTTCACCGCCACGGTATCGCACCGGGGGGACAAGCTTGGCGAGGGGCAAGGGCGCACCAAAAAAGAAGCCGAGCGGCAGGCGGCCAGGATGGCCATGGAAAAAATACATGCGGAATTAGCGCCGGGAGGGAATATCATTAATGGGACTGTTCGGTAAGTTGAAGGAAAGCCTTGGTAAAACACGCAAAAATTTTGTCGAAAAGATCGATAACATCATTACCGGACGCCGGCATATAGACGAGGAACTGTACGAGGAACTGGAAGAGGCGCTGATCCAGGCCGACGTGGGCATTGAGGCTGCCGTTGATTTGGTGGAGAAGATGCGGGCGGAAGTGAAAAGAAGGCGCATCGGCGAGCCGGAAGAGTTAATGGCCCTGCTGAAAGAGCAATTACTGGAGATTTTAGGCACGGAAACCTCAGCCCTGAATTTGAATGCCGGAAAGCCCGCCGTACTGATGGTGGTAGGGGTTAACGGTGTCGGGAAGACCACCACCATTGGAAAGCTCGCCCATATGCTGAAGGAAGACGGTAAAAGTGTACTGCTGGGCGCGGCCGATACTTTCAGGGCGGCGGCCGTTGAGCAGTTGGAAATTTGGGGCCGGCGGGTCGGCAGTAACGTGATTAGGCATAATGAAGGCTCGGATCCCGCCGCGGTGGCTTATGACTCTCTGCAGGCGGCCAGGGCGAGGAATATAGATGTATTGATTGTGGACACTGCCGGACGGCTGCACACCCGGAGCAACCTGATGGATGAATTAAAGAAAGTGCACCGGGTGCTGGGGCGGGAGATGTCCGGAGCGCCCCATGAAGTGCTGCTGGTGCTGGACGCCGCCACCGGTCAAAACGCCATCAACCAGGCCAGACTCTTTAAAGAGGCGGTAGGCGTTACCGGTGTTGCCCTGACCAAACTGGACGGTACCGCCCGGGGAGGCGTAATTGTGGCGGTAAAACAAATCCTGGACGTGCCGGTAAAACTGATTGGCATCGGGGAGGGCCTTGACGACCTGCGTCCCTTTAATGCCCGTGAATTCGTAGATGCGCTTTTTGATTCGGAGCACAGCCGTCAGCAGGCAGGCTGATTTAATTATTTCGCTTGCACCCTCCTTTGACCAGGGGGGTTTTTTTTGTATGAATTAATTGTCGAAAGAATTGATTTATAAATTTCAAAAGAAATTAATAATTCTAAAAGGATTTTAAATTTTGATTAAGAATTATTATAGACTATACTAGTGTCTGCCTGACAGGCCAGTGTATTAAATTTAGACAAATAAGTCGAAAGGAGGTATTAAATAACAAATAAACGGACATAAAATCGTTTTTAGTCTTAAGGTGTAAAAATTATTGCGGCAGCCGGAATAAAACGTCTGACAGGTACAAAGTGGCTATCTTAAAACGCATTCAGGAGGTAAAGGATTTGAAATCTAAAAAATTAATCATCTTACTAATGGTGGTACTAATGATATTAGCTGTTGCCGGGTGCGGCGGTGGCCAGGAAGCGCAGCAGTCGGGGGAACCTGCAACTCCGGAAACAATGAAGCCGGTAACATTAAAGTTCGCCGACTTTTTCCCGAATACCCACCCGATATCAGTAGCAATGATGCAGCACTGGGCGACCAGGGTTGAGGAAGTCACCGACGGACTGGTAAAAGTGGACTATTATCCGGCGGGCACTTTGTTGAAAAACGGTGACATCTATGAGGGAGTTGCGTCCGGTGTCGCCGATGTGGGTCAGGACGTGTCCGGTTATAACCTGGGCCGGCTGCCGGTATTAAACGCCATGTACGTGGGCGGGGTAGAATACAAAAGCAGTAAGGTATCCGCCTATGTCGCCCGTGACCTGCTTAACGAACTGCAGCCTGCGGAGCTTCAGGATACCCAGTTGATGTTTGTTTACGGTATCGCTCCCGGAGTGCTGATGACCACCAAACCGGTCAGGACAATGGAAGATTTCAAAGGGATGCAAATCCGCGCCAGCGGCGCCAACGTTGACACCCTGGAAGCGATGGGCGCCACTCCCATCGGCATAACCATTGCCGAAACCTACGATTCAATGTCCAAAGGCGTTGTGGACGGAGCGTTGCTGCCCGCCGAAGGACTTAAAACCTTCAACCTGGCGGACGTCACCAAATACATCACCCAATGCGACTTCATGTATAACACCGTGCACTATTGCACCATGAACAAAGATGTTTGGAATTCGTTCCCCAAGGATATTCAGGACAAAATCAATGAAGTGAACGAAGAGGTATTCAATATCGGCGCCGACCTGTGTGATAAAGAGTTGACCGCTGCCGGTCTTGAATACGCCTCCAAGGAGAAAGGTATTGAAATAATCCAGCTTACCCCTGAGGAGGAAGCGAAGTGGAAGGAAACACTCGCTCCGCTTAAGGATGAATACGCAAAAGTGCTGGATGGAAAAGGCATTGACGGTAAGCAGGTCATGGATAAGATCGTGGAACTGACCGAAAAGTACAACGCGGAATTTGGCTCAAATAATTAGTCAAGTAACACAATTTAAGAAAAGGGCATCGCACTCGGAAATAGCGGGTGCGATGCCCTTTTTGAATCTTCAGTAATGACAAAAAAAATTATAAAAAAATATTCGAAAAAAATTAAATATTCGAAAAGGATTTTAAATTATAATTACGAATTATTATAGACTATACTAATGTCTGGTTAACAGACTCGTGTACAATTTCATGACAAACAAGTGTTTGGAAGGGGATTGCTTGAAAGGAGGGACAATTTGCCAAAATAGCCGGATATGAAAGTGTCTTTAGCTTCAAAATGTAAGATGTTGCGGACAAAGAGCGTCTGGATATGACAGTTGGCTGACCTAAAACGCATTCAGGAGGTAAAGGATTTGAAATCTAAAAAATTAATCATCTTACTAATGGCGGTACTCATGATATTAGCTGTCGCCGGGTGCGGCGGTGGCCAGGAAGCGCAGCAGTCGGAGAAACCTGCGGCCCCGGAAACAATGGAGCCGGTAACGATTAAGTTTGCCGACTTTTTCCCGAATACCCACCCGGCGTCAGTAAATATGATGCAGCACTGGGCGACCAGGGTTGAGGAAGTCACCGACGGACTGGTGAAAGTGGATTTATATCCGGCGGGCACTTTGTTAAAGAACGGCGATATCTTTGAGGGAGTCGTATCAGGCGTCGCCGACATGGGTCACGACGTTTCGGGTTACAACCTGGGCCGGCTGCCGGTATTTAACGCTATGTACGTGGGCGGCATTCAGTTAAAAAGCGGTAAAGCAGGCTGCTACGTCGCCCGTGACTTGCTAAACGAACTCCAGCCCAAAGAGCTTGAGGGCACCCAGTTGATGTTTGTTTACGCCATTACCCCCGGGGTGCTGATGACCACCAAACCGGTTCATGAGATGGGAGACCTCAAAGGGATGCAAATCCGCGCCAGCGGCGCCAACGTCGATACCCTGGAAGCGCTGGGCGCCACTCCCATCGGCATAACCATTGCCGAAACCTACGATTCAATGTCCAAAGGCGTCGTGGACGGCGCGTTGCTGCCCGCTGAAGCTCTTGCCGGCTTCAACCTGGCGGACGTCACCAAATACGTCACCCAATGCGACTTCATGTACAATACCGTGCACTATTGCGTGATGAACGCGGACACATGGAACTCGTTCCCCAAGGACATTCAAGATAAAATCAATGAAGTGAACGAAGAGGTATTCAATGTTGCCAGCGATCTGTGGGATAAAAATTTGACCAAGGCCGGCACGAAACTCGCCGTTGATAAGGGCAGTGAAATAATCCAGCTCACCCCCGAAGAGGAAGCGAAGTGGAAGGAAAAACTGGCGCCGCTTAAGGACGAATACGCAAAGGTGCTGGATGGAAAAGGCATTGACGGCAAGATGGTCATGAATAAGATTGTGGAACTGGCTGATAAGTACAACGAGTTATATGGTGATAATATCGAGCAATAGCCAGGTTACATTAAGTAAGAGGGGAAAAAAGGCATCGCATCCGGATAAACAGCCGGGTGCGATGCTCTTTTTATACAGCTTGCGCGGGTTTGAAAGGAATCACCGGTACAAAGGCGAATATTAGGTAACGAGGAAAGTTAAGCTAAGATAAACCAAAAGACGGAGGTACCTGGCAACTATGACCGTTAAAATCGCCATCATCGGCGGAACCGGGGTGTACGATCCGAATATTTTATCGGACATCAGTGAGGAAACCGTGGATACACCGTACGGACGGGTTAAAGTAAAGGTGGGCTCATATAAAGGTAAAAGAGCGGCTTTTATGGCCCGGCACGGAGAAGATCACTCGGTGCCGCCGCACCTGGTGAATTACCGGGCCAACATCTACGGATTGCGCGTGTTGGGCGTAAAAAACATATTTGCCACCGCTGCGGTGGGCTCCCTGAACATGGGCATGGAACCCGGCAATTTTGTTTTTATGGATCAATTTCTGGACTTTACCAAAAGCAGGCCCCAGACCTTTGTGGAACAGGGAGTGGTGCACCTGGACATGACCGACCCGTATTGTCCCCGCCTGCGGGGTATACTGCGGGAGGCGGCGGAAAAAAACATACTGCGGTACCATACCGCCGGTACTTATGTCTGTGCCGAAGGGCCGCGTTTTGAAACCCCGGCGGAAATCCGCATGTTCCGTCAACTGGGCGGCGACCTGGTGGGTATGACCAGCGTGCCCGAGGTTGTGCTGGCCAGAGAGGCCCAAATTTGCTACGCCACCATCGCCATGGTTACAAACTTTGCCGCCGGGATCTCGAAAAATAAGCTCTCTCACCAGGAAGTGGTAGAGATCATGAATGAAAACGTGCATAACCTGAGGACGCTGGTAATGAATGCCATAGAAGCTCTGGATGAAGACGAACCTTGCGAATGCCGCGAACCGCTTGCGGACCCCTCGGCAGTTAAATAGACTGTAAAAAGATGGTGAACAAGTTGGATACAATGCGTTGGAATAACGGCTGCCTGGAAATACTTGATCAAACACTGCTGCCCGAAAAAACCGAATATATCATTTGTTGCGAGGTTTCCACCGTATGCGACGCCATCCGCCGGCTTAGCGTGCGCGGCGCTCCGGCCATCGGCGCTGCCGCCGCTTATGGCCTGGCTCTAGGAGCGCGAGGTGTCGAGACTGCCGACAAAGGCCGGTTTATTGCCGCGGTGGAAACAATCGCCGCCCAACTGAACGCCACCCGGCCCACGGCAGTAAATTTAAAATGGGCGCTGGACCGGATGCTGATCTTGCTGCACCTTAACAATGCCGGTGACGTTGCAGCACTAAAGGAAATATTATTAAATGAAGCCCACAGTATCTACCGGGAGGATTTGGAAAGCAACCGCCTGATGGGAGAATTCGGGCAGGCGCTGATTCCGCAAAAGGCGGCTATATTAACCCATTGCAATGCCGGAGCCCTGGCTACGGCAGGCCTGGGTACCGCCCTGGGCGTAATCAGGGCGGCCCGGGACGCGGGTAAGGAGATCAGCGTGTATGCCGACGAAACCAGGCCTCTGTTGCAGGGTGCCCGGCTGACCGCCTGGGAGATGCAGCAGGAAAAAATACCGGTAACCATAATTACAGACAACATGGCCGGTTACCTGATGGCTCTGGGCATGGCTGATCTGGTGATTGTGGGCGCGGACCGCATCGCCGCCAACGGGGACGTGGCCAATAAAATAGGCACGTACGGGGTGGCGGTACTGGCCAGGGAGCACGGGATCCCTTTCTACGTGGCCGCGCCCTTGTCAACAATTGATTTTAGCATTTCGTCAGGCCGGAATATTCCCATTGAAGAAAGAGATGAGCATGAAGTTACGCATTTTGCCGGCCGCATGGTGGCGCCGGAAGGGGTAAATGTCTGGAACCCGGCCTTTGACGTCACCCCGGCCCGGCTGGTGACCGCCATAATCACAGACCGGGGGGTGGCCTATCCCCCTTATACCGAGTCCCTGGCCGCGTTAAAGACATCAAGATGAAGACAGGTTTTTCGAACATCATTTAAAATAAAAAAGGAAGTGGTTCTTTGTCCGCATATACTGTCCGCGACATCAACCTGCATCCGCAGGGAAGACTTAAGATCGACTGGGTGCGGGTGCACATGCCGGTGCTGAACGCCATCCGGGAAGAATTTGAAAGGGAAAAGCCTTTTCAGAACCTGCGCATTGCCCTGAGTATTCATCTGGAGGCAAAAACGGCCTACCTGGCCGAAGTGCTGGCTGCGGGCGGAGCGGACGTGTCCGTCACCGGCTCCAACCCCCTGTCCACCCAGGACGACGTAGCCGCGGCGCTGGCTTTCGCAGGCATGAAAGTTCACGCCTGGCACGGCGCCTCACTGCGGGAGTATGACGACCATCTGCACCTGACCTTAAGCAGCCGGCCGCAAATTGTCATTGATGACGGCGGCGACCTGGTGCATCTTCTGCATACGGAATTACAGGACCAGGCCGGGGAGGTCATCGGCGGCGCCGAGGAGACCACCACCGGGGTGCTTCGCTTGCGGGCCCTGGAGAAAGCAGGTAAGCTTTTCTTTCCCATGGTCGCCGTAAACGACGCCCGGTGCAAATTTCTATTCGACAACCGCTACGGCACCGGCGAGTCCGCCTGGTCGGGCATCCTGCGCACCACCAACCTGGTGACGGCGGGTAAATCCGTCGTGGTCATGGGTTACGGCTGGTGCGGCAAGGGCGTGGCCCTGCGGGCCAGGGGGCTGGGCGCCAATGTAATCGTCTGTGAAGTGGACCCGGTTAAAGCCGTGGAGGCCCACATGGACGGTTACCGGGTTATGCACAGCCTGGACGCCGCCGCGCTGGGCGATATTTTTGTCACCGTTACCGGCTGCCGCGACCTGCTCAGGGAAAAACACTTCCGGCGCATGAAAGACGGGGCCATCATGGCCAACGCCGGCCACTTCGACGTGGAGATAAATATTCCGGAGCTGGAAAGGGCTTCGGTGTCCCGCCGCCCGGTGCGCAATAACATCGAAGAATTCCTCCTTCCGGACGGCCGCCGCCTGTACCTGCTGGCCGAGGGACGTTTGGTCAACCTGGCCGCCGGAGACGGGCATCCGGCGGAAATAATGGACATGTCCTTCGCCCTGCAGGCGCTGGCCGCGCTGCATATCGCCCGGCACGGCAAGGAAATGGAGAATAAGGTTTATGATGTGGCCGGTGATATAGACCACCGGGTGGCCGGGCTGAAGTTGAAATCCCTGGGTATAGATATTGATCGGCTGTCGGACGAACAGTTCAGTTATATTAACGATTGGCAGTGCGAATAAGGAGAAACTTAAGCAATGTCTCTGGCAGTGGAAATAGTTAGGGAACAAATTCAGACCATCGGTGGTTTGATGTCCGCCGCCGGCCTGGTAACGGGTACCTGGGGCAATATTTCGGCCCGGGTGCCGGATGAACCATATTACTTGATTACGCCCAGCGGCATTCCCTATGAGCGGATTAAAAAGCAGGACCTGGTGTTGGTGGACGGCAGCGGCTGTGTGATCAACAGTGACCGCCGGCCTTCCAGCGAGCTGAAAATGCATTTGTCCATTTATAATGCCCGGGAAGATGTAGCCGCCATAGTGCATACCCACAGTACCTATGCCTGCGCCCTGGCGGTGGCCGGCAAGCCGTTGCCGCCCATCCTGGAAGAAATGGCTCAGCTTGTCGGCGGCGAGGTGCCGGTGGCGCGTTACGCCAGGGCCGGGACTAACTCACTGGCCGCGGCGGCGGTGGAAGCCATGGGACAAAGTAACGCCGTGCTGCTGGCCAACCACGGTTTGGTCGGCCTGGGCCGTGATGTGAATGAGGCCTACCAGGTGTGCCTGGTGGTGGAAAAGGCGGCCCATGTGTACATCCTGGCGTTAATGATGGGCCGGACGGATTTGATTGACCCCGGCGAAGTGCGGACCTTAAGGGAATCGTATCTGCATGATTACGGTCAGCCTAAAGAAAAAGTGCTGATCAGAAACACAAAACCGCCGGGGAAAAATAAGTTTTAAAAGTAGTAAAACGGGGGAGGTTGATACCTGATGTCAAACCTGTTGATCAAATGCATGGCCGTACTGACCATGGACGGGGAAACAGATTTAATCAGGGACGGCGAAATCGCCGTCCAAAACAACAGGATCTATCACGTTGGACCTGCCGGCACGACCCCGGCTGATTTTAAACCGGACCGCGTACTGGATCGTCCCCGGATGACGGCTATGCCCGGTTTCGTAAACTGTCATACCCACGCCGCCATGACCCTGTTCAGGAGTTATGCCGACGATTTGCCGCTGATGCAGTGGCTGAAAGAAAAAATATGGCCTCTGGAGGAGCACCTGACACCGGATCATATTTACCGGGGCACTTTATTGAGCTGCGCTGAAATGATCAGAGGCGGGACCACAACCTTCGCCGACATGTATTTTGCCATGGACCGGGTGGCCCGGGCCGTTGAGGAAACGGGCCTGCGGGCGGTACTGAGCCGCGGGATGATCGGCTTTGGCGAGGGCGGCGAAAACGCCCTGCGGGAAAGCATTGAATTTATTGAACAATGGCACGGCGGCGCCGGGGGACGGGTAACCGCCATGTTCGGACCACACGCGCCTTACACCTGCCCGCCGGAATATCTGAAAAGAGTTATTGAACAGGCCCGCCGGTTAAATGTGGGCATCCACATTCACCTGGCCGAAACCAGGGATGAAATAAATGAGATTACAGAGCAGTACGGCCGTTCCCCGGTTGAATTAATGGAGGAAACGGGACTGTTTGAAATTCCGGTGCTGGCCGCCCACTGCGTGCACCTGAATGATCGGGAAATCGAAATACTGGCCCGCCGCCGGGTCGGCGTCGCCCACAACCCGCAGAGCAACATGAAACTGGCCAGCGGTGTGGCCCCGGTGACCAGGCTGAAAGAAGCGGGAGCACTGGTCGGGTTGGGCACCGACGGCGCGTCCAGCAATAACAATCTGGATATGCTGGAGGAAATGCGTACCGCCGCCCTGCTGCAAAAGGTCAGTACCGGCAATGCCACCGCGCTGCCCGCCCGGGAGGCGCTGCGCATGGCCACGGCCGACGGAGCCTCGGCGGTGGGGCTGGACGGACAGGTGGGCAAAATCAAGCCGGGCCTGCTGGCCGATATAATTTTGCTGGACATGCACAAACCTCATTTGTATCCGCTGCACGATATCTACGCCCACGTTGCCTATGCCGCTTTATCATCGGACGTGGACACGGTAATTATCGACGGGCGCGTGGTTATGGAAAACCGCCGGCTGCTGACCATGGACGAGGACGAAATTATTGCCGCGTCCCAGGACGCCGCCCGGTCGCTGATTAAAGCAAAGGGGGGAGAATAAATGGAACGCAAAGTTGCGGTGCTGGTGGAGGAATCATACAACGAACATGAATTCTGGTATCCCTATTACCGTTTTATCGAAGCCGGATTTAAAGTGGACGTGGTGGGGACCGGCAGGCTGGATACCTACCCCGGCAAATCAGGCCTGCCGGCAAAGGAAACAATATCCGCTGTTAACGCCGACGCTTCCTTGTATGAAGCGGTAATTATACCGGGCGGTTTCGCACCTGATTTCATGCGCCGCGACCCCGCCATGGTCAAACTGGTGCGGGACGTTTTTCAGCGGGGCAAAGTGGTGGCCGCCATTTGCCATGCCGGCTGGATGCTTGCTTCGGCGGGAATACTCCGGGGCAAAAAAGCAACCTGCTTTTTCGCTATCAAGGATGACGTTGTCAATGCCGGCGCGGAGTTTTTGGATCAGGAGGTAGTGGTGGACGGCAACCTGATCACCTCGCGCAAGCCTGACGACCTGCCCGCTTTCTGCCGGGCCATCCTGCAGATTGTCAATCAGTCATGAATGTGTTTATTTACGGCCTTGGCGCCCTGGGTACCGTATACGCCTGCCTGTTGAAGAAATCGGGCCACCGGATATGTGCACTGGTCCGTGAAGACAAGGCGCGGCTAATCAGGGAACAGGGCGTCCGCGTCACCGGCATCTGGGATGAACATGCAGCCATGCTGGACAATGTCGTTACCGGGATCGAGCAATTGGAAGATGAAAAATTTGATCTTGTTCTGGTGACTGTCAAATCCTATGCCACCGGTTCAGCCGCCGGTACCATTGCCGGGCTGGCGTCTCCGGGTACTCTGGTGGTGCTGCTGCAAAACGGCTATGGTAATTATGAATCCGCCGCGGCTTTTATCCCCCAGGACAGGCTGGTTTTGGCCCGGGTTATTTTTGGGGCTGAAACTACTGCTCCCGGTGAATCCAAGGTTACGGTAATAGCCGACGACGTGGTGCTGGGTGCACCGGATGACGCGGTAAACGGAGAAACACTGGAAAAACTGGCGGCGGTTTTCAACCAGGCCGGCATTCCCACCAGGACGTCCTGTGATGTCATGAAATACGTCTGGGGCAAAATCATTTATAATTCCGCGTTAAACCCCCTGGGCGCATTGCTTAACGTTGCCTACGGCAAACTGGCCGAAATTGAGCATACCAGGGCGTTGATGGACAGGGTAATCAACGAAATTTTTGAACTGCTGTCCGCTATGGGGCAGGATACATTCTGGCCCGACTCCGACGCTTATAGGAGAGATTTTTACGAGCAGCTGGTACCCGCCACGGCGGCACACCACTCTTCCATGCTGCAGGACATTTTACGGGGCCGACGGACCGAAATAGACGCCTTAAACGGAGCAGTGGTCAACCTGGGTAAAAAGCACGGTGTACCCACGCCGGTAAACGAAGTAATCACGGGCATGGTCAAAGCCCGGGAACAGTTGGGGTAAAAAACCATTCAGCGTTTAAGGTATTTATGCGATTGTTTTTTTGAAACCTTAAACCTAACGAAAAAGGTAGTACCCGTAAGACCGGATTCAATATTAATAACTGCGTTATGCCTGGCGGCAATGCTGTAACAAACCGCCAGCCCCAAACCGGTCCCATTATCCTTGGTGGTGAAAAAAGGCGTCCCGATCTTGTCAAGTACACCGGATTCGATCCCATGGCCCTGGTCCTGTACCGATAAAACCACTTCATTGCCGTCTGTAAATGTCCTGATAGTCAGATTTCCTCCAGGGGACATTGCTTCCAGCCCGTTTCGAATAAAGTTAAGCAAAAGCTGGCGAATTTCTCTTGCATTAAGTGGTAAGTCAGGAATATCCCCCAGTTCCATATTAATATACTTTCCAGAAACCAAAGCGTTCGCCTGAATTAGATCAAATATTTTTTCCAAAATTGTATTTATATTCTGGTTTTCCATAACTAACGGCTTTGTTTTAGCCAGAGAGAGAAACTCAGTAATTATTGAATTCGCCCTGTCAAGTTCATCGATCATAAGATCAAAACTATTCTTGTATTGAGTGAAGAGCTCCTTATCCTTGTACAGTTGTAAAAAACCCCGCACGGTAGTCAACGGGTTTCTGATTTCATGTCCAATGCCGGCAGCCATTTCTCCGATTAAATTCAACCGATCCAGGCGGGCCAGTTCTCTTTCATATTGTTTGCGCTCGGTGACATCGGTAATAACAGTTTTGTACAATATGTCGTGTTCACCGGCACTATGATGCGGAACGCTTAGAAGCTGCACTTGAACCGGCGCGCCGCTTTTTGACGCCAGGCTTAATTCTGTGAACACTTTTTCATTTGTTCGCCTGCAACGGCGCAGGTGGTCCAAAAACAGCTTTAGATCGCTTTTAACTACAAAAACATACATCGGCATACCAATCAATTGAAACCGTTCCAAGCCGATTAAAGACGCGCCCGTTAAGTTAATCTCCTGAATGCAGCCTTTGCGGTCGATGGTGACATAACCCACCGGGGCAAAGTCATACAGAGCGGCATAGCGATTCCGGGATTCTTCCAATTCCTCCAGGGTTTCGCTCAAAGCCTGGCACTTTGCCTCCAAATCCAGTTGTTTTGTATCCAATTCATCTTGCAGATACTGGATTTTATCTTCGTCGGAGCCCGTACCAAAGCACCGGGGTTTGCCGGACTCCATTGGCCCTTTATCCGCGCACTTTTCAAACATTGCCATAAATATAACCTCCTGGCAAACAGCACTTTGTTTGGGCGCCTGCAGGCCAATCCGTTTATTTTAATGAGAACCAGTGCCTGGCCTGGTTATCTGCCGGAACTTTAGTATCACTGCACTTAATTGTCCGCCGGAGGAATTGCTGAACTTTTTTGCGCTATTGAATGCTCAGTTACGTCTTCAATGGCCATCAGAATTAACTTGGTTTGGTTATCCGGGCCAACAATCCGGCGGGCATTGACCAGCATTTTCCTGTAGCCGAGGTGCGGAAAATCATGAGCAACCGCAAAATTTTCGAACAAAGTATTGTTGCAGAGAATATCTTTCAAAAGTACCCTTAATTGGGGAATATCCCACTGTTTATTTCCCAGTTCAAATATGCTCTTGTTCACTGTTTCCTCCGGGGTGACCATGAAGGCCTGATAGAAAGCCTTATTCGACGATTTTATGTACAAACCGGCGTCGAGCACCAGGAGCGGCTCCCGCACCGTTTCCACAATCGCTTCCGCGTAATCGCGGGACTCCTGGGCTAACGCAAGGGTTTTTTTGACGGTATCAATATCGCCATACGTAATCACAACGCCATCTATTTTGTTCTCCGTTGTCCGGTAGGGGCGGATTTGCACAGAATACCAGCAACCATAGCGGTCTTGCACTTCCTGTTCTTTGCTGATCAGGGTATCGATCACCTCCAGGACCGCTTGTTCCAAATCAGCGTTATTGAAATTTGTATTGATATCGGTAATCGGCCGTCCGACGTCAGTGGCAATCAGGTTGAAGGTTTTTTCCGCCGCGGGGTTGAAACGCCGAATATGCAGATTATTGCTGAGCATGACGACCGGAATATTGATGCTGCGGAATAAATTAAACAAATCACTGCTGATTCGGCCCAATTCCAGGTTGCGGTTTTGCACCTCGTCATTTAATGTCATCAATTCTTCATTGGATGATTGCAGCTCTTCTTTGGCGGTTTCCAGTTCTTCATTCATGCTCTGCAATTCTTCGTTGCTGGATTGGATTTCCTCATTGGCGGCCCGGAGCGCTTCATTAGTGAATTCATGCTTTTCAATAATGTATTGCAGATTCTCTTTTGTGGCGGCAAGCTCATGTTCCAATCTAATTAGTTCGCTATTTTCGTCCCCCAATGCCACCTGTTTCAATCCTGCCCCGGTACTGCCGGCATTCTTCCCTTCGGACAAGGCGTGAGAGACAACTTTCTCAAACAATATCAGGAGGTATCTTTCCTTGTCGGGCGGCTCGCCAATAGGAATCACATCAACATTGACACGATTGACCCGGCCATTGTCACTAACATGCAAGCCTTCTTTTCTGACCGGGACATTCTCCTTCTGCGCCTGATTAATGGCGCCATGCAGTCCAAATGACAATCCTTTCCGGAGCATTTTAAAAAGTTTCAGGCTCGGCGTTCCGGAAGCAGGTTCAAGATAAGCGCCGGTACGGCCGCGAAACTGAATGATTTCCAGATCGCTGTTAATAATCACACCGACTGGAGCATATTGGCTCAAGACAATCCGGTCGGCTTCTTCCAGCACTTTAGACTTCAGATTGGCATCCGGTCCACTTCCGTTGCCCTGATCGCGATTTTCCATTGCCGCCGCCAGATACTCGCTGGCGGTAGACTCGGGTATAAAAGGAGTGGCAACGGCTTTTTTCGAATAAATCTTGTGTTTTTTGTCCACCAGATTAAACAAGTTTGCATAGGCTCCAACGGATTCTGAAGACCCCAGGAAAAGAAACCCTTTTTGATTGAGTGCGTAATGCAGAACCGGATAAAGCTTCTTTAACATAGCCGGTCCGAAATAAATAATGGCATTCCGGCAACTGATCAGGTCCAACCTGGAGAAAGGCGGATCCTTGACCATATCCTGCCTGGCGAAAACACACATATCGCGAATCGGTTTAATGATCTGGTAACCTTCGTTTACTTGAACAAAGAAGCGGCGGAGACGCTCAAGTGAAACGTCAGCTTCAATGTTTTTCGGGTAAACGCCGGCCCGGGCCTTCTTAATGAGCACATCATTAATATCGGTGGCAAATATCTGGATGGGGGTATTGAAAGCGTTATCCCCTAAGAACTCAATCAATACAATTGCTATTGAATAAGCCTCTTCGCCGGTTGAACACCCCGTCACCCACACCCTGACAGGCTTCTCGGGCGGTCTGTTCTTCATGATTGACGGGAACACCTGGCTTTTTAAAGTCTCAAATGCTTCGGGCTCCCGGAAAAAGTTAGTGACATTAATCAGCAGGTCTTGATATAATTCCGTAACTTCCGCCGGGTTTTGCCGCAGGTAATTAACATATTCGCCCGGCTTTTCGATCTTGTGCAAGACCATTCGCCGCAAGATACGTCTTTTGATCGTTAATTCCCGGTATTCAGAGAAATTTGTGCCACTGGCTTTGCGCAGGATATTAAAAATCTGGCTTAGTTCATCGGCGCTGGTAGAAAATAACTTGCCGTTTTCTGTCTCTTTGACCTCGAAGATACCGAGACGAGCGATTTTTGCCAATTCAGAAGCTATTTCTTCTGCCGTCAAAACAAAATCAACGACACCGGTAGCGATGGCGTTGAGCGGCATACTGTCAAACTTTGCCGTTTGTGGTTTTTGAGTAAAAGTAATGCCTCCGGCGTTTTTAATCTCTTTCAGGCCCCTGGAACCGTCTGCCGCTGTTCCTGATAAAATTATGCCAATCGCTTTACCGCCTTGATCCTTTGCCAGTGACTCCAGAAAAAAATCAATGGGCATAGACTGTCCTGCTGACCGGGGTGTCAGGTTCAGGATCCCTTGAGCAATAGACATGGTCTTACCGGGTGGAATGATATAAACCTGGTTTGGTTGCACAACCGTTTTATTTTCCACCTCGCTGACCGGCATTGAAGTAACTCTGGAAAGGATTTCGGTTAACGCGCTCTTGTGTTTGGGGTCCAGATGCTGAACAAGCACAAAGGCCATTCCGGTATCGCCGGGCAATTTTTCAAGCAGCCGTATAAAAGCATCCAGGCCGCCGGCGGAAGCCCCGATAGCGACAACAGCGCAGGGTTTTTGATTAATATGGTTTTCCTGGCCTGATTTTTTCTTCTCCAACCTCTTCACCCCTTATTTTCAAGTAACAAAACATTATAAAGATGCGTTTTAACCATTTGAGAAGATATTTTAATACGAAAAATAAATAATAATTACTAGAAAATTTGCATTTAATTAGAAGTTATACAGTGGTCGACAAATTACCTTTGGAGAAAATGTCTGATTTTGCCTAAAAATGTTTTTTTAAATATTTTTAAGTGAAATTATTACCTTTACATGTTGGGCATAGGATGTGGGGGTTGTGAGAAAATAGTTTTAAAATTAGAGTTGGAATTAAAAATACAATTATTTTGTCAAGTTAAAAAAGTACAAAGGATGGGCGATAATGGTTCAGATAGGCAATTATCATTTAGGAAGAGCGGAAACTGCCAATAAGCCCAATATGGATGCGGGCGAAGTTTTCAGCTTATGGGATATGCTATTATCCCGCTACGACATAATTACAAAAACCCAAATCTATCAGAACTTTGCTCACGATTCCGACCTTAAGGCCATGCTTAGCATGGGGCTGTCAGGCACCCTGGAAAAACAGGCTACACTGTTGGAAAATGAGATGAATACTCACCAACTGCCATTACCGTTAAGAAACCCCAAGAGCGTTAATTTGCCCAACCACAGTGAGGTTATAGACGACGAGTTCATATATAGGGATGTTTTCTTTGGCATCCAGGGCTTTTTGGACTATCACGCCCGGATAATCCGTTCAATAACGACCAATGACAAATTTAGAAAACAACTTATTGATATGGCTGTTGAAGAGCTTCACCTGTTCGATACGCTTGTTAAATTTGGTAAATTAAAGGGCTGGTTAAAGGTGCCACCTATATATCAACCGCAATAACTTCTTTATCCCGATGCTGCACAGTAATCACAAAATGCGCTTTGTCCCCAATTTGCGACGGGCTGCACAGGAAAATAAAAAGGCGCGCTTTGAGAACTGATTTAGCGTGCCTTTTGCCAAGCGGGGTAAAATTTATAAAGAAGACTTGGTTCAGGTAAGGTTGGGTATTACAGGCTGTGCGAAGATAAAATGTCTTTCAGTGATATCTCCAAGCCGGATAGAAAAGGTGACGTTAAAATATCATCATCATCATAAGCTTGAAACAAAATCCAATTCTTTTCACCGGGCATAAAAATCTCAATAACCTTACCATCAGGATCAACTATCCAATATTCTTGTACCCCATGTTTATAATATAATTTACTTTTTTCAACCTTATCCCATTTGCTTGTGGACGGAGATAGAATCTCAATCACCAAGTCGGGGGCGCCTTGGATGTTAGCTTCGGTAATAATATGTAAACGTTCTTTTGACACGAATAAAATATCCGGTTGAGGTTTATCCTTTTCAGTTAATAAAACATCCATTGGGGCATAGAATACTTTACCAAGATTATTATGATCAACAAAATCTGCGACTTTCCTATAAATTTTGCCGCTTATTTCCTGGTGAATCGTTTTCGGCGCCGGAACCAAAATTAAATTCCCCCCGATTAACTCGTATTGGTTGTTATCGTCAATTTTCAAATAATCCTCATAAGTATATAGCCTGCCGGATGTCTCAGTTTGCATGCAGGACCACTCCTTTTACCTGAAGACTACCTTTTTAAATAAATAATGTCAAGCGTGGGGTCAGGCTTTAACAATCCAACACCTGGCAAACCGCGCGCCTTTTTTTCCTATTTGCGCCGCAAGCTTTTAATCATTGTGCCCGCGCCCGTGGCCGCGAAACTGAAAAATCCTTTGTTTCTTTTTAACACGTCGTCCATGCCGTTCAATACACGGTCTATTTCTTCCCTGGTCACTGTCAGCGGGGGTTCCAGCCTGATTACATTGGGAT
The DNA here is from genome assembly GCA_023439185.1 of Bacillota bacterium. Taxonomy (GTDB): domain Bacteria; phylum Bacillota; class Desulfotomaculia; order Desulfotomaculales; family Desulfallaceae; genus BRH-c8a. The sequence goes on along the minus strand of JAEXOR010000011.1, from coordinate 20,995 downwards.
TATTCAAGGTATAGGCTGTTATAATATGATGTTTATTAAGAAGCTCACCTGCCATCAGGCTGGCCAAATACTCATTGGACAGCTTTGTAGCCATGCCCATGGTGAGTTTGTCGGTCAAACCGCCGGGTTTGGTAAGTTCCACGCCGATGAACAGTCCCCGGCCCCGCACTTCCTTGATCAACGGGTATCTTTTTTGCAAATCCAGCAGACCAGCTAAAAAATAAGCGCCTTTTTCAGCCGCCGCTTCCGGCAGCTTTTCTTTAACCAGCACTCCGATAGCCGCCACACCGGCGGTGGCGGCCCGGGTGTTGCCGCTGAATGTGGAAGTGTGCAAGGTTGCTTTCTCAATGCCTCCGTATGCCTTCTGCCAGATGTCGTCGGTGGTGATAAAAGCTCCAATGGGTTCAACACCGCCGCCCAGCGACTTGGCCACGCACATGATATCCGGTTCCACGTCCTCCAGTTGGCAGGCAAACATTGCTCCGGTACGGCCAAAGCCGGTTTGTATTTCGTCGGCGATAAAAAGGGCGCCGTGCTCCCGGCAAAGCCGGGCCGCCGCGGCCAGGTACCCCGGAGGAGGTACATTGACGCCGCCCTCGCCCTGAATGGGCTCGACAATAAAGGCGGCTGGTTTATGTTTCGCCAGGGTTTTTCCCAAAGCGCCGGCGTCCCCGAAGGGAACCGAAAAGCAATCAGGCAGCAGCGGCTCGAATGGTTTGCGGTACTTATCCCTGCCCGTTACCGAGAGGGCGCCGAATGTTTTGCCGTGAAAAGAGTTTCCACAATATACGAATCCATTTCTGCCGGTGGCGGCGCGGGCGATTTTAAGGGCGCCCTCCACAGCCTCGGCGCCGCTGTTGCAGTGGAAAGAACGCCTCAAGCGGCCGGGCGTGATCACAGACAGGTTATGCAGCAGGGCGGCCTGCATTGTCGGCAGTGAAGTGGGGATTAGGTTCGGCAGTTCCCGCACCTTCTCCAGTGCCCCGATAATTTCGGGGTGGTTATGACCCAGGTTCATGGCGCCGAATGCGCCGAGAAAATCAAGGTATTCGTTGCCTTCGCTATCCCATACCCGCATCCCCTCCGCCCTGACAAACTGACGGTCAAAGCCCACCAGGCCCATCAGGGTGACCAGGCCCGGGTTGCCGCAGTTTTTGTACAGCGCATGTACGTCGCCCCTGTTCAATGCCAGGGCGTCCTCCACGGACATAATCATTTCCGGTGCAATAACCGAAACCTCTTTATCTTTATTGGCAGTCACAATTTTACCCCCCTGTTGATTGTGCATAATATTGTGCACAATCATAATTTACCATTTAACAAACCTAAAGTCAATTTTTTCTAAGCAAAACACCTGTAAACCTGTTTAACTTGACACATAGCGTGAAGCCGGTTAAAATCTATTTGTAAAGTATTTTAGCTTGATATCTTAAACGGGGAGATGCAATGGATAAAATAACGTTGATCAACCTGTGGTTTGATTTTTACGGCCAGCTGTTAACCGAACGCCAGCAAAAGTTTATCGAGCTATATTACGGCAACAATTATTCACTGGGCGAGATAGCTGAAGCTCATAATGTAACCCGCCAGGCGGTACATGACACACTAAAAAGAGCTGAAAGCATGCTGCAGAATTACGAGCAAAAATTACAGTTGGTAGACAAGTTTTTAACCCAGCGCGGCAAGCTGGCCGAAGCCGCCCGGCTGCTGGAAGAATGCGGTGCATCAGCACCCGGGCAAGCGTTCAAAGCCAGGGAGATATTGCAGCAGGTGCTGGAGATGGACAGGGGGTAAACCAATGGTTTTTTCAGGACTCACTGAAAGGCTCCAGGAAACCTTTAAAAAACTGCGCGGCAAAGGCAGGCTGACCGAGGAAGACGTTGATCTGGCCTTAAAAGAAGTGCGCCGTGCCCTGATCGGCGCGGACGTCAACTTCATGGTGGTCAAAGACTTTATCAGCCGCATCCGGGAACGGGCAGTAGGTTCCGATGTGCTGCAAAGCCTCACCCCGGCCCAGCAGGTAATTAAAATTGTCCGGGATGAACTGGCCGCATTGATGGGCGGGACCCAGAGCAAAATAAACCTGGCTTCGTCTCCGCCAACAGTGGTGATGATGGTGGGACTGCACGGTGCGGGCAAGACCACCACATCCGCAAAATTAGCCAGCCTGATGCGCCGCCAGGGAAGACGCCCGGAACTGGTGGCCGCCGACGTGTACCGGCCCGCCGCCATCAAGCAGTTGCAGGTATTGGGCGGGCAGCTTAATATTCCGGTCTTCGACATGGGTGATTCCGTTCCCCCGCCCGACATCGCCAGGGCGGCGGTGGAAAAGGCCCGCCGGGAAGGCCACGATCTGGTAATTATCGATACCGCCGGCAGGCTGCATATAGACGAAGACTTGATGGGCGAACTGCGCGATATCGCCGGTGTGGTAAAACCCCAGGAAATATTGCTGGTGGTGGACTCCATGACCGGCCAGGACGCTGTAAACGTAGCCAAAACCTTTAACGAGAACCTTACGCTCACCGGCGTAGTGCTTACCAAGCTGGACGGGGACACCCGCGGCGGCGCCGCCCTTTCCGTTAAAGCCGTTACCGGCTGCCCCATTAAATTTGCCGGTATGGGCGAGAAATTAGACGCTTTGGAAGTGTTCCATCCGGATCGCATGGCCGATCGGATCCTGGGCATGGGCGACATGCTGACCCTGATTGAAAAAGCCCAGGCCAATTTTGACGCCGAGCAGATGGAAAAGCTCAATAAACGGATCAAAAGTATGGAATTTACCCTGGACGATTTTCTGGAGCATATGAACCAGGTAAAAAAAATGGGGCCTCTGGATCAGGTTTTAGGTATGATTCCGGGCCTGGGCAACATGAAAAAAATGAAAGACATGCAGATAGATGAAAAAGAACTGGTTTATGCGGAAGCGATTATCAAAGCCATGACTCCCTGGGAAAGACAGCACCCCCATGAAATAAACGGCAGCCGGCGCCGGCGCGTGGCCGCGGGAAGCGGCACAACGGTCCAGGAGGTCAACCGCCTGCTGAAACAGTTTGAGCAAACCCGCAAGATGATGCGTCAGTTGATGGGCATGGAAAAGAGCATTAAAAAGGGCGGTAAAATGAAGAACCCATTCGGTTTTGGAAAAAGTCCGTTCTAATATTCGATTACTTGTATCTTAATAAGGAGGTGAACATAATGGCAGTCAAGATCAGGCTGAAAAGAATGGGGGCCAAAAAAAATCCTTTCTACCGTATTGTGGTGGCCGATTCCCGTTTTCCCAGGGATGGCCGGTTTATTGAAGAAATCGGTTATTATGACCCGCTGAAGGATCCGGCTGTGATTAAGATCGACGAAGCCAAGGCCGCCGAATGGCTGAGCAAGGGCGCGCAAATGACGGATACCGCCAAAGCCCTGCTGAAAAAAGCCGGCGTTACCGGCAGCGCCGCCGGAAGCAAGTAAACTACAGGAGGTAAACCCGATGAAGGATCTGGTGGAAGTATTGGCCAAAGCCCTCGTCGACCATCCCGAATCTGTCTTTGTTGAGATGAAGGAGAGAGAAAAATCGAGTGTGATTGAGTTAAGGGTTGCCCCGGATGACATGGGAAAAGTTATCGGCAAACAGGGCCGGATAGCCAGAGCCATCCGGACAGTTGTTAAAGCGGCTGCCACCAAGGAACGCAAGCGGGTCACCGTGGAAATAATTTAATTATTAACGGCCCCGGCAATACTAACTAATTATAGGATGCTTTGATGGGAGGGGCGCAACCAAGCCCCTTTTATTTTTGGTCCCACCATCCGTTGCTTTAGGAGGCGGCAGGTTTGCCGGATCACGAAGTTGAATATATTGTCATTGGCAAGGTCCTTAAACCACAGGGTGTCCGCGGCGAAGTTAAAATATTGCCGCTGACGGATTTCCCGGGGCGCTTCGCCGCTATGGACAGGGTTACGCTGGACCTGGGCGGACGCTTTGAAACCCGCCTGGTGGAAAAAGTATCGTCACACGGCCGGTTCATCACCATGAAACTGGCGGGCATAAACGATATGAATACCGCTCTGACTATAAAAAACGCGCTCCTTAAAGTGACCCGGGAAGAACTGGTTCCCCTGCCCGAAGGAGAGTATTACGTTTTTGACCTAATCGGGCTGGATGTATATACAACCGCGGGCCGGCACCTCGGACAGGTTAAAGATGTCCTGCAAACCGGCGCCAACGACGTATACGTTGTGGAGAACGACACTCTCCGCCAGTTGCTGATTCCCGCCTTAAAACAGGTGGTAATGAGCATCAATACGGAATCCGGCCGGATGATGGTGGAATTGCCCGCGGGATTGGAAGAATAAGTAATGGCCGGCGGAGGAATTGAACTGTGATAATCGATATCCTGACCCTGTTTCCGGAAATGTTCGCCGGGCCTTTCGACAGCAGCATCATCAAGCGGGCCAGGGAAAAAGGGCTGCTTGACATCGGTATTACCGATATTCGCGCTTTTTCCGGCAACAAGCACCATACGGTGGATGATACCCCATACGGCGGCGGTGCGGGGATGGTAATGCAGGCGCCGCCAATCCTCCGGGCCCTTGACTCGGTGCGTCAAAAACGCGCCGGAGCGTCACCCCGGGTGGCGCTGATGTGCCCCACCGGACTCAAGTTCAACCAGCACTGGGCCAGGGACCTGGCCGGTGAGGAACACCTGGTGATTATCTGCGGCCATTACGAGGGGGTTGACGAACGGGTCAGGGAACTGGCGGTGACCGATGAATTATCCATCGGCGATTATGTGCTCACCGGCGGTGAACTCCCCGCCATGGTGGTGGTGGACGCGGTAGCGCGCATGATCCCCGGCGTGCTGGGGGAGAAGGCTTCCGCCGAAGAGGATTCCTTCTATGCAGGCCTTTTGGAATACCCGCAATACACCCGTCCGGCGGAGTACGGGAGCCTGCCGGTGCCGGAAATTCTGCTCAGCGGTCACCATGAGAACATCCGTCGCTGGCGCCGCCGCCAGACGCTTTTAAAAACCCTGGAACGGCGTCCGGATCTGTTGTGCCCGGAAACCCTGACGGACGAGGACCGGTCTGTCCTGCTGGAAATATACGCGTCCATCAGGTCCGTGATCAAGACGTAAAGGCGTAATAAATGTAATTATTGCACCTTGGCGTCGCTTATGGTATAATTTTTCTTGTTGATTACGGACGGTCCGCTGTTCCGCATCAGGGAATACGAACGTCTGATGGGAAGGAGGTCACATAAGATGGATTTGATTCGTGCTTTGGAAGAAAGCCAGTATAAAGAATCTATCCCCGAGTTTCGCCCCGGTGATACCGTGAAGGTACACGTCAAGGTTGTGGAAGGTACCCGGGAAAGGATCCAGGTTTTTGAAGGTGTGGTTATCCGGCGCCGCGGCGGCGGGCTGAGTGAAACCTTCACCGTGCGCAGGGTATCGTATGGCGTAGGGGTGGAAAGGACTTTCCTGCTGCATACGCCGCGCATTGATAAAATTGAGGTTGTCAAAAGAGGCCGCGTACGCAGGGCCAGGTTATACTACCTGCGTAAACTGCGGGGTAAGGCCGCCCGGATTGAGGAAAGGCGATAGTATTTTGACTTTGTAAAGGGACTGCTAAAAGACAGTCCCTTTTTTAAATCAGAAGTCAGGAGAGAATATTTATGGAGCAGGTGAGACAAGACCAGTTTGACGGTCAACCGGAAAAAAAGCAAAAGTCCGCACTGCTGGAGGTCTTGGAATCTGTAGCTATCGCCGTTTTATTGGCGGTTGTGATCAGGCTGTTCCTTTTCGAGCCCTTCATCATCCCCTCCGAATCCATGTACCCGGCACTACAGATCAACGATCGGCTGATGGTGAACAAACTATCCTACCGCATGGGTGAACCCGACCGTGGAGATGTGATTGTTTTCAAATACCCCATGGACCCCAACCGCGACTTTGTGAAAAGACTTATAGCGGTGGGCGGCGAAACAATTGAAATACGCGACAGCGTACTTTTTATCAATGACCGGCCGGTACCGGAGGAATATCTGCCGGAGGGTTTGGAATTCGGTGATTACGGACCGGTGAAAGTTCCGGAGGGTACTTATTTTATGATGGGTGACAATCGCAACAGCAGTGACGACAGCCGTTCCTGGGGCATGATGCCGGAGGAAAACATCATCGGCAAGGCGGTGTTTATTTACTGGCCCATGAACCGGATTGGGCTGCTTTAAAACAGTTACAGGAGTCATTAAAATGGATATTCAGTGGTACCCCGGCCATATGGCCAAAGCCCGCAAACTGGTCCAGCAAAACCTCAAACTGGTGGATGTGGTAATTGAGCTGCTGGACGCCAGAATTCCCGCCAGCAGCAGAAACCCGGATATTGACCGCATTCTGAGCAATAAACCACGGGTTATCGCGCTTAATAAATCCGATCTGGCGGACCCCGAAAAAAATAAGCTGTGGGTCGGCTTTTTTCAGCACCGGAACATACCCGCCGTGGCCATTGACTCACTGCGGGGAACCGGCGCCAAACGGCTGGTGGAACTGGTCGAAAAGCAGGCTGAACCGGAAATAGCGAAATACGTGGCCAAAGGCAGGCGGCCCCGTATGGCCAGGTGTATGGTGGTGGGGGTGCCCAACGTGGGCAAATCGATGCTGATTAACCGCCTGGCCGGGAAAAAAGCGGTCCGCACCGCCAACCGTCCGGGAGTTACCCGGGGCGAACAGTGGATTAAACTCAGCGGCAAGCTCGAACTGCTGGACACACCCGGTATATTGTGGCCCAAGTTCGAAGACCCGGACACCGCATTTAAACTGGCGGTTACCGGCGCCATAAAAGAAACTATCTACCAGCCTGAAGAAATCGGCGCTCAGTTGGTGCGCTGGCTGAATGAGAACGCGCCGGGGCAACTGGCCGCAAAATACAAGATTAATATCTCCGGCGGTGACTCCCGGGCGCTGATGCAGGCCATCGGCGCCGCCAGGGGTTTTTATTTATCCGGCGGACGGGTGGATGAAAAGAAAACCGCGGTGTTGATCATAAAAGATTTCAGAGAGGGCAGATTGGGGAAGCATACCCTTGATTTGCCTTGATAGTAAATAAAAAAACCATGGATTCGTTAGCTTATGTAAAAAAAATATTTTGTCGCGGGCAGGACATTTTATGGTCTGCAGCGAAAAAAACATTAGTTTAGCTTTTATGGAGCAGCCGGTGAACATTAAATCCTTAAGCGTGGATCAGGTCAGGAAACTGGCTGAAAGAGAGGGCGGTCCGTCCGAAGAACTGCTCGGGGCCATGGCCGCCGACAACAGAAACGGAGTACGGGCCCTTTATATGCAGTGTCTTAAAGCCAGGGAGAAAGAACAGGCTGAAAGCAGACGCCTGGAGGATATGCGCCTCTTTGAGAATCGCCTGCGGGAACCCGGACACCGGCTGACTGCGGGGGTGGACGAGGCCGGACGCGGGCCGCTGGCCGGACCGGTGGTGGCTGCGGCGGTGATCCTGGCTCCGGACTTTTTACTCCGGGACTTGAACGATTCCAAAAAATTAACCCCGGTTAAACGCGAGGCCCTGGACGCCGAAATTAAAACAGGCGCCGTAACATGGGCGGTGGGTATGGCCACAGTTGGTGAGATCGAACTGTATAACATTCACCACGCGTCACTTTTAGCCATGAAAAGGGCCATAAACGGATTGCAACTGAGTCCTGATCTAATCCTGGTAGACGGACGGTTTACAATTCCCGGTGTGGATTTGGACCAGCGTCCGGTGGTGGGTGGTGACGGGCTCTGTCCTTCGATAGCGGCCGCTTCGGTATTGGCCAAGGTGGCCAGGGACCGGCTGATGGACACCCTGCACCTGCTTTATCCCGAGTATGGATTCGATCGCCACCGGGGCTACCCGACACCTTATCATTTAACGGCCATTGCGGTGCACGGCCCCTGCGCGGTGCACAGGAGCGGATTTATGCCGGTCAGGCAATCAGCCGATTAAAAAACATAAGGCTGTTTTTTTGCGCCGGGGAGTTACGGAATTCACAATATCATTTCGTATTGCTCCCGGGTTGATTAGCGGTTTAGATAGAAAGACAAAAATTTAAACGAAGAAGGGGGGGAGGAATGTAAATGTCTGATTGGGCGGGTGTGTTTATATTTTTCACAGTGGCGCTGGTATTTGGCGCGGGCGGTATTGTAACCGCTTTTCTGATCCAGCCCAGGCGAATTAGCCCGGTCAAGCTGGAAGAGTACGAGTGCGGCGTGCCGACCATTGGACAGACCTGGGTGCAGTTCAGAACAAGCTACTTTCTTTATGCTTTAATGTTTGTTATTTTTGACGTGGAAACAATTTATCTTTATCCGTGGGCTGTAAGATTCAATAACATGCAATTTTTTACGTTCATTGAAATGATCATCTTCATCTTTATCCTTATTGTGGGCTTGTGGTACGCCTGGAAGGAAGGTGCGTTGGAATGGAAGTAAACAAGGAAAAGTCAGGCATTCAGACAGTAACAAACGAAATTTGGGCTCCCGAGTACTTCGGGACCAACCCGGACTACCACAACATGTATCCAATTAAAAGGGTTATTTCGGCCGCTCCGCTGGAAAAGATCCTGAACATGGCCCGGGCGCACTCCATTTGGCCCCTGGGATTTGGTTTGGCCTGCTGCGCCATTGAGGCGCTGATGGGTGCAAACGGACCGCGCTACGACCTTTCCCGTTTCGGATACGAGGTTATGCGCGGCACCGTCCGTCAGGCCGACGTGATGGTAGTGGCCGGCACGATCACCAAAAAATCAGCGCCCTTTGTTTTGCGCTTGTGGGAACAGATGGCGGAACCCAAATGGTGTATCGCTGTAGGCAGCTGCGCCATTTCCGGCGGCCCCTTCGTGGATTCCTATTATGTGATCCCCGGCGCCAACAAGGTTGTGCCGGTGGACGTGTACGTGCCCGGCTGCCCGCCCCGGCCGGACGCCGTGCTGGAAGGATTCCTGATGCTGAAGGATAAAATCCTTCAAAAGCGCAAGGTGGTGACCGGGCAATGAAAGAGATAGTTAAAGCACCTGTGGAGGAGATCAGGCAAAAGTTTCCCTATGTTGAGGTCGACGAGCAACAAACCGTAATTGTTCCGGTCGATAAGCTTGTGGAACTGATGCGGGGATTGAAGAATGAATTTGCGCTGGATTTTCTGACCAACGAAACGGCGGTTGACTATCCCGAGGAAAGCAAATTCGAAATGATTTATAATCTCAATTCAATTTGCCGTGGTTATACGGTGATGGTCAAAGCCGGCGTTGACAGGGACAACCCCGAAATACCGTCCATGTTCCCCATTTGGGGCGGAGCCAACTGGCAGGAACGGGAAATTTACGACCTGATGGGCATCGTTTTCACCGGCCATCCCAACCTGAAGCGTATCCTGCTGGACGACAAGTTCGACGGGCACCCGCTGCGCAAAGACTTTCAGTGGGAAAGCGTCAGGGAGTAACCCTTTTAGGGACTAGAAGAGGTGTAGCCAATGTTAAAGACGCAAGAATACTGTCTGAATTTTGGTCCACAGCACCCGGCCACCCACGGCGTCTTCCAGGTCATACTCACCCTGGACGGTGAAAAAATCGTCCAGGCGGAACCGGTATGCGGCTACCTGCACCGGGGTATTGAAAAGCTGGCTGAAGCCCGCACTTACACCCAGGTGATCCCCTACACCGACAGGATGGATTACCTGGCGGCCATGCTGCAGAACCTGGGCTACGTGCAAGCGGTGGAAAAGCTGATGGATATCGAGGTACCGGAAAGGGCCGAATACTTGCGGATTATTTCCGGCGAATTATCCCGTTTGACCAGCCACGTGCTGGGCACCGGCGTGTATGCGCTGGATATCGGCGGGTTTACCGGGTTCCTGCTTTGTTTCCGTGAACGGGAAAAAATGATGGACCTGCTGGAGGAACTGACCGGTTCCCGGATGACCCTTAGTTACGCCCGTATCGGCGGCGTGGCTGACGACGTCCCCGAAGGCTGGCTGGAAAAGGTCGACCGGCTGATGGATGAAATGCCGGGCTATATAGAAGAGTACAACGGCCTGATTACGGGCAACGAAATATTCCAGGCCCGGACCAAGTTTGTGGGCCAATTAACTCCGGAAACCGCCGTCAATTACAGTTTAAGCGGCCCGGTGCTGCGCGCCAGCGGCGTAAACTACGACCTGCGCAAGAACAGGCCGTACAGTATTTACGACCGGTTTGACTTTGAAGTCCCGCTGGGAACCAACGGCGACTGCTTTGACCGGTTCTACTGCCGGGTGCGCGAAATGGAACAGTCCGTGCGGATTATCAAGCAAGCCATTGAACAAATCAAGGAAGTGGACGGTCCCGTCATGGGCAAAGTGCCCAAAGTCCTCAAGCCGCCTAAAGGCGAAGTTTACGAGGAAATTGAAACTTCCAAGGGCATTATCGGATACTACGTCGTCAGTGACGGCAGCAACAAGCCGTACCGGGTGCATGTGCGCCGTCCGTCGTTTATCAACCTGGGCTACCTGGATGAAATGGTGCGCGGGGTATTAATCGCGGACCTGGTGGCCATCCTGGGCAGCATTGATATTGTGCTTGGCGAAGTGGACTGTTAGCAAATACGGGATCATAGGGGAGAAGAGTCATGGAAAATTTATTTGTAGGCGTGGCCGACTGGCTCAGATCTCTGCTCGGCGGTATCGGTTTTTTGCCTAACGAAATTGCCGAGTCGATAGTTTTTCTGGTCAAGCTGGTGGCTATCCTGGTATTTATTTTGATCAATGCTCTGTGGCTGGTTTACATGGAGCGCAAGATCGCTGCCTACATGCAGGCCCGCATAGGCCCCAACCGTGTTGGTCCCAAAGGTTTACTGCAAACCACCTGTGATATCGGCAAGCTGCTTTGCAAGGAAATCGTCATTCCCAAGAATGTGGACCTGGTGGTGTTTTTACTGGCGCCAGTGCTGATTTTCGTGCCGACTTTGATGGTTTTCGCGGTAATCCCTTTAGGAAAAAACATGGCGGCCCTGGATATGAATATCGGGCTGTTTTACCTGCTCGCGATAGCTTCGGTGTCCACATTGTTCTTCTGGATGGCCGGCTGGTCGTCCAATAACAAGTACTCCCTGGTGGGCAGCATGCGTGTGGTGGCTCAGATGGTCAGTTATGAATTACCGCTGATATTGTCGCTGCTGGGTGTAATCATGATTGTGGGCAGCCTGAAAATGTCCGACATCATCGCCGCCCAAGATAGCGTATGGTTCATTTTTACCCAGCCCATCGCCTTTTTGATTTACTTCATTGCAGCGGTGGCGGAAACCAACCGGACCCCATTCTGCCTGGTGGAAGGTGAGTCGGAGATTATCGCCGGCCCCTACACCGAATACGGCGGCATGGCCTTTGCAATGTTCTTCCTGGCCGAATATGCCAACATTATGGTGATCTGCGCTGTGACCACCATCGTGTTTCTCGGCGGCTGGCACGCGCCGCTGGGCCTGACCTTCATTCCTTCCTGGGTCTGGTTCTTCCTCAAAATGTACGCCTTGATTTTTGTAGTCATGTGGTTCAGGTGGACATTCCCCCGGATCAGGGTGGACCAATTAATGGGTTTCGGCTGGAAAGTACTGGTGCCCCTTTCCCTGGCCAATATCTTCGTGACCGGTATCGGGATGTACATTTACCGGGCGATAGGGTGGTGATGGCATGTTTGGAAAAGGTTTAGTCAAGGGAATGCAGATAACCTGGAAAGAATTTTGGGCCAAAAAATTAACCGTTGAGTACCCGGATAAGCTGCATCCGACGCCGGAACGCTTTCACGGCAAGTTTACCCTGGACGTCGACAAGTGCATCGCCTGCAGCTTATGCGCCAATGCCTGTCCCAACCGGGTGATCACGCTGAACAAGCAGAAGGTCGGCAAAAAACAGTACCTGACCGATTATGTGATGAATATCCAGTACTGCCTATATTGCGGGCTGTGCGTGGAATCATGCAATAAGGATGCGCTTCACTTTTCCCGGGACTTCAATATGAACCAGTACTTCTATAAAGACATACCCCTGGTACTGGTAAGGCGGGAAGCCCCCGCTGAACCCGAAGAGGAGCCGGAGGACGGCGCGGAGAAGCCCAAGCCGAAGGCCAAAGCTGAGGGAAATAAAGCTGCCGGACAGGCTCCCAAGCCCGCGGCTGCCGATTCTGAAGCAGCAGCCTCTGCTGAAGCTCCCGCTAAGGAGGGTCAGTAACAGATGGAGACCAGTATCTACTCTGTAGCGGCATTCTACGGACTGGCGGCTACCATCCTGGGAGCGGCCACTCTGGTGGTATTTATGCGCAATATCATGCACTCCGTGTTGTTCCTGGCTGTAACTTTTATAGCCATGGCCGGCCTGTTTCTCCTGCTGGACGCCGATTTCCTCGCCGCGGTGCAGGTGCTTGTGTACGCCGGCGCGGTATGCATCATGGTGGTATTCGGTATCATGGTCATCCAGCGCACGGAGATGAAAGAAACCAACCTGTTTAACCGGCAAATCATGGCCGGCGCCGGCTTGACCGCCCTGACGGTGGCATTTGGCGCCATCTTTGCCGGCCGTACCGCCTGGACGGACATGGTGGCCGCGGACGCGGTGCCTGCAAACACTGTCGATGCCATCGGCGAGCTGTTGCTGAGCAAATACGTGATCCCGTTTGAAGTGGCCGCGCTGCTCCTGCTGGTGGCACTGGTGGGCGCCATTGTGCTGGCCAGGGATGAGGAGGTGGAGACCAATGCCGGAACTGACAATTAGTCTCACCCATTACGTGGTGCTTTCAGCGCTCCTTTTCAGCATCGGTCTTTTCGGTGTGTTTACCAAACGTAATGCCGTGGCTGTGTTAATCTGCATCGAATTAATGCTGAACGCGGTAAATATTAATTTGGTGGCCTTCAGCAAATACGTCACCCCGTTGGATTTCACCGGCCAGATTTTTTCCATTTTCGTCATCACCGTGGCGGCCGCTGAAGTGGGTGTGGGACTGGCCATCATCATCGCCATCTACCGCAACAGGCTGAACGTGGATTTGGACAACTTCGACTGGCTGAAGTGGTAGGATTCTCATGAGTGAAGGTAGGTGCTTTGGATAATGCTTGTTGAATTCGCGATGATGCATGCATGGTTGGTACCGCTCCTTCCCGCCCTGGCATTTTTGGTGATAGTATTTCTGACCAGGCCGTTTGAAAAGCTCAGCGCGGTGATCGCGGTGGGCGCTATGGCCACATCCTGTGTTATCGCCAGCTTTGCGGCGTACGGAATATTTACCAACCATGAGTATGCTGAAAAACCGCTGGTCTATGCTGCCAAGTGGCTGTCCCTGGGTATCCCCGGGGTCACCGACAGCCTGCTGGTGCAGGTGGGGGTACAGCTGGACCCGGTATCGGCCATGATGATGTTCATGGTCTCGTTCATATCGACTTTTATTTTCCTCTATTCAGTGGGCTACATGAAGGGAGACCCAGGTTTCTCGGTGTTCTTTTCCTATCTGTCCCTGTTCGGCGCTTCCATGCTGCTGCTGGTCATCTCCAGCAACCTGCTGCAGATGTTCATCGCCTGGGAACTGGTGGGCTTGTGTTCCTACCTGCTAATCGGATTCTATACCCATAAGATATCCGCCCGGGAAGCAGCCAAAAAAGCCTTCGTTACCTGCCGGGTGGCGGACTTCGGACTATTGCTGGGCCTGCTGGCCCTGCAGATTACCTTCGGCACCCTGAACCTGGTGGAGCTGGGTGAGAAGATTCATCACTTTGAAGAGTACACCACCATGGGCATGCTGACCCTGATTGCGGTGCTGGTGTTTATCGGCCCCATCGGTAAATCCGGCCAATTCCCGCTGCACGTGTGGCTGCCGGACGCCATGGAAGGCCCCACCCCGGTCAGCGCGCTGATCCACGCCGCCACCATGGTGGTGGCCGGTGTTTACCTGGTGGGCCGGACCATGTTCCTGTTCCACGAGGTTGAATCGGCCATGCAACTGGTGGCAGTCACCGGCGCGTTTACAGCGCTGTTTGCCGCCACCATCGCCCTGACCCAAAGGGAGATTAAACGCATTCTGGCTTACTCCACCGTCAGCCAGTTGGGCTACATGATGCTGGCCCTGGGTGTGGGCAGCCTGACCGCCAGTATGTTCCACCTGTGGACCCACGCCTTCTTCAAGGCCCTGATGTTCCTGGCCGCCGGCAGCGTGCTGCACGCCCTGCACCACAAAGCCGACGTATGGGAGATGGGCGGCCTGATCAAGAAGATGCCCATCACCGGCTGGACATTTGTCATCGGCGGCCTGGCCATCGCCGGTATCCCGCCCTTCGCGGGTTTCTGGAGCAAGGATGAAATTCTGGTGTCCACCCTGGCCGAAGGGCACTATGTGCTGTTCGCCATGGCGGCCTTAACCGCGTTTTTAACCGCGTTCTACATGTGGCGGATGATTTTCCTGGCCTTCTTCGGCGATGAAAAACCCGAGAACCATCCCCACGAGTCCCCGTGGACCATGACCGTGCCTCTGATCGTCCTGGCCGTGGGCGCCGTCGGCGCCGGCTGGCTCGGCACTCCCTGGCACAACCTGTGGGCCGAGTGGATTTACTTCGGGCATCCGCATCACGCGGCCGCCAATTACGGCGTCATGCTTTTATCCATCGTGCTGGCCGGCGGCGGCATATACCTGGCTTACACCATGTACCTGAAGGACGCCCAAAAGAAACGGGCCCGCAAAATGGCCGAATGGTTCGGCCCGGTGTACCGGATGCTGTACAACAAATACTATATCGACGAGCTTTACCTGTGGTTCAACCATGCGCTGGTGGACGGAACCGCCAGGGTGTTCTACCTGTTTGACATTTACGTGGTGGACGGAATCGTCAACGGCATCGGCACCATCACCAAGTCCTCCGGCGACGGCCTGCGGGTGTTCCAAACCGGCCGGCTGCAGAGTTACGCCCTGATCTTCTTCCTGGGTGTGCTGGCGGTGGCCGTGCTGGTGACCTTCACTGGTCCGTCGGCCTTCAGCCTGGTTCTGGGAGGTGTGAAATAGATGGACTTTCCAATCCTGCTGACCATATTGCTGGCTCCCATAGCCGCGGCCTTGGTGCTGGTGTTCGTGCCCAAGGAAGAAAAACTGACCATCAAGAGCGTTGCCGCCATGGGCACCTTTGTATCCCTGGTCCTGAGCCTGTACGCTTACTTCACCTATGACAAAAGCGTGGGCGGATTGCAGTTCGTGATGCAAATACCCTGGATTCAGGATTTAGGCGTCACCTTTTTACTGGCCGCGGACGGTATCAGCCTGCCCATGCTGCTGTTGACCAACCTGATTGGCTTCTCGGCGGTGTTCGCCTCCTGGAACGTCAACAACCGGCCCAGGGAGTTCTTCATCCTGCTGCTGCTCCTGATTGCCGGCGTCATGGGCACATTTATCGCCCACGACCTGTTCATCTTCCTGTTGTTCTATGAAGTTGTGGTCATCCCCATCTACATCATGGTGGTGATCTGGGGCAGTTCCAAGCGCGTGACCAAGGAATACGCCGGTATGAAGCTGACCATCTACCTGTTAATCGGTAGCGCTTTCCTGCTGGTGGGCGTCATCGCGCTGTTTGTAAAGACCGCCGCCATGACCGGAGTGCCGGATATGAGCTTTACCGGCCTGGCGGAAGTGGCGCAGCAGTTGTCCCGTTTCGACCAGATCTGGCTGTTCGGGTTGATGCTGCTGGGGTTTGGTTCACTGATTTCCATGTGGCCGTTCCACTCCTGGTCGCCCGACGGCTACGCCGGCGCTCCCACCGCGGTCAGTATGATCCACGCCGGGGTGCTGAAAAAAATCGGCGGTTACGGCCTGGTTAAAATCGCTGTCTACATGCTGCCGGCAGGCGCGGCCTTTTGGGCGCCCTACATGGCGGTGCTGGGCGTTGCCGGAGTTGCTTACGCGGCATTCGGCGCCCTGGCGCAAAAAGACCTGAAATACGTCGTTGGTTATTCCAGCGTCAGCCACATGGGTTACGTCATCCTGGCCGTGGCCTGCCTGAACGTAATCGGCCTGAACGGCGCCGTGGCCAACATGTTCGCCCACGGTGTGATGGCGGCCCTGTTCTTCTCCATGATCGGATTTATCTACGAGAAGACGCATACCCGTTGGATTCCCGACATGGGCGGTCTGGCCCGCCAGACCCCGCGCCTGGCGGTGGGCTTCATGATGGCGGCCATGGCGTCGCTGGGACTGCCCGGCCTGATCAGCTTCATTCCGGAATTCACCATCTTTATCGGCGCCTTTGATGTATACGGCGGCCTGGCGGTGATCGGTATCGCCGGGATCATCATTACCGCGCTGTACGTGCTGCGCGCCGGAGCCAACACGCTGTTCGGCCCGCCTCGGGCGGAGTATGACCACCTCAAGGATATCCGGGGTCCGGAAATGGTGCCTCTGATAGTGCTGGGCACAGTACTGGTAGTGGGCGGTTTTCTCCCGTCCCTGTTGTTCGACATGATTAACAGCGGCGTCGTGCCCCTGCACGCGGCAATCAGCGACGCGCTTCAGTTAGGGGGGAAGTTCTAAATGACGCCATTTGACTTCTCAATGCCCGTTAACCCGTCGGCGCTGACCCTGGAAATACTGGTGGCCGCCCTGGGTTTGGCCATCCTGATCCTGGGGATTATCTCACCTAAAAACGCCCGCAAAGGTCTGGGCTGGGTCGCTTTCCTGGGTCTGATGGGCATCGCCGGCGCAGCCTTGACCATGTGGGGCCAGAGCGGTGAGCTGCTGGAAGGCATGTACCTGCTGGACAACTACGCCCTGTTCTGGAAAATCACCTTTATGGTGGCCGCCGCCCTGGTAATCCTGGGCAGCATGCGCTACGTGGACAGCGTGGGCAACCAGGCCGAGTATTACAGCCTGACCGTCTTTGCCACCCTGGGCATGATGGTGATGGCCTCGACGGGCGACCTGATCACCCTGTACCTGGGCCTGGAGCTGATGACCATCGCCTTTGTGGTCCTGGCCTGTCTGCGCAAGACCGATAATAAATCAGTGGAAGCCGGTATGAAGTATGTCCTGCTGGCGGGCATGAGTTCCGCGGTGCTGCTGTACGGCCTCAGCCTGGTTTACGGTCTGACCGGCAGCGTAATTATGCTGGATATCGGCCGGATCGTCGCCATGCAGCAAGTTTCACCGGCCCTGGTGCTGGCCCTGGTGCTGATCATCGCCGGCCTTGGTTTTAAAATCTCAATGGTGCCCTTCCACATGTGGTCGCCGGACGTTTACGAAGGAGCGCCCACGCCGGTAACGTCGTTCCTGGCCATGGGTTCCAAGGCGGCCTCCTTCGCCGTCATCCTGCGGCTGTTCATTACCGCCCTGCCGGGCGTATGGGAAAACTGGGCTATGGTGATCGCCATTATGGCCGGTGTCACTATCATCGTCGGCAACCTGGTGGCCATTCCCCAGACCAATATCAAGCGGCTTCTGGCATACTCCAGTATCGCCCAGGCCGGTTATATCATGGTCGGCATGGTCACCGCGTCGGAGGCCGGCATCAAGGGCGTCATGTTTTACGCCTTCCTGTACGTGTTCGCCACGGCGGGCGCCTTCACAGTGGCGGCGTATTTCTACAATGTCACCGGCAGCGACGAGCTGAAAGACTATGCCGGTTTGAGCCAGCGCTCCCCGCTGATGGCGGCGGTAATGCTGGTGGCCCTGCTGAGCATGGCGGGCATCCCGCCCCTGGCCGGTTTCGTGGGTAAATTCTATTTGTTCAAGACCATCGTGGACGGTTACCTGTGGCTGGTGTTCATCGGCCTGATTATGAGCATGGTATCGGTCTACTACTACCTGCGCGTGGCACTGGTGATGTACCGCGACGAGCCTGTGGACCCGTCGCCCATCAGCGTATCCAGCCCGGTGGCGGTAACGCTGATTGTGACCATGATCGTGACCCTGGTCATCGGCGTTTACCCCGGACCGCTGTCCGAGGTGGTAAACAACGCCGCCCACTCGTTCTTCCTGCATTAAGACAAACAGCCGTATAACCATTTCCATGGTTATGCGGCTGTTTTATAAAGACACGAAATGATACAAAGCTTTGCTTGCGTATTTCGACCAATTGAACATTCCGGCAAAAACCCGCTTAACGGCGGGTTTATTTTTTTTGCAAAAAAATTATTTTTTTTCTCCTGATCTTAAAAGTGTCAATGCGCCGTTTTTCAAAATGCAGTACAGTAATGGCAGAATTGATCCACAGGAGGTCTGTTGTTTATGGAAATATCCCAGATAATTCGTGGCGATAAAATAGAGCTGCGGCCGCAGCAGGATAAAATCGTACAGTTTATCAATCAAAAACAACTGCTCGCGCGCAGGAACAGGCTTCAATACGAAAGGGGCTGGTAAAATGCTGAGAATATTGATTGTGGACGATGAGCCGAATATCAGACTCCTTTTGCGGCAAACCCTTGAGGATTTTTTGTACGCCGGCGTCGAACTGCTGGAAGCCGCTAACGGCGAAACGGCCCTGGAACTCATCCGCTCCAAGAGGCCCAAACTCGTCTTTCTGGATGTAATGATGCCGGGAATGGACGGTTTTGAGGTCTGCCGCAAGGTCAAACAGGAACTGGGCCTGCACAGGGTGTGCATTACAATGCTGACCGCCAGGGGGCATGACGGCGACATTCAAAAAGGCGCGGACGTCGGCGCGGATATGTATCTGACCAAGCCCTTCGACCCCGACGGCATCGTTGAAATAGTAAAGATCGTATTGGGATTGCGGAAAGGAGGGTGATTGCAGCATGTACCCGGAATGCCGGATATTTGATCACAGGAGGATGAAAATAGTGAAAAATTTGTTGCGGAAAATAACGCCCCTGATGCTGTTGCTTTGCCTGATTACGGGCATGGCGGGTGTTACGGGCCTTCCCGCGCCGGCTCTGGCGGACGGCGCCCCCTGGGACGGCGCCGGTACGGCGGGCAATCCGTTCATAATCGCCACGGCGGATGATCTGGCGGCTGTCAGTTCCGTGGTTTACAGCGTGTATTGGGACGATTACTTCATCCAGACAGCGGACATCAACCTGTCGGGCGTCGACTGGACGCCCATCGGGATTAATGTTCCAATTACCAACCGATTCACCGGCAGCTATGACGGTGGCGGTCATACGATTTCAAACCTGACCATCGAGACGGATACGGTAAATTATCTGGGATTATTCGGCATGGTGGGGGACGAAGGCAGGCTGAGTAATATCACGCTGGAAAATGCCAGCATTCAAGCAACGCACACATCGGGAACGAGCGCGAATGTAGGAAGCCTGGCAGGCTACAATCGCGGCACTATCAGCAATTGCGAAGTTGAAGCTGAAGTCATTGGCGGAAGAAACGTTGGCGGCCTTGTCGGGTCGAACTATGGTAGTATCAACAATTGCGAAGTGGAAGCCGAAGTTATGGGTGGAAATCTCGCGACGGTTGGCGGCCTTGTCGGAATGAATTTTGGCTTTGTGAACCAAAGCCATAGTATGGCCACTGTAAGCGGCAAGGGTTCCAGAGAGTTGGGAGGGCTGGCCGGCTGCAACCATAAAGTTTACGGAAAGCCCGGTGGCGTGATTGACCGGTGCAGCAGCGGCGGCAGTGTCAGCGTTGAAGACCCGCCCAGCGGTCCGGTACTGGGCGGTTTTGTAGGGAACGTGTCGAATCAAGGGGTGGTCACCAACAGCTTCAGTACTGCCGACGTGTGTACTTGGGGGCAACCACAGCATGTTCCAATGTGGGCGGCTTCGTCGGGGATGTTTATCGTCCGGACATCATCATCGCAAATTGCTACAGCACCGGGACGGTTGTCAACCTGTCGACAGAATACTACTCGTGCACCGGCGGCTTTGCGGGGTTTATCTTCAAGGACTACATAGACGACGAAATCGTTGTAAAACACTGCCATAGCACAGGAGACGTCAGCGGCAACAATTCCGTCGGAGGGTTTTCGGGAGCCATTTACACAGGGATACTCCTTGAAAATTGCTACAGCACCGGGGATGTCAGCGGAAGGGACTTCGTTGGCGGCGTTTCCGGAGAAGTTTTTGAAAGCACAATGAAAAATTGCCACAGCACAGGTACGGTGGAAGGCGCGTGGGCGGTCGGCGGCGTCGCAGGAAGCGTTACCGACGGCTCGCTTGAAAGCTGCTACAGCACAAGCCCGGTCACCGGGAGCGGGAAGAACATCGGCGGCATAGCAGGATGGACCAATGGCATTATAAAAGATAACAGAGCGCTCAACCCGTCTGTGGACGGAAGTGATTTTGTGGGGCGCGTCGTTGGAACCGCAGACTCGGGCGCAACCATATCCGGCAATATGGCATGGGTATTTATGCCGGTAAACGGCAACGCTCCCATAGCGGGCGGCGCGGATGATTATAACAACGGAATTTCCCTGCGTTATGTGCAAATGCGCCTGGAAGAAACGTGGACGCCGTTCATTGAGGCAAAGGACAGCGGCGGTAATGACGCCTGGAACTATGCGGAAGGAAGCCTGCCTGTTCTTACAAACATGGTGGGCATGCAGAACGCAAGCTTTCCTCAATATCTTATTGGTTACGAGTTAAAAAGCATCAGCCCGGTGGGCAGTATAACAGTTCCTTACGGCACAACATTATCGCAGGCTCTTGCCGCTTTGCCGGGAACTGCAACGGTTGAGGACGACAATGGCCAAACGCATACCGCAGCGCTCAACTGGACAATCACAGACTACACCGGCAATACGCCGGGAAATTATACTGCTGCCGGAACGTTTGATCTGCCAGCGGGCGTGGAACAAACAATATCCGCGACAGAATTGAGGGTAACGGCGACCGTAACCGTACAAGCGGCTACGTATTCCCTGACCATCACGGCAGACGCGGGCGGCAACATTACCAGCGGAGCCGGCGGCAACTACGAGGCCGGTACGGTTATCAGCATTTCCGCTTCGCCTTCCTCCGGCTACCGGTTCGATAAATGGACGACCAGTGGCGGCGG